>NZ_JBGEHL010000003.1:0-477712 GCF_041403445.1 Aliiroseovarius conchicola
TTTCGAAGGCTGAAAGGATACCGGCGCATCTTCTCAAGGTTCGAAAAGCTGGACGTCATGTACCGCGCTTTCCTGAATTTCGCCCTAATCGTCGATATGATTAAGTGTTAACAGGCCCTAGTAATTCCGCAAGCAGAAAGGCTATCGGGTTATCTTTTGGATGTGGTTCCGCCCGGCCTCATTGCCGGTGCTTTGTTTCACATAATGATTACCGCGATCACACGACGCAGTGTTCCGCCACGCCCCACGTCAAATTCTGCTGGAAGCTGAGTTAGTATTTCCTTAACCAATCCCAGCGCATGGTTAATCCGCAAGAGACGGAATCAATCATGCCAATGGATATTTCAGCTTCCCTACTCCACCCCACCCCCTCACCTTTGACTGCGGAAGATGAACTGGCGTGGATCCGTCTCTTGCGATCACGTCGCGTTGGCGTTGCGACCTTCTTTCGGCTACTCGGCGAGCACGGCACGGCACAAGCCGCTTTGGATGCCTTGCCAGAGGTCGCACAGGCCGCGGGCGTGAAAAATTACACCCCTTGCCCGGTCGAAATTGCCGAAGAAGAACTGCGCCGCGCACATTTTGCAGGCGCTCGGATGATTTCATGGGGCACCCCCGAATATCCCGAGCTTCTGTCGGAAATATCCGACCCCCCTCCGTTCTTCTGGGCCATAGGCGACGTCGCTTTGCTTCACCGTCCGATGGTCGCCCTTATCGGTGCACGCAACGCGTCGTCGATTGGCATTCGCATGGCACGAAAATTGACGCGTGAGCTAAGCGAGGCCGGGTTCACCACCGTTTCGGGCCTTGCCCGTGGCATCGACACCGTTGCGCATGAGGTCGCGGTTGAGGTCGGGACCACCGTCGCTGTCATGGCCGGTGGCGTAGACGTCATCTATCCCAAAGAAAACACCGTGCTGGCCGAAGATATTGCGCGCAAAGGGTTACGTGTGTCGGAACAAGCACCGGGGCTGACGCCTCAGGCCAGGCATTTCCCCCGTCGAAACAGGCTAATCTCGGGTCTCGCGCGCGCCGTCGTGGTGGTCGAAGCGGCCGCGAAATCAGGTTCACTGATCACGGCGCGCAATGCACTGGATCAGGGGCGTGATGTCCTGGCAGTGCCCGGCCACCCCTTCGATGCCCGCGCCACCGGGTGCAATTTTCTGATACGTGATGGCGCGGCCCTGATCCGCGGTGCCGAAGATGTAATCGAAGCGATTGGTCCTGCCCGCCCGGCACCATCCGATGCCGTAAAAACGCCAGCCCCTGTCGCGCACGCGGCAACAGACAGGCAAGAACCGGTCCAGGATCGAAATCTGAAGGAAACGGCAAAACTACACAGCCAGATACTATCGCGGTTGGGACCAAGCCCACTGGCCGAAGATCAATTGATCCGCGATCTGGGTGGCACATCAGGCATGGCGTCGGCCGAAATCCTACCCGAACTCGTCACGCTCGAGCTTGAGGGTCGAATCACGCGCCAACCTGGTGGACTACTTTCCAAACACGGATAGGCCTGCTGCTTAACTTGTGCAATTTTGGTAAGTAAATATTACCAATTTGCAGATAATCATTGCAGAAACCTTACAAACCCTATTGCGCTGCAGCGCAGCACGTCCTACCAATTCGATCCAAATCTACACATTGGGCCAAGGGGAGTGTGAGATGCGGGACTTTCAGAAAATACTGATTGCCAACCGGGGCGAGATTGCGATCCGTGTGATGCGCGCCGCCAACGAAATGGGCAAGAAAACCGTTGCCATCTATGCCGAAGAAGACAAGCTGGGCTTGCATCGGTTTAAAGCCGACGAGGCATACCGGATCGGCGAGGGCATGGGGCCCGTGGCCGCTTACCTCTCGATTGATGAAATTATCCGCGTGGCCAAGGAGTGCGGTGCGGACGCGATCCACCCAGGCTATGGTCTTTTGTCTGAGAACCCCGATTTCGTGGACGCCTGTGCGGCCAACGGCATTACCTTCATTGGCCCGAAGGCCGAAACCATGCGCGCCTTGGGCGACAAGGCCTCGGCCCGGAAGGTTGCGGTAGAGGCCGGAGTCCCCGTCATCCCCGCCACCGAAGTGTTGGGCGACGATATCGCGGCCATCAAGAAAGAAGCCGAAGCCGTCGGCTATCCCCTCATGCTGAAGGCCAGTTGGGGTGGCGGCGGACGCGGCATGCGGCCCATCTTCGGCCCAGACGAGGTGGAAGAAAAGGTCTTGGAAGGCCGTCGCGAAGCCGAGGCTGCCTTCGGCAATGGCGAGGGTTACTTGGAAAGGATGATCACCCGCGCCCGCCACGTCGAGGTGCAGATCCTTGGCGACAGCCACGGTAATATCTATCACCTTTATGAACGCGACTGCTCAGTTCAACGGCGCAACCAAAAGGTTGTCGAACGTGCCCCTGCCCCATACCTCTCGGAAGCTCAACGCGAAGAAATCTGTGAACTTGGCCGCAAAATCTGCGCCCATGTGAACTATGAATGTGCGGGCACCGTTGAATTCCTAATGGATATGGAAACCGGCAAGTTCTACTTCATCGAAGTGAACCCCCGCGTGCAGGTTGAACACACTGTCACAGAAGAGGTCACCGGCATTGACATCGTTCAGGCTCAGATATTGATCGCTGAGGGCAAGTCACTGGCGGAAGCCACCGGGAAAGCCAGCCAATATGACATCCGCCTGAACGGTCACGCGCTACAAACGCGCGTTACGACAGAGGACCCACAGAACAATTTCATCCCGGATTATGGCCGTATCACAGCTTACCGGTCGGCGACGGGCATGGGTATCCGTTTGGATGGCGGCACAGCCTATGCGGGCGGTGTGATCACCCGCTATTACGACTCGCTTCTGACCAAGGTGACCGCCTGGGCGCAAACGCCCGAGGCCGCAATTGCGCGGATGGACCGCGCTTTGCGCGAATTCCGCGTTCGTGGTGTGTCGACAAACATCGCGTTCGTCGAGAACTTGCTGAAGCATCCCACGTTCCTGAACAATCAGTACACAACGAAGTTCATCGACGAGACACCAGAGCTGTTCCAGTTCAAAAAGCGACGCGACCGGGGCACCAAGGTTCTGACTTATATCGCAGATATCACGGTGAACGGACATCCTGAAACCGAGGGCCGCGCCGCACCGATCGCCGATCTGAAAATCCCCAAACCTCCGACATTGCACGCTGAACCGGCACCGGGAACGCGCACGTTATTGGAAGCCGAGGGGCCACAGGCCGTCGCTGATTGGATGAAAGCGCAGCAAAAGCTGCTGATCACTGACACCACCATGCGCGACGGACACCAGTCGCTTCTGGCCACACGCATGCGCTCGATCGATATGATCACGGCGGCACCTGCCTATGCCGCCAATCTGCCCGAGCTGTTCAGCGTCGAATGCTGGGGCGGAGCAACCTTCGATGTGGCCTATCGCTTCTTGCAGGAATGCCCGTGGCAACGCCTTCGCGACCTGCGTGCAGCGATGCCGAACCTGATGACGCAGATGCTTTTGCGGGCCTCAAACGGGGTCGGGTACACCAATTACCCAGACAACGTGGTGCAGGCCTTTGTGAAGGAAGCCGCCAACGGGATTGACGTCTTCCGCGTGTTTGACAGCCTCAACTGGGTGGAAAACATGCGTGTCGCCATGGATGCGGTGGTCGAGGCCGGTAAAGTTTGCGAAGGCACGGTCTGCTACACGGGCGATATTCTGAACCCAGACCGGTCGAAATACGACCTGAAATATTATGTTGGCATGGCCAAAGAGCTTGAAGCTGCCGGTGCGCACGTTCTGGGCTTGAAAGACATGGCTGGGCTTCTGAAACCCGCCGCTGCCCGCGCGCTTATCAAGGCGTTGAAGGACGAAGTTGGTCTGCCGATCCACTTCCATACTCACGACACATCCGGCATCGCTGGTGCGACCATCCTTGCCGCGGCCGAAGCGGGCGTAGACGCAGTCGACGCGGCGATGGATGCATTTTCGGGTGGGACATCGCAACCTTGTCTGGGCTCAATCGTCGAGGCCACACGCAACACCGACCGCGACACCGGCCTGAATATCGGTGCGATCCGCGAGATGTCCAACTACTGGGAAGGCGTTCGTGGGCAGTACGCCGCGTTTGAAAGCGGGCTAGAGGCCCCGGCATCAGAAGTCTATCTGCATGAAATGCCTGGCGGACAGTTTACCAACCTCAAGGCGCAAGCCCGCTCACTTGGGTTGGAGGATCGCTGGCACGAGGTCGCGCAGACCTATGCCGATGTGAACCAGATGTTTGGCGACATCGTCAAAGTTACACCGTCTTCTAAGGTCGTGGGAGACATGGCGCTGATGATGGTCAGCCAGAACTTGACCCGTGCCGAGGTCGAGGATCCAAAAGCAGACGTGGCCTTCCCGGACAGCGTTGTCGACATGATGCGCGGCAATCTTGGCCAACCTCCAGGTGGGTTCCCGAAAAAGATTGTTAGCAAGGTCCTGAAGGACGAGAAACCAAATCTGAAACGTCCCGGCAAACACTTGGAGCCGGTGGATCTTGAGGCAACCCGCGCCGAACTGTCAAAGGAGTTGCAGGGGTTCAAGGTCGATAACGAAGACCTGAACGGCTATCTCATGTATCCCAAAGTATTTTTGGACTACATGGGGCGTCATCGTCAGTATGGACCCGTGCGGGCCCTGCCGACAAAGACCTTCTTTTATGGAATGGAACCGGGGGAAGAAATCTCAGCCGAGATTGACCCGGGCAAGACACTGGAAATTCGACTGCAAGCAGTTGGCGAAACGAACGAGGACGGCGAGGTCAAAGTCTTCTTCGAACTCAATGGCCAACCCCGCACCATCCGGGTCCCTAACCGTTTGGTCAAAGCCTCGACGATCCAACGCCCCAAAGCCGACGAAGGCAATGCCGATCATATCGGCGCACCGATGCCGGGCGTGGTCGCCACCGTTGCTGTCAGCGCTGGTCAACAGGTGCACGAAGGTGATCTGCTTTTGACCATCGAGGCGATGAAGATGGAAACCGGCATCCATGCAGAACGGGATGCGACGGTCAAAGCGGTCCATGTTCAAGCTGGTGGCCAGATCGACGCCAAGGACCTTATGATCGAGTTGGAATAACGCTGCTCAGAAACGCTCGGAAATGGCCGCTCAATCGGGCGGCCATTTCCTTTACTTCGCCTGATCTTGAAGAAAATCGGAGATGGCTTTGGTGATCGCTTCAGGCGCTTCGATTGTTGCAGAATGTCCCGCTTTCGGAACAGAAACCAACTTCGATCCCTTAATCGCGTTATGCATACGTCGCGATTTCTCAGGTGTTGTTGCCACATCCTCGTCACCGCTAAGGATCAAGGTTGGAACAGACATCTGGGGCAATTGATCGTAAATACCGTCCCGGTGAATGACACCATTCACCGCACGTGTGATCCCAAATCGATTGCTCGCCGCTATTCTGCTACGCCAGTGCTGGCGCTCTGCACGTCGCTTATCGTCCTTTAGAAACGTTTGGCCAAACATGATGGGCATCACTTTCCCGACGACGGCCTTCAAACCAAACCATCGTGCGACAACATTCAGCAGCTTGTAGCGGAAATGGTTTTCCTTCGGTTCTGGGTCGGCGCTGGTTTCGATCAATGTAAGGGTCTTTAGCAGTTCGCGTTTACGAAGGCCCAAGCGCATGCCGACGAAACCACCCATAGATAGCCCTACAAAATGACACGGCCCGATGCCTAGCGCCTCGATTAGCGCAGCCGCATCGTCGGTCAAGGTGTCCATGTCGTATCCATCTTTGGCTACGTCACTTTGACCCTGTCCGCGATGGTCGAATGTAATGCAGCGGTAGTCGTCAGACAGGGCCGAAACCTGCGCCGCGAACATTTCGCCGCTGAAAAGAAGCCCGTGTGAAAACAAGATCGTCTCCGCCCCTTGCCCCTGATCTGTGTAGTGAAGCATTACGTCGTTGACATTGAGATGTGGCATGGTCCGCCTTTGCTGGGTGAATTGATGTATTCACGCTGACAGTAACACACCCGAGAGCCGCAACACAGAAATGCCAGCGCCCCGGCAAAACAGGTGTATCTGTAACGCCAGCCTCAAACTTCTTACAAAAAACCGCCGCGTCTGCGATTTTCCCCTTGCAGGTCGGCGTTGGATTACATATCTCACGGCTCACCGAAGGAAGCGGGCGTAGCTCAGGGGTAGAGCATAACCTTGCCAAGGTTAGGGTCGGGCGTTCGAATCGCCTCGCCCGCTCCATTCGGTTACCCAGTTCGGCCTACCCAGCCGAAGACTGCCATAGGATGCGGGCGTAGCTCAGGGGTAGAGCATAACCTTGCCAAGGTTAGGGTCGGGCGTTCGAATCGCCTCGCCCGCTCCAATGGACCACCTTCTTAGATCCCTATTTCTAAACCAACCCGTGCGTTGGCGTTTTTCCCTTTTTGATCGGAAAAACAGAAAAGGGGACGCGCAAACGCATCCCCTTTTCCCCACCCCTTCCCCTCAGAAGGACGTGTTACTGCTCAGGCGCTCAGCGACTGTCGATTGGCCAACTCGTGGATCATCGACTGTATCTGATTGCGAACCTTGACGTCCGAAATTGACGACAAGGCCTGTGCAGCTTTCGCTGTCCGTTCATCCATGGCCTCATTCTCGGCGCCCTCAGCATCTGCGAGGCCTTCAAAGAAGTAGCCAGGTTGCACATTCAATAATTGTGCAATCTCGAACATCTTGCTTGCGGATACGCGATTGTACCCTGTTTCGTACTTTTGGAGTTGCTGGAACGACAGTCCCAGTTGCTCCGCCACTTTTACTTGAGTTAGGCCGCGCAGCAGACGGACTTCTCGGATCTTCTTACCCACATGGACATCAACAGGATGGACCATTTTCTCTCACCATTTAATTGCTTCCCGTTTAGAGAGAATGGCAGCCTGCCACCTCGTATCCAAGTGGTGAGAGGTGAACAGTACGGGTACGTAAATATACACCCCATGGATGATTTTTTTACCCAACTAGCTAAATATCCATTTCAAAACAACTTTTTCTTTGTTAAATTCAGAGATTGTTATGAATTACATCGCGGAAACAGTTTGGTGATCACCGGTATGTTATAAAAATGAGCACTCGAGACAGCCCCCCACTTCTGTTTGAAATGCTGCGTTCCTATGCATCTTTGGCGCGCACGCTGAACCTCTCCGAATCCGTTCGGGAGCTCCAAAGCACGCGTCAAACAGTACGCCGGCACATCGCGTTGCTGGAGGAATACAAAGGCAGTCCGCTCTTTTCATTCGAAAACCGGCAATATGTGCTGACTGAAGCTGGTAAGAACTCACTTCGCGAGGCCGAGGAACTTATCGCACGATGCGAGGCGTGGCTTCACGACGAAAGCAAACACGTAAACGAGCTATTTTATCTTGGGCTTCAGGTCGGACCCATTCCTTTTTACCTACAGCAACATCCGCTGACCGCCATTTGGGATATGGGATCGCCGTTGGTACAGTATGCGTTTCACGCCTGGGCGGATTCACAAGGCGATTTGGAAAGTCCGGCATTGCAGCCGCTTCGCCCTTACCTGATGGTCTTTCGCTTCAACGAAGATAATGGTGACTGGATCTGTACAGAGGTCGGGGAAAAGTCTTCCTACGCCACGTGGTTCGGCTGGGAGAAGTATCGGTCATCGGTCGGTAAGGGGATTGCCAACCTTCCTGGTGGACCCGGTTTTGCCAATCTTCTAGCCAAACCATTCCATGATATCGCAACCACCCGCGGCATTCGACTGGATCATATTCATACACGTATCGGGCACGGTCCCGACGATGAGTTGAAAACGATCAGCTATCAGCGTCTGGCGATGGCCTGCCGATTTGCGGATGGAGAGTTCGCTCTGGCGACATTGATCGACCGCACACGCAACGTAGTGATCGCAAATCTGAGCGAAGAGAATCGCAACAGCATGGATGAAAGCTTTGAAATGAACGAGATTCCACCTGCTACGTAACGCAGTGCACAAGCTGCCTTAACGCAAAAACGCCCCGATATCGTGCTAATTGAGACCCAGTCTCCACATATTTTTGCTGTTATTCCCGCATAACGGGAAATTTGCCGAAACGATTCGAAAAAATTCCCCCTTAGGTTAAAATTCTCATGCACCACACACATGGGAGACCAAAATGACCATTCATGACACCTTTGCGGGGGCTCAATTCGTAACCGCGATCCTCGATATGGCCAATGATTACGGCATGATGATCGAGATGGGGTCGGACTTTGACCTCTACGAAAAATACATAAACGAACACCGGACGCACCAGCCAATTGGCATGCCTTTTGATCCCAAGTTACACGTTATGAACGAAGACAATGGCTTTTGGATTGTCGGCTGGAACGAGACCGGCGAGCTGGTTCACACCCAAGCCATGCGCCGGTTCGACTTGGACGGGGTACCATTGTCGGATTATCTGGACAGCAAGTTCGTGGATTTCCCGCCTACCGGTCTTGATCTGGATTTTGACCGGTGCCGCTACTCTCCTGGCCCAGGGGCCAAACGTATCAGCGGCAAGACCTGTTATCATGGCGAGCTATGGGTAAAGGGCGATGACCGCTATCGTGGCACGGGCCTGCCTGGGATGTTGGCAAGGTTCGCGCTGGCCACGTGCGTGTTGCGTTGGTCGCCAGACTACGTGTTTGGCTTCATGCCCGAAAAATACGCGTTCAAAGGTTTGGCAGAGCGCGAGGGATATATGCACACGGATCCGGGTGCCTTGGCGTGGTTCGCAAAAGGTGGAAACGCCCCGCTGAAGGGGTTTATGACCTATATGGGTCGCGACGATCTGAGCCATTTGATCACGTTGTGCCCGCGCGAGTTCATGCAATCTCAGGCTGCCTAACCGACGTTACCCGCCACAAACGGGAGTAGAGCGATATACCCCCACGCGGACACCCATGTGTCCGACCGTCCGCGTGGGGGTATGATTACCACAGCAACAGCAATCGTTTGAAAAGTCGCCTTTTCGGCGCGACAATGCGCTCCTATAAGGGGCGCAGCTAATAGAAGGATGACCTGATGCGGCGCGCAACGATCACCCGCAAAACCGCGGAAACCGATATCTCGGTCGAGATCAATCTTGACGGGACCGGCGCTTATGACAACCAAACCGGTGTGGGGTTCTTTGACCACATGCTGGACCAGCTGTCGCGCCACTCGCTGATCGACATGACGATCCGCGCCACGGGTGATCTGCATATTGATGACCACCACACCGTCGAGGACACCGGTATCGCGATCGGCCAAGCCTTGGTCGAGGCGCTTGGCGACAAAAAGGGCATCCGTCGTTATGGCGAATGCCACCTACCCATGGATGACGCGCAGGTGCGTGCGGCACTTGACCTATCGGCGCGCCCATTCCTTGTGTGGAATGTCGACTTCGCCACGCCCAAAATCGGCACGTTTGACACCGAACTGGTGCGTGAGTTTTTCCAAGCACTGGCGACCCACGGCGGCATCACGCTTCATATCGACCAAATTCACGGCTTCAACGCCCACCACGTGGCCGAGGCTGCCTTCAAGGCCGTCGCACGTGCGTTGCGAATTGCCATTGAAACCGATCCGCGCAAGGCGGATGCCATCCCCTCGACCAAGGGCGCGCTCTGACCCGCATCCGATCCGGAGACCATCATGCTAACCGTGATCATCGACTATGACAGCGGCAACCTGCACTCGGCAGAAAAAGCGTTTCAACGCATGGCCGCCGAGACGAATGCAGGCGAGGTTATCGTATCGACCAAGCCCGAGGACGTTACCCGCGCCGATCGCATCGTTCTGCCGGGTGACGGAGCTTTCCCGGCATGCCGTAAGCAGCTGTCAGACCATCGGGGCATCTATGAAGCCTTGGAAGAGGCTGTGATCAATCAAGGCCGCCCCTTCATGGGGATTTGCGTCGGCATGCAGATGCTGGCCTCGATGGGTCATGAATATCAGGACACGGACGGGTTTGGCTGGATCAAAGGACATGTTCGCAGGATCGAACCGTCCGATCCGGCCCTGAAGGTCCCTCATATGGGGTGGAACGATCTTGTTATCGACAGCGACCACGCGGTGCTAAAAGGGGTCGAAACGGGTGATCATGCCTACTTCGTGCATTCCTATCATTTCGTCGTCGACAATGCCGCGGACCGGCTGGCCCATTGTGACTACGCAGGCGACATCACTGCTATCGTCGGACGGGACAACTTGATCGGAATGCAATTTCACCCTGAAAAAAGCCAAGCCGCTGGTCTGCGAATGATCGCCAATTTCCTAAGCTGGGCGCCATGAGAAAGGGCGCCCGCTTGGACGCCCTTTAAGTTGTAGGAAGATGTCAATCACTTCACGCGTGACCAAGTCTGCTTCTTACAAAAGACCGCAACGCAGCCCTGAACCTTCAGGCTGCTGCCTGAAAGCGTCATCTTCGACTTAAACACTTTACCGGTCGATGGCTGCCAGATCTTGCCGCCGTTATAGAAGCCATCACCCTGTGGCTTCATATCCCAAACCAACTTTTTACCGATGTTGTCTGATTTGATTGGCCCGCTTGCGTTGAACGCCTTTGAGATCACACCACAAATCGACGACCCACATTTGGACATCGTGACATGGGCATAGGCTCCGTCGTCCACCTGCGTTTTCCAGACCCCTTCAACCGCGTCCGCCAAAGCCGGTGCTGCCATTCCCACACTCAGCGCAAGCGCCATTAATACTCGTTTCATGTAATCCTCCCTGAATTTGGAAATATCCTGACCCCGCCGACCCCTTTTAGGCAAGTGTTACGTCACGGGAGGCGCATCTTGTCCCCTGTCCCAGTCCGTGCCAAAAGCACCAAAAGCTAAAAATGTCGGAGCCGCGCCATGATCCTTTACCCCGCCATCGACCTGAAAAACGGCCAATGCGTGCGCCTGTTGCGCGGTGAGATGGAGGAGGCCACGGTCTTCAACGACAACCCCGCCGCACAGGCGCGAGCGTTTCAGGACGCAGGCTGCGAATGGATTCACTTGGTTGATCTGAATGGCGCTTTTGCGGGCGAGCCCGTGAATGGCGCAGCGGTCGAAGCAATCCTTTCCGCCGTTGACGTCCCAGCCCAGTTGGGCGGTGGCATCCGCGAGATGTCCACCATCGAAGGTTGGATCGAAAAGGGCTTATCGCGGGTCATCCTTGGCACCGTCGCAGTCGAGAACCCCGATCTGGTCCGTGAAGCCGCCCGCGCGTTTCCCGGCAAGGTCGCCGTCGGCATCGACGCACGCAACGGTCGCGTGGCCACCAAAGGCTGGGCCGAGGAAACCGACGTGATGGTCACAGATCTTGCCAAGTCGTTCGAAGACGCAGGCGTCGCCGCGATCATCTATACCGACATCAACCGCGACGGCGCGATGCAGGGGCCGAATATCGAGGCCACGGCAGACCTGGCCCGCGCGGTCTCGATCCCGGTCATTGCCTCGGGCGGCGTCAGCTCGATGGATGACCTGATTGCCCTGCGCGATTGCGGCGTAGCACTAAACGGCGCCATCTCTGGCCGCGCGTTGTATGACGGCGCGATTGATCTGAAAGCGGCCTTGGCGGCACTTTAACCCCCCGCCGCGGCTGCGGTCAGTTTGCCCAGCGCCCCGGTCATCTTGGCAACATAGGGCGCGTCGCCGGCGATGCCGAGCTCTCCCAACATGTCAGCCGGTGCCTCATAGGCAAGCCAAACCGCACCGTCGCCGTCTTCATACACCAGCACTCGCAGGGGCAGCATCAACCCCGCAAGTGGGGCATCCTGCATCGCGGGGGTGCCAAGCTTGGGATTTCCGAACACCAGAAGCTGCGACGCTCCCAACTCCAAGTCGACGGACGCGGCACCACCTGCATGATCGACACGTGCAAATACGGTAGCGCCTGCGTTGCCGACAGCCGCTTCCAACGCATCCATCGTGTCAGCCACCGAACCGGTAGCTGGGACTTTTACGATCTCGGCCATTGCAGGAAGCGCAACCAAAGACGCTAGGACCGCGAGTGTGAGCTTTTTCATAAGACAATTCCTTTAATCAGGTCTGAATGCGACAATGCTCTGGTCAGTCGGCGATGGAATACATAAAACAAATTGTGATCAGCTGAGGACCGCGCAGAAAATGCTGAAGACTCGTATCATTCCTTGTCTCGATGTGGCCGAGGGCCGCACGGTGAAAGGCGTCAACTTCGTCGATCTGATCGACGCGGGCGACCCGGTGGAACAGGCACGCGCCTACGATGCCGCCGGCGCGGACGAGCTGTGTTTCCTCGACATCAAGGCCACCCACGAAAACCGTGGCACGATGTATGACCTCGCAACGCGTACAGCAGAACAATGCTTCATGCCGCTGACCATTGGCGGCGGTGTGCGCAGCCCAGATGACGTGCGTGATCTGTTGCTGGCGGGGGCCGATAAAGTCAGCTTCAACTCCGCCGCAGTCGCAGATCCGGACGTGATTGCCCGTTCTGCCGACCGGTTCGGCAGCCAATGTATCGTTGTGGCCATCGATGCCAAAACAATCGGACATGACGCGGATGGCAAACCCAACAAGTGGGGTATCTTCACCCATGGGGGACGGAAGGCCGCGCTCGATAAAAACGGCGACCCAATCGATGCTGTTGAATTTGCAAAACTGATGGAATCCAAGGGCGCCGGTGAAATCCTACTGACCTCAATGGATCGCGACGGCACGCGGGCAGGCTTCAACCTGCCACTGACCCGTGCGATCTCGGACGCAGTGCATGTGCCGGTGATCGCGTCCGGAGGTGTGGGCAATCTGGACCATCTGGTCGAAGGCGTAACCGAAGGCGGCGCATCCGCCGTGCTGGCTGCATCCATCTTCCACTTCGGCGACTACACAATTCGCGAGGCCAAGGATCACATGGCCGCCGCCGGTATCCCTATGAGGCTTTCATGACCATCCTCAACCAACTCGCCGCAACAATCGAAGCACGCAAAACCGCTGACCCGGACACATCTTGGACCGCCAAGCTGCTATCGAAAGGTCCAGAAAAATGTGCCGAGAAGTTTGGCGAAGAAGCCGTTGAAGCCATCATCGCCGCTGTGAAGAACGACCGCGAGAACCTGACTGCCGAGGCTGCAGACGTGCTCTATCACCTTCTGGTCATGCTTGCGGCGCGCGATATTCCGTTCTCCGATGTCCTCAAAGAACTCGAACGACGTGAAGGCACCTCGGGCATCACCGAAAAAGCGGCCCGAAAACCCTGATCCGCTTTTTCTTGTCGCAAATATCCTGGGGTGAATGCGCGCAGGCGCAGAGGGGCGAAGCCCCTACCCCACCAGATCGCTCAACGGTGCTGACCCAATCAAACGCGGATATTCGATCGCCGGGCAGTGATTTTCCACAACCTCAACCCCGTGCGCTTCGGCCTTCTCGCGGGCTTCCGCATTGAAAATCTCTAACTGCATCCAAACGGTACGCAGATTCGGAAGGGCGTCCAGTGCCTCGTCTACGATGGGCGCGATGGTTTCTGAGCGGCGAAACAAATCGATCATATCAGTCTCGGCTGGCAACTCCGAAACCGACGCCACAACCGTCTCACCGAACATCTCGCGCCCGGCAAGACCTGGATTCACGCCAATCACGCGATAGCCCTTCGCAGCCAGAAATCCCGCGACCCGGTGGCTTGCGCGTTCGGGTTTGTGGGACAGTCCCACCAACCCAATCACGCGGGTTGAGGTCAGGATGCGTTTCATACGTGTGTCTGCGTCAGTCATGTTCATACCCGTTAGCTAAGACCAAAGCCGCACCATGCCAAGCCCGAACAAAAATGCGCCCGGACGAACCGGGCGCAAGTTGGTGGAACGAGGGACAGTGAAATGAGATGCGGGCGTTCCACGGCCCGCTCTCCTTATACAAATAGGTCCGGTTCAGATGATGAGAAGATAATGTAAAGAACTTGTGAACCGGTTGTGAAACGCCCCGTTAGGCGCTCAAAATACCGGGCCAATTCTTGTCACCCTTGACGATATTGCCGGGAATATCCTCTGACCAAAGCTCGCGTGCGCGCAGGCTGAAGTTCAAATAAAGCTTGTCATCATAGATGGTCCAGGCTTCCGGAATTGTCGGCGCTATATAGCCTTTGCTCATTGCGTAAGCGCAGTAGCCACCATATTGCGGCGCATATTTCATCGGGTCGGCTGCGAACAAATCACGGTTCTCTGAGTTTGAGAAAAGGACCGTTACACCATTGTAATCAAATGCATAATCCTTAGATCCCGGGGTGGGCTCACCCACCGTAAAATAGGCCACTGGATCGTAGCCATCCCATGCAACCCCATCTTCGATATAGACCGCCGAAGTTGCCGCCATAGCGCGCGTGCCAAACAAGCCAGCAGCCAGCGGCGTAGCAATCAAACCCGTCAGAACCAAACGTCGTGTATAATTTTTCTCGGACATAAACCCCTCCAATCGCAACTAATCTGCACATTCTGACAGCAAATTACATCCTCACTCAAGGGGATGTGATCACCGCGTAGACCGCGCGCAATAAAGCGCCACCGCCGCCGCGTTGGAGACATTGAGCGATCCAAACCCCCTCGCAAACGGGATTTTGACCAGCTGATCACAGGTTGCCTTGGTCTTTTCGCGCAGACCAGGACCCTCGGCGCCCAGCACCAAAGCAACTGGTCGGTCCGGGCGTGTGGCCAACGCGCTTTCCAGTGTCTCGTCAGCTTCCCCGTCCAAACCCAATACGATGAACCCCATCTCGCGCAGTTCGATCATGGTGTCGGCAAGATTACGAATGCGCAGATAGGGCTGGCGCTCCAATGCGCCAGACGCCGTTTTGGCAAGCGCTCCGGTTTCGGGCGCCGAGCCACGCGCCGTACCGATGACAGCACTGGCTCCAAAGACCTCTGCTGAACGTAGGATCGCCCCCACATTGTGCGGGTCTGTTACCCGATCAAGCAACACAACGATAGGCAATCCACCTTCGCCACCCATGACCCGTTCAGCAAAGCTGCCCCACGCAAGGGGTTTGACCTCTAACGCTGCCCCCTGATGCACCGAATTCGGATCGAGGGGCGCCGGAAACTTCCGTGCATCCGCCATTTCGGGTTCCATTCCGGATGTCGTGATTGCCTCGGCCAACTTATCGGCCGCGTTTTTCGTGACGATCAGGCGCAGTCGCTCTCGGTTTGGGTTCATCAGCGCATCGCGCACGGCATGCAGCCCAAAAAGCCAAACGGTTTCGGCCGCAGCATCCCGCCGCGCCTTTTCCTTCTGCACCACCCATTTTGGCTTTCTCGTCATGCCCTTTGCCCTTCTTTTCGCAAGGCCCGGACAATGCGGCGATTGCGTCGGCGAGACAAGTGCATTCGCGCAATTTTTCGTATTGACGGCTTGGCACGGGCGGGATAATCAGCCCCACGTTCGGCGCGAAAGTGCCGGGTTAGTGGGCGACAGGCCGCAAGGTGTGGCAGGGGACTGTAACTCCCTCGCGGAGACGCACGCTTGGTTCGATTCCAAGGTCGCCCACCACTTTCCCCTCGGCATCTATTCATCCTCGGTTCGCAAAGCATTCCAGTCGAATTCGGCGTTGCAAGGTAAAGTTCATAGACAAATCTCTAATGAATGCGCGCGATTTCCCTTCAGTCACGACACCCCAGCCAAGCGGGACGCAAAGCGTGCTTTCCACAAAGCTTCTTCATGTTCTGAGGCAGCCGTGCTGTCATAGACAACTCCACCGCCAACATTCAGGGTGACAGCACCGTCATCAAGCATCAGCGTCCGAATGGCCACATTAAATTCTGACCTGCCATCCGGTGCTGCCCATCCAATGGTGCCACAGTAAATTTCGCGCGGGGCGTCTTCGAGCTCCGCGATGATCTCCATCGCGCGCAGTTTGGGGGCCCCAGTGATCGAGCCACAGGGAAACAAGGCGCTTAGGATATCGGAAAGCCCTGTATCATCACACATTTGCCCCCTGACAAGCGACACCATCTGGTGCACGGTTTCATAACTTTCGACCGTGAATAGCTCCGGTACACAGACGCTACCTGCGGTGCAGATACGAGAGATATCGTTGCGCAGGAGGTCGACAATCATCAGATTCTCGGCCTGATTTTTTTCATCATTACGTAGAAATTCGATGCGACGGGCATCTTCAATTGGATCGAGGCTGCGTGGCTGCGTACCCTTCATCGGGCGCGTCTCGATCTGCCCGGTCGTCGTGGTTCGAAAGAAAAGCTCTGGAGAGCGTGACAGAATGCTGGGCAAGCCGTCGGCCTTTAACATCACACCATATCGCACCTGCTGCGCGTCTATGAGGGCCGCATAAAGGGCTTGATCAAGGCCCGATGCCCGAGCATGGATCGGGAAGGTCAAATTTACCTGATAGATGTCGCCGGCACATATATATTCATGGACGCGCTGAAACGCTTTTTTATAGCGCCCCTGCGTCCAGCCAGACTGCAGATCCGACAGCGACGCCGGACCATGCGTTACAGCAACCGGCGTACTGGGATCGTCATAGACACCGAACAGGAGCAACGGCAGGCGCCGTTTCGGTGGCATCAAATGGTGCAAGCGTTCCTCAAGCGCATAGCCAAGCTCGTAGCTTGCAAACCCGGCAACCCAAGCCCCTTCAGCGCGCGCGGCATCGATGGCCGCAAGCGCTTGCGGCACCTCCTGCACATTTTCAGCTCTGATCAAGCGCTGGGGGGCGTCAAATTGGCAGGGTGCCTCGTCTGGTCCATGATCAAAACGCAGTTTCACGTCTGGGTCTCCGGTTGCGTGCGGCTTGGTCTATCTGCCGGAACGGGCCTGCGCACAACCATTTGCGCCGAACATCCGCGCAAATACGGCGTACATTCAGCGCGATCGTATTTGTTTCGCCAAATGCCAATTTTGTGAACCGCGCAATCGGTGCGGCCCGGCCTGCGTCGGAGGCTTACCAGATTGGGGTTTTCCGTGCCCCGGCTCGGCCGTCAGGGTTGCTTGGAAGCCTGTGCCCGCGCTACGCCATGGAAATTCCGTTCTCTGCGCCCCATCTTATCGTCAACGAAACTGTAATGGGGAACACTGATTTGACTGAATACACGAAATCCGCCGACGCCATTTCAAAGCTGTCACCTGAGCAATACCGGGTCACACAGGAAAACGGGACCGAGCGTCCCGGCACCGGCGCCTACCTAGGCAACAAAGACCCGGGTATCTATGTTGATATCGTATCGGGCGAACCGTTATTTGCCTCTTCCGATAAATACGAAAGCGGTTGCGGCTGGCCAAGTTTTACCAAACCGATTGAGCCTGCTCATGTGGCAGAATTGCGAGACAGCACACTTGGCATGGTCCGCACCGAGGTACGCTCGACCCATGGTGATAGCCATTTGGGTCATGTGTTCCCTGACGGACCACGGGACCGTGGTGGGCTGCGCTACTGCATCAACTCGGCCTCGCTGCGTTTCGTCCATCGTGACGATATGGTGGCCGAGGGTTACGGAGACTACATTGATCAAGTGGAGGATATTTGATGGCACATGAACGCGCGATTCTCGCTGGTGGGTGTTTTTGGGGAATGCAGGAGCTAATCCGCAAACTGCCCGGCGTGACCACGACCCGCGTGGGGTACACGGGTGGCGATGTGCCCAATGCGACATATCGCAATCACGGGACCCATGCCGAAGGGATCGAGATCGTCTTTGACCCCACGCAGATCAGCTATCGTAGGCTTTTGGAGTTTTTCTTTCAGATCCACGATCCATCCACGCCAATGCGGCAGGGCAACGATGTTGGTGCATCTTATCGATCAGCGATCTACTATCTGGATGACGACCAAAAGGCCGAAGCGCTGAACACCATCGCGGATGTCGATGCGTCGGGCCTTTGGCCCGGTAAGGTCGTGACCGAAGTCGAACCTGCAGGCGATTTCTGGGAAGCTGAGCCCGAGCATCAGGATTATCTGCAACGCCTGCCAAATGGCTACACCTGTCATTTTGTGCGACCCGGCTGGGTCTTACCAAAGCGTGACGCCGCCGAATAATGTAGTCGCCCACCTGCGCAAGGACATCGCGCGGGTGGGCATTCTTGGCTACTGGCCTAGCAAAAGACCTTGCCGCCCTTTGCTGCATGTCGTTATCACTGGGCAACCATGACCCGACGCTCCCCATCCCTTTTGGCCCAGTCGGCCCTATTTCGCATGATGCCGATCGCCTTCGTGGCGGTGGCAGCGTTGGCAGTGTCAGCACGCGCTGAACCGATCACGCTGTTTGCCGCTGCAAGTCTGAAAGGCGCGCTCGACGAGGCAGCTCAATCGTACGAAGAAGGCTATGGGCAAGAGATACGCATCTCATACGCGGGATCATCTGTTCTGGCGCGGCAAATCACTTTGGGTGCGCCAGCAGACTTGTTCATTTCCGCCAACGAAGGCTGGATGGATGTGGTCGAAGACAGTGGGCATATCGTGCCAGGCACGCGCGTTGATTTGCTGGGAAATACACTGGTTGTGATTGCCCCAACCGCGACGTCCGGCCCCGAAAACCTCGACGATCTGGCGGGATTTCTGGGTGATCGCAAAATTGCGATTGGGCTGGTGGGCGCAGTGCCTGCCGGTATCTACGGCAAGGCCGCATTAGAGCATTTGGGGCAGTGGGACGCCGTTTCCCCGCTTGCAGCCCAAACCGACAGTGTGCGCGCCGCATTGGCGCTCGTGGCGCTTAATCAAACGCCGCTGGGGGTCGTTTACGGAAGCGATGCGAAGGCGGAACCACGGGTGCGGATCGTAGCGACACTGGCCCCGGACAGCCATCCGCCGATAGTCTATCCCGCCGCCGTTGTGGCAGATCGCAATAAAGACACCGCGTCAGCATTTCTGCGCTGGCTGAGCCAACCCTTGGCGACCGACATCTTTCGACGGCATGGGTTCACCCCCATGGCAGGTTCATGACCGGTTGGCTGGGTCCCGCAGAGTGGCAAGCCGTCGCGCTGTCACTGAAGGTGGCGTTTTGGGCCACCTTGTTGTCACTGCCATTGGCGATCTTCGTGTCACATGCCTTGGCGCGGTGGGAATTCCCCGGCAAGCAATTCGCCAATGGTCTGGTGCATCTGCCCTTGATCCTGCCCCCTGTCGTCACCGGCTATCTACTATTGCTGACCTTCGGGGCCACCGGTTTGGGCGGCCGATTTCTGGACGCGTTAGGCGTTAGCATCGCGTTTCAATGGACAGGGGCAGCACTGGCGTCGGCCATCATGGGCTTCCCCTTGATGGTGCGCGCCATTCGCTTATCCATCGAAGCTGTCGATCAAAAGCTTGAGCAAGCGGCCTCAACGCTAGGTGCAAGCCGCTTGCGTGTGTTTGCAACCATCACCCTACCACTTGCCTTACCCGGCATTCTAACCGGCACGATCCTGGGGTTTGCCAAGGCGATGGGGGAATTTGGAGCCACGATCACCTTCGTCTCCAACATCCCGGGCCAAACCCAGACTCTGCCATTGGCGATCTATAGCTTTTTGCAAGTGCCCGGTGGCGAAAGCGCAGCGTTGGGGCTTGTCATCGTCTCAATCGTCATCGCGATGGCCGCGCTGGTGTTATCCGAGGTCTTCGCCCGCCGTGTTGCCAAACGGATGGAGGGGACATGACCAAGCCTGCTCTCTCTGTTCAACTCAGCCAAACATTCAGGGGATTTTCGCTGGATGTCGCTTTCGAGGCTCCCGCCGGACTGACCGTTCTGTTCGGGCCATCAGGCTCTGGCAAGACCTCGATCATTGATACGGTCGCCGGGCTGAATCGTGCGGGAACAGGACGCATTTCTGTCGGTAGCCAAACCCTGATGGACAGCGAAAAACGCGTTTTCCTGCCACCGCACAAACGTCGGCTGGGCTACATCTTTCAGGATGCACGTCTATTTCCCCATATGAACGTGCAGCAAAATCTGGAATACGGGCGAAGGGCGATAAAAATGCGCTTGGATCAATCAGGTTTTGATCGTGTGGTCGAGATGTTGGGTATAGGACCCCTTCTGTCCCGTCGCCCCGCCCGCCTGTCAGGTGGTGAAAAGCAACGGGTCGCCATCGGCCGCGCGCTTCTGGCCCACCCGGAACTGATCCTTGCCGATGAACCGTTGGCGGCACTGGATGACGCCCGCAAAGCCGAGATTCTGCCCTATTTCGAGCGCTTGCGCGATGAAAGTGATGTACCAATCCTATATGTCACACATTCCGCCACCGAGGTGGCGCGGTTGGCTACCACGGTTGTCGCCCTGAATGCCGGGAAAGTCACACGCCAAGGTACCGCCGCAGAGGTATTGGGCGACCCAAGCTTTACGCCGGGCGACATCCGCTCTATCGGAGCGGTGATCGAAGCGCGGGTAAAAGCCCATCATGACGACGGCCTGACCGAGCTGGAAGCAGGAGGCTTGCCCATCCTGTTACCACATGTCGCCCAAAGCCCCGGTAGCCTATTGCGCCTGCGGATTGCGGCGCAGGATGTGATCTTGTCTACAGCCCGACCCGAAGGCCTTTCGGCGCTGAACACTTTGCCTGGTATCATTGCCAGCATTCGGTTGGGCGACGGTCCGGGCGCAGTTGTGTCCTTGGATACGCCAGCCGGACGTGTATTGGCGCGTCTGACCAAACGGTCAGTCAATGCAATGGGTTTGCAGGATGGGGCCGAGGTCTATGCCATCGTCAAATCCGTCGCAGTCGCACCCGGAGATGTCGGTGGTCCGGTGCGTTAGAGTTTATCGCGCATGGAATACCAAAGCATCGCCGCCACCAGCAACGGCCAGCGCATCGCAACCCCACCGGGGAACCGGGGCGTTGGAACCGAGGCCATCAGGTCAAACCGTTCAGCCTGACCCGCAATCGCCTCAGCCGCCATCTTGCCGCCTAGTGTTGCCATTGCGACCCCATGACCTGAATAACCCGACGCAGAAAGGATATTCCCCGCAAGCCGCTCAAAATGCGGCATCCGGTTCATCGTAATCCCAAGCGTCCCACCCCAAGCATAGTCGACCTTGACGTCTTTGAGTTGAGGATAGACCTCCAACATTGGCTTTGAAACAAGCTTTCGAATGTCCTTGGGAAAACGATAGCCATAGCTCTCGGCCCCACCAAAAAGCATGCGGTTGTCTTCAGACAGGCGGAAGTAATTGACGACGAACTTGCTGTCTGCGACAGCGTGTTGGCCTTTGATCAAGGATTGAGCAAAACCCTCACCCAGCGGCTCTGTCGCGACAATGAAATTGTTGATCGGCATCACGCGGGATGCGACGCGCCCCTCGGCATTTCCAAGATATCCGTTGCACGCCCAGACAAGGTGCGTTGCTGTGATCATAGCCGCGGGTGTCGATATGCTTACAGGTGCACCCTCTGCCACATCAGTCACGCGGCTCGTTTCGAAAATCCGAACCCCTTTGGTCGCCGCCGAGCGCGCCATGCCAAAAGCCAATCTCAACGGATGGGTATGGCCTGCCCCCAGATCAAGCGACCCTCCGTGATAGGCGGGTGAGTTGCACAATTCGCGCATTTCATCGCGATCGACTGCGCGGATCAGTCCGTAATCATACTTTTCATTCAGTTTACGAACATATGCGTGATCTTCGGGCACGTATCGCGCGCGGTGCATCGCGTGAAGGATACCATCGGTGAACCCCGCGTCTGGCGCGTGTTCAGCGACCATATCCCGAACCAATTGAACGCTTTCAAGGGCAAGATCCCAAAGCTTGCGCGCATCGTCGCGCCCAACCATCTGTTCCAGTTCGTCCTGGTCTAGTCGCTGACCGGTCCCCACCTGACCGCCATTGCGCCCAGAGGCACCAAACCCGACACGTTGCGCCTCCAACAGCACCACGTCATAGCCACGCTCGGCCAAATGCAACGCAGCGGACAATCCGGTAAAGCCACCGCCAACGATGCAGACATCGCAGGTGATACCTCCGGTTGCTTCTGGGTATGGGCCGGGCGCTTCAGCCGTCGCAGCATACCAGCTTTGGGGATATTCCCCGTGCCGATCATTGGCAGTAAGTAGGTCCATGGATCCCTCGGATGTAGAAAGGCCAGAGTACCCCCGGCCTATGCCTGATCAGCCAGCCACCAGAAGGCCCTTTTCCTTCACGACCTCGTAAGCCTCATCCAACGACTTACGCGCCCTTTCGATCAGCGTGTCGATCTCGCCCTTGGTGATCACCAGCGGCGGTGAGATGATCATCCGATCCCCCACATGGCGCATGATCAGATTGTTACCGAAGCAGCATTCGCGGGTGATGAAGCCAACGGTGCCGGTGTCCGCCGCAAACGGCGCGCGCGCGCCCTTGTCAGGTGTCAGTGCTAGGGACGCCATCATACCAACGATCTTGGTTTCACCTACGAAGGGGTGATCGGCCAGCGCATGCCACTTCTCGGCCAGATAGGGCGCCGTGTCCGACCCCACCTGATCCACAATGCCCTCTTCTTCAAGAATGCGTAGGTTTTCCAGCGCAACCGCGCAGGCCACGGGATGGCCCGAGTAGGTGTAGCCGTGGTTGAATTCGGTCCCCGCCAGAACGTCCGCCACTTTGTCAGACACGATCGAAGCACCAATGGGGGCATAGCCCGAGCTTAGCCCCTTGGCGACGGTCATAATGTCCGGAGTGAGGTCAAAGGTTTGGCTTCCAAACCAGTTGCCAGTGCGGCCAAACCCGGTAATCACCTCATCCACAATCAATAAGATATCGTATTTCTTACAGATCCGCTGAATTTCAGGCCAGTAGCTGGCCGGCGGAACGATCACACCACCCGCGCCCTGAACAGGTTCGCCAATGAAGGCGGCAACACGGTCTGGGCCGACCTCTTTGATCTTGGCTTCCAGTTGGCGTGCGCGCTCCAGCCCGAACTCTTCTGGGTCCGTATCACCACCTTCGGCGTACCAATTGGGCTGGTCGATGAACTCGATCCCCGGAATGGGTAGACTGCCTTGTCCATGCATACCCTTCATGCCACCCAGCGAAGTTCCACCGATTGTGGAGCCGTGATAGGCATTCCAGCGCGAGATAATGACATCGCGGTCGGGCTGGCCCTTTTCAGCCCAATAGGTGCGCACCATACGAATGTTTGTGTCATTCGCGTCAGAGCCGCCATTGGCATAGAAGACGTGATTCAGATCACCGGGGGCAAGCTGCGCCAGCTTCTGGGCCAGCGCGATCGCGGGGACATGGGTGGTTTGGAAGAACGTGTTGTAATACGGCAGTTCGCGCATTTGGCGGGCGGCAACTTCCGCCAACTCATCGCGACCATAGCCGATATTCACACACCAAAGGCCAGCCATTGCGTCCAGCACTGTTTCGCCGTCGCTGTCTTTCAGCCAGACACCGTCAGCCGACGTCATTACGCGCGCGCCTTTTTTCTTAAGCTCCCCATCCGCTGTGAACGGGTGCATGTGGTGGGCTGCATCAATGGCTTGCAATTCGGCAGTGGGCAGGTGGTTGGTGATCTTGTTCATATCGCGAACTCCTAGAAACGGTCAGGATCGGGGCACGCCGGATGGAATCAGCCTTTACTGGGCCCCTGAATAGTCGCGCCCAGAATATGATCAAAAAACACACTGTCAACGGCAAGTCGACAATCTGATCAAATTCACTCTGCTAAAAGAGTCTCGCGCACCTGGGCGATTCCCTGATCAATGTCACCACGAATTGCCGCAGCGACCGCATCAGCATCGCCGGCCTTCATGGCTTCCATCGCCTCAGCATGCTTGTCGGGCAGGTTTGCCGTACCATAGCGACCAAGCACCACACGCAGTGACGGACCAGCACGCAACCAAAGCATGTTGGCGATGGATGACAACACCTCGGTATTGGCCAAATCGTAGAGATAGGCGTGGAAGCGATAATTGTTCTCGAGGTATCCGCGGACATCGCCGCGATCGATCGAGCTGTTCAGCCGGTCGTCATAATCGGTCAGTCGCGCAAGCTCATCTTCGCCAATGTTTTCAGTGGCCATACGCGCCAGCTCTGGCTCAACGCAAAGGCGTGCAAAGGCAATTTCATTCCACTGCGCCATATCCGGTTGAGGCACAGAAACACGGCGGTTTCCCTTGAAGATCAATGCCCCTTCTGACGTCAGTCTGCGAATGGCTTCGCGAACTGGGGTCATACCAACATCCAAAGTTCCAACCAAACCTTGGATCGTCACAGGCTGACCGGGTGCCAGTTCGCCGAATAGAATCATCTCGCGAAGTTGACGGTAAACACGCTGGTGGTCGGGCAATTTCGCTGCTTTTTCGGACACACATGCCCCCTTCGTTACAATTGTTTTGCCAAATCCGGCCCCAAAGATAATCTTTGAAAGCAATCTACTATGCCATCCGTAATTTTACCATATTGCGTGAAAGGCATTTTTTTGATCAAATGTCGCGGACGGGGAACCACCCGCAATCAGGGAGAAACGACAAATGAATAAAACTTGGGTCACGTTAAGTGTTGCCCTCGCGTTGGGGGCGAGTGCCGCCACCGCCGAGGAAGTACGCGTCTATAACTGGTCAGACTACATTGACGAAGAGCTGCTGGCGAAATTTGAAGAAGAGACCGGGATTGATCTGGTTTATGACGTCTTCGACTCAAACGAAGTTCTGGAAACCAAGATGCTGGCCGGTGGTTCGGGTTACGATGTGGTCGTACCCTCGGGAACGTTCCTGCAGCGTCAGATTACTGCGGGCGCATTCCAACCCCTGGACACAGCGCAGTTGTCCAATGCAGGCAACCTTTGGGACGTCATCCAAAATCGAACTGCCCAGTATGACCCAGACAACGCTTACTCCATCAACTACATGTGGGGAACCACTGGTTTGGGTGTGAATGTCGGCAAGGTAACCGAGATCCTTGGCGAAGATGCGCCAATCGGATCGTTGGATTTGATCTTCGACCCGGCGAATGCCGAGAAACTATCAGCGTGTGGGATTCACGTTCTGGACGCCCCTGCCGAAATCATTCCTGCTGCGTTGGCCTATTTGGGTGAGGATCCAGACAGCCACGATCCGGACGTGATTGCAAAGGCGGAAGAAGTGCTTGCACCCGTTCGCCCGTACATTCAGAAATTCCATAGCTCGGAATACATCAACGCCTTGGCAAACGGCGACATTTGCGTGGCATTCGGCTGGTCCGGTGACATTCTGCAAGCCCGCGACCGCGCGGACGAGGCCGAAAACGGGGTTGAGATTGCTTATAATGCACCCTCCGAGGGCGCATTGATGTGGTTTGACCAAATGGCAATTCCAGCAGACGCTCCAAACCCCGAAGCGGCCCACAAATTCCTGAACTTCATTCTGGATGCAAACAACATGGCTGCGGCGTCTAACTATGTTTACTACGCCAACGGCAACAAAGCGTCTCAAGAGTTTCTGGTGGAAGATGTGATCGGTGATCCGGCCATCTATCCGGACGAAGAAACGCTGAAAAACCTTTACACCACAACGCCCTACGCGCCCAAAGTTCAGCGCGTCGTCACCCGTCTGTGGACCAAAATCAAGTCGGGCACCTAAGCCTGATTTCCTTGTCCCTCCGCATGTACTCCATATGCGGAGGGAAGCGCTTTTTTCATTCCCGAGGTTCCAATGTCTGACACCGCAACTGCACCGGTCTCTGTTTTCGCACCCTGGGAAGATGCCCAGGCCAAACCCTTAATCCAGTTCAAAAACGTGACGAAACGGTGGGGTGGTTTCACTGCGATCGACAATCTGACAATCGACATCTACGAACAGGAGTTCTTTGCGCTTCTTGGGCCATCCGGTTGTGGCAAGACGACGATGATGCGGATGCTCGGGGGGTTCGAAACACCGACCGAAGGCACGATTTTCATTGATGGGCAGGACGTAGCCCCGATCCCGCCCAACAAGCGCGCTGTAAACATGATGTTCCAAAGCTATGCGCTGTTTCCGCATCTTTCGGTGTCTGAAAACATCGCGTTTGGCTTGAAGCGGGACAAGTTGCCCAAGGATCAGGTCGAAGCCCGCGTCGAAGAGATGCTGACGCTTGTGCAGTTGAACAAATTCGCCAACCGGAAACCGCATCAGATTTCAGGCGGGCAACGTCAGCGGGTCGCGTTGGCGCGGTCTTTGGCTAAGGCCCCCAAATTGCTGTTGCTCGACGAACCTCTGGGCGCGCTGGACAAAAAACTGCGTCAGGACACGCAGTTCGAACTGATGGACATTCAAGAAAAGACCGGCACAACCTTCGTGATTGTGACCCACGATCAGGAAGAGGCGATGACTGTCGCCAGCCGCATAGCCGTAATGGATCACGGCAAGATCATCCAAGTCGACACGCCCGCCAAAATTTATGAAGAGCCAAGCTCGGTCTATGTCGCGGACTTCATTGGGGATGTGAACCTGATCAAAGGAAACATCACGAAGACAGGCGACGGGCACGCCTCTATCAGTTGGGCTGAGGGGCAGCAGGATTTAACCGGCATTGCGCATGAAGAATTCACGGTAGGAACCGAGGCATCATTGGCCGTCCGCCCCGAGAAGGTCACCATTTCCACCGAACGCCCCGCCGACGCCACCAATGTTTTGCAAGGCAAAGTGCTCGATATCGCGTATCTCGGCAATATGTCGACTTACGTCGTTGAAATGGCCAATGGTGTTCACATCAAAGCGCAGGCAGCCAACACGCGCCGCATTCGACGCAGACAGATCACATGGGAAGACGAGGTCTGGCTTAGCTTCACCGACACCGCTGGCGTGGTGTTGGACAAATGAAGCGTTTTGCCCTGATCTCGATCCCATACTTGTGGCTACTGGCCCTGTTTCTGGTGCCGTTCCTGATCGTCTTGAAGATCAGCCTGTCAGACACCGCATTGGCGATCCCGCCCTACACACCAACGCTTGATTTGTCAGAAGGCTGGGCCGGTATTTCCGCGTGGTGGGCCGGTCTTGATATGGAGAATTTCTGGTGGCTGACATCGGATGACCTTTATTGGAAGGCCTACTTATCGAGCCTGAAGATCGCACTGATCTCGACCATTCTGACCCTGATCGTCGGCTTTCCCATCGCCTATGGCATGAGCCGCGCGCCGGATGAGTGGCGCCCCACTCTGATGATGCTGGTGATCCTGCCGTTTTGGACCAGCTTCCTGATCCGCGTTTATTCATGGAAAGCAATCTTGTCGAACGAGGGGCTTCTGAACCAATTGCTGATGTATATCGGGATTATCCAAGAACCACTGGTGATCTTGAACACCAACCTCGCCGTCTATATCGGCATCGTTTATACGTATCTGCCGTTCATGGTGCTGCCGATTTACTCGGCGCTGGAACGCCTAGACGAAAGCCTATTGGAAGCTGCCGAGGACTTGGGCTGCTCTCGCTTCTCAGCCTTCTGGCTCGTGACATTCCCGTTGTCGAAACAAGGGATCATCGCAGGCTCGTTCCTCGTGTTCATCCCTGCGATGGGCGAGTTCGTGATCCCTGCCCTATTGGGCGGATCGAAAACACTGATGATCGGCAAAGTGCTGTGGGAAGAATTCTTCTCGAACCGCGACTGGCCGGTTGCGTCGGCTGTGGCGATCATCCTGCTGCTTCTCCTGATCATTCCGATTGTGCTGTTCCAGCGTAACGAGGAAAAACAAAGGGAGGCTGAGCAATGAGACGTCTCACTTGGTTTAACGCCGTATCGCTAACGCTTGGTTTTGCGTTCCTTTACATCCCGATGATCATCCTGATCACCTACTCGTTCAACGCGGGCAAGCTGGTGACGGTTTGGTCGGGTTTCTCGACCAAATGGTATGGCGAGCTTTTTAGAAACGAGGCATTTTTGGACGCAGCATGGGTCACTTTGCGCGTCGCTGTCTTCTCATCCACCATCGCCACCGTACTGGGCACGATGGCCGCGTATGTCATGGTTCGTGCTGGGCGCTTCCCGGGACGCACCATCTTCTCAGGCATGATCTATGCACCGCTCGTCATGCCGGAAGTGATCACTGGCCTTTCACTGCTTTTGCTGTTCATCTCAATCGGATTTGACCGCGGGATCACGACCATCGTTCTGGCGCACACGACGTTCTCGATGTGCTTCGTTTCGGTTGTTGTGTCGTCGCGATTGGTGACGTTTGACCGATCCCTGGAAGAGGCCGCCCTTGATCTTGGCTGCACGGGATTTGAAGCGTTTCGCCTTGTGACCCTACCGATTATCGCGCCGGCTGTGATCTCGGGTTGGCTTTTGGCCTTCACACTATCGCTAGACGATCTGGTGATCGCCTCATTTACCTCTGGCCCTAGCTCTACGACCCTACCGATCAAGATTTTCTCGGCTGTCCGTCTTGGCGTCAGTCCGGAAATCAACGCGCTATCGACCATCATGATTGCACTTGTAACGATCGGCGTAATCGGTGCATCCCTCACCTCGAAACGTGCGATTGCCAAACGTCAGAAAGACGAACAGGAAGCCATTTGATGAGCGATTTCCTTGAAGAATACGCCGAGTACTGCAAGGCCCACGGCCGCCCTGACCGGGTTGAACTGATGCTTTGTGATGCCAATGCCGTCTTACGCGGCAAGTGGTTGCCGGGTGATGATGAAAAGAAACTGGCTGATGGGGCGGTGCGGCTGCCCCTGTCGACCTATGCGCCAAACATTCTTGGGGCCGAGGTTGAGGAAACCGGCTTGGGGATCAGTGTCGGCGACCCGGATGGCCGCATCGTCCCAATTCCCGGCACGTTGAAGCCTGTGCCATGGGCAAAGGCACACGTGGCACAGGTACAGGTCGAGATGATTGACCCAGACACGGGCGAGATCAGCGATCTGTCCTCGCGCCAGCAACTCGCCCGTATGGTGGGTAAGCTTCATGCAAAGGGGTTGCACCCGGTGCTGGCGACTGAACTTGAGTTCTATCTGTTCAAGCCGCGCGGTTCCGAAGACGACGCCCCGACGCCACCGGACCGCAGCCCCGATGCGCAGAACTATGACCTCGAAGTGCTGGAGCGTACGCAGGATATCCTCGATGACATCCTTAAGGCATCAGAAGCACAGGGGCTGGCCACCGATACGCTGATCGCCGAATACGGCCCCGGCCAGTTCGAGATCAACTTCCACCACACCGATGATGTGATGTGGGCCGCGGATACGGCGCTCTTGTTCAAACGCCTCGTACGTGGCGTGGCGCGGTCACATGGGATGGAAGCCACGTTCATGGCCAAACCCTATGCCGATTTTCCCGGTAACGGGATGCATGTGCACGCATCGGTCGTGGACAAGGACGGAAAGAACGTCTTTGACGACGGCACAGACGGGCCGTCTGACGCTTTGAAACACGCGGTGGGTGGCGTATTGGACACCATGCGCGACCTGCAAGCGATCTTTGCGCCGCATATGAATTCCTACCGTCGCTTCAAACCGATGAGCTTCGCACCCTCGGCCCCCGACTGGGGATTTGACAACCGCGCCGCCGGTATCCGTTTGCCGGAAACCAAAGGCCCCGGCGCGCGGTTGGAACACCGGATCGCGGGTGCTGACGTAAACCCCTATCTGGCCGTGGCCGCAATATTGGGCGGCATGCTGCACGGGTTAGAGGCTAAACCGGCCCTGCCTCTTCCATTGGATGATGCCGACGCCACGCCTGCCCAACCGCTAAGCGCTGATTGGGCACAGACCGTCGACCGGTTTGCGAACGCCCAGATTGCCACGGACATCTTTGGCGCGCGCTATCAGGACATCTATGCAACCATCCGCCGCGATGAAATCCAACAGCTGACCCACGAGATCAGCCAGATCGAGTATCGCACCTATCTTGGCAGGCTCTGATGCCGCGACGCATCTATGAAGACTATGCCTATGAAGATGCGGCGCGGGCAGAATGTATCTGGCCACGACCCGACGGCGATTGGCCAGCGCCCGAAGGTGATCACCAAGTTGAAATAGCGGTGATCGGTGGTGGATTTACTGGGTTATCAGCTGCACTTCACCTTGCCGAGGCAGGGGCAGAGGTGATGGTATTGGACGCCCAGGCCCCTGGATGGGGCGCGTCCGGACGCAATGGTGGCTTTTGTACCATCGGTGGCGATAAACTTGGGCTAGGAGCAATAAGAAAACGCTTCGGAGAAGACGCCACCCGTGCCTATTTCGCGGCCCAGCGCGGCGCAGTTGAACTGGTCGCAAACTTATTGGACCGACACGGAATAGACGCCGAAACCCATTCCGATGGTGAGCTTCTATTGGCGCACTCGCCTCGCGCTGTGACCGGTTTGCGAGCCGAGCAAGCAGAGTGGGCCAAGCTGGGCCACCCCGCTGAACTGATCCCGAAAAGCGATCTGACGTCACGCGGAATGAATGGGGCGTTTCACGGCGGGCTGGTCCTGCCGCTGGGTTTTGCCCTTAATCCGGGGCGCTATGTCAGCGGGCTTGCCAGTGCCGCCAGCGCCGCCGGGGCAACGCTCTGCGCCAATAGCCCAGTGACCCAGATCACTGAGGCCGAAGGCAAGCACATCCTGACGACCCCCCGTGGCCAAATCACGGCTAAGAAACTTATCATCGCCACCAATGGTTATTCCACCGATGGCTTGCCGGATTGGCTTTCCGGGCGCTACCTGCCAGTGCAATCCAACATCCTTGTGACCCGCGAACTGACCGCGGACGAGATCGCCGCGCAGGGTTGGAGCACGGACCTTATGGCCTATGACAGCCGCAATCTTTTGCACTATTTTCGATTGCTGCCCGACGGACGTTTCCTTTTCGGTGCACGCGGCAATATCGCCGCCACTGCCGAGGGTCAGAACGCCATGCGGGAGCAGCTAAGACAGCACCTCGCTGCCATGTTCCCCGCATGGCGCAACGTCGAGACCCCGTATTTCTGGTCCGGTCTCATTAGTCTTTCGCGTGACTTGTTGCCCTATGCCGGCCCCATCGGAAACAGCGCCACGGCTTGGGCCGGTCTGAACTATCACGGTAATGGTGTCGCCATGGGCACATGGGTGGGTGCGCGTCTGGCCGATATGGCGCTTGGACGCATTGCGGCCCTGCCCGTTCATACGCGGGCGCTTCCCCGCTTCCAATTCCCCGCAATCAGGCGCAGCTATCTTTATCCTGCGTTCCTGGGCTACCGCCTAAAAGACGGCCCACTACCGAAATAGGCTTTCTGCCCTAGTCTTTCAGTAGATCGGCGTAGCTGTCGCGCATCACGTTTTTCTGCACCTTACCCATTGTGTTTCGTGGCAATTCATCCACGACAACGACGCGCTTTGGTTGCTTGAACCGCGCCAACTGATCCGCCGAACCCATCAACACTTGTGCTTCATCGATCGACCGGTCTGGATGCGCGACCACCACGGCCACCACAGCCTCGCCAAAATCCTCGTGCGGCACGCCAATGACGGCGCTTTCCAGCACGTCGGGCAATGCGTCGATCACGGTTTCCACCTCTTTCGGATATACGTTGAACCCACCCGAGATGATCAGGTCCTTGCCGCGCCCCACAATCCTCACGTAGCCATCGCCGTCAATCATCGCCAGATCACCCGTGATAAACCACCCGTCATCGCGTAATTCTTCGGCCGTCTTTTCGGGCATCTGCCAGTAGCCAGCAAAGACATTGTCGCCCCGCACTTCAAGGACCCCGATTTCGCCAATCGGTACCTCGTTGCCGCTTTCTTGGTCGCAAACCTTCACCTCGACGCCGGGCAAAGGAAACCCAACCGTCCCCGCGCGGCGCTCTCCGTCATAGGGGTTGGACGTGTTCATGTTTGTTTCGGTCATTCCGTAGCGTTCAAGAATGCCGTGCCCCGTCACCTCGCGCCATTGGGTGTGTGTCTCAGCCAACAAGGGCGCAGAACCCGACACAAACAGCCGCATATCGCGCGACGCGGCGGACAAGCGGTCGTCTTTCAAAAGCCGCGTATAGAATGTTGGCACCCCCATTAGCGCGGTCGCGCGCGGCATCGCGTCAATGATCGCCTCTGCATCAAATCCCGCCATAAAGATGGCAGACGCCCCCGCCATCAAGGTCACATTTGTCGCCACGAACAGACCATGCGTGTGATAGATTGGTAAAGCGTGGATCAAGACATCCTGATCCGTGAACCTCCAGTACTCCCGCAATGTGGCGCTGTTCGAGGCCAACGCCCGGTGGGTCAGCATCGCCCCTTTTGACCGCCCCGTGGTGCCGGAAGTATAAAGGATCGCCGCCAGGTCCAGCGGCCCGCGCGCCACGGCCTTAAAACCGGCGGACTGCGCGTCACGCGCCGTTGCAAGCGAACCAGCCCCACTCGCCCCCAGCGTCAAAACATGCGCAATGTCCGCCCGAGAAATCACGCCCGCCAGAGCATCACGCCGATCAGGATCGCACACAAAAACATGAGGAGACGCATCGTCCAGAAAATACGATATCTCAGAAGGCGTATAGGCGGTGTTCAGCGGTAAAAACACGCCACCTGCGAGCACCGTCCCCACATATAGCTCCAGCATCGCGGGCTCTTTGGGGGCCTGAACTGCCACCCGATCCCCAGGCTTCAAACCCAACCTGACCAGCGCGGCTGCCATCCGCTCAGCATTCGCCCAGAACGTGCCATAAGAGGTCGGATGACCGGTTTGCCCGTCGATCAGGAACGTCGCATCATGGCGCCCATCTGACGCCTGTGAAATCGCCTGAGCAAGGTGGTTGTATTCGTACATGCCCCGTCCCCCTTGTGACCCGGTTCAGTTAGCTTGTGGCCTTCGACCCGTCAATCGGGTCAATCGGTCCCAATGGTCCGCCCATCGCAAGCTCGACCATGCGCGCCGCGGCCAAAAGCTTGGCTTCACCACGTGGCGGGCCGATCAATTGCAAACCGACCGGCAGGCCGCGCTTAGTACGACCAACCGGCACCGAGATCGCGGGCAGGCCAGCGACGGTTGCCAGGAACGCAAACTTAAGCCAATCCATATACCCATCCAGTGTCTGCCCGCCGACCTCGCGCACCCATTCCTCGGTCTGCGGATGCGGCATGTTGCCGACCACGGGGCACGCCAGCACGTCAAAACACCCCAGAAACTGGCGCATATTGTCATAGATCAGAGATCGCGAAAGCTGAGCCTTTGCGTGGTCCTCGGCGGTCAGTGAAAGCCCGAAGGATATGTTCTGAGCCAGTGTAGGTTTGAAATGCCGGGTTAGTTCTTCGGGTGCGGTCGCAAAACTCGCCGCCCACATTCCACCTCTCAATACATGGTACGTGCGCTCAATATCTGGCAGAGCTGGGCAGGCTTCCTCAACGTCCGCGCCCGCCCGCTCTATCGTTCCCATCGCCCAAGCCAGATGGTCCGACATCTCTTTGTCAACAGGAGCAAAACCCGCCAAATCCGGAGCAAACCCGATCCGCAATCCCATTTCGGCGTTCATGACAGCGGTCTGATAAGGCTGATCCGGTGCAGGAAATGACAATGGCGAACAAGGGTCAAATCCCGCCATAGCATCCAAGAACAAAGCGCAATCTGTGACCGAGCGCGCCATCGGCCCCTGAACACCTTCGCCAATGAAACCTGTGCCTGACAGTGAGGCACACAGGCCAGGACTTGGGCGCAACCCAACGATCCCGCAATAGGCCGCTGGGGTTCGCAGACTGCCACCATGATCCGATCCGTGGCTCAACCAAACTGATCCTGTCGCCAGCCTGACCGCAGCACCGCCAGATGATCCTCCGGCATTCAACCTTGTATCCCATGGGTTCAGTGTCGCGCCGAAAACATCGTTGAACGTGTTTCCGCCTGCACCAAATTCGGGCGTGTTGGTTTTGCCCACGACCAAACCGCCGCGCACCTCTAGTCTTTCAACCAACGGATCGCTTTCTAGCGGGACATTGTCAGCCAGCGCCTTGGTGCCCGAGGTCGACCGAACCCCTGCCACGGGTGTCAGATCCTTGATCGCGATCGGTAACCCGTCCAGCCATCCCGGCGCGCTACTTGAACCTGCCTGTCTGTTGTCCAACGCGTCGGACAAACGTCGCGCCCTGTCAAAACAAGTGGTGGGGATCGCATTGACCAGAGGATCAACCTGCGAAATGCGCGCCTCAGATGCCCCTAACAACTCGGCGGGTGAAACCTCTTTCTTGCGCAACAGCGTAACAACCTCGTGCGCCTCAAATGAACAAAGTTCTGGTCCTGAATACGCGGTCATTTGATCGTCCTCCGGTCTCGCCCCGGTCACCATAAACGCCCATTTTGACGAAACGAAACCTTTTCCCGTATCACTTTGACTTTCCCCAGGTTCTCGTCATGTTATGCGTATGACTGACCTTGTAATCTGCTTGCCGTATTTCTCTGGTTTTGGCCACACACACCGCATCGCACAGGCGATTGCCGAAGGCATCGGCAACCCGGCCCACCTGATCGACGTGGAGCACATCACCGACAAAGACTGGGCTGATCTCGACGCTGCACACACCATCGTATTTGGTGCGCCCACCTATATGGGATCGGCGGCAGCCCGCTTTAGCTTGTTCTTAGAGGCTGTCGATACCCGATGGGAACACGGCCAATGGGTCGACAAACTGGCGGCAGGTTTCACCACAGCGATCCACCCGTCGGGCGACAAGCTCGCCACCCTGCAACGCCTGTCTACATTTGCCGCCCAAATGGGCATGATCTGGGTCGGCCAAAGCGCTATTGGCACGCCTGTCAATCCCGACCAACCCGGATTGAACCGGGACGGAAGCTGGCTGGGCCTCATGGTGACCGAGCAACTGGGCGCAACAAATGACATCCCGCCCGAAGACATCAGCACAGCCCGCATGTTCGGCACACGCATCCTTAACGCGACAAAACGCTGGAACAGCACCTGAAATCGCTTTTTTTTCTTGTCGGAAGTATCCCGGGGTAGGGATGGTTCGAAGAACCAGCCCGTAGGGGCAGCGCCCCTTCCCCTGACCGGCTACAAAAAACCCCCGCCGATCAAACCGACGGAGGTCAAACAGCACTCAGATCGTGCCGTTACTTCTTGGTGATACGTCCATCAAGGTACGGTTTCACCGGACCCCCGTTCGCCATGTAATCAACCAAAACTTCGGCAAGATCTGGTCCGAAGTCATAAGCGTTCTCGGCATCGCGGAACATCTTGTACCCGTCACCACCGTTACGCACGTAGTTGTTGGTAACGACACCGTAAGTTGCCGCCGGATCCAACTCGACCCAATCATCACCAACCATCACCATGACGTCCGAGATCCGCTCTCCGGTCGCCGCAGAGGCATCAATTGTGTATTTCAGACCAGCAACCTGAGGGAAACGACCGTCCTTCGTTTCGTCGTCAAATTGCGCCATCCCATTCTCTAACGCATCCTTGATCATGCTCCCGCTCGCTTGAAAGGTCGCTAGGGTGTTTTGGAATGGCAGCACAGTATAGATTTCGCCCATGGTCACATCACCGGCGTCTATCGAGGCACGAAGCCCGCCGCCGTTCTGTATCGCGATGTCGATGCCTTGATCTTTCACGCGGTCGAGCATCGCATCCGCTACAAGTGTCCCCATTTGGCATTCCTTGTGCCGGCAATTGGCGCGATCTCCGTCGATTGCTTCGGCGGCATTCGCAACCACGCGGTTGCGAATCTCATCCAGAGGCTTTGCAGCCTCGGCAATCCGTGCCTTCGTTGCGTCATGCTCATGCACTTCACCGTCCATAATCAACGGCTCGCCCTTGGCCTCTACGATCTTGCCTTCATCATCAAAGGTCACGTTCAGCTCGCCAAGGAACTTGCCATAGGCATAGGCAGATACAATCGCTGTATCACCAACCATGGTCGGATAAGGACCTTCTGCGCGCTCGTTCGTATTGGACAAAAGCGTGTTCGAGTGGCCACCGACAATCACGTCAACGCCGGTTGTTTCAGCGGCAACTTTCTTGTCGACGCTATAACCTGAGTGCGACAAGACGATGATCTTGTTCACACCCATCTCTGTCAGCTTGTCGACCTCGCCCTGCACGGCCTGCACTGGATCGGTGAAGGTGATGTTGTCACCGGGGCTCGCAAGTTCGTGGGTGTCATGAGGGGTCAGACCGATCAGGCCAAGCTTTTCGCCGCCACGCTCAATCACTGTGGATTTCAGGATTTTGCCTGACAGCAGCTCTTCACGCGAGACATCAGCGTTTGACATCAGGATCGGGAAATCAACGGCATCAACGAAACCGCGCAGAACTTCCGGGCCGTCGTCGAACTCGTGGTTGCCCACGGTCATCGCGTCATAGCCCATCTGATTCATCATCTCGGCCGCAAGCTTACCTTTATAGTATGTATAAAACAGCGTGCCCTGGAACTGGTCACCGCCATCCACAAGGATCGAGTTGTTGGTACGTGTCCGGGCGTCGTCAATTGCGGTCTGCAAACGGGCAGAACCGCCAAAGCACTTGCCTTCGGCATTATCTTCGGCCGAACAGCCGCTGTCATATTTGCTGATCGGTTCAAAGCGGGCGTGGAAGTCATTGGTGTGAAGCACGGTCAGCGTATAGTCCGCTGTCGCCGCCCCTGCTGTCACGGCAAGTGCCGCCACTGTGGTCATGAAACGCGTAATCATTGGGAACCCCCTGGTTTTGATATTTTGCCGACAAGGTTGCGCGAGTCGGGTGGGCTTGTCAAAGACCTCGGGCTTGCGAGTTGATTGACGTAGCGGGAAGATGCCTGATCAGGGCCTTACCTGCGACACAGCGCACGGCTTGACGAACGCGGCTCTGGGCGTCACATGAAGGCATGCAGATTTACAAAATTCTTCGAGCCGCTGAATGGCAGGCGTTTCAAGACGCGGGCAAGACTTTGGGTGCACCCATCGACCTTTCCGATGGATACATCCACTTTTCAACCGCTGAACAGGCACAGGAAACCGCATCAAAGCACTTTGCAGGTGAAGTTGGATTGATGCTTGTTGCGTTTGACGCAAAAGCGATGGGCGACGCGCTTAAGTGGGAACCCTCGCGTGGTGGTGCCTTATTCCCGCACCTCTATCGCGAACTTGTCCTATCCGAGGCTCTTTGGCATCGCGCCCTTCCCCTTGGTCCGGCCGGACATATTTTTCCCGAGACCCTCGCATGAACCTGATCGAGAAGATCGCGCTGAAAGCGCTTCATAAAATTGATCCTGAACGGTCGCATTCGCTGGCTCTGATGGCGATGAAAGCCGGCGTTGTCCCGCTGCCGGGCCTTGTCACCACCGACCGGATCAAAACCAGTTTCTGCGGCATGGATATGTTGAACCCTATCGGCTTGGCGGCGGGTTATGACAAGAACGCCACGGTTGTGGACGCGCTAACGCAAGCCGGTTTCGGTTTTGTCGAGGTCGGCGCCGTTACCCCTCGCCCGCAACCCGGCAACCCCAAACCACGCCTGTTTCGTCTGAGCGAAGATCAGGCCGTCATCAATCGGTTTGGGTTCAACAACGAAGGGATGGAAGCGGCGGCAGCCCGCCTGACACGCCGCTCGCGCACCCGTCCTGTGCCTGTTGGGCTGAACCTTGGTGCGAATAAAGACAGCAATGACCGTGCTGCAGACTACGTAAATGTGTTCAACTGCTGCGGGCCGTTCGTGGATTTCGTAACGGTCAATGTCAGCTCACCCAACACTGAAAAGCTGCGCGACCTGCAGGGCGCCGACGCCCTACGCGGCCTTCTGTCGGGCGTGTTGGACGCGCGAATGGCGCACGACAAATACACACCTGTTTTCCTGAAAATCGCCCCTGATTTGACGGACCATGAACTGGCCGAAGTCGCGGCAGTCGCATTGGAGGTTGATGTCGACGCGGTCATCGCGACCAACACAACGCTATCGCGCGAAGGCCTGAAAAGTCCTTATAAAAGAGAGGCTGGCGGCCTTTCCGGACCGCCCTTGTTCGAAAAGTCCACGCGCGTACTTGCGCGTTTGTCAAAGTTAACGGACGGAGCGATGCCTCTTGTGGGTGTAGGTGGTATCGCCACGGCCGAAGACGCGTATCAAAAGATACGTGCGGGTGCTTCCATTGTGCAGCTTTACTCCTCGCTTGCTTATAAAGGCCTCAGCCTGGTGGAGGACATCGCGTTGGGCCTTGATAGGCTATTGGAACGTGATGGGTTCGACCATGTGGCAGACGCTGTTGGCACTGGCCGGGATGATTGGCTATGACCGAGATTTGGCACAACCCGCGCTGTTCGAAATCACGTGCGACACTCGCGATCCTTGAGGAGCGGGGCGAAGATGTAGCGGTGCGCCGCTATCTTGACGATCCGCCAAGCGAACACGAATTGCGCGTAGCGCTCGCTGCTTTAGACGTCTCTCCATCCAAAATCATCCGCAAGGGCGAGAAACTGTTCAAAGAGTTGGGCCTAACGCTTGATATGGCAGATGATCAGTTGATCGCGGCGATGGTCGCGCACCCAATCCTGATTGAACGGCCCATCGTCCAGAAAAACGGGAAGGCGCGCATGGGGCGCCCACCCGAAGGCGTGATTGAAATCCTCTAGACCGCCGCGCGTTCCAACGCCGGATAGCGTAATCCAAGCGTGATACCGCGCGCGATGAACGAAATGAGCAGCGCCAACCACAAGCCGTGGTTGCCAATAAGCGGCATAAGCGACAGTACAGCGATCAGATAAACAACCGCTGACACCACCATCATGTTGCGCATATCCGCGGTGCGAGTGGCACCGATAAATATCCCGTCCAGCATCCATGATGGCCAGCCGACCAGCGGCGCAAAGACCATATAGATCAGGAATGCGCGCGCCGCCGTCCGCACGTCCTCGGCGGTGGTCATCAGATCAATTGCCAGACCGCCAAACAACAAAAACGCAAGCGCCATCGCGCAGCTGATCCCAGCGCCCCATTGGCTCGACATGATCGAAGCCCGCCGGAGGTCTTGCCGATTACGTGCCCCCATGGCTTGCCCAACGAATGCCTCGGCCCCGAAGGCAAACCCGTCCATCGCATAAGCCGCCACGTTCAGAAATTGCAGCAGCACCTGATTGGCGGCCAGTTCAGCGTCCGAGAACCGCGCGCCAAAGAACATGAAGCTGGTGAAGATTGCGGTCAGCAGCAAGGACCGGATCAGAATGTCCGAATTGACAATCGCCATGCGTTTCAACGTTGCGCCATCCATGATCCGGGTTCGATCCCGCCATGCGGGGTTGCTAAACACGTCTCGACACAACCAGAGGCCCAGCGCGACGCCTGTGAACTCCGCAATCAGGGTGGCGATTGCGACGCCCTCGATCCCCCAGCCAAGGCCAAGGACGAACCACAGATCCAAGGCAATGTTCACGCCATTCATTGCAACTTGCAGGACCAGCACCGATTTTGCGCGTTCCAACGCGATCAGCCAACCTGTCAGCGCATAGATCGAAATCGCGAAGGGCGCTCCCCAGATGCGAATATCAAGATAGTCGCGGGCCATGCCCTCGACCTCGGCCGAGGCGGGCGCCAGTTGAAACGCCGCCCAAAACAGCGGGAGTTGCAGTATTATAAGCGCCAGGCCCGCCGCGCCGCCGATCATCAGCGAGCGCATCAGCATGGCCGAGACCTCACCCGACCGCCCTGCCCCGTGCGCTTGCGCGGTCAGGCCCGTCGTCCCCATCCGCAGAAACCCGAAGAGCCAATAGAAGGTCGAAACGACCACAGCGCCAATCCCAACCGCGCCAATTGGCGCTGCCTCACCCAGTTGGCCGATAACGCCAGTGTCCACGACGCCCAGGATCGGCACTGTCACGTTGGACAAGACTATGGGTCCGGCCACCGCCAGAATGCGACGGTGGGTGATCTGGGTGGGCTGCGTGCTCATTTCGTTGGCATCAGAAAATGGCCTGTCGCCTGCGCGTAAAGCTTGGTGCGGTTGTCCTGCCACGCCTCGACATGAACCGATGCATAGCGACGGCCCTGACGCACAATCCGGGCACGCGCATAGGCGTCACGCGGCAGACCGGAGCGGAGATAATCGATGGAAAAGTCGATGGTTTTGGGAAAGTCAGGCAGGTTGTCCGGTCCTAAAGTGTCTGGATCAAGCTTGCCGCTTTCCATATCCGCCCAAAGTGATACCCACGTCAGTTCAAACACCGCTGCACTTTCCAAAAAAGCCGCCGTGACACCCCCATGAATCGCAGGCAGCAACGGGTTGCCTATAAGCTTGTCCGCGAAAGGCAATACTGTGGTCAGCTCGTCCCCATGACGCTCGACCCGAATGCCCAGGAATTTGATATAGGGTACGCTGTCGACCAATGCGGCAAGTGTGGTGTCCCGACGCAGTTTGACGACTTCGACCGGTTCAGGGCGTGAGCGTTTGCCGTTGCTGCTCATGGCATTTCTCCACCGGTGATCTCGGCAGAAATCTCGGTCGATCGCCGCTTTGGGTCGCCATCTGCGGTGAAAGCTCCTGTCGCCGTTGCCACAGGCCGCCCTTCGTCTTCATCCAAGGCGACGGCCCGGACGAACGCGACGGAGCGGGTCACATGATAACAGGTTGCGCGCGCGGTAATGCGATGGCCCGGTGTCGCCGGGCGCATATAGTCAATACGCAGGTCGATTGTCGCAGTGGTTGCGGGCGCCTTCGGGTGGCTCATCACCGCCGATCCGCAGCACGTATCCAAAAGCGCCGACACAGCGCCGCCATGAATGACGCCGGTTCGTGGATCCCCAACCAAACGCTCATCATACGGCATCGACATTGTGGCTTCGCCGTCGCCCAGATCATCCAACGACATGCCTAGCGCGCCGCAATGCGGGATCGCTTCGGTGAATTTCCGAGCGATTTCAGCCTTTTTCTCGGGCGTCAGGCCGTCGACCATCTTGCTGGCTCCTTGTTCTTGCATGGGCCTTTATTGGCCCTTGCATTCTTACCGTCCAGCCCTTACTTTCGCAATTAAGAATTATTCTCAATTGCAAGAGCGATCATGACCGAAGCCACTGCTATCACCGCCCCGTTGGGGAATTTACGTCCTAAACGCCTGCTTGTTCTGGCGATTATGGCGGCGCTTGCGCTTGCCCCCGGACATTTAGGCGAGCTTACGCGTGGATTGATGACAGATGCGTATGTGCAGGTGTCGGTTTTTGTGGCCGCTACGCTTTTAGTCTTCTACGGCGCAGAACGCCTGTTTAATTTCGACATCGGCGAAAGCCTGTCAAAAGCGCGTGGTGCACAAGTTCCCTTGGCCGCCCTGCTTGGTGCCACCCCCGGCTGCGGTGGCGCAGTGGTGGTGGTTGCTGCCTATAGTTCGGGCCATGTCGGGTTCGGCGCCGTGGTTGCAACTCTGACAGCAACCATGGGCGATGCGGCGTTCCTGCTGATCGCGACCCGCCCTGATGCGGCACTGGTGGTTTTGCCGCTTTCTTTGGTTGTTGGCGTCCTGTCCGGGTGGATCGTGGATCGGTTCCATAAGGTAGAGTATCGAGCGTCCAGCCTTGCCAGCTGTGAACTTGCCCCACGCATTGGACGCACCCGCCCTCAAGACATTGCTTATCTGCTTTTGGCGGCTCCCGGTCTATATGTTGGCGTCGCCCAGCTTGCCCAAATCCAGATCGATATGATTTTTGGCCTGCCTGTACTGTGGCTTGCGATGGTCGGTACGTTTTTGGGCCTGGCGATCTGGGCGACATCAAAGCTTAGCGCAATGACCAATGCGACCGACAGCCCCGTCACTCGCATGGCCGAGGAAACCAGCTTTATCTCGGTCTGGGTTATCGGAGCTTATCTGGCTTACGACTATGTCGCCGAATATGGCGGTTTGGACATTGAACTTATGTTCCAGTCCATCGCACCGCTATTGCCGCTTATGGCCGTCCTAGTTGGCCTGATCCCCGGCTGTGGTCCTCAGGTTCTGGTCGCGACCCTGTTTCTGAACGGGGTGATCCCTTTCTCCGCCCTGATGGGCAACGCGATCTCGAACGACGGTGACGCGCTGTTCCCGGCAATTGCGTTGAACCCCAAAGCCGCTGTGATGGCCACGCTTTATTCAACGATACCTGCGCTGATTGTGGCCTACGCGTTCTATTTCCTCGCACCCGGCTTCATGAACTAGGCACCACGGGCAAGCAAACATATCGCCTATACAATTGCACCCTCCGCGCCGGTCTATTACGCTGTCAGGTAATAAGGCCGACAAAGGGACGATCATGACGGAAGAACGCCTGACCTTTAAGGAAATGTGCGCGAAGTTCGACGTGACGCCACGGACGCTCAGATATTATGAATATATCGAGCTTCTGAGCCCTGAAAAGGAAGGCCGTGCCCGGTTTTACACGCCAAGAGAAATCGCGCGCATGACACTGATTCTACGTGGCCGGCGGTTTGGCTTCTCGCTTGAAGAACTGCGCCAGTGGCTTCTGATCTACGACGAAAAAGGCACCGAGGCACAAAATCAGGCTTGGGTAGAATTGGCTGATCGGCAATTGATCGATCTTCGCGCGCAACTTGAACAGCTTGAAGACAGCATTGCCGATCTTCAAAAACTGCGCGACGATGTGGCCGGAGCAAAGGGCTAAAACGGCCTGATTCCCCTTATTTATCGTCGCTTCACGACCTGTTCGCTTTAAGTTCACGATTTTCCGCTGCCGCTACGGAACTCTATTTTTCGTTGTAAAACATACCGTTGCGACAAAGTTGAAAATTTCGACGTTACGTAACGACAACAAAACCTCTGACGCCACGTTACATTTACGTCAACGTAAACTTATATTGTATAACGTGCTGGTCAGATCACGCGACCGGCGTCGGGTAATGATTGGAGATAGTATGACCGACGAACTTTTGACGATTAGGCAAATGTGCGACGCCTTTGACGTCACAGCGCGGACGCTTCGTTTTTACGAAGCGAAAGAGCTTATTGCCCCAATTCGCGAAGGCCAGAAACGCCTGTTCACAAAACGCGACCGGGCGCGTCTGAAACTGATCCTTCGCGGTAAACGCTTTGGATTTTCGCTGGAAGAAATTCGCCAGCTTTTGGACCTTTATGACCGTGGCGATCAGCAGAAAACCCAACTCAAGCGCACCTACGACGTGGCATTGGGCCATCTCGACGGGCTCAAACGCCAACGTGCAGAGCTGGATGACGCGATCGACGATCTGACCGAACAGTTGAAATGGGTGGACGAGAAGATCGCCACGCTCGACGACGATAATTAAGATCAGAAATAAGGACGACCTCTATGCCCAGCTACACCGCTCCGACCAAGGACATGGCCTTCCTCCTGCATGAAGTGCTTAAGGCAGACCAATCAGACATTCCCGGCTACGACGAACTGGAACCCGATTTCACCGGGGCAGTTCTGGAAGAAGCGGGCAAGGTGGCCAGCGAAGTGCTGACCCCTCTGAATGTGGTCGGAGACCAAGAGGGCTGTCGTCTGGAAAATGGTGTGGTCTACACACCAACCGGCTTCAAAGCAGCATTTGAACAGATGAAAGAAGGTGGCTGGACCGGGCTGGACATGCCCGAGGAATTCGGCGGCCAGAACATGCCAGTCCTTCTGGGCACAGCCGTGGGCGAGATGTTCTCGGCGGCGAACCAAGCCTTTACTATGTATCAAGGACTGACCCACGGCGCGGCCTCGGCCATTCTGGCGCACGGCACGGATGATCAAAAGGCAACCTATCTGCCCAAGATGGTCAGCTGCGAATGGACCGGCACCATGAACCTGACCGAACCGCATTGCGGTACTGATTTGGGCCTTATGCGCACCAAGGCCGAGCCTCAGGACGATGGGTCGTACAAGGTGTCCGGCCAGAAGATCTTCATCTCGGCTGGTGACCATGACATGTCCGACAACGTCATTCACCTCGTGCTGGCAAAAATTCCCGGCGGGCCAGAGGGTATCAAAGGTGTCTCACTGTTCATCGTCCCCAAGTTCAATGTGAACGAAGATGGGTCTGTAGGCTCACGCAATGGCGTGTCCGTTGGAAATATCGAACATAAGATGGGTATCCACGGAAACTCGACCTGTGTCATGAACTATGACGAGGCAACCGGCTATCTGCTGGGCGATCTGCACAAAGGCATGCGCGCCATGTTCACCATGATGAACGAAGCGCGTCTTGGCGTTGCGATGCAGGGCTTGGCGCAAGCCGAGGCTGCATACCAAAACGCCGTAATCTATGCCAAAGACCGTCTGCAAGGGCGCGACGTGACCGGTGCTAAGAACCCCGAGGGTCCAGCTGATCCGTTGATCGTGCACCCTGATATCCGTCGCTCGTTGATGGATCAGAAAAGCTTCGTCGAAGGCGCGCGCGGTTTCCTGCTATGGGGCGCTCAGCTGATCGACCAAGCCCACCGTGCAGATGATAAAGACGCCGACGGGCTGATCAGCCTGATGACGCCCGTCCTCAAAGGGTTCCTGACAGATCAGGGCTACGATATGACCGTGCTGGCGCAGCAAATATATGGCGGCCACGGCTATATCGAAGAACATGGCATGAGTCAGTTCACACGCGACGCCCGTATCACTCAGATCTATGAAGGCGCCAACGGTGTTCAGGCGCTCGATCTTGTGGGTCGCAAGCTGGCTGCAGACGGCGGCAAGCCAATTATGGCGTTCTTTGAATTGGTCAAGTCCTACTGCAAAGAGCAAGGCGATGATGAGGCGATGAAAGACTTCATCGAACCGCTTAAAACCGCATCCAAGCACCTTCAAGCGGCATCCATGTTCTTCATGCAAAATGGTATGAAAAACCCCAACCATGCGCTGGCGGGCAGCTATGACTTCATGCACCAGTTTGGCCATGTGTGCCTTGGCCTAGTATGGGCGCAACAGGCACGCGCGGCATTGGACGCTCTTGAAAACGGTGCGGATGACGCCACGTTCTACGAGACCAAGCTCGCGACCGCGCGCTACTATATGGCACGTCGCCTGCCTGCCACCGGGATGCATCTGGCTCGTATCGAAAGCGGTGCCGACACCGTCATGGCGCTGGACGCAGAAGCGTTCTGATCTGACCACGTAAGGAGAGACAATGCCAAAACGCTTCAAACTGACCCGCCGCTTCCCCTGCGCAATGACAGAGGATGGTTATCGTCGGCTGAGGCGTTTTGCAAAAGAGGCGGGGCTTGATGAAGGCGAAGCCCTATCCTTTCTCTTTGAACATTTTGACAGCGTCACGGATCAAGAGAACCTGACGGCGCGCTTGCGTCTGTTCAACTCTGAACTGGACGCGCGAAAACGCTAGATTCACCGCCGGCGGCAACGAAAGGAGCCTCCGGCGGGGATATTTCCGGAAAGAAAATAGGCGGAACACCTCCATTTTCTTTCCTAAAATATCCCTGGGAGTTTGAGGGCAGCGCCCTCAATCACCACATATCGACTGGGAGGGTCATATGACAATCAAGCTTTATTGCTTCGGAGAAAGCGGCAACGCCTACAAGGCCGCGCTGACACTTGAGTTGTCTGAACTCGCTTGGGAGCCCATCTTTGTCGATTTCTTTAACGGAGAAACCCGCACGCCTGAGTTTCGTGAACTAAACCCTATGGGTGAAGTTCCGGTCATGATTGATGGCGACATCACGCTTTCGCAATCTGGGGTCATTCAGGACTATGTGTCCTCGAAATCTGGGAAACTGGGTGGGCGCAGCGCGGCGGAGCGTCGGGAAATTCTGCGTTGGCAGTTTTGGGACAATCACAAGCTATCCAGCCCCGCTGGCATGACCCGTTTTTTGGTGAACTTCCTACCAGAAGACAAACGCCCACAAGAGGCGATCGCTTTTACCCAAGGCCGACTGAACACTGCTTACAAAACGTTAGAGAGCGAACTAACTGGCCGCAACTGGCTGGTCGGCGACGCGATCACAATCGCTGACATCTCGTGCTGTAGCTACCTTTTCTACACTGAACCATTCGGCTTTGACCGCGCCGAGTGGCCCGCAATCGACGCCTGGTTGACCCGTATCTCGGAAACACCCGGCTGGAAACACCCCTATGACCTGATGCCCGGTTCCCCTGCGGACCGCGCGTGATCTCGAAAGGATTAACGATGACCGACGCCTATATTTATGACGCTGTGCGCACGCCGCGCGGCAAAGGCAAGAAAGACGGAACTTTGCATGAAGTGACGGCGGTGCGCCTGTCAGCGCTTGCATTGAACGCGCTGAAAGAACGCAACAACCTTGAAGGCCATGCTGTCGAGGACGTGATCTGGGGCAATGTGACCCAAGTGGGCGAACAAGGCGCATGTTTGGCCCGTTCCTCGGTACTGTATTCCGATCTGGATGAACGTATTCCAGGCGTCTCGATCAACCGCTTTTGCGCCTCAGGTCTGGAAGCCGTAAACATGGCCGCCAACCAAGTCAAAGGCGGTGCAGGCGACGCTTACATCGCTGGCGGTGTGGAAAGCATGAGCCGTGTGCCGATGGGCATGGATGGTGGCGCAATTGCCGCCGACCCGCATCTTGCGATGAAAGCTTATTTCGTGCCGCAGGGTATCTCGGCCGACATCATCGCCACCGAATATGGCTTTAGCCGCGATGATTGCGACGCCTACGCAGTCGAAAGTCAGAAACGCGCGGCAGCAGCCCGCGCCGATGGCCGGTTTAAGGCCATTGTGCCGGTGATGGATCAAAACGGCCTTGAGATTATGGCTGAGGATCAGATGATCCGCGAGACCACCATGCAAACACTTGGTGGCCTGAACCCGTCTTTCAAAGCGATGGGCGAGGCGATGCCGGGCTTCGATGCCGTGGCCTTGTTGAAGTACCCACACTTAGAAAAGATCAATCACGTTCACCACGCCGGCAACTCGTCTGGCATCGCGGATGGCTCGGCAGCCATCCTGATCGGCAACAAAGAATTCGGCGAACGTCACGGGATCAAACCTCGGGCGCGGGTCCGTGCGACCTCGAAAGTTGGTACTGATCCGACGATCATGTTGACCGGCCCGGTCCCCGCGACCGAGCGTGTGCTGCAAGCCGCTGGCATGGATTTCGGCGACATCGACCTGTTCGAAGTCAACGAAGCTTTCGCCTCGGTTGTTCTGCGGTTCATCCAAGCGTTTGACGCCGACACCAACAAGGTGAACGTCAACGGTGGCGCCATTGCTATGGGTCACCCGCTGGGCGGCACCGGCGCGATGATCCTGAGCGCTCTCTTGGACGAAATGGAGCGTTCCGACAAAGAAACCGGACTGGCCACGCTTTGCATCGGCTCGGGCATGGGCGCTGCAACCATCATTGAACGCGTGTAAGAAGGAGACGTTATAATGGCTGATTTTCACTATTCCGTGGACGCCGATGGCGTCGCAACTATTGCCTGGGACGTTCCGGGCAAATCCATGAACGTGCTGTCCTATGCTGCACTGCGCGAGCTGGATGGACATATCGACACCGTATTGGCAGACGATGCCGTGAAGGGTGCAATCATCACGTCCACGAAAAAGGATTTCGCTGGCGGGATGGACCTGAACGTCATCGCTCAGATGAAGAACGATGCGGGCGACAACCCCGCCAAAGGCCTGTTCGACGGTGTCATGGGCATGCACGGCGTGCTGCGTAAAATCGAGCGTGCAGGCATGGATGCCAAAACCAACAAAGGCGGCAAACCGATTGTCGCCGCCCTGCCCGGCATCGCGCTTGGCATCGGCCTCGAAATCCCGCTGTCCTGCCACCGCATCATTGCCGCCGACAATCCCAAGGCCAAGATCGGTCTGCCAGAGATTATGGTCGGCATCTTCCCCGGCGCCGGCGGTACCACCCGTCTTGTACGCAAGATGGGCGCGATGGCGGCTGCTCCGTTCCTGTTGGAAGGCAAGACCGTCTCGCCTGACAAAGCCAAGGCCGCTGGCCTGATTGACGAGGTTGTCCCAGCGGATGAACTGCAAGCCCGCGCGAAAGAGTGGGTTTTGAACGCCACCGACGCGGACATCGTGAAACCGTGGGACGCCAAAGGCTACAAAATGCCTGGCGGCGCGCCCTATCACCCCGCTGGTTTCCAGACTTTCGTAGGCGCGGCCGCGATGATCCATGGCAAGACAAATGGCGTCTATCCAGCAGCAAAAGCTCTTTTGGCTGCTGTCTATGAAGGTGCGATGGTGCCTTTTGACGACGCGCTGCGCGTGGAATGCCGTTGGTTCGTGAACGTGCTGATGAACCCGTCATCCAGCGCCATGATCCGCTCGCTGTTCATCAACAAGCAGGCCTTGGAAAAAGGCGCTGTGCGTCCCAAGGACGTTGACGACCAGTCGGTCAAGAAGGTCGGCGTTTTGGGCGCGGGCATGATGGGCGCGGGCATCGCGCTTGTGTCTGCCATGGCTGGGATGGAGGTCGTTCTGATCGACCAGACCCAAGAAGCGGCTGATCGCGGCAAGTCTTATTCAGAGGGTTATCTGGACAAAGGCATCGCCCGCAAGAAAGCCACGCTTGAGAAGAAAGAGGCTGTGCTGTCCGCCATCACCGCAACCACCGATCTGGAGGCGCTCAAAGGTGCGGACCTGATCATCGAAGCGGTGTTTGAAGACGTGGGCGTGAAGGCTGAAATGACCAAGAAGGTCGAGGCCGTCGTGGGTGAAGATTGCATCTACGCCACCAACACCTCGACCCTGCCGATCACCGAGTTGGCGAAAGCCTCGGCACGCCCGGATCAGTTCATTGGCATCCACTTCTTCAGCCCGGTCGAACGCATGATGTTAGTCGAGATCATCAAGGGCAAAGAGACCGGCGGTCGTGCGGTGGCCAAAGCACTCGATTATGTGCGCCAGATCCGCAAAACGCCCATCGTTGTCAACGACGCGCGCTTCTTCTACTGCAACCGCTGCATCATTCCTTACATCAACGAAGGTATGCGCATGGTTGGCGAGGGCGTCAGCCCCGCGCTGGTCGAAGGGGCTGCGAAACTGCTGGGCTTCCCGGTCGGACCGCTGCAACTGGTCGACGAGACCTCGATTGATCTGGGTGTGAAGATCGCCAAGGCCACGAAAGCGGCGATGGGCAACGACTACCCGGACGAAGCTGTCGACGACATCATCTTCTGGATGGCCGACGAAGGCCGTTTGGGCCGCAAGTCAAACGCAGGTTTCTATAACTACGACGACAAGGGAAAGCGGACCGGTTTGTGGGAAGGGCTTGGCGACAAGTTCCAACTGGCCGACGATCAGCCTGACCTAAGCGAAGTGAAACATCGTCTGATGATGAGCCAGGTTCTTGAAGCCGTCCGCGCGCTGGAAGAAGGCGTGTTGGAAGACATCCGCGAAGGCGACGTCGGCGCGATACTGGCCTGGGGCTTTGCACCTTGGTCGGGCGGTCCGTTTAGCTGGCTGGACATGATCGGCGCAGGCAAGGCGGCCCAGATCTGCGATGGCCTAACCGAAGCCCACGGCGCGAGGTTTACAACGCCCGCCCTTCTGCGCGATCTGGCTGACAAAGGCGATACGTTCTACGGCCGCTTCGACAGCGCCCAAGACGCAGCCTGATCAAAACCACAAAGCAGCCCAAGAACTTCCTTGGGCTGCTCCTCACCCCCAAGTTTTTTTCTTGTCACAAATATCCTGGGGTGAATACGCGCAAGCGCAGAGGGGCGACGCCCCTCCCTTTTCAATTCAGAACTGATACGAAAACCGTTTGATGTCTCGCGAACAGATATCAGCAAGCAACGCGGCATCGTCGTCGTTATAATAACTCCGATATTCCGCCTGTCGCTCGGACCGGTTCTCATGCGGCATTGGGCCTAAAGAAAATCCCAAATGTGCCTCGAACGGCGCAAGATCAGCCGGCAATTTCTCCATCCGGGCAAACAGATCACAACGCTCCTGCCCGGTTTGATCCATCACATATGACCCGAACGGCGAGGCCGCAAAGCTATCAATTGTGTGCTGATGGTTCAGAAATTCCGAGAACGTCAGCGCGTGCGCCAGATCGACAGCCGGATGATCGAAATGCTGGGCTTTAAGCCAATGGTAATAGCTGACCATCCGATCCCACGGATTGCGAACGAGCGTGACGACGAAATAGTCCTCGATCTGTTCTTGCGTAACCAACCCATATATATCGCGAAGCTTCGAGTGCTTCCACAACCGGCCCGACGTCTTCACATGCTTCATCCGCTTGCGCCGCTTAACCGCTTTGGGCGTGTCGCCCAGCATGATGTCATCCTTCATCGCGCGCGCCTCAAGCGCCAGCGCCAGCGACGTCCCTCCGGTTTTAGGGGGATGAATAAAGATATAACGGCGCCCATGCGAAATGATCATATGGCGACCTTAGCGGGAAATCAGGCCGGGCGCGAGCGCAGCGAGATAACGATGCCAGACACCACGATCAGCGCCATCCCAAGGATGGCTTGGGGCGGGATCGGTTGCCCAAACAGCACAAAGCTCCAACCCGCCGCGAAAGCCAGAAGCGAGTATTCATAGATGGCGACCTGTGCGGCGTCCCCAAGCTGGTAACCTTTGAACACCAATCCGACAGCGACCAATGACCCGACGGCCTGAAGCACAGTCAGCCCGAACCCGAGTGGCGTGGGCCACACGAGACCACGCAACAAGAAACCCTCTGACCCGGCAGGAACATCAAAAGCCCAGACCGTGGTGACGATTGTGCCAATCAGCCCAAACAGCCCGAGCGCCAGAAAGAAATAGAGCAACATCGACATTGCACTTTCGCCTTCACACCACTCGCGTGTTGCGATCCCCCCGATAGCATAGAAAAAACCGGCAGTCATGGGCACGAGGGCAATCAGGTTCACACCGTTTTCAAACGGGTTCAGTACGATCAGAACGCCCAGGAACCCGATCAGCGCTGCGCTGAGCCGCGTCAGGCCAACGCGCTGACCCAGAAACAGAGCTGAAATCAACATGACCCAAATCGGCGCAGTGAATAGTCCCGCCGCCACCTGTCCAATCGGAAGAAAACCGAGACAGCCGAAATAGATCAGCATAGCAAAAGCCGCGAACCCTCCGCGCACCGCAACCGCCCATTGTCGTTTGGGCCGAAGTTGAGCCCGCCCTGCCATTGCCAGAGCGCCCAAAACACCTACGGCCATGACGGTGCGCATCAGGTGAAACTGCCAAAGCCCCAAATCCTGTGCAAGCATCGCGACAAAGTTATCCAAAAAGCCGAGCAAGAACATCGCAAGGCAGATCACACCTGCCGCTTGAAGGGTTCTGTTGCCCGCCATGTCGTTTTCCGCCCGCAAATTACGTTTTCAAGGCATTGACCATGCCGCACCCGGTCTGGTCTGCTCTGACAACGACATACACGACATAAAAGTCGGGACAAGACAGGGAGTGACGCTGATGGGCTGGATGGCTGACGAAACCGGGTTGGAGAAATGCGCGGCCAACTTTGTGCCGTTAACACCTCTGTCCCATCTAAGGCGCGCCGCTCGGGTTTTTCCTAATCGCGAAGCTCTCGTCTATGGGTCGCGCAGACTGACCTACGCGACGTATTATGAACGAGTGACGCGGCTTGCCTCGGCGTTGAACAAGACGGGTATCAAGCCCGGTGAGGTGGTCGCCACACTATTGCCCAACGTTCTGGCCCATGTTGAGGCCAGTTTCGGCATCCCCGCCTGTGGTGCGGTTTTGAACACGATAAACACGCGGCTGGATGTCGATACCGTCGCCTATATCTTCGCACATGGTGAGGCACGCATCGTACTTGTCGATACGCAACTTCTGCCGCTTGCAGAAGCGGCAATTGGCCAGATGAAGGCAGAGGGCGCAACGGTCACGCCAAAAATTATCGAGGTCGCAGACCCAGAGGCTGATTTCCCCGCCACAGGCACCTACAAAGAATACGAAGACCTGTTGGGCGAAGGCGATCCCGGCTTCGAGTGGATCATGCCCGAAGACGAATGGGAAAGCCTTGCGCTGAACTACACCTCTGGCACCACGGGGCGACCGAAAGGCGTGGTCTGTCACCACCGTGGCGCTTATCTGATGACGATGGGCACGCCGGTTAGTTGGGGAATGACGCTCTATCCGCGCTATCTGACGATTGTGCCGCTGTTTCATTGCAACAACTGGAACCATTCTTGGATGATGCCGCTGCTTGGTGGCACGATCATTTGCTGCCGCGATGTGACGCCAAAAGCGGTCTATGACGCGATTGCGGACGAAGGCGTCACGCATTTCGGCGGCGCGCCCATCGTTCTGAACATGATCGTGAACGCCCCCGAAGACACCCGCCGCCCCTTCGAACATGTGGTTGAGGTGTTCACCGCAGGCGCGCCCCCACCGGCCGCAACACTGGCAGCAGTCGAGCCGTTGGGGTTCAACGTCACGCAGGTCTATGGCCTGACGGAAACCTACGGCCACGTGACAGAATGCCTGTGGAACGGACCGGACTGGGACGATCTTTCGCAAGACGAAAAGGCCTCAAAAAAAGCGCGCACCGGGGTGGCCATGCCGCAGATGGAAGACATCACGGTTCTGGACACAGACAGCATGGATCAAGTGGCAATGAACGGCGAAGCGATTGGCGAGATTATGATCCGTGGCAACTCTGTCATGAAAGGGTATCTGAAAAACCCCGAGGCCACGCGAGAGGCGTTTGCTGGTGGGTATTTCCACTCAGGCGACATCGCTCACCAAACACCGGACGGCTATATCCGTATCACCGACCGTGCCAAGGATATCATCATCTCGGGCGGTGAAAACGTCAGCTCGGTCGAGGTTGAGGGCGTGTTGATGCACCATCCCGCCGTCAGCCTGTGCGCCGTGGTCGCCAAGCCAGATGACAAATGGGGCGAAGTGCCGTGCGCATTCGTTGAGCTTAAGGACGGAGAAACCGCCACCGAGGACGAGCTGATCGCCTTCGTACGCAGCCGTTTGGCAGGGTTCAAGACCCCGAAAATGGTGGAGTTTTGCGAGCTTCCCAAGACATCGACCGGGAAAATTCAGAAGTTCGAGCTGCGCCAAAGAATGCGTAATGAAGGCTAATCCGCCTCGTGCATTGCCCATTGGGTGTTGTGCGGGTATTCTGACGCCAACAACAATAACGAGCAGGCGAGACCCGTCCAAACATGACGGCCCTCACGAAATATGATCGGCTGGAAGCAGCCGGAATATGGCACGCTTCGCCTGATGCGCAGCGCAGGGATGTGCTATTGTCCCTTGGTGATGCCACGCTGACCATTGCAGATATGCAAGAAACCGCGCTGGCCCATTGGTCCCTGCCCGCGATTATTCGTCTTAATCCCACGGAACGTCCCGCAATCTATGCCCCCGGCGAAGATGCGGCCGAGAGGCTCGAGATCGACGACGAGACACTGATCAAAGCGATCGAGAAAGTGCGCCGCGTGGTCGAGCGACGGCGGCCACATCCCGGTCGGTTGCGCTATTGGGTCACCGCAGGCGTCTTCGCACTGCTGGTGGCGCTTGGGGTGTTTTGGATGCCAAACGCGTTGCGCAGCTATACGCTCTCTGTTGTGCCAGATCCAACGCGCGCCAGTATTGGACAACGTATCCTGAACCGGATTGGGCGTGTGGCAGGGCAACAATGTGACGCACGAACCGGACACGACGCGCTGGATCGTTTGGGTACCCGTGTGCTTGGTCCAGATGCGCCACGTATCATCGTGCTTTCCAGTGGTGTGCAAAAGGCAGCCCACCTGCCGGGCCATATCACCCTCTTGAACCGCGCTTTGATCGAGGATTACGAAGAGCCTGACGTCGTGGCGGGTTTTCTGTTGGCCGAAGACATGCGTCGACAGAGCATTGATCCGATGCGCGCTTTGCTGGAACACGCAGGCCTGCGAGCAACTGCACAGCTTTTGACCACAGGCGTGCTGCCTGATCATGTGATCGACAACTACGCGGAAGATGTGCTGACAGCGCGCCCTGCCCCCCTGTCAAACGACGTTATGCTTGCTCGGTTCAAGGCTGCCGGGCTTCGTACCACCCCCTATGCCTTCGCGCTCGACATCACGGGCGAAAGCACGCTGGATTTGATCGAGGCCGACCCCGTTCCCCTACTTGACGCCACACCTCTGTTGTCAGATGCAGATTGGGTCCGGTTACAAGGCATCTGTGGCGAATGAAAAAGGCGACCCAAAGGGCCGCCATTTCGCAAGTCTCAGCGATCTAATCTTACTTGGTGCCAAACATCCGGTCACCCGCATCCCCAAGTCCAGGGACAATGTAACCTTTTTCGTTTAGCTTTTCGTCCAGTGATGCCGTGATAATCGGCACATCCGGATGGGCTTCTTTCATGCGTGCAACACCTTCTGGGGCCGCCAACAGACACATGAAACGAATATTTTTCGCGCCTGCTTCTTTCAACAGATCAATGGCCGCGGCCGAGCTGTTGCCGGTCGCCAGCATTGGGTCCACCGCAATGACCAACCGGTCTTCAATCGCTTCAGGGACTTTGAAATAGTACTGAACCGGCTCAAGTGTTTCCTCGTCCCGATAAAGACCGACGAACCCGACACGCGCTGATGGGATCAGCTCCAACACGCCATCCAAAAGACCGTTCCCTGCCCGCAAGATCGACACGAGCGCCAGTTTGCGCCCCGCCAAGACTGGTGCATCCATGTCCTGCATCGGCGTCGTGATGCGCTTGTCTTCCATCGGCAATTCGCGTGTCACCTCATAGGCCAGTAGTTGGCTGATTTCGCGCAACAACTGTCGGAAATGATTGGTCGGCGTTTTCTGATCCCGCATCAGAGTCAGCTTGTGCTGAATAAGCGGGTGTTTCACGACGGTCAGATGATCGTACATCTCAGGCCTCCAGTAATTTGCGCACGCGGGCGCGGGTCGCATCGTCACAGAATGCCGCATCGGCGGCGGTAAGATTCAGCGCTTTGAAATCGCCTTCATCCCACCCAAATTGACGCGACAAATCTTCGTATTCTTTCACCATATCGGTGCGGAAAAAGGGTGGGTCATCGGTTGACACAGTCACCTTCACGCCACGCTCGCGCAGTTTGGCAATCGGGTGCGCGGCAAGGTCAGGATAGACACCCAGAAACACGTTGGAGCCGGGGCACACTTCAAGGGTGATGCCCTCCTCGACCAAGCGGTCGACCAGCGCCAAATCCTCAATCGCACGCACGCCGTGGCCTATGCGCTGCACCTTAAGATCATCAAGGGCTGCGCGGATTTCATCCGGCCCGTTCCACTCACCAGCATGGGTTGTCAACTGCAACCCAGCTTCGCGCGCCATGTCATAGGCATAGGCGAAATCGCCCTGCTTGCCGGACTTCTCGTCCCCGCCCATGCCAAAACCGGTGATGAAATCGCCAGCTGTCTGCTGCGCACAAATCGCTGTCTCACGCGCATTCTCTGGCCCGAAATGGCGTACGGCAGTCACAACGCCGCGCAAGATGATGCCGGTGTCTCGTTCGGCGGCAGAGGCGGCTTCCTGAATAGCGTGAAGATACTCGCGCCATGGGCCAACCTCGCGCCCACCACAGAAATCGGGCGAGATGAAAGTCTCAAGATAAACCACACCATCATTCGCTGCATTTTCCAAAATCGCGGTGGTCAGACGGGCGTAATCCTCGGGGCTTTTCAGAACCGATGTTGCGGCCTCGTAGACCTCTAGAAAATGCCAGAAATCGCGATATGCGTAACCGCCGTCTTCGGTGAAGATAGCCGAGAGATCGACGCCTTTTTCCTTCGCCAAGCTGCGAATGAAATCGGGCGGTGCTGCACCTTCGATATGTGTGTGCAGCTCTACCTTTGGCAATTCTCTGAAACTCATAGGAACGAAACCCCTGCCCCGCGTGTGTCTAATCCAAGATGCGCCGCCACGGACGCACCTATATCCGAAAATCCGCACACTCCGATTTCGTGTGCGCCCAAGCCAACACCAACAACCGGCACGCGTTCGCGTGTGTGGTCAGTGCCAACCCAGGTGGGGTCATTGCCGTGATCTGCGGTGAATAGCAACAGGTCTCCGTCACGCATTTTGGCAAAAAGTCGCGGAAGTTCAGCGTCAAACCATTCTAAAGCGCGGGCATAGCCCGAAACGTCGCGCCGGTGGCCGAATTTCGAGTCGAACTCGACGAAGTTTGCAAAGACCAAGTCACCGTCTTCGGCAGTGTCCATCGAGGCGATCAGATGCTCCATCAGATCGGCGTCCGTACCCTTTTTTAGCGTGTCGATGCCGCGATGGGCGAAGATGTCCCCAATCTTGCCGATGGCGTGAACCTTGCGCCCGGCGTCATGCACCCAATCGCATAAAGTCGGGCTGGGGGGCGTCATTGCGAAATCGCGCCGGTTGACGGTTCGCTTGAACCCTTTGGCCTCGGACCCAAGGAACGGGCGCGCGATTACACGGCCAACCTGCATCTCGTGCACCATTGGCGCAATCGCCTCGCAAAGCGCGATAAGACGATCCAGACCGAACATCTCTTCGTGTGCGGCGATCTGGATGACACTATCGACCGAAGTGTAAACAATCGGGCGACCCGTGCGCATGTGCTCTGGTCCCAGCTCTTCGAGAACGGCGGTCCCGGATGCGTGTTTGTCGCCCAGAACGCCATCTACGCCTGCAACCTCGCATATCTTCTGCGTCAACTCGGTCGGGAACGCGGGTTGAGTATCGGGGAAATAGCCCCAGTCCCACGGCACCGGGACGCCGGCGATTTCCCAGTGCCCAGATGGTGTATCCTTACCGTTTGAAACCTCCTGCGCCGCCCCCCACAATCCTTCGGGAATAGCGGTCAGACCCGGCGTTTCATCGCCGGACGCCAAGCGGATCGCGGCCCCTAGACCCAGCGCATCTAGGTTGGGCATCTTCAACGGACCAGTTCGTCCCTCGGACGCCCGCCCATCCGCACAAGCCTGCGCAATGTGGGCCAGCGTATTGGAACCTGTATCGGGCACGGTTTTGTCATTGAAGAATGCATCTGCATCGGGCGCTCCACCACAACCAGCGCTGTCCATCACGATTAGGAAGGCACGTGTCATGTGTTCTCCATATGCTCGGTGCCAAACGCGCCGGGCAGAAGCTCGGCCATCGTCATGGTCAGGCTCTCGCCGCCAAGCGTCATCATGGTGATCTTCGCATCTGCGCTGGTAAATTCGGCCAGTTTCTGACGGCAACCGCCGCAAGGTGTCACTGGCAACGGCGCGTCTGCGATCACAACCGCCTCGACCACATCGCGTTCACCTGCAACCGCCATCGCGGCAATAGCGCCAGCTTCGGCACACGTGCCTTCTGGATAGGCGACATTCTCGACGTTGCAGCCTGTGTAAACGGCACCAGAGGCACATTTCAGCGCTGCGCCCACTTTGAAATTCGAATACGGTGCATAGGCGTTTTCACGCGCCATCTTTGCTGCGTCCAACAGAGACATCGGACCTCCTGATCAGTCATGGTTCAGATATTCAAACACCGTGACGCGGCCAGCAGGCGGATGCAAGACCAAACCGCCCGAGTTGACGCGCGGGCCAATACCTGCGCTATCCTATGATTGCGCAAGCAGGCTTGATTGCCGATACCACCATCGTGTAAGCCAGTATCGCAGATAGTTTAACGTTAAACTTCCCGCAGGAGGGCACCTTGAGCGAAGACAATTACCCCCGCAAACGCGCATTGGATTACCATGAGTTTCCAAAACCCGGGAAGTTAGAGATACGCCCAACAAAACCAATGGCGAACGGTCGCGATCTTAGCCTTGCATACTCGCCTGGCGTTGCCGAAGCCTGCCTCGAAATCAAGAAAGATCCTTCTGTGGCAAGCAGATACACGGCTCGTGGCAACTTGGTCGCGGTGGTGTCGAACGGTACGGCGGTGCTGGGGCTGGGCAACATCGGCGCGCTGGCCTCAAAGCCGGTAATGGAGGGTAAGGCGGTCTTGTTTAAGAAGTTTGCCAACATCGATTGCTTTGACATTGAGCTGAATGAAAAAGACCCCGAAAAACTGGCCGAGATCGTATGCGCGATGGAGCCAAGCTTCGGTGCGATCAATCTTGAGGACATCAAAGCACCCGATTGTTTTATCGTTGAACAAATTTGTCGCGAGAAGATGAACATCCCGGTTTTCCACGATGATCAGCACGGAACGGCGATCGTTGTGGGGGCTGCGGCCACCAATGCGTTGAAGGTTGCCGGTAAGTCGTTTGACGAGATCAAGGTTGTGTCGACGGGCGGCGGGGCGGCCGGGATCGCCTGTCTGAACATGCTATTGAAGCTCGGCGTGAAGCGCGAAAACGTGTGGCTTTGCGATATCGACGGATTGGTTTACGACGGCCGCGAAACGGAAATGACACCTCAGAAGGCGGCTTATGCTCAGGGCAAATCCGCCGCCACGCTTGACGATGTCATTGATGGCGCTGATCTATTCCTCGGGCTATCTGGCCCAGGTGTTTTGAAGCCAGATATGGTCGCCAAGATGGCCAAACGGCCTATCGTATTCGCATTGGCCAACCCCACGCCAGAAATCATGCCAGACGAGGTGCGATCCGTCGCCCCCCACGCGATCATCGCGACAGGTCGTTCTGATTTTCCTAATCAAGTCAACAATGTACTCTGCTTTCCCTTCATCTTCCGCGGCGCGCTGGACGTCGGTGCGACCGAGATCAACGATGACATGCAATTGGGTTGTATCGATGGCATCGCTGCGCTGGCACGTGCCACAACTTCGGCCGAGGCGGCGGCGGCATATAAGGGCGAGCAACTCACTTTTGGGGCAGATTACCTGATCCCAAAACCATTTGATCCGCGCTTGATGGGCGTGGTTGCCAGCGCCGTTGCCAAAGCCGGGATGGAAAGCGGTGTAGCCACGAAACCTGTTGAAGACCTGACCGCCTATAAAGAAGCGCTGGACGAGTCCGTCTTCCGCTCTGCCCTGATCATGCGCCCGGTATTCGAGGCCGCGGCTACGGCCGCGCGTCGCATTGTATTTGCGGAGGGCGAAGATGAGCGTGTGCTGCGGGCCGCAAACGCGATGCTGGAAGAGACCACCGACGCCCCCATCCTGATCGGCCGCCCGGATGTGATCGAACTTCGGTGTAAGCGGGCCGGCCTGTCGATTACGCCCGGCAAAGATTTCCAGATCGTTAATCCGGAGCGGGACGATCGGTATCGCGACTATTGGGGTGCCTATCACCAGCTCATGGCGCGCAGCGGCACCACGCCCGATCTGGCGAAAGCCGTCTTGCGCACCAATACGACAGCGATTGGCGCAATCATGGTTCATCTTGCACAGGCCGACAGTCTGATCGCGGGCACATTCGGGCAATACTTATGGCACCTGAACTATATTCAGCAGATTTTAGGGAATGCGCAGCTTCACCCTGTGGGCGCACTTAGCCTGATGATCTTGCAAGACGGCCCGCTTTTCATCGCGGACACACATGTACACAACACGCCGACCTCGGAACAGATCGCAGAAACGGTCTGCGCAGCAGCGCGCCATGTACGTCGCTTTGGCGTCGACCCCAAGATCGCCATCTGTTCGTATTCGCAGTTTGGCAACCATGCTGGTGACAGTGGTCTGCGCGCGCGGGGGGCACTCGACATCCTAGACAGTAAGCCGCGCGACTTCGCCTATGAGGGCGAGATGCATGTGGACGCTGCTCTTGATGTCGAAGTGCGCAATCACATATTCCCCGGCGCGCGTTTTGACGGACCTGCGAATGTGCTTGTGTTCACCAATGCCGACGCAGCCAGCGCCGTGCGCAACACGCTGAAAGTCAAAGGTGGTGGGTTGGAAGTTGGCCCCATTCTTATGGGAATGGGCAACCGAGCGCACATCGTAACGCCCTCGATCACCGCGCGCGGGTTGCTGAATATGTCTGCTGTAGCTGGCACCCCGGTGGCGCATTACGGATAGGGCGAATCTTACCTCAGCATTTGCAATGTCGGGTTTGCAGATTTGCAAAAACGGTGATTGTCAAAATCGCGTGGCTTATTTTCAAGAGGTTTGCAAAAATTTGCAGCCCGTTTTGCGCGATGCTGCAAATGAATTAGGATAAACTGTCGCGCTACTGCTCAGGATGCTTGCCCTAGGGATAGGCTGAGGCGTAACAGGTGGACCCGAGGAAACTGGAGGATGTACACTATGGCATACAAAGATGTTTACGCCGCCTGGCAATCGGACCCCGAGAACTTTTGGATGAACGCCTCGCAGGCTATCAGCTGGGATCATAGGCCGTCCAAAGCGCTCTTTGATGAAAACGCACCGCTCTACGAATGGTTCGCGGATGGCATGGTGAACACTTGCTATAACGCGGTCGACCGCCATGTGGAAAATGGACGCGCTGATCAGGTCGCCATCATCTATGACAGCCCCATCACCGGGCAGCAGTCGAAGATAACATTTGCTGAATTACAAACTCGTGTTTCCAAAGTCGCCGGCGCATTGTTGGCGAAAGGTGTGGCCAAAGGGGATCGGGTGATCATCTATATGCCGATGGTCGCAGAAGCCCTGATCGCCATGCTGGCCGTAACCCGGATCGGGGCGGTGCACTCGGTCGTGTTTGGCGGATTTGCGGCCAACGAACTCGCCGTCCGTATTGATGATGCTACACCAAAGGCCGTGATCGCTGGTTCGTGCGGGATCGAACCGGGGCGTGTGATTGCCTATAAGCCCTTACTGGATGGCGCCATTGATTTGGCCATGCACAAACCGGATTTCACCATGATCCTGCAACGCGACGAATGCCTTGCTGATCTTATTCCGGGCCGCGATTATGACTGGACGGAGTTGGAGGCCGCAGCCGACCCCGCCCCATGCGTCCCGGTCGAAGGCAATCATCCAGCCTATATCCTTTATACCTCTGGCACGACCGGCCAACCCAAAGGTGTTATTCGCCATACCGGCGGGCATCTGGTGGCGCTGAACTGGACGATGAAGCACCTTTACAACGTCGACCCCGGCGATGTGTTTTGGGCCGCATCCGATGTGGGCTGGGTGGTGGGTCACAGCTACATCACCTATGGCCCGCTTATTCACGGCAACACCACCATCGTGTTCGAAGGTAAGCCCGTAGGCACGCCGGACGCGGGAACATTTTGGCGGGTAATATCGGAACATAATGTGAAAAGCTTTTTCACGGCCCCAACGGCGTTTCGAGCCGTGAAACGAGAGGACCCGAAAGGCGAGTTCGTCAAAAAATACGACCTATCCTGCCTAAAGCAGGTCTATCTGGCAGGCGAACGTGCCGACCCCGACACGATTACCTGGGCACAAACTCAATTGGGTGTCCCGGTGATTGATCACTGGTGGCAGACCGAAACCGGCTTCGCCATCGCCGCCAACCCAATTGGGATCGAAAAAATGCCGATAAAGCTTGGCAGCCCGTCGGTTCCGATGCCGGGTTTTGATGTGCAGATTCTTGATGAAGGGGGGCACGAGATGCCGACCGGAGAGTTGGGAGCGATCGCGATCAAGCTGCCTTTGCCCCCAGGCACGCTTCCCACGCTTTGGAACGCAGAGGAGCGATACAAATCGAGCTACCTCAACACCTTCCCCGGCTATTATGAAACGGGTGACGCGGGATATAAGGACGAAGACGGATACCTCTATATCATGGCGCGTACCGATGACGTGATCAACGTCGCGGGCCACCGTCTGTCGACTGGCGCGATGGAAGAAGTTCTGGCCAACCACCCCGACGTCGCTGAATGCGCGGTGATCGGCGTGTCCGACACACTGAAAGGCCAATTGCCGCTGGGTCTGATTTGCCTCAGCGCGGGTGTTGATCGACCACATACCGAGATCACCGCCGAATGTGTGAAACTGGTACGCGAAAAGATTGGGCCGGTGGCTGCGTTCAAACTTTGCGCCGTTGTTGACCGCCTACCCAAAACTCGCTCGGGCAAAATCCTGCGCGCGACCATGGTCTCCATCGCAGATGGGAAATCCTACAAAATGCCCGCAACGATCGACGACACCGCAATTCTGGATGAAATCCAGACCGCACTTCAGGACTTGGGATATGCCTCATAAGGCATCTCTGCATTGCCCGCGGCAGGTTTGACGGGGACCGCGGAACACGTGTCAGCGTGGTCGTAGTTGCCAGGATACCCGGTCGAAAGGCACTTCTCATGGCGCGCTAATGAACCGGGCGCATCCAAGCCTGTGCTTAAGACCTCTCCCAAACACGTATTGGGAGAGTTTTTTTGGCATTTCAAGTCGTATCGGGCTAGAACCATCTCAACAACGTTGCAAATGCAAATACCCTGATCTTATGGGAGTAAAGATCTTGGATAAGATGGTCGCAGAATGCACCGACCAGTCGACCGATGACCCACGGCATGACGATCAGACCAAGTCGCACGCTCTGTTGGTCACATCGGACGAGATGGCAGGCCAGTTTCCCGACCATGTTTTTGCGCGGCTCGGATGCTGTGTTGCTGTCGCCCACTCGGTTACCGAGGCAAAGGCTCTGGCTGACGCACAAGACTTCGATCTAGCGCTTTTGCCCTTGCAGGTGAACAATCGCAGCACGTTGTGGCTGATCGAGGAGTTGTTGAACAAAACTTCCAATTTGGGGGTCGTTGTTGTCTCTCAGAATGATCAGATCGATGACGCGGCTGAGGCGATGCGGCTGGGTGCCGAAGACTGTATATTCTTACCTTTCACCGAAAAACGACTGCATAAAACCGTCAGTGGTGTCCTACAAAAGGTACTTGGTCAAAACGCCGTCCGACCAAGACGGGACGTTCGACGCACCGCGCATCCCCATGCGCCCGCCATCCAACCCCCGACCCATGAAAAACGGCCAACACCCATCCCAGAGACCCGGCGTGGCCTGATCTTTTCTGACCCATCCACACAACCCGTCATTCGTGCTCTTAATAGTGTCAGAACAACGGGTGCACCGGTGTTCATTACCGGTGAGAGTGGTACGGGAAAAGAACGCCTCGCCCGCGTCATCCACGCGGAAGGTCCGCATGCACATGGGCCGTTTACATTGCTTGACTGCCCACGGCTCACGATCGAACGATTGGCTGACACGTTCTCGAAAGACCACTTCCCACAGAAAGACACAGTTGACGACCGCTTACCTGTAATGACGGTATATTTGGATCGGATCACGGAATGTAGTCTTGACGTGCAACGGCGGCTGCTCAGCCTATTGAACACCGTAAAAGACACAAGCCAACGCGAACTGGACGACCCCAGAGGTGGCCATAGGTTTATTTGCTCCTGCTCAGAAGACATCACCGCAGCCATTAAATCTGGGAGTTTCTTAAAAGAACTCTACTACCGGCTGAATGTGGTCCCCATCCATCTGCCCGCCCTGCGGGCGCGTGGAGCCGATATTGCCGCCATCGCCACCACATGGGTGACAGAGCTTTCGCAACGTAATGGGCGACGTTACCGATCGTTGTCCGTCGAAGCCACCCAGCGGCTGTCCGAGCACCATTGGCCTGGCAACATACGGCAGCTCGTGAATGTCATCCGCAATGTTGTGTTGCATCACGATGGCCCACAGGTCACCCACGACATGCTCCCCGCCAACCTGCTTTCGGAGCATCATCAACAACCGGCCGCAGACGGCGCTTCTAGTCAGGCATCTCTGGACACGTTGATTGGCAGGCCTCTTGCTGAAATTGAGCGGCTGATCATTGAACGAACCATCGAGATGCAAAACGGTTCTGTAACCCAGGCGGCTAAGGTGTTGGGGGTCTCACCGTCGACGCTCTACCGAAAACGGGATGCTTGGGATCGAGAATAGCCGGTCTGCCTGTTCGCAACGCCCCAAGGGGCCTGCCATGTCATGTCAGACAAACTGCTCCCGGATCAGCCGCTCTTCCAAGCCATGACCGGGATCAAACAGGATGCGGTGCTCAATATCGCCTTTCGACTTGATCTCGACCGAGACAACATTGCGCACGGAGCGGCTGTCAGCATCTGCCATTACAGGGCGCTTGTCATGCTCCAACACATCAAACCGCACCACCGCGCTTTTGGGCAGCAACGCCCCACGCCAGCGACGTGGCCGAAACGCGGCCATGGCCGTCAGGGCCAACACGTCTGAACCGATGGGAAGGATTGGGCCGTGCGCCGAATAGTTATAGGCCGTTGACCCTGCGGGTGTGCTAAGCAACGCGCCATCGCAAACCAGTTCAGGCAAACGCACCCGTCCGTCCACACTAATCTGAAGCTTCGCGGCCTGAGGGCCCGCCCGCAGAAGGCTTACTTCATTGATCGCCAGCGCCTTGTAGATTTTCCCGTCAACGCCTTCAGCCCGCATGGACAATGGGTTGATCACCTCTTCTACCGATGCGATGAGGCGCTCCACCAGATCATCTGGGGCGTATTCGTTCATCAAGAATCCGACTGTGCCGCAATTCATGCCGTAGACCGGGGCCGCTTGGCCCTGAGTATCGTGCAGGGTCTGCAACATGAATCCGTCGCCGCCCAACGCAACAATCACATCTGCTCTGTCCACATCAACTTCACCATAACGGGCCACCAGCTCCGTTTTCGCTTGCTGCGACATCTGCGTTTCGCTGGCGACAAATGCGATCTTGCGACTCATGCGCGGGTTTCCTGTTCATGACCCTTCGTTTCCGAAAGAAACACAAGTTTCCACAAAGTGCCAGAAATTGCCGCGTCTTTCGGCTTCTACGTCGCTTTCCGGTATTTGCGAACAGGTGTGTTTCCGATAGGAAATCCCAATATCTGGCTTTCAACCCAAGGAATACGCGCATGTCTGCCACTCGTGACCAAGGCTTCTTCACCGAATCCCTCGCTACCCGCGACCCCGAGCTATACGGCTCGATCACAAATGAACTAGGCCGCCAGCGCGACGAGATCGAGCTGATCGCCTCGGAAAACATCGTCTCTGCTGCCGTAATGGAGGCTCAGGGTTCAGTCCTGACCAACAAATACGCCGAAGGCTATCCCGGTCGCCGTTACTATGGTGGCTGTCAGTATGTCGACGTGGCCGAAACGCTCGCGATTGACCGGGCAAAAGAACTGTTTGGGTGCGAGTTCGCAAACGTTCAGCCGAACTCGGGCAGCCAGGCCAACCAGGGTGCCTTTATGGCAATGATTCAGCCTGGTGACACCATTCTGGGCATGAACCTGGCGTCCGGCGGTCACCTGACCCACGGTGCTGCCCCGAACCAGTCGGGTAAATGGTTCAAGGCCGTTCAATATGGCGTGCGCAAGCAAGACAATCTGATCGACTATGACGAGCTTGCAGCGCTTGCCAAAGAGCACCAACCAAAGCTGATCATTGCTGGCGGTTCGGCCATTCCACGCCAAATTGACTTCGCCAAGTTCCGTGAAATCGCAGATAGTGTCGGCGCCTTCCTGATGGTCGACATGGCTCACTTCGCTGGTCTGGTCGCTGCGGGCGAACACCCTTCGCCGTTCCCCTATGCCGATGTGGCCACCACCACGACCCACAAAACCCTGCGCGGACCGCGTGGCGGGATGATCCTGACCAACCGCGAAGATTTGGCCAAAAAGATCAACTCTGCTATCTTCCCCGGCATTCAGGGCGGTCCCCTGATGCATGTCATTGCCGCCAAGGCCGTCGCATTCGGAGAAGCCCTGCGCCCCGAGTTCAAGACCTATCAAAAGCAAGTCCGTGCCAACGCTGTGGCTTTGGCAGACCAGCTGATGAAGGGTGGTTTGGACATCGTGACTGGCGGAACCGACACGCACGTCATGCTGGTTGACCTGCGCCCGAAAGGCGTGACCGGGAACATCGTCGACAAAGCATTGGGCCGCGCGCACATCACCTGCAACAAAAACGGCATTCCGTTTGACCCCGAGAAACCGACGGTAACTTCGGGCATTCGTCTGGGTACGCCCGCCGGCACCACCCGTGGCTTCGGCGAAGACGAATTCCGTCAAATTGCCGACCTGATTGTCGAGGTTGTCGATGGTTTGGCCGCGAATGGTGAAGACGGCAACGGTGCTGTTGAAGAGGCGGTCAAAGCGAAGGTCGCTGACCTTTGCGCCAAGTTCCCCATGTATCCAAACCTGTAAAGGTTGGAGTCCAAAAGACAAAAAAGCCCCGGAGTATTTCCGGGGCTTTCGTCGTATTTACGGGAAGAATTATTTATCCTCTCCGATATATTCCTCCAGCAACTTTTCGTTCTTCGCGTCTTCAATTCTTTGAATACGGTCTTCGCTTGCCCTTGTATCGAAACGGTATTTGACAACGTTGATCAACGACAGGGTCAAAAGCACGATGCCCATGCCCCAATAGCCCTTTGTGGCCAAAGGCACGTCGACTGATTTATAAAGTGACAATGCCAACAGGGCATATGCCGCCACCACGCCAGCCGCGTTAAGAGCCATAATAAGCCAAGTATCACTGTGTGTATTACGCATGAGTCTTTTTCCTTCTTTTCATTATTGGTTCTTGAACGGCGTTAGCCATTGGATTTCAGCCTTTTAAGAACGGATGCTTTCGTCGCCTTGGTCTGATCTCCAAAGCCTGCTTCCTCCAACTTGTCGGTAACATTGCGTTGATCCAAATCTCGATCGATGTCGCGAAGGATCTCGGCTTGTTCAAAGGGATCATCTTCGCACAGAACGCCACGGATCAGCTCCTCGGCTTCATCCAATGCTCCTGCGCCGGAAAGTGTCGACGCCAATTTGCGATGCACGCCAGCTTCTGCCCGCGACGCGCGCGCCGCAATTGCCCCCTGCTTCAAATCGTCGATGCGACGGTTTACGGTTTCAACAGTGGACCTGAGCCGAATAACTCGTGCTTCCAGTCGTTCTTGTGTTGCTTGGCGCATTGCGCGCTCATTCTCTAACGATGCGATGGCCTGTGCAGCCTCTTCCGTCAGAGCCGCCTGTTTCGCATCCAGCGCCGCCCGCGCACGGGTTTCAAGGTCGTTGATGCGACCAGTCAGATTGTCGATGGTCCGCGCCTCTGATCGTGCCCTTTGAGTCAATGCGGCCAAGCTTAGCTTTGCGGATTTCAGCCCTTGATTGGCCTCTCGGATTTTCTGATCGATCAGTTCGATCGAATATACCTCGCGCACGCGTTCTTCAGTCCGCGCATTTGCACCTTCAAGAAGTGTCTTCAACGTTCTGAACATTTGTACCTCCACATTTCGTGAACATCGTTCACCAATAGAGATAGCAATTTATGAACACTGTTCAAGTATTTTCTGAACTACGTTCCCAGAAATAATTTACCGCTTTGTTATCAAAGGTCTAACGTGACTATTCGGTCAACTCGATCAGAGTTTTCTCAATCATCTGAGAGATCATTTCTTTCGGCACACCCGAGATTCGTTGCTCCAATCCCAGCAATACGATTCCATGGATTGCCGAGAAAAGAGCCCGAGTCATCAATGCAATGTCGGTGGCTTCGCGCGTAGGCCAAAGATCACCGAGAGTACTCGAAATGTTCGCGAAGAGCTTTTCAAGCTCTGCCAGATACCACTCCGGCACCTCTTCTACTGTCATCTCAAGATCAAACAATGCGCGCCAAAGGTTCGTGTGCAGCGCCGCAAAATCCAAATAGGCTTGCGCCATTGCAATCAGAACCCGCTGAGGTGATTGCCCCGCTGCATCGGTCCGACTGCTGGCAACGGCTTTGCCCAAAGCCAGAAATGTCCGGCCATTCACCGCCATCTTCAGGGCATTCAGATCATTAAACACATTGTAGATTGCTCCGGTCGCGCAGCCCACTTCCTTGGCCAAGTCTCGTGCCTTAATGGCGCGTGCACCTTCGGCTCTGATCCGCAGCTCTGCAGCCTCTATCAAGGCCAGGCGCAACGCCTCTCTTCGAATCTCACTCTTGCGTGCCATCTCTGCCCCCTTGAACCGCGTTCAAACATAGACCGCGCGATAGCAAGAAAAAAGGAGAAACCCGATCAGCGGCCTAGATACCAGACCAACAACAGGATAAGCGCGATCATCGCGAACAAGTTGAATGACAAGCTCGCAGCCCAATTCAGGAACGTGTTTCGACGTCGCTCCCACGGGTCGACCTTCAGCAAATACTGTTCAATTTCGTTGGCGGCTAGATCAAGCGCGGCTTCATCCAACTGGCGAAGCAACCTTGGGTGATCAGCATGTTCTTGAGCACGGACCAGCATTTTCCCCTTGCTCCTGATATGCCCCGGCAACAGCCTTCCCGCCCGGCGCAATTTTGCTGCGAAACCCGCGCCGCGAACATCCAACCGCTCTTCAAGCAGCTGCGCCAGCCTGTCTGTCCGTGAATGAATGTCCACTGTCTGCGTCCCGTATACCTGTCCCCTTATACTCGGGGCGTGCGCTTCTCTGAAAGGGATAAAGCGCTTCAAGCGGCTCGAATTGCGGGTTATCAATCACCATGCTCGAAACTTATTCATACGGCACCGATACCTCCCTGCCCCCGATCGTAATCGCACATGGGCTTTTCGGATCTGCCCGCAATTGGAATGTCATTGCCAAGCGGCTATCGGACACACGTCGCGTGGTCAGCGTGGACATGCGAAATCACGGCGCCAGCCCATGGTTTGACACTCATAGCTACCCGGACATGGCTCAAGATTTGGCCGAGGTGATCAGAAGTATCGGCGGTGTGGCCGATGTGATCGGGCACTCCATGGGGGGCAAGGCGGCGATGGTGCTTGCGATGAGCCAAGGTGATCTGGTGCGGCGCCTGCTTGTCGCTGACATCGCACCCGTGGCCTATACGCATAGCCAGCAATCAATGATCACGGCGATGCGCAGCATCGACTTGTCTCGTGTGTCCACACGTGGGGATGCAGATCGTCAACTGGCAAATGTGCTCGAGGAAGCCTCCGTCCGCGCATTCCTACTGCAATCCCTTGACGTAAAAGCCCAAGTTTGGCGACTAAACCTCGACGTACTGGAACGTGAGATGTCCCTTATCGTCGGTTTCCCCGCAGATCAGGCGCGCTTTGAGGGATCAACGCTATTTTTGGCAGGTGCGATGTCAGACTATGTTCGCCCCGAAGACAGAGCCATTATCAAATCGCATTTCCCCAACGCGAGACAGGCCAAAATCCCGCAAGCCGGACATTGGCTGCACGCTGAAAAGCCCCGCGAGTTCGAAGCAGCGGCGCGAATGTTTTTGGACACATAGACACAAACGCCCGGAGCATCAAAAAAGGGGCACGACCTGTGCCCCTGATGAGATCGGCGAATAAGTAGCCTTGGAATTAGTGCGTCCAAGGTCCCCGGCGATTGGTGGCGAAGTTCTCACCGTAACCACCTGCACGGATATTCGGTTTACGCTTATGAGGTTCCTGAACAGTCGCCTCGATCCCATGCTCCTCGGCATATTCAAGTGCGGCATCTTTGGTTTCAAACCGTAAGCGCACCTGGCTCTGTGTATCGGACGACCCGGTCCATCCCATCAGGGGATCAACCTCACGCGCTTCGTCAGCTGCATATTCCAGCACCCAGACCTTAGTCTTCCCCAGACCTGATGACATGGCGTTTCGAGCGGGTTGATAGATACGTGCGCGCATCCGCGACCTCCATAAAAGCTTGAGCAGTTTATCTGTCATGCAGGCAGCAATTTCAAGCGGATTTGGTTGTGATCAGCAGTCTACAAACACACACGCGCCATTCGATCCGTGTTCCGGATCGAATGGCGTTGAGAGTGGTGACTTGAATAAAATCAGAATGACTGTCGGTTAACGACGAGGGAGCGAGGGGTGGGGTGGGTGTATCGCCGCCACCGACAGTCCGTTCTGCTGCTTGCAAAACAAACTTAGCGTCGGGCATGCGCCTTCGCAAGTGCAAAAAACACCTTTAGTTGCATAAATTGCGAAAAAGATTGTTCTCAATTTGGAAATTTGTCGTTTATTTTCTTATAGTTAGATACGACAAAGCAAAAAGGTACAACAAGTACCTCCTTGCGAAAGATGCAACCGTTGGTTGCGAACTGGTCAATATTCCTACAGACGTAAGATCGCCTAGCTTGCTATTAGTTTCGGAAATTGGTGCTTTTCCCTCAACTCGCTAATTATGGGGAGGAAGGGGTAAAGACTTCCTTACCTCTTGAAGAAGAACAAAATGTGACCATTCTAAGGGTCGGAGGGATTCGCATGACCCATAGCCCACTTACAAATCCAACTCAGGCGCCAACAGCACGCCCCAAGCTTGAGGGCGGCAAAGCATTTGTAATGCACACACCCTTCCAGCCGGCAGGGGACCAGCCTACAGCCATTGCGGAACTGGTCGGTGGAATGAACTCTGGTGAACAGGATCAGGTTCTGTTGGGGGCCACTGGCACCGGCAAAACCTTCACCATGGCCAAGATCATTGAGGAAACCCAACGCCCCGCGATCATTCTGGCCCCGAACAAAACCCTCGCCGCCCAGCTTTACGGCGAGATGAAGGGATTTTTCCCGGAGAATTCGGTCGAATATTTCGTCAGCTACTACGACTACTACCAGCCCGAGGCCTATGTCGCGCGCTCTGACACCTTCATCGAGAAGGAAAGCCAGATCAACGAACAGATCGACCGGATGCGCCACTCCGCCACGCGGGCTTTGTTAGAACGAGACGATGTGATCATCGTGGCATCCGTGTCTTGCATATACGGTATTGGCTCGCCCGAGACATACACGGCGATGACCCAAGACATCACCGTCGGCGAGGAATACGATCAGCGCGCGATGATGCGTGATCTGGTGGCGCAGCAATACAAGCGCAACGACAACGCGTTTCAACGTGGTTCGTTCCGGGTGCGGGGTGACAGCCTAGAGGTCTGGCCCAGTCACCTTGAAGACCGCGGCTGGCGGTTCTCTTTCTTCGGGGAAGAACTGGAAAGCATCACAGAATTTGACACGCTGACCGGCGCCAAGACCGACACGCTTGAAAAGGTGCGCATCTATGCGAACTCGCACTACGTGACACCGACACCCACGCTGAAACAGGCCATTCAAAGCATCAAGCAGGAGCTGGCCGTGCGCCTGAAGCAATTCGAGGACGAAGGCAAATTGCTGGAAGCCCAGCGCCTTGAACAACGCACCAAGTTCGATCTTGAAATGCTGGAGGCCGCAGGCTTCTGTAATGGGATCGAAAACTATTCGCGTTATCTGACGGGCCGCGCACCGGGCGAACCGCCCCCCACCCTGTTCGAATACATCCCCGACGACGCGATTGTCTTTGCGGATGAAAGCCATGTCTCGGTCCCACAGATCGGCGGCATGTATCGCGGCGACTATCGACGCAAGTTCACGCTGGCCGAACACGGCTTCCGCCTGCCCTCCTGCATGGACAACCGCCCCCTGAAATTCGAGGAATGGGACGCCATGCGCCCGCAATCGGTCTTCGTGTCCGCCACGCCGTCGAACTGGGAGCTTGAGCAAACCGGTGGTGTCTTCGCAGAACAGGTGATCCGCCCCACAGGGCTTCTTGATCCCGAGGTTGAAATTCGTCCCGTTGACATGCAGGTCGATGACTTGTTGGACGAGGTGCGCAAAGTTGCGGCCCGCGACATGCGCACGCTGGTCACCACCCTGACCAAACGCATGGCCGAGGATCTGACGGAATACCTGCACGAACAGGGCATCCGCGTGCGCTACATGCACTCGGATATCGACACGATTGAGCGGATTGAAATCCTGCGCGACCTGCGACTGGGTGCGTTTGACGTCCTGGTCGGCATCAACCTTCTGCGCGAGGGATTGGACATCCCGGAATGTGGCCTCGTGGCCATTCTTGACGCGGATAAAGAAGGCTTCCTGCGCTCTGAGACCTCGCTTGTTCAAACCATCGGCCGCGCCGCCCGGAACGCCGAAGGCCGTGTCATCATGTATGCCGACCGGATCACCGGATCCATGGAGCGCGCGCTGAAGGAAACCGAACGGCGGCGTGAAAAACAGCAGGCCTATAATGTCGAACACGGCATCACCCCTGAGACCGTGAAGAAGAATGTCGAGGATGTGCTGGCGGGGCTTTACGACGGCGACACCGACATGTCCCGCGTCACCGCCACAATCGACAAACCCATGGTCGGCGACAACCTTCTGGCGCATCTGGAAGGCCTTAAAGCCGAGATGCGCAAGGCGGCCGAAAACCTCGAGTTTGAGGAAGCTGCGCGCCTGCGGGACGAGGTGCACAGGCTGGAAGCGGTTGAGCTTGCGGTCGCAGATGACCCACTCGCGAGGCAGTCAGCGATTGAGGCAGCCGGAGAAGCTGCGCAGAAGGTAAAGGGACGGTCGAAGGCTGGGAAACCGGGGCAACGGGCGGGGCGGGGGAAGAAGAGGTGAGTATATGGGGCCACTCATACCTTTTGCAAAACTAGCCCTTTATTTGATCTTGGCACCTACACTTGGTGGCCCTGTTCTGGTCTTAATCGCGCATTCGTTTGGAGTTTGCACAGGTGCCCTTGGAAGCGGTGTTGAGTGTGGCGGACCCTTTGCGGATTACCTCAGGCAGATGTCTCAGCTTGTTGAAGTCTCGATGATGGTGTTGGTAGGCTTTCTTTGGTTCGTTGTCGCAATCTTCATTTGGGTCAAACTGGCCTTTTGGGCCATCGCGGCGGTAACTGTATTTCGTCAGATGCTCATAGACCGACAACGATCAGAAAAGTAACCGCCGAACGAAGGCGTGAATAACGCCCGTTACGAAGAAAACCCCGAAAGCAAACAAAAACAGCGCGCCGAAGGAATGCACCAACTGGCTATTTTCCAGACTGGCAACGTGTGCAAACACCAACGGAACACAAAACAATATAAGAAACCCCGCCAGTTGGACGTTAAACGTCGCGCGATCATTTTGTGGACTGGAGGGAAACGCATGTTCCTTGGCAAATGCGTTGATGAAAACATGCTCGTCTTCGTGCGCGCATAGCCACTTTGAATAGCGAACATTCAAGTAGCAGGCACCACATGCAAGCATGATTGATATGATCAGCGGCAGTTTGACAAACAACGCGCTGAAAACGATGAACCACGCAAGCATAACCGCCGCGGCCCATGTCCTGGCATAAGAGCTTTTGATTGAGAACAAGAACATAGCTTCGCACTACCACCGTGCCGAATAAATTTAAACAGGTCTAGTCCCCCTACCCCCAAAAGAAAGCGCGCTTGCCATCCCCTAGCAAGCGCGCTCTGTCTGACCCCGTGAGTGGTGGTGAGTTGGTCAGACGAATGTGAAGTTTTTCCCGAACGGCATTTCGGTCGGGCGCGTTCCTGTAGCTTGAAAAATCGCTTCGGCCAGCGCGGGGGCAGCAGGTGGCACTGGGGGTTCGCCAACACCAGTCACATGGTCTCGGTTCTCCATGCCACGCACGAAAATCTCCGGTGCCTGATTGTTGCGAAGCCCTTCGAAATCCCAGAAATTCTCTTGATCCGCAATGCCGTCTGTATAGGTAATCTCGCTGTTGATCGCGTGGCCCAGCGCCCAGATCACGCCGCCTTGCACAAGGTTCTCGAAATTCACCGGGTCGATCACTCGGCCAACTTCGGCTGCAACCCAGACCTTATCAAGCGATATACCATCCTCGCCGTTGGTGATCTCGATCACCTCGGCGACGGGGGTGCCAAATGACAGGCTGAACGCGACGCCGCGCGCTTTGTTTGGCCCCAGATCGCCGCCCCAGCCGGACATCTCGGCCACAGCCTCAAGCACTTTGCGCGATGGTTCATCGGTCATCAAACGCAGCCGTTCTTGGACAGGATCGGCACCGGCTGCATGGATCAATTCGTTCAGAAAGTTCTCGTGAAAGAAGCCGTTCTGGGACGCGCCGACGGACCGCCATGAGCTAACAGGCCCAAGATCTTTCACCCGGTGTCCCACGATCCGATAATTCTCGATCCCGTAGGGCTGGTCCCACAAGGCCTGCACGATGCTGCTATCCGGCCCCGGTACAGGGAACCCCTGCCGCTCGGCCATTTGGCTGTCCATGATCGATGGCGCCGCCACGCGAATATCCATCGACGTGACCTTGCCATCGGCAACGGACCCACGACCGCGCATCAATGCAATCGGCCGGGTGTAATCCTGCTTGGTGTCTTCTTCGCGTTTGTACGTCAGTTTGACTGGCGTTCCTGGCAATTCCATCGCCATTTCTGTGCAGCGCTTGACGACCTCGTCTTCCAGACGATGACCGAAACTACCGCCCATCATCAAGATGTGGACATGGACATCGTCAACCGGAACCCCGGTGATTTTCGCAACGCTGGCTTGGGTCATGCGTGGGATTTGGTTGCCGGTCCACACATCAACCCGGTCCTTGGTTACCTTTACGACGGCGTTCAGGGGCTCGAGGGGCGCATGGGCCAGATAGGGCGCGCGATATTCAACCTCGACCGAGGCTGCTTGCCCATCAACATCTCCGTCGTCGCGCTGACGACTATCCTCGTCGCCGTTATCCAATGCATCGGCCAGCGCCGCCCAATGCTCATCCTGTTCAGGAAGGAACGGGGCTGGACCCCACTCGATTTCCAGCGCGTCAGCAGCCTGAAAGGCGCGCCAAGTGTTGTCGGCGATCACACCAACGCCGCCGGTCACTGGAATGATCTTCTGCACTCCACGCATTGCCTTTGCTTCGGTGCCATCAAAGCTCGTTACGTCACCACCTTTGCGTGGGTTCAGACGGACAGCGGCGTTCACCATCCCGTCCATCCGCATATCGATCCCGTAAGATTGCGTGCCGGTGGACTTGGCCACCATATCGACCCGCTGCATCGGCTTTCCGATCAGCCGCCACTGGGTCGACGGGCGCAAAGTAACATCAGTTACCGGGTCGATTTCAGCCGCCTTCGCAGCCAAAGCCTGATAAGGGATGCGCTTGCCATCTGGCAGCACCACTGCGCCCCGCTCGGTCTTAAGCTGAGAGACAGCAAGACCAGATTGTTCCGCCGCCGCAGCCTTTAACGTCTCGCGTGCCACTGCGCCAGCAACGCGCAGTTTCTCGTACCCATCCGGAACTGTGGTCGAGCCACCGGTCACCTGAATGCCCAAGAACTTCATGGTCGCGTTGGCGGTCCCACGCATCAGGTTGGCAAAGGTCCCGTGATCGGTTGTTGGGAACGGAACAGCCTCATTCGCGAGCGCCGTGTTGTAGTAAGATGGCGACGGGGGCCCGGGGTCGACATTGATCTGATCAAGCTCGATGTCGAGCTCCTCGGCAATCAGTGCCGCCTGCACGGAATAGGCGCCCTGCCCTTTGTCCGCACGCGGGGTGATCAAAGTCACGCCATCAGCGTTGATCAGGACATAGGGCGTCAGGGCCGCATCGCCCTTCGGCAGGTCATCCAATAGCGGGTTCGAAACGGGCTGCTTGTACTTGTAGTATCCAAACGCGACTCCGCCCAAAACGGCGACAGAGCCCACAAGAAAACTTCGGCGCGCGATTGTGGCAACACGTCCCATGCTCACGCCTCCTGCAAAGTCTTCGCGGCAGTTTTCACCGCGGCGCGAATACGGGGATAGGTGCCACAGCGGCATAGATTGCCAGACATGGCTTCATCAATATCGTCATCAGTTGGGTCGGGCGTATTGGACAACAGGTCAGCAGCCTGCATCATCTGCCCACCTTGGCAATAGCCGCATTGCGCGACCTGATGCTTCAGCCAAGCGGCCTGAACCGCGTGCATTTCGGTTGGATTGCCCAATCCTTCGATTGTTGTGACGGGTCCATCCACATCGGACACAAGGGTTTGGCAAGATCGCACTGCCACACCATCCACATGCACGGTGCAAGCCCCGCAGGCAGCCACGCCACACCCATATTTCGGACCATCAAGCCCAATCTCATCCCGCAGCACCCACAAAAGTGGCATGTCATCTTCGACATCCACGTCGTGCTCGGTTCCGTTCACCGTAAGCTTCATCACGCCCGCCTATCGGCCCCGCAAATACCAAGGCCCTGCTTCGGTGGGTAAATGACCACCGGTCACCTAATAGTGATCACAGAATACTTCACTATGCAACATTGATTTTGGTCTGAGAGACCAAACAGCTTTGAGCCAGAGCATTTGGCAGTGCTTGATCGGTAACCATTTGATCAATTTCGGAAAGCGAGGTGATCCGAGCTGGCGCTGTTCGGGCCAGCTTGGAGTGGTCACAAACAAGGATCGACCGCCTTGATTGCCCAAGAGCGGCCTGGCTAACCACAACCTCTTGCAGATCAAAGTCCAAGAGGTCTCCGTCCTTGTCGAGAGCCGAACACCCGATCACTGCCAGGTCGAACTTGAACGCGTGGATCGACCGAACGGCAAGCTCACCAACAAGCCCACCATCGGCAGCGCGGATGACACCACCGGCCACTATCACCTGACAATCCGGGTTCCGCGACAGTATCTGCGCAACATTGATGTTGTTGGTTACGACCAAAAGGTTCTGGTGATGCAAAAGCGCATGGGCCACTGCCTCGGTTGTGGTGCCAATATTCAGAAAGATCGCGCTGTCATTCGGGATCAGATTTGCCGCCGCCTGCCCAATCCGCATCTTTGCTGCTTGGTTCAGCGCCCTGCGCTCTTCATACGCGATATTTGTAATGCCCGATGGCAGAATGGCACCGCCATGGACCCGCTCCAGCCGTCCCGCTTCGGCAAGATCGCTCAGGTCGCGGCGAATGGTCTGTAACGTCACCCCAAAATGGGCCGCCAACCCGTCGACCGAGACCTTTCCCTCCCGCCGTGCCATTTCAAGAATTTCCGGGATGCGTAGCGTTTGGGACATGCTTCCCCCTCCATTTTTGCCAATCTGCGTCAAAACGAACATCTGCGAAAGTCTTTTTCTTTCTTTTTGATGGGAATCGCCGCATAACGCCCATTGTTAGAGAAGCGAGAATCCAATGACCCAGCCCGACACAGACATCAGCGACATCTTTATCATTGGTGGAGGTATCAACGGCTGCGGCATTGCGCGCGACGCTGCCGGGCGTGGGTTAAGCGTGACATTGGCAGAGATGAATGACTTGGCATGGGCCACGTCGTCCTCGTCGACAAAACTGTTCCATGGCGGGCTACGTTACCTAGAATATTTCGAGTTTCGGCTGGTCCGAGAAGCGTTGATTGAACGCGAAACCCTTTTGCGCGCGATGCCGCATATCAGCTGGCCGATGCGCTTCGTGCTGCCCTATCACAAAGATATGCGGTTCGAAGGGGACACGCCGACCTCAAAACTTCTGACCATGGTGATGCCGTGGATGAGGGGCCGCCGTCCCGCTTGGCTGATCCGCTTGGGCCTGTTTCTTTATGACAACCTCGGAGGTCGGAAAATTCTGCCGGGGACCGAGACGCGATCATTGGTCGACACAGCCGAAGGCGCGCCGCTGAACAACAAGTTCACCACGGCCTACGAATATTCAGATTGCTGGGTCGAGGACGCACGGCTGGTTGTCCTTAACGCGCGCGATGCCGAGGCGCGCGGCGCCACCATTCTGACCCGCACAAAGGTCACAAAAACCACACGTCACGCCGACCATTGGATCATCGAAACGCAACAAGCGGAAAATGGCCCAGTCACCACGCACAAGGCGCGCGTTCTGGTCAATGCGGCTGGCCCGTGGGTGGGTGACGTGATCGACGGGGTCCTCGATATTGAAACAACCGAGCGTGTCCGACTGGTTCGCGGCTCTCACATCGTGACGCCGAAGCTCTTTGAGCACGACAAAGCTTACTTCTTTCAAGGCGAAGATGGGCGGATCATTTTCGCCATTCCGTATGAGACTGACTTCACCTTGATCGGCACCACGGACGCGGCGCATGACGACGCTGAAAACACCCCGGCCTGTACCGATGATGAGAAACGCTATCTGATCGACTTCGCCAATCAGTATTTCGCGCGGCAGATCACCCAAGATGACGTGGTCTGGACCTATTCGGGCGTGCGTCCGCTTTACGACGACGGCGCAAGTTCGGCCACAGCGGCGACCCGCGAATATGTGTTGAAACTGAACGACGCCAAAGGCGCGCCCGTTCTGAATATCTTCGGCGGCAAAATCACCACCTATCGTCGACTGGCCGAAAACGCACTGGTCAAAGTCGCGCCGCTGCTTGGCACGAATAAAGGCCAATGGACAGCAGGCGTGCCCCTGCCCGGCGGCGACTTCCCTGTCGATGGGGTGGAGGCACTTCAAGAAAAACTGCGCCACGATTACCCTTTCCTGACTGATCGGTGGTCCCAGCGCTTGATCAAGGCGTACGGCACCGACAGTTGGCAGATATTGAGCAGTGCGAAGGTCGCGGAAGATCTTGGCACCGATTTCGGCGCAACGCTGACCGAGCAAGAGGTGCGCTGGCTGATCGACAACGAATACGTGACGCGCGCTGAAGATATCATCTGGCGCAGATCTAAACTGGGGCTTCGTTTGCAAACAGGCGAGGTCGAGGTGCTCGACAATTGGATATCACGCAACCTCTGAACCGGCGGCTTTGCATCACAAGCGGCAATGCAACTTTCCATCCTGCGGCTGCGCTCGTCTTGATTTCATTTTTTACCATCTGGTAAAATTATTTGTTTTGTGTCACGATTGGGCATCAAAACCAATATGGGAATCAAGAAATGCCCCAAACCAACAGGGAAAATGGCGTCTCTCCGGGACGTCTCGCGCCAGCCGATGTGCAAGCCAATTTCTCAGACCTACACCCCGAATATGACCCGCACGAAGCACTTGTTGCCGCAGATCGATGCTACTTCTGCCACGATGCCCCGTGCATGACGGCTTGTCCGACCTCGATCGACATTCCGCTTTTCATCCGACAAATCGCAACAGGCACACCCGAGGCCGCCGCGAAGACGATCCTGAACCAGAACATTCTGGGTGGGATGTGCGCCCGCGTCTGTCCGACCGAAACACTCTGCGAAGAAGTTTGCGTACGTGAAACCGCCGAAGGTAAACCGGTCGAGATCGGGCGCCTTCAACGCTTCGCCACAGACACGTTGATGGCCAAAGCGGCACACCCTTTTGAACGCGCAGATGGCACCGGCAAGCAAGTCGCCGTCGTTGGCGCTGGCCCTGCCGGGCTGGCCTGCGCGCACAGGCTCGCGATGCTCGGCCATGATGTCGTGGTTTTTGAAGCGCGGGCCAAAGGGGGCGGTCTGAATGAATTCGGTATCGCCGCTTACAAATCCACCAACGACTTCGCCCAGCGCGAACTTGACTGGCTGCTTGCCATCGGCGGGATCGAAATCCGCTATGACCAGCCTTTGGGCAAGTCGATAACGTTAGATGGGCTGCAAAGTGACTTTGACGCCGTGTTCCTTGGAATGGGGCTGTCGGCCGTGAACGGTCTGCGCATGGACGGCGAAGACAAGGACAATGTCTCGGACGCCGTCGATTTCATTGCCGAGCTGCGCCAAGCCGGCGACATGACCACCCTGCCCGTCGGGCGGCGCGTTGTGGTGATCGGTGGCGGTATGACCGCGATTGACGCAGGCGTGCAGGCCAAATTGCTTGGGGCCGAGGATGTCACTATCGTCTACCGACGCGGCCAAGAAGCTATGGCAGCCTCCGAGTTCGAACAGGATCTTGCGCAGCAAAAGGGCGTCACCCTGGTTTGCAACGCAACCCCTGTCGGCATCGAAGGCAACGGTTCGCTTACCGGCGTGACCTTTGCCTATACCGAAACGCAGGACGGTAAGCTTGTCACCTTGGACGAGACCTTCACCCTGCCCGCCGATCAACTGTTCAAAGCCATCGGTCAGAAACTGGGCGACATGCCCGAGGCGCTGACACTGGAAAGCGGCAAGATCAAAGTCGACGACGTACAGAAAACCAGTGCCAACAATGTCTGGGCCGGGGGCGACTGCGCCACAGGCGGGGACGACTTGACCGTCACTGCCGTCGCCGAGGGCCGCGATGCGGCCATGGACATTCACGCCAGCCTGATGGGAGCAAGCTAATGGCCGATCTAACATCGAACTTTCTTGGAATTTCGTCTCCGAACCCGTTCTGGCTCGCTTCGGCCCCACCCACTGACAAGGAATACAACGTGCGCCGTGCGTTCGAAGCCGGTTGGGGTGGTGTCGTTTGGAAAACACTTGGCTCGGAAGGCCCACCGGTCGTCAACGTCAACGGCCCACGCTATGGCGCGATCCACGGGGCTGATCGTCGTTTGTTGGGGCTGAACAATATCGAGCTGATCACCGACCGCCCGCTTGAGGTCAACTTGGCGGAGATGACCCGCGTTAAGAAGGATTATCCTGATCACGCGCTAATCGCCTCGGTCATGGTGCCCTGCGAGGAGGCGGCGTGGAAAGAGATCATTCCACGCATCGCTGAAACCGGTTGTGACGGATTTGAACTGAACTTCGGCTGCCCACATGGGATGGCTGAACGTGGCATGGGTTCTGCCGTCGGTCAGGTGCCAGAATATATCGAGATGGTTACGCGCTGGTGCAAGGAAGCCACCGACCTGCCCGTGATTGTGAAACTGACGCCAAACATCACAAACATCCTGATGCCCGCGCAGGCGGCCAAGGATGGCGGCGCGGACGCGGTCAGCCTGATCAACACGATCAACTCGATCACCAATGTTAATCTGGACGCCATGGCGCCCGAGCCAATGATCGACGGCAAAGGCACCCACGGTGGTTATTGTGGCCCTGCGGTGAAACCCATCGCGCTGAACATGGTGGCTGAAATTGCGCGCAACCCTGGCACGCATGGCTTGCCTATTTCCGGCATCGGCGGCGTGACAACGTGGCGCGATGCGGCCGAATTCATGGCGCTTGGGGCTGGCAACGTGCAAGTCTGTACCGCTGCCATGACCTATGGCTTCAAAGTGGTGCAAGAGATGATCTCGGGCCTGAGCCAGTGGATGGATGAACAGGGCTATAACTCGATTGACGAAGTCGTCGGGCGCGCTGTGCCCAATGTCACCGATTGGCAATATCTGAACCTGAACCACGTCACCAAAGCGCGGATCAGTCAGGATGATTGCATCAAATGCGGCCGGTGCTACGCGGCTTGCGAGGATACCTCACACCAAGCCATCAGCATGTCGGAAGATCGCGTCTTTGACGTGAAAGACGACGAATGCGTGGCCTGTAACCTCTGCGTCAATGTCTGCCCGGTCGAGGGCTGCATCACCATGGAAACCATCACACCGGGTGCCATGGACGAACGTACGGGAACGGTTGTAAAGGAGGATTATGCCAACTGGACAACCCACCCGAACAACCCAAGCGCAACAGCCGCCGAGTAAGGCTGAGATGGCCCTGTCCTCCTCCCGGCAGGGCCATCTGGCGATGCTTTCCTTTTCGGCCTTGGTCTCGCTGTCATTCAGCTTTGGCCACATCGTCGCGAAAGACATTTCTCCCATCGCATTGAACACCGTGCGCTTTGCGCTAGCGGTGCTCGTCCTTCTGGTCCTTGCTCGTGTGTTGCGGGTGCCGATCCGACCTGTTTTTGACCGGTTCTGGCGGTTCGCTTTGATCGGCGGATTAATGGCCATCTACTTTATCACGATGTTCGAAGCCCTACGTGTCACAACAGCGGTATCAACAGCGGCGGTGTTTACGCTGACCCCATTGCTGGCGGCAGGGTCCGGCTTTCTGATCGCTGGACAAAAATCTGGCCGTTGGACGTTAATGGCGCTGACCATCGGTGCAATCGGAGCCATTTGGGTTATCTTCCGCGCAGACCTGGACGCGGTTAAGCGGTTTGAGGTCGGATACGGCGAAGCCCTGTTCACGCTGGGCGCATTGGCGCACGCCTTGGTTCCGTCATTATCACGTAAACTCGCGCATGATGTGAAGCCACTCCAAACGTCCATCGGGTCGGTGATGGGCGCATTGATCGTCGCTGGTATTTACGGGTTTCGCGACGTGATAAACACAGATTACGCGGCCCTGTCCTCAACTGTCTGGCTTGTGATCGCCTACCTTGCGATTGTCACCACCGCCGGCACGTTCTTTTTGGTGCAATACGCCAGCCAACGGCTGCCCGCCGGCAAGGTCATGGCCTATACGTATCTGGTGCCAAGCTGGGTCGTGATGTGGGAGTTTCTGTTCAACGGAACCACGCAGCCACTTGCCCTGATGGCTGGCGTCGTCGCAACTCTGTTGGCCTTGGTCATGTTGCTTCGGGGCGAAGCGTCCTGATCAACATGTGCTTTATGAAAACCTCGGCATCCTCGAACCGGGTGTCACTGCGCACTGGCCCCAAAACGGCCTGCACCTGAAGATCAAAATCCGCGTAATGCTGCGTCATCGCCCAGATCGAGAAGATCAGGTGGTGCGGGTCAATCGTCGCCAAGCGGCCTTCGACCATCCAACCCGCAATCACCGCAGCTTTCTCATCCACCAGTGCCTTCAAGTCTTTGTCGAGCATATCGCCAAGACGCGGTGCGCCGTGCAGAACCTCTGTCGCGAACAAACGGCTTTCGCGCGGCATCTCGCGCGACATTTCCATCTTTCGTCCTGCATAGGTCAGGATTTCTTCCATTGGATCGCCATCCGCAGACAGATCGCGCAGTGGGCTGACCCATTCCTCAAGCAGACTCTCTAGCAATTCGGAATAAATCGCCTCTTTGCCGTTGAAATAATAAACGATGTTCTGCTTCGAAATCCCCGCCGCCTTGGCAATCTGATCCAGCGTCGCGCCGCGCAGTCCTTTTTCCGAGAAGACATCCAACGCCGCCTCAAATATCGCCTGCCGTTTTTCACGTTGAATGCGGGTGGGCTGGGATGTCGAACCTGCTTTTGCCATCAGACGTCCCCATGCAGCTGAACGCCGGATAGCAGCAAATCTTTCAATGCCGCCTTGGCCTCGTCCCATTGCTGGTTCGAGAACTCCTCACCATCGTTCAGTGTCGTGATTTGGTGGGTAAAGTCGGCATAGTGCTGTGTCGTTGCCCAAATGGCATAAAGCAAGTGGCGGGCACTAATGGGCCTGATCTGGCCGTTTGCGATCCAAGCCTCGATCACTGTGATCCGATTTTCGGTCCAGGACCGCAGCTCGTCCTCCAGATAATCCTGAACGATGGGCGCGCGCTGAATGATCTCGTTGGCCCAGACTTTCGAGCCATAGGGCCGCGTACGTGCGAGATCGAGCTTCGTATCGATGTATTCGCCTAGCGCCCGGATCGGATCGTTGTCGACGGTGATGCTGTCGGCCGCCGCGCGCCAGATATCGAATATCTCGCCCACAACTCGGCGGTACAGCGCTTCTTTGGTCTCAAAATAATAGACGACGTTGGATTTCGGAATGCCCGCCAGTGCGGCGATCCGGCTGATCGAGGCACCCGCATAGCCAAACTCAGCAAACACCTTCTCGGCGGCGACCAAAATCTGGGCCGTCTTTTCTTCGCGATTGCGGCTTTGTATGCCTCTTGTCGTCTTGTTCACGCCAGCTCTTCACACTCATTTCCTGTGCGAAACACGCACAGCATTTCACCTTGTGCCACGAGTTTTGCCCGAAAAATAGGAATTTCCGCACGATCGTGCAGAAAAAGATTGACCGATCGTGCAGAAATCCGCCAGCCTGAGGGAAACACGGAATCTATAATCCGCCAGCTGCCATGCGTACCCAAAGGGAGATGGATATGAGCAACAGGAAGAACCTGCGAATTGACCCAGATCGGCTCTGGGACAGCTTGATGGAGATGGCAAAGATTGGCCCCGGCATCGCCGGTGGCAACAACCGCCAAACGCTAACCGATGAAGACGCCGAAGGGCGCGCGCTGTTTCAAACATGGTGCGAGGCTGCGGGCATGACCATGGGGCTCGACACGATGGGCAACATGTTTGCCACGCGTGCGGGCGAGGACCCCACCGCCCTGCCCGTCTATATGGGATCACATCTGGATACGCAGCCGACAGGCGGTAAATATGACGGCGTTCTGGGCGTGCTCGGAGGGCTGGAAGCCGTCCGCACGATGAATGACCTGAACGTCAAAACCAAGCACCCGATTGTCATCGCCAACTGGACCAACGAAGAAGGCACGCGGTTTGCGCCGGCCATGCTGGCCTCCGGCGTGTTTGCTGGGAAGCACACGCAAGACTGGGCTTACGACCGGGAAGACGCCGAAGGTCTGAAATTCGGCGACGAATTGAAGCGCATCGGTTGGGTCGGCGACGAAGAGGTCGGCGCACGTAAGATGCACGCGATGTTCGAGCTGCACATTGAACAAGGCCCCATTCTGGAGGCTGAAGGCAAAGACATTGGCGTCGTCACCCATGGACAGGGCCTGAACTGGCTGGAAGTGACGATTGTGGGCAAGGAAAGCCACACAGGGTCCACCCCAATGCCGATGCGGATCAACGCAGGGCGCGGTTTGGCGCTGATCACCGAACTGGTCCACGAGATCGCGATGAAGCACCAACCCAACGCGGTGGGTGCGATTGGACATGTCGACGTCTATCCGAACTCGCGCAACATCATCCCCGGTAAGGTCGTCTGCACAGTCGATTTCCGCTCGCACCTGCAAGAGGTGATCGACGCGATGATCACAGAGTTTGACGAGCGCGCGCCAAAGCTCTGCGCTGATATCGGTGTTGAGATGAGCTGGGAGATGGTCGGCACCTTCGACCCGCCCGCCTTCGACGAGGGCTGCGTGAAAGCCGTGCGCGACGCGGCCGAGGAGCTGGGCTACAGCCACATGGACATCGTCTCCGGCGCGGGCCACGACGCCTGCTGGATCAACGAGATCTATCCCACCGCGATGATCATGTGCCCCTGTGTGGATGGGCTAAGCCACAACGAGGCGGAAGACATCTCCAAGGAATGGGCGGCGGCAGGCACGGATGTGCTGATGCATGCGGTGCTGGCGACGGCGGAGATTGTTGAGTGATTTTGCGGATAGATGTCGGGAATGTTTCCTCGTGGAAGGACTTTCACGACTTGTTTGTGCGCGAACTTGGTTTTCCGGAATTCTATGGCCAAAATATGAATGCTTGGATTGACTGTATGACGTCGTTGGATGCTCCGGGGGACGGACTAACAACTACGCACATAGAACCGGGAAAAGTAATGACGCTTTATGTCCAGAACGCAGCCAAACTAAAATCAGCCCAACCTCAGATTTGGGAGGCGCTGAACGAGTGCTCGGCATTTGTGAATTTACGTCGGATAGACGTTGATATGCCACCAGTACTGTCGCTGGCATATTCGAATTAGGGAGTAACGAAATGACCAAAGTCATCAAAAACGGAACCGTCGTCACAGCCGATCTGACCTATAAGGCCGACGTCCTGATCGACAACGGCAAAATTGTCGAAATCGGACCGGACCTGAAGGGCGACGAGACGCTCGATGCAACGGGTTGCTATGTCATGCCCGGCGGGATCGACCCGCATACGCACTTGGAAATGCCGTTCATGGGGACCTATTCCTCGGACGATTTCGAAAGTGGCACGCGGGCGGCGTTGGCGGGTGGCACCACGATGGTCGTGGATTTTGCCCTGCCGAACCAAGGTGAAAGCCTGCTGGATGCACTGAAGCGCTGGGACAACAAATCGACCCGCGCGAACTGTGACTATTCGTTCCACATGGCCGTGACATGGTGGGGCGAGCAGGTGTTCGACGACATGAAAACCGTCGTGCAGGAACGCGGCATCAACACGTTCAAGCACTTCCTTGCCTATAAGGGCGCGCTGATGGTGAATGATGACGAGCTTTTCGCCTCGTTCAACCGTCTGGCGGAACTCGGCGCGACCCCGATGGTCCATGCCGAAAACGGCGACGTGGTGGCAGAACTGTCGGCCAAGCTGCTGGCAGAGGGTAACACGGGGCCAGAGGCACACGCTTACTCGCGACCCACTCAAGTCGAAGGCGAAGCCACCAACCGCGCGATCATGATCGCCGATATGGCGGGTGCGCCACTTTATGTTGTGCATGTGTCGTGCGAGGAAAGCCACGAAGCGATCCGCCGCGCCCGCATGCAAGGCAAGCGCGTCTGGGGTGAGCCGCTGATCCAGCACCTGACTTTGGATGAAAGCGAGTATTTCAACAAGGATTGGGACCACGCCGCGCGTCGCGTGATGTCGCCCCCTTTCCGCAACAAACAGCACCAAGACAGCCTCTGGGCCGGTCTACAATCGGGCTCGCTGAGCGTTGTGGCCACCGACCACTGCGCCTTCACGACCGAACAGAAACGCTATGGCGTCGGCGATTTCACCAAGATCCCGAATGGCACCGGTGGGCTGGAGGATCGTATGCCGATGCTCTGGACGAACGGCGTTGCGACGGGTCGTCTGACGATGAACGAGTTCGTCGCTGTAACCTCGACCAACATCGCCAAAATCCTGAATTGCTACCCCAAGAAGGGCGCTGTTCTTGTGGGCGCGGATGCGGACCTTGTTGTATGGGACCCCGAGAAAGAAAAGACCATCGCGGCAGACAGCCAGCAATCGGCCATCGACTACAACGTGTTCGAAGGCCACAAGGTCAAAGGCCTACCCCGCTTTACGCTGACACGCGGCCAAGTTGCCGTACATGACGGCGAGATCAGAACGCAAGAAGGCCACGGCAAGTTTGTTGAACGCGAAGCGAATGCGACCGTCAACACGGCGCTGAGCAAATGGAAAGAACTGACTGCGCCGCAGCCGGTCAAACGCACCGGCATTCCGGCGACAGGGGTCTAAGTTGAACACAGAAACGGTGATTAAGGCCGAGAACCTCTCGCTGACCTTTCAGACCAATGACGGGCCGGTGCACGCGTTGAAAGACGTATCGCTCGACATCAACAAGGGCGATTTTGTCAGCTTCATCGGTCCCTCGGGCTGTGGCAAAACCACGTTTCTGCGGTGCATGGCTGATCTTGAAGAACCCACCGGCGGCACGATCACTGTCAACGGCGTGTCCGCGCGTGAGGCTCGGAAGTCACGCGCCTATGGCTATGTTTTTCAGCATGCGGGACTTTATCCATGGCGGACCATCGGGCGCAACGTGCGCTTGCCGTTGGAGATCATGGGGTATTCAAAATCTGACCAAGACGAGCGGATCAAACGCGTTTTGGAGCTGGTTGATTTGGCCGGGTTTGAGAAAAAATTCCCTTGGCAACTGTCTGGCGGCATGCAGCAACGGGCTTCGATCGCCCGCGCGTTGGCCTTTGATGCGGACATCCTGCTGATGGACGAACCCTTCGGAGCGCTCGATGAAATCGTTCGCGATCACCTGAACGAACAACTATTGCAGCTTTGGGCCAAGACCCAAAAGACGATTGCCTTCGTCACACACTCGATCCCCGAGGCGGTGTATCTGTCGACCAAGATTGTCGTCATGTCACCGCGACCGGGTCGGATTTCGGATGTGATCGAAAGTCCGCTGCCCAAGGATCGGCCCTTGGACATTCGCGACACGCAAGAGTTTCTGGACGTGGCCCACAGGGTGCGTGAAGGGCTGCGCGCGGGGCATTCCTATGACTAAAACCGCGCTTTCTGTCCTGACGGTGCTGGCCGGGATCGTAATCGTATGGTTTCTGGCCGTGGCCCCCATGAATATCCGGGTTGCCTTGGATCAAGCGGATCGCGCCGGTGAAATCGTCACGCCAGAGACACCGGTGGAACGGCGCGAGGTTTCAAGTTGGAGCCTCATGGCCAACAACAGCGCGCATATTGCGACAGGCTACAACCTCGATCGCCCGCGCCTGCCCACCCCAATGCAAGTGGGTCAAGAGTTATGGAAAACGACCGGAGCAATGGCTTTGAAGGGTCGCGCATGGTCAAAGCGGTCCCTGATTTATCATGGTTGGATCACGCTGCAATCGACATTCTGGGGATTTCTTCTTGGCACGACAATCGGGATCATCGGGGCCATAGCCATTGTGCAATCGCGCGTGATCGAGATGTCGATGATGCCTTGGGCCATCATATCACAAGCCGTTCCAATCGTCGCGCTTGCGCCCATGATCATCGTGCTGTCGTCACAAGTCGGGATTGACGGGCGCGGATTTCCGAAAGCGCTGATTTCATCATATCTGTGCTTCTTCCCGGTGCTGGTCGGCATGGTCAAAGGGCTGCGCTCGCCGACCTCTGAACAACTTGACCTTTTGAAAACATACTCGTCTTCCCGTGCGCAGCAGTTCCTGAAATTGCGCATGCCCGCGTCGCTTCCCTATCTATTCACTTCACTGAAAATCGGCATTGCTGCGGCCTTGGTCGGCGCCATCGTCGGAGAGCTTCCAACAGGCGCAATCAGCGGCCTTGGCGCGCGTATTCTGATCGGTGATCAGTTCGGCACGCCGCTGGCGATCTGGTCTGCGCTGTTTGCGGCGGCAATTCTTGCGGGTGTTCTGGTCACACTGATCGACCGAACGCAGCATCTGTTGCTTCGCCGTATGGGGATGCGCTCATGAGTTGGTTGGTCCTTGCATTCATCTTCTGGATCGCGGCCTGGGTGGCCAATGTCGTAATGGTGCGCTCCAGATGGGTCGATACCACTGCCGTGCGTGTCATCGTCCCGGTGATCTTCGGCCTGACCATTCTGGTCGCGTGGGAGGCCGTGGTACGGTCCTTCAATATCTCTGCCGCAATCCTGCCCGCCCCGTCTGACGTGGCAAAAACCTTCGCGAATTCGACTGGTATGTTGTGGGAGGACTTTCAGCAAACGGTTCTGAAAGGCGCCTTACGCGGCTATCTGATCGGAGCGATTGCGGCTTTCGTGATGGCAATCCTGATTGACCGTTCGGCATTCCTGACCCGCGGCTTGTTGCCGATTGGTAACTTCGTAGCAGCGCTGCCCATCGTGGGCGTGGCGCCGATCCTAGTCAGCTGGTTCGGCTTTGACTGGCATTCGAAAGCCGCTGTGGTCGTGGTCATGGTCTTCTTCCCGGTATTGGTGAACACGGTGCAGGGCCTGCGCGAAACTGATGTGATGATGCGAGACCTTATGAAGACCTATGCAGCGGGCTATTTCTCGACCTTGATCAAACTTCGCATCCCCGCCGCTATGCCCTTTATCTTTAACGGTTTGAAAGTCGCAGCAACGCTGGCCCTGATCGGCGCTATCGTTGCTGAGTATTTCGGATCGCCCACACGCGGCATGGGGTTCCGCATTTCAACAGGCGTTGGCAGTCTGTCGATTGATCTGGTTTGGGCGGAAATTGCCGTGGCGGCGATGGCAGGTACCATGTTTTATGGTATCGTTGCATGGTTTGAAAAGAAGGTGACGTTCTGGCACCCATCCCAAAGAGGCTGAGCAAAACAAATAAAAACTAACTAAGTTCAACAAGGAGAGAGACATGAATTTCAAATCAGTGATTGGGGCAGCCGCCCTTGCTGTTACCTCTAGCACGGCAATGGCCGCAGATGATGTGACCCTGCAACTCAAGTGGGTTACGCAATCCCAGTTTGCGGGCTACTACGTCGCGTTGGAGAACGGGTTTTACACAGACGAAGATCTGAATGTCACTGTCCTGCCCGGTGGTCCAGACATTGCGCCCACTCAGGTGATCGCAGGTGGCGGAGCCGACGTGATCGTTGAATGGATGCCGGCCGCCCTTGCCGCCCGCGAGAAAGGCCTGCCACTGGTCAACATTGCACAGCCTTTCGCTTCGTCCGGCATGATGCTGACATGCTGGAATGACGTTGGGATCGAAACCCCCAACGATTTGGCTAATCGCACGCTGGGCGTTTGGTTCTTCGGCAACGAGTTTCCGTTTATGAGCTGGATGTCTCAATTGGGCATCGCCACAGATGGTGCCAGCGATAAGGGCGTGGAAGTGCTGAAACAGGGCTTCAACGTCGATCCATTGCTGCAACGTCAGGCCGATTGCATTTCGACCATGACCTATAACGAGTATTGGCAGGTCATCGACTCCGGTGTCTCACCCGATGAATTGATCACGTTCAAATATGAAGATCAGGGCGTCGCAACGCTTGAGGATGGTCTTTATGTCATGGAAGACAAGCTGAGCGATCCGGCCTTTGTCGACAAGATGGAACGCTTTGTCCGCGCCTCGATGAAAGGCTGGAAGTGGGCCGAAGAAAACCCAGCCGATGCAGCCATGATCGTTCTTGAGTATGACGAGACCGGCGCACAGACCGAAAAGCATCAGGTCCGCATGATGGGCGAGATTGCCAAACTGACCGCTGGATCAAATGGCGCGTTGGACGAAGCGGCATACAAGCGCACGGTGGAAACGCTGCTGGGTGGCGGCTCTGACCCCGTGATTACAGCCGAGCCATCAGGTGCATGGACCAGCGCGATCACCGACAAGGCGCTGAATTAAGGTCAATAAGCGCAAGAATGGAACGGCGCGCCCAAGCTGGCGCGCCGTTTTCTTTTGTATCGCTCGGCAAGTATTAAATCTGTTGCAAGCAATAAAAGGATTTGTGAGGGTGCAGCGGACGTGAAAAGGAGCTTATGACAATGAGAAAACGCATCGTTTTCGCAGGCGAAGTTATGGGCGAGCTGAGGCATTCGGAAAGCGATGGCGATGGCTTCGCTGTCGGGTTCGCGGGCGACAGCTTCAACGCGGCAGTTTATTGCAAAAGATGTTTGGGCAGTAATGGAGAGGTCGCATATCAGACCCGAATAGGTCATGACCCCTTGTCCGCCGGCGCACTCGCGCTTGCCAAAGGCGAACAACTGGACACCGAAGCAATCCGCTATGACGCGTCACGAAATCTAGGCCTGTATGCAGTGAAAACGGACGCGGCGGGCGAACGGTCTTTCTTTTATTGGCGCGAACACTCCGCGGCCCGTACTCTATTTCAGGACCCAAAAGAGCTTGATGTCTTCGCCCAGGCCGACATCATTTACCTATCTGGGATTACGCTGGCGATCATCGGTCAAGATCAGCGAAACAAGGTGCTGGATAAGGTGGCGCAGCTGCGCGCCTCGGACAACGTCGCTTTTGCATTTGACAGCAACTATCGTCCAAAGCTTTGGGAAAACGTGCAGGCCGCCCGCGAAACAGTGTCACGCGCATGGTCGATCACCGATATCGCACTTCCCTCTGTCGACGACGAAATGGCTTTGTTCGAAGAGGCTGACGAACAAACCGTACTCGCCCGGCTACGAACGTATGGTCTGACGCAAGGCGCCCTGAAGCGCGGAAGCCTCGGCCCGGTATCGCTTGATCCGGCCCAAGGCGACAACATCAGTTTTCCTGCGGCCAAAACCGTTGTCGACACCACCGCCGCAGGGGACAGTTTCAACGGTGGATTTTTGGCAGCACTCTTGCAAGGTGCACCAGCCTCTACCTGCATGAAAGCGGGGCATGATCTGGCGTGCGAGGTGGTCGGCCAACCGGGTGCTATCACACCGCGTACTTAGAAGAATCGCACCACCTTTGGTGGATTTTATCTGTGCGTGAGGAACATCCAGGATGAATAATGACCCGTGGTCATTTAATGGAAACAGTTCGTTCCAATGACATTTCCCCGGGGTCATTCTTGATCGGTCCAGCAATATGCATAGGGTCTTGCTATACCCACGTTCACCCGAACGACCACTCATGAAAGGTCGCGCATCCCCTCGCGCGGCCTTTCTACCTTCTCCGTCAAACGGTAGTCCGGTGAACGGTCATGGGCTACATCCCTTCAGATAACCCGGCCTGTTCCGATCCCTTCGGGATCGCATGGCCCGAAATATTCGAACAATGTGCCAGGATATGTGACAATTCCCTGGTGGCCTGCAAAACGGGCGCTGTGTCGTTGCCCTCGCAGATCAACAACGCATGGGTATGCGCACGGGATATTTGCCCCCGCCGCATGGCAACGACAATGCCGATCAACTGGCGCTCATCATCGCACAGCACTTTGCAGCAGCCCGGGCAATCAGGGTTTGAGAAACGAAACACTTCGCGACGCGATATCCGCATGTTCTGCACAACCGACAACACGGCCAGCGCAACATTTGCGGCCTGATCAGCAGGGAATTGATCAAGCGCGTGTCGAAAGGTCCCCATCCATCCCTGTGTGCTTGAGCGTGTGAAGCTTTGGAAAAAATATCGCATAACATGCAAGACTGCGCGCTCATCAGCATCAAGCCCCGCTGTTTCCAAGAGAGCCGCATCACCATGTTTGGGCGCCGTACAGGGATCATGTGTCATAGTCCGCTCCGGGTTTCGTTTCCGGGAAGGCGGCATGGCCTGAGGGGTGCCGAGGATTGCGGGCCCTCCCGAAACATATTGTATGGTTCGCTGGCAATCGGTGCGGGCTGCTCGATTTATCTGACAGAAAATGTCGGGTTTTGCAAGCCATTTTCAATGAAAAAGGGCATCGCGAGATGATCGCAATGCCCTGATTTAAAAGACAATATGTGCGATCTTACTGAAAGACAGCCGTCGGATTGTCCAAGCTATCCGATCCCTCGACGGCGAGCTCTGCACCGCTTACGACCACAACGGCGCGTTCAATGTTGCGGGTCTGCTCGACCAGGTGATCGATCGCATTCTGAACCAAGGCACCGCCAGCTGCATCAACGCCGAGCATTTGGTCATACGACGTGCCACCCTCAGCGGCTGTTACGATACCGCTCATCGCGATCATCGTCTCGTCCAGATCAACCAGCAGGTTGTTCGCCAACGCCTCGTCATTGGCCTGTACCAGATCATAAAGCGACGGGCCTTCAACAACGGATCCGTCAATGCGGACGTAGCGCCCGGTATAAACATTGCGGATGCCCAAAGCATCGAAGTAGTGCGAGTTGTGCGAGTTATCCGAGAAGCAATCATGCTCTTCTTCTGGATCATTGAGCAACAGGCCAAGCTTCATACGCTCGCCAGCAAGCTCGCCGTAAGACAGGCTGCCCATACCAGTGAAGGCCATCTTCACGCCCTTTGCGGTGTCCGTGGTCACATCGGTGCGCCCTTGCCCGCCTTCGGACCAATTCGCCACAGCTTCTTCCAGATCGCTGACCAGAAGGTTCGCAGCGGTCACAAGATAATCTGCGCGACGATCACAATTGCCACCGGTACAGTTGGTAAGGTCGTAGTCCGTGGCAGGGCGCATCCCCGCCCCATGATCTGTACCGTTCAGATCCTGACCCCAAAGAAGGAATTCGATAACGTGGTATCCGGTTGCTACATTGGCCTCGATACCGTCGATCTCCTGAAGACTCTCAAGAAGCTCTGGGGTGATTTTGCTTGCGTCAATGGACTTGCCGCCAACCGTCAATGCGGGGTTTGCGATCACATTGGCTGTCGAAAACGGGTTTTCGTCATTGACGCCATAGTTGCTTGCCCCTTCGCCAGCATCCTTGTCTGCGACAAGGACATCAACATAGTCAATCATCCCTTCATCCAGCGGCCAAGCGTTCACCTTACCCTCCCAGTCGTCGACGGTCGGGTTACCAAAGCGGTATGCCTCGGTTTGTTGATAGGGGACGCGCGCCCGGAGCCACGCAGCCTTTGCCGCTTGCAATGTGCCTTCGGATGGGCTGGCAACCAGTGCATCCACGGCGACCTTCAGCGCCTTTGCCGTAGTCAGGCTATCTTCGTATCCGGCAAGTGCGATGTCGGCATAGGTGGTCAGCACGTCGGCTGGTTCGGCAGCCTGCGCCAGCGCGGTAGAACCGAGCAGCAAAGGCAAGGCCAAAAGGGTGTTCTTGAAGGTCATGGTATCCTCGTTCTCTGAATCGTTGACGTTCTATTACACGACAATTTTTATCAGGTAAACTATCCTTATTATATTTGTCAGGTATTTTAACGCCCTCAAATCATTCGATATGCTTCTTATGACGCCCGTATGACATGCGGGCACAGCCCAGTGGCGGGCGCATTTATCGTATCGCAATTTTGGGGGTCTCTTGGTGGTCAGAAAAGGTCAGTATGCTGGCTGATCCGCCCAACCGATAATCTTCTGATACCGGGTAAGGTGCCGCTGCATCGCATCACGCGCCGCACTGGCATCCCGTGCGATCAAGGCCGCCAATATGCGATCGTGATCCAACAGGGACAATTCTGCATATTGCTCGATCTGAACCAGATTTTCGGCAGCCTCGGACAAAGGCGAACGCATTACATTCCATAGCTCGCGTATCAGATGTGCGGCGGTGGCATTCTGTGCGGCACGCGCGACCTCGACATGGAACACTCCGTCTGGATCATCTTTCGGGTCATGGCGAAACGTCTCGTTGCGAAAATCTTCCCATCCGCGATTCAAAGCCGCTTGCAGCGTTGCAAGGTTGTCATCTGTTCTGCGTTCCGCGGCCAGCCCGGCCAGTTGCACCTCAAGGCACATGCGGATTTCAAGGCTGTCTCGGATCGAGGTGCCAAACTCCAGGACCGGTTCCAACAGGCTACGTCCGGGTCCTGTATCGACCACATAGCTGCCGGACCCACCGCGAATTTCGACAAGCCCATGAAGCTCCAGCACCAGCAGCGCTTCGCGCACAGTCGTGCGGGACACCGATAGCATCTCGGACAATGCGCGTTCGGTTGGTAGCCTTTCAGCCTTATTGAATTCTCCCTGCGCAATACGGGCCGCAAGGTCAGCAGCGACCTTTTGGTACAAACGATCCTGAGGAAGATTGAGCATAGAAGGCTCCTAACGCGAACTTAACGAGAGTTCATAGCCGTTTTCCGGATTGAGGGTCAAACAAAGACACGTTCTGCATGTCCATATAAAGCGTGGCCTCGGCCCCTTCATCAGGGGTACGCGACGACCTGAAGCGGCTGGCGATGGTCTGCTGTTCGAAGTCGAACCACACCTGAACATCGCTTCCGGTCAGTTCGGACCGCAGTACTGTCAGATGCGCCTCAAGGCATTCGTGACCCTCCAGCCGCTCTTTTTGCCGGTAGATATTTTCTGGCCGAACCCCCAGAGTGGCTTTCTGGCCGTCCTGCGGTGGCGTGATGAAATCGTAACCGGACAAAGGTGCAGAATGGGACCCGATGACAAAACGTGGTGCGCCGTCCTGGGTCCGAATTTCGCCCTCAAGAAAGTTCATCTTGTTGACCCCAATGAACTCCGCAACGAAGCGGTTTTCCGGGCGGTGGAACACGTCATAGGGCGTGCCAAATTGCTGAACATATCCTTGGTCCAACACGGCAACCTTGGTGGCCATCGACATGGCTTCGATCTGATCATGGGTCACAAGAACGAAGGTTCGACCAAGGCTGCGGTGAAGCTCTCGCAATTCAAACCGCATCTGGTTGCGCAGCTTGGCATCGAGGTTCGACATAGGCTCGTCCAGAAGGAAAATATCAGGGTCACGCACCAACGCCCTGCCGATGGCCACGCGTTGTCGCTGACCTCCTGATAGCTGACTGGGCTTGCGATCCAATAACGGTTCGATCTGCAAAAGCTTTGCGACTTTATCAACCGCCAGCTTGCGTTCGGCTTTGGGCACGCGCGCGCATTCCAGACCAAAGCTGATATTGCGTGCCACGCTCATCGTCGGATAAAGCGCGTATGACTGGAACACCATGGCCACGTTGCGATCTGCCGGGTCCACGTGTGTTACGTCGCGCCCCAAAATCTCGACCACACCGCCGGTGGTTTCTTCTAGTCCCGCGATGCAATTCAACAGCGTCGACTTCCCGCAGCCAGACCCCCCCAACAGCACCAGAAAATCCCCCTTCTCGATCTCGATCGAGATATCATGCAGCACTTCGACGCTGCCGTAGTTCTTCACGATGTTTTTCAATTTCAAAGACATGTCTTATCCTTTCACCGCGCCTTGCGTCAGACCACGGACAAAGAACTTGCCCGCGACCAAAAACAACAACAGGGTCGGAAGCGCCGAGATCATCACGGCCGCGATATTCATGTTGTATTCCTTCACCCCATAGGACGAGGCGACGATGTTCTGAACCGCAGCCATGATCGGCCGCTTGGCCGTATCCCCAAACGTCAGAGCGAACAGAAAGTCGTTGTAAATCCCAGAGAAAACGAGGATCAGCGCGACCACCATAATCGCAGGTGACAGCGGCAATATGATCGCGAAGAAAATCTTGAAGAACCCCGCCCCGTCCATAATCGCCGCGCGTATCAGCTCGTCCGGGAGCGTGACGTAGTAGTTACGAAAGAGCATCGTGGTCAGCGGAATACCATAGACGGTGTGGATCAAGATCAACCCCGCCGTGGTGCCGAACACACCAAGCTCGCGCAAGGTGACTGCCAGCGGAATTAAGTAGAGTTGAAGTGGGACAAAGCTGCCGATCAGAAGGGCCGCGAACAGAATGTCTGCGCCCTTGGACCTCCACTTTGCCATGACGTAGCCGTTTAAAGCGCCGAACAGGATCGCAAGGATCACCGCTGGGATGGCGATTTCAAAGGTGACAAGGAAGAAGGGTTTGATCCCATTACAGTCCAGCCCAGAACACGCGCTGGACCACGCTTTGACCCATGGCTCGATTGTCCACACCTCGGGCAAGGATATGATCGAGGAATTGCGCACTTCGGTCAGTGTTTTGAACGAGGCCACCAGCATCACATAAAGCGGTGCAAGGAAGTACAGTCCGAAGAAAACCAAAGCTGCATAAAGCGCTGCGGTTTTGAAGGTGTATTGGCGTCTCATGCTTCCTTCCTCCGAACTTCGTAAAGCAAATATGGCATGATGATCATGATCATCGTGACGACCATAATGACCGCGCCAGCCGCCCCCTGCCCGATACGCCCGCGCTGGAAGAAGTACTCGAATACATAACGTGCAGGCACGTCAGAGGCGTAACCCGGGCCACCGTTAGTCAGCGCGACAACGACGTCGAAACTGCGTACAACCTGAAAACCCAACAGCATCACCGCTGTCAGCAAGGTGGTCCGAAGTTGCGGAAGAATGATTGAGACATAGACACGCCAGGTTGGCACCCGGTCGATGCGCGCGGCTTTCCAAATCTCGCCGTCCACGGATTTGATGCCAGACAGAAACAAGATCATGATCAATCCTGTGCCATTCCAGACCGCCGCGAACACAATCGTGTAGATCGCGTAATCCGGCGACACGAGCCAGTTGAAGCTAAAGCTTTCATACCCCGTATTGCGTACGATTTGTTGGATGCCGCTGGTCGGGTTCAAAATCCATTGCCAGGCCAAGCCAGTCACAACAAGCGACAGCGACATGGGGTAAAGGTACATGGTGCGAAACAGTGCTTCGCCCTTGGTCAGACGATCAAGAAGCATGGCAAGACCGGCACCAAGCACAATGCAGCCCGCAAGGTAAAGTCCGCCGAACAGGAACATATTAGTATAGGCCACCCACCAACGATCATCGGCAAAAAGGGCGCTATAGTTTTCAACACCATTCCAAGTGTGCTTGGGCAGGAACTTAGACTTGGTGAACGACAGATATCCGGTGTACAGCGCAAAACCCCAGATGAAGTAGAGCGCGACGACGATGGTTGGCAGCAATACCAGCCATGCCTTTATCCGGTTCGAGGAGACCTGCATCGCAATGCTCCTTCCCTCTTGGTTTTGATCGAGGTCCTTGGGCGCAGAACGCGGTCCGCGCCCAAGTTTTTCGTGTGCTTGCCTTACTTAACCAGAGCCGCGATCAGGTTTTGATGTGCGGTCTGCGCATCAATTGACCCGTTCCAGAACGCCGAGACGTTGTCTTTTACGGCCGTCCCAACGTCGATTGCGCGACCATTCCAATGGGTGGCCGTCACAGCACTGCCCATCGCAGTCACAGCTTTGGCCGGGCAGCCATCAAAGTCAGCTGGGTCGGCTTTGTTTGTCGCAGGCAGCGTTCCCTTTGCCTTTGCAGCGGCGACCTGCGTGGCAGGGTCCATTACGGCATTGGCAAACAATGCCTGCGCGGCTTTATCGGCGTCATCTTCAACTGCGATGAACTGGAACCCATCTGCGACAACCGTCAGGCTGTTGTCCCATGGGGTCAGGCGGCAAGACCATTTTCCGCCCTCTGGGCCCATATCGCCATATCCACCAGCGGCCCATGGGCCCATGAAGAAATAAGCGGCTTTGTTGGACAGCATCAGCGTGTTTGTGTCGTTCCAGCTGCGGCCAGACTTGCCTTCATCCGTGAACTCTTTCAACGAACCCATTTCTTCCAGCGCTTTCAGCACGGCGTCAGATTTCACGACGTCCGAATCACCGGTCAGCAATCCTTCGTAAAGAGCTGCGCCGCCGACAGCCAAAAGCACATGATCAAACAAGATAGCTTCCTGCCAAGACTGGCCACCGACCGCCAATGGAATGATGCCGGCTTCCTTTAGCTTTGGCAGCGAGGCTTTGAAATCATCCCAACTGTTGGGTGGTTGAACGTCTGCGGCTGCAAGGGCGTCATTGTTGGTGTAAAGCCAGTTGATCACGTCAACGAATACGGGTGCTGCCACCCAGTTGCCGTCATATTTGCCGACTTCAGCCAAGCTTTCGGACAAATTGCCCGCCCAGCCGCCTGCCGAAGCGACGTCATCCATATTCTGCAACAAACCGCTTTCCGCAAATTCGCGCATCACGCCGCCAAGCGACGACTGCAGCGCCATCGGGGGTGTACCGCCGATGACGCGGGTTTTCACAGATGAGATACTGGCTTCCGTATCCGGGAACGACGTGTCTTTCCACGTTCCGCCCATCTCGACATATTTGTCGCGGAAGACGCGCATCGCCGCCGCTTCGCCGTCCGAATTCCAGTTATGCGAGACATCACTGTCTGCCAATGCAGGCGCTGCGACAGAGGTCATCAGCGCAAGCATGCTGGCCTTGATCGTGTAGTTAAAGGTCATATTGGCCTCCCTTAATCGCCGGGATTGTTATGATCCTCTGCCCGTCCGGCGCGGGTAGAAGATGAACCGCCAGGCAGGACCTGCGGTCAGGTATTGGACTTCGCCCGTGATTGGGCCCAGTCGCGGATTACCGCGATGGTTTTCGACATCTCCTCCTCAGTGCCGATCGAAATCCTAAATTCATTGGCCTCGCCTGAAACGGGCCGCCCTAGAATGCCCGCCTTTTGCAAGGCCGCATCTATGGTTTTTGCCTCATCCCCACCGTCACCAAAGACGATCAGAACGAAGTTGGTTTGACTGGGCACCACGTGCAGGTCTAACGCTTCGAGATCAGCAACAAATTGGCGACGGATCGTATTCATCCGGGCCACTGTTGCAGCCAGATAGTCCTGATCCAGGACCGCCGCCTCTGCCGCGGCCAGCGCTGCTGCATTGGTGTTAAACGGAGTGCGTAGTCGCGCAACCGCATCCACGACGCGATCCGGCGCGACCGCCCAGCCGATCCGCTGTGCTGCCAGCCCATAGGCCTTGGAAAACGTCCTTGTGACGGCCACGCGCCCCTCGGTCGAGAACATGGACAGCCCACTTTCGTAGTCGTCAGCGTCGACAAATTCGGCATAGGCCGCATCGACAAGCAAAAGCATATCTTCAGGCAACTGCGCTTCAAGCCATTCGAGTTCGGCAGCCGTTGTATAAGTGCCCGTCGGGTTATTTGGCGTGCAGATATAGACCATCTTGGTTTTGTCCGTCACCGCCGCAGCCATGGCTTTCACATCCACGCGGAAGTCGGTTTCGGCGCATTTCACAACCTCAGCCCCGACCGAACGGGCATAAATCTCAGCCATCATAAAGCTGTTTTCACTGATCACGATCTCGTCGCCTGCCGACAGGATAGTGCGGATGATCAGGCCGAGTGCCTCTTCCGAGCCATTGCCCGCAAAGATGTTGGCCTCGGGCAGGTTATGCACTGTCGCAACCGCTGCGCGCAGCCCGGCCTGTGATCCGTCCGGGTAACGGCCCAGATCAACTTCAGTTGCGTGAAACGCCTCGACCGCTTTCGGGCTGGGCGGAAAGGGCAGCTCGTTTGATGAGAGCTTGATCACCTGATCCACCCCTTCAATCGTGCTTTGACCCTGCTTGTATGGAGCCACCTTCGACAGCGTTTCTTTTGCCGCAATCGACATTGTTCAGTCCTTTCCGGCGATAGAGATCATCACCGATTTCGTTTGTAGGTATTCCGACAAGCCTTGCTGGCCCAACTCGCGCCCCCAACCGGATTGATCATGCCCTCCGATGGGCATGTGCAGGTCGGGGATGTTATGAATGTTGACCCAGACAATGCCGGCATAAATCGCGCGACTCATACGCAGCGCCCGGTCAATGTCTTTGGTCCAGACTGATCCGGCCAACGCGTAGTCTGTGCCGTTGGCAAGCGCGATGGCTTCGTCTTCTGTATCGAACCCGCGAACGGCCAATACCGGGCCGAAAATCTCTTCCTGCACCAACGGGTTAGTCTGATCATCGACCGCCAGGATCGTTGGTGGAAAAAACGCGCCATCCCCTGCAACAGGCGCACCGCCGCAGACCAGATCAGCCCCTAGAGACTGGCCTTCGGTCACGCGGCGGGCGATGTCGGCACAATGGCCGTGGGAGGAAACAGGACCAAGATCGGTCGTATCGTCAAACGGGTCGCCCATTTTCAGGGAACGAGCCTTGTCGGCCAGTCGAGCCGTGAATTCTTCGCGGATGTCGTTGTTGACATAAAGCCGCGATCCCGCCACGCAGACCTGCCCGGAATTTCCGAAAATCGCATCCGCAGCACCGTTTACCGCTGCGTCCAAATCGGCGTCGGGGAACACTACTATCGGGGATTTCCCGCCCAGCTCTAACGAAAGCTTCTTAAGATTGCTGTCGGCCGAGGCATGTACCAGCCCGCGCCCGACCCCGGTCGATCCGGTGAAGGCCAACTTGTTGATCTCTGGGTGGCTGGCAATTGCTGCCCCCACGACCGAACCGGGCCCTGTCACGATATTGATCACCCCATCAGGCACACCCGCTTCCGCCGCGAGTTCGGCAAAACGCAGAAGGCTAAGTGGCGTGATATCGGCAGGCTTGATCACCATGGTACAGCCCGTTGCCAGCGCCGGCGCGATTTTCCAGCCACCTATCACAAGCGGTCCGTTCCAAGGCAGGATCATCCCAACCACGCCGACCGGGTCATGGAAGGTCATCCCATGCAAGTCGCCAACCGGGAAAGACAGCGCGCCGCTTTGTCCCGCAATCTTGGTGCAATAGCCCGCGTAGTACCGGAAAGTCTCCGCAAAAAACGGCACTTCCATTTTTGATGCCGCAACGAATGGTTTGCCCATGCATAGCGTTTCAAGCTCACCCAGTTCTTCGGCGTGCTCCTCGATCAGATCAGCCAGACGCCACATGATCCGGGCGCGAAGGGTCGGGTTCATGTTCGCCCACGCGCCAGATCCAAATGCGTCTCGGGCAGCACCTACCGCGCGATCAACATGGTCCGCAGTTCCCGCGCAAACGCTCGCAAATTCCGCACCCGTGGCAGGATTGATCAGCGCGCGAATTTCACCTTCGGCCACGGGCATTCCACCAATCCGAAACGGTACCGGATCGGCCAACCACGCCTTTGTCGCGTCAGAGAGCTTATGCACCGCCATCCGTTACGCGCCCTCCGCATTCGGGCCGCGCACCGGGGCCTCAAGGATGTATTGCCACGGGGCTGGCAGGTTTTTCTGCTGAACGGCTTCGATGATTGTCGGGCCTTTCGCCGACAAACCGCGCTCTAGCGCCGCTTTCAGTTGGGCTGGGCCCTCAACACGTTCGGCATTTGCGCCAAAGCTCCGAGCAAACGCCACAAAATCGGGATTGTGCAAGTCCGATGCGATAAAGCGCCCGTCATACCATTCTTTTTGTTGACGATAGACGTTTGAGTAACGGTTGTCGTTGAACACAACACATACAAGATTGATACCGTATTCAACTGCCGTCGCCAGTTCGGTGGCCGTAAACAGGAACCCCCCATCGCCCGAAATGCTAACCACTGGCGTATCGGGGTTAGCCGCTTTCACGCCCAGCGCGGTGGCAAATCCATAGCCCAGCGTGCCCTGAAATCCGCAGTTGATGTGGCCGCGTAGACGGTGAATTGGCAGGCCGAACCACGAAGTAAAGCCAACCTGCGTAATCTCATCACAGAAAATGCCGTCATCGGGCAGCACTTCGCGAATGGCGCTCAGATACTCCATCTGCGGGCCAACATTGGCGGTCATTTCGGCGTGCAGCTCGGTCTTGAGTTTGGTCAATTCTTCTTCGCGTGACGGACGCGGTGTTTTGATCTCGTCGGTCAATGCTGGGAGGAGAGCGTCGAGCGTCACCACCGCGTCGCCATGCAACGCCACAGCCGGTTGGGCGTAGCGTCCAAATTCCTTGGGGTCGATATCAAGCCGGATAATCTTGATATTTTCGTCCAGCCCCCAATACATCTGCGCATACTTCAAGCGCGTGCCGATGGCGAACACGACGTCGGCGTCTTTCCACAGACGACGCCCCGCAGGGAAGACCTGTGCGTGATAATCGCGATCATCGACGATGCCCCGCCCTGACCGGAAACACGTCACCGGGGCTTCGATCAGATTTGCCAGCGTGTTGACCTGATCGGCCGCGTGGGTGGCGCCTCCGCCCACATAGATCAGCGGGCGCTTGGAGTTTTTCAGAAGTGCGATCGCCTGTTCGATATCAGCGATTGCGGTGCAAGGTCCGGCAGGTACAGTTGTCGCTGGCGTTGGGACATACCCACTCTCTAACCCCATCACGTCCGGCGACATTTCCAGATGCGCGGGGCCGGGACGACCCGTTTGCATCGCCACCAACGCGTCATTGATCATATGCGGCGCGTTATGCGGGCTGTCGATCCGTTCCGCGTGTTTCAACATCGTGCGCATTGTCGCCAGCTGATCGGGTAGCTCGTGCAAATAGCCGCGCCCCGAGCCGATAGCGTCCGAGGCCACTTGCCCACACATGGACAGAACCGGGCTATTGGCCGCCCACGCAGTCGAAAGCGCGCCCATCGCATTCATAATCCCCGGCCCAGGCACCACGGAAAACACCGTAGGCTTCCCGGTGGAGCGTGCCGCGCCGAAGGCCATATAAGCCGCGCCCTGCTCATGACGAGAGCGGATGATCTTGGTGTCACCATCGGTCCGCTGCACCGCGTCAAACAGGTTATCGAGCTGTCCCCCCGGCAGACCAAACACTGTATCGATCCCGTTGGCTTTCAACGAGGATACGATGACATCTGCACCGGTCATGGTGTTTTTGACTTTGTTTTGCATATTCATGGTCTCGTCGGTCTCACCAAGGGTTGGGGGTTGGGTGGCTTTCGGTCACATCTGCGGGGCGTGCGCCATCCGCGTTGCTGCGAAACAGGCAGGTGAACGCGAACCACAACACTTTGGGGCGCATCAATGCCCCAAAAATTTTGCGAACATCTTCCGGATTCATCACCGTGCGGGTCTGCATGGCGTCATCGTCAGAGTTGGTCATAACCAACACACCATCCTCGACACGAAGCCGGTCAATCGAGATATCCATATCCGCGATAGGCGTGGTCACGCGCATGGGATCAGTCCTTCCGAAGTGCGCCGACATTCTGCGCGCGTGTGATGCGGGATTTCAGCAAGTCCGAGTGTTTCATCCCCGCCTTGTCGAACGGCATCTCCAGCTGACCTCGTTCATACATCTTGTCCATAGACGTATAAGCACCCGTCATTTTGTGGGCGAGGTTGCGTGGCGGATTGCCCGACGGGAACAGGTTGGGGGGGTAGATCGGCTCTTCATAAATCTGGCGGAAAGCCTCGGTGCGCACATCGACCCAGGTGTTGTGGTTGATGCGGGTGCGGTGTTCGCGCTGTGCCTCGATATCGATTGTAACCGACAGCACTTGCTCTTCTGGATAGGGCGCGTGGCGCAGCACCATCCCGGTGTAGTCAATGGCAAACGAATTGCCCGCGCAGAACGCCTTTGGATAATACTGATAATCCACCGTGCCCCAGTTGGAGCCCAGCACATAGGCCATATTGTCGTGGGCACGGGTCCGGCGGGTGAACATCCAGAAATCCCATGGCTCGGACACGCCTTCGACTTCTTGCAATGCGACTGGGTGGCAAATCACCTCGACCCCATTAAAGCCCAGCGCGCGCGACGCTTCGGGGGTGCAGCCGTCATGGCAAGTCATGCAGCCCAGCTTGCCAATAGGGCTGTCCAGAACAGGGAAGATATCTTTGATATCACCGCCAAAAACCTCGGAATATTCGTCCCACATATCATGAGGCGACGTGCCCAACCCAATCGACGCCGGGATGTGGTATTTGTGATAGCGCAGCTCGACCCCGTTGGGACCAAGAATAAATGCGGTGTTGAACCAGCGGTCCGGGAACTCCGGCACTTTCTCAATCACACCGCCGCCCGAGATATAGAGATTGTATTCCTTACACTTGTCGATCAGTGCCTGCATTTCCGGGTCATCAAATGTGATGGCCTTTTTCATGAAGTCCTCGAGCCCGTGTTCGCCCTTTCCAGGCGTCGTTACGCCTTGCAAGAAATACTCGGGGAAAACGACCAACCGCACCGGGACTTCCCAGTAGTAACCAACGCCGAAATCAATCAGATCAAGCGCGCGTTGCAAGTTGCGCTTGATGCCTTCGCGGTCGGTTGCGACCTCGACATGGGGTTGCATGACAAGGGCGGTATACTTCTCGATCGGTTTGCGCATCGTGGTGTCCTTCGGATTTAGCTAAGCGGGCGGTGGGGCATTCCCCAATCGCGCAGCATGACATTGGCAGTGATCGTACCCATCGCCGTGATCCCGCCGCCGGGATGGCAGCTTGGGCCGGTCATATAGAGGTTCTTGATCGGTGATTTATATTGGCTGAAACCCGGCAGCGGGCGCATGTAGCCCATCTGGCTAAGCAGCCGTTCGCCCCCGGTGGTATTGCCCGAGACAAAGGCCGGATTGGCGGCCTCAAGGCTCACGCCAGTCTCATAGTAGGCACCAAGAATGTTACTGTCATCCATGTTGGATGTGTAGCGGCGCATGACCTTCATCAGCACCTTCTCGGTGTATTCTTCGATATAGTCGTCCCAGTTTGTGCCATCGGCCAAGCGCGAGGGCACAAAAGTGTCTAAAATCAGAGTGTGCTTGCCCTCTGGCGCACGTCCGGGATCAAGCTTGGTCCAGCCTGCAGACCACAGGAACGGGTTCGTGGGGGCCTTACCCATCATGATCTCGCCATACTGGACGTCGATGTCCTGCATCGTGCCGAAAATGCGGTGGAACGCGCAGGCGTTCATATCGTCACCATTGTTATAATCGGGCAGCTCGTTCAGCGCGTAATGCACCCGCGCAATAGAGACAGAACCATAGGAATAGTTCTGGCAGGCCTTCACAAACTCTGGATGCAAGTCATTTGGGTCCATACAGTCCAGGAACGACACCTTCATCCCCAGCCCCGTCACAACGCCTTTTGAGGCAGTGATTTCCTCTCCGCTTTCCAGACGCACACCGACGCATGACCCGTCGCTGTCCATGACAAAACGGTCTATCGGCGCTTCGGTCAAAACTTCCCCACCATGCGCTTTGATGTAGTTGGCCAAAGATGTCGGCAACATCATCGATCCACCTTTGGGGATCGCCGCCCCATAGGTGTGGATGCCTGGGATCAAGATATAGAAGGACTGACCCGTGCATTCAGTATCGGGAAAGATTTGCGGCGCCATGGCCCAGCCCAGAATGAATGCGCGCACGGTATCGCTTTCGAAATTCTGCATCACGAATTGGCGGGATGAGAGGTTGAACTCCTTCAGCTTCAACAGCCCTTCATAGCTGTCTTGCAACGCGTTTGGCATCACGCCTGGTTTCGCGGGCGGAGAGAACATGCCCTTGATGAATCCATCGCGGATTTCATGCCATTTGTCGTAAATCTCGCGGTAACGTTTCGCGTCATTCACCGAATATTTCGCGATGCTTTCGCAGGTTTTGTCCACATCCTTGTAGACGACAACCCCGTCGCCGTTCAGATTCGGATGGCCGGTGATGTGGTTTTGCTCCCAAAGGTATTCCAGCCCATGCTGTTCAAGTTCGGGCAGCAATTCTTGAAAATCAGGGTTCGCATGTATCCACACGTGACTTGATCCAAAGAGATCATGTTTGAACCCCGGCTGGGTCACTTCGCGGGTAATACACCCCCCGCCAATCCATGGATTACGCTCGACCACACAGACTTTTAGACCGCTCCGGGCCAGCCACGCGCCACAGGCCAGGCTGTTATGCCCACCCCCTGCAATGACAACATCAAAATCGCGGTTGCTCACTTGATTCCCCTGTTTGGTATCATTCGAGATTACATGAAAATGCATATTGGTCAAACCAAATGACACAAATGGTGCAAATTGGCCCGTCAGATCCGCACGAATTCACCTCTGCTTGCCATATCCACACGCGATTTCGGGGGTTGCCGCGCAATAAGCAATTTTGGTCCAACCAATTAACCAGACCACATGCTTGCCCCTTTCACACAAACAACGCACACTCCGCTAAGCAAATGTGGGAGAACGCCATGCGGCCAAGAGAGAACTTTTTTGAAGAACAACAAACCGTCCGCTTTCAGCATTGCGATCCGGCCGGTATCGTTTTCTATCCACGCTACTACGAAATGTTAAATCTGACTGTGGAACGGTTTTTCGAGGCTCAGCTTGGGCATTCGTTTAACCGCCTTCAATCTGAACTACAGGTCACTGTCCCAACCGTTCGCATGGAGACCGACTTCTTCGAAGCAAGCTATCTTGAGGACCGTTTGCAATTTCAAATGAAGCTCAACCGTATCGGCAGGTCCAGCCTGTCATTTGGCATCTCGTGTTGGTGCAACGGCGAAGAGCGCCTGCGCACAATCATCACACTTGTCTGCATCAGCCTGAGCAAAAAGAAGGCGACGCCTTGGCCTGACGTCATTCGCTCGCAAATCGAGGATATTCTGAACGCCCCAGAAGCCGACACCCAAATTAAACGCCCCGACGGTCAGATGGCGAAAGAGTTGTAAGGGCTAAAGCGCAGATAGAATTCTTATCCAGCTGCGCGTGCCGCCGACAAAACTGGACAGCGCATAGTGTTCATCCGGCCCATGCGCGCCGTCGTCGGCCAACCCGAACCCCACCAAAAGCGGTGCCTTGCCCAAAATGTCCTGAAACATCCCAACCACGGGGATCGTTCCTGCCCCACCTATCAACGCGGTTGGGTTGGGCCATTCTTCGTCCAGCGCGTTTCGCGTAGCCGAAAGCGCGGGTGCACCTTCCTCAACTACGCAGGCCGGCGTCGTTGCATAAGCGGTGAAGTCAACGTCGGCTGCTGATGGCAGCTGACTTTTCAGCCAGAGCCTCAGCGCGTGACGAATGCGGTCTGGGTCCTGCCCCTCTACCAGCCGGATCCCGATCTTTGCGGATGCCATTGCGGGGATGATGGTTTTGAACCCTTCGTCAATATGCCCCGAGACAAGCCCACCCAGTTCCAACGACGGCTCGGACCACAGTTTTCGCAGTAGTGTGGCTTGATCGGATGCAGCAAAAAGGCCCTCATAAGGACCGGGGTCAAATCGCAGAGCGTTCCATCGGCTCCATTCCGCCGCAGGGGGCGGCACGACATCGTCATAGAAACCCGGCACCTGAATGCGACCCTCTGCATCGTGCAAAGAAGATAAAGCCTGGATCAAAAGGTGCGCAGCGTTCGGAGCGATACCGCCAAACTGCCCGGAATGACGATCATGGGCCGCCACGCGAACCGAAACCTCGTCACTGACAAGTCCACGCAGTCGGGTGCAGATGGCCGGGGTCTGTACATCCCACATACTGTTGTCACAGACATAGATAACGTCAACGTCGCTTAGTTCGGGATGTGCCTGCAGAAACGCCGGCAACGAAGGCGAACCTATTTCCTCTTCACCTTCGATCAGAACCGTCACGTCGAGGTCAAACGCATCCTGTGCGACCAGGATACGGATGGCCTCGATGACGGTCATCATCTGGCCCTTATTGTCTGATGCACCACGCCCATAGATGGCGCCGTTGCGAACCTCCATCGCAAAAGGAGGACTGGACCATTCCCGTTCGGGGCCTTCGGGCTGAATGTCGTAATGGGCATAGAACAGAACGCGGCGTGACGGTGCACGGGATGGGCGGCGCATCAGCACGATCGGCTGGCCTTGTGTTTGCTTGACGCCCCCCTCAAACCCTATTTTTTCGAATGTTTGATGCAGCCATTTCGCCGCGTCCTCACAATCTTTGTGACGAGTCTTATCTATGGCGTCCGAGGGGATTGCGATGAGCTCGGACAACCGCTCCAGACTTTCGCCCAGCCCAGTTTCGACCTGCGCCAGTGCCGCTGTGATGTCACGCTTCATGGCTGCATCCCTGTCACTCCCTTGAGGCTCATGAGTTTTCATATAAGTTGATCACGTCACTTGTACAGCCACTTGTAACTCAACCCCGGGACCAGAAATCACATGAACGACACCGACCTGACTGTCCCGCTCGAACTTCAGAGCTTCGCGCCCTACCTTCTGAACCGGATCGTGCACCGCTATAATCAAACGCTTCAGTCCAAACTGAAAGAAGCCGGCCTGACCGTGACCAAAATGCGGGTGATCGCCAGCCTAGCAGTGTTCGAGAAACTGTCTGTCAACGAGCTATGCGTGCATGCCATATCAGAGCAGTCCACAATGAGCCGTGCCATTGAAAAGATGGAAGAGCAGGGTCTGGTGACGCGTTTCGTACCGGATGACGACCAACGATCCCGGGTGATCACGCTGACTGCCGAGGGAAGACGGGTCTATAATGACATCCGCCCTGTCATGGATCAGGCCAATGCCTATCTGCTGCGGGCACTGTCAGAGGACGAACAAGACATGTTTTTCAAGCTCAACCAGAAGATCCTGAAACAACTGCGCGAGCATCCGATCTAGTTCCCGAAACATCTTTCGTTCGACCTGACAGCATCCGCAGCTTGACTCACACCGCGCCAATAAATATGAATTTTCATCTAACTGGAGGTGTTTCTTGGCGGAGAGGTCGTTCAAAAAAGAGGTGGAGCACCTCAAACTCGGTGCCGGCGAGGTATTTCGGGGTGAGGGTATACTCGCGATTACGAAGGCACTGCTGGAGAACGGCGTCGGATATGTCGGCGGCTATCAGGGATCACCGATTTCACATCTGATGGACGTGCTTGCAGATGCCAATGATATCCTTGAAGACCTTGGCGTCCATTTTGAATCAAGCGCGTCCGAAGCAACCGCAGCCGCCACATTGGCTGCATCTGTCCACTATCCCATCCGTGGCGCGGTGACGTTCAAGTCTACGGTGGGCACCAACGTCGCATCTGACGCGCTCGCCAATCTGTCATCGGGTGGCGTGACCGGCGGTGCGCTGGTGATTGTCGGCGAGGATTACGGCGAAGGCTCGTCAATCATGCAAGAGCGCAGCCATGCCTTTGCAATGAAATCGCAAATCTGGCTGTTGGATCCGCGTCCAAACCTGCCATCCATCGTCAAGGCGGTCGGTGATGGGTTCGGTCTGTCAGAGGCCTCGAACACGCCAGTAATGCTGCAAATCCGCATCCGATCCTGTCATCTGTTGGGCGAGTTTGAAGCACGCGACAATATTCGCCCAGCGATGACCGTCAAAGACGCACTGGAAAATCCGGCCCGCGATTTGAACCGGATCGTCTTACCTCCGGCGTCCTTTCTGCACGAACAGGAAAAGGTGACAAAGCGCCTTCCTGCGGCCCGGCGATTCATCCGAGAAAACACCCTGAACGAATTTTTTGGCCCCGAAACGGGCGCCGTCGGCATCGTGATGCAAGGCGGTATGTATAATGGCGTGATCCGCGCGCTTCAACGACTTGGATTGGCGGATCTGCAGGGCAAGTCTCAGATTCCACTTTACGTGCTGAACGTGACCTACCCCCTTGTGGACGAGGAATTTCTAGACTTCGCGGGAGGTAAAACTGCGGTGCTTGTCGTTGAGGAAGGGCATCCTGAATATATCGAACAAAACCTGCGGGCGATTTTGCACAAGGCCGGGGCCGCGACAGCGTTGGATGGCAAAGGGGTGCTCCCAGAGGCAGGAGAGCTTACCGGAACCGTGATGTTCGATGCAATAACCAGCTTCATCAAGATGCATGCCGGTGATCTGTTGCCATCAAAAGGGCGCGCACCTAATGCGCCGCTCATCATCCCGGATGATGATCTTGCAAAGACAGTCCCTGCCCGCCCACCAAGCTTTTGCACCGGATGCCCCGAGCGCCCGATATTCGCGGCGACCAAGCTGGTGCAACAAGACCTTGGCGATCACCACATCGCCAGTGATATTGGATGCCACCTTTTTTCGATCAACGCTCCGTTTGACATCGGTGCCACGACGATGGGTTACGGGCTTGGCCCAGCGTCGACGGCGGCGTTCAACGACAGAACAGCAGATAAGCGGTCAATCTCGTTCATCGGGGATGGTGGGTTTTGGCACAACGGGCTGACCTCCTCAATCGGGAATGCTGTCTTTAATGACAATGACGGAGTGATTGTTATCGTCGACAATCACTACTCGGCCGCCACGGGGGGCCAGGACTTGCTGTCGTCGCGTGCAGAAAATGCAATCAGGTCCACTCAGCACCCAATCCGCAAGGCGGTTGAAGGGATGGGGGTCAAATGGGTGCGTCATATCGAACGAACCTACGATGTTGGCGCGATGCAAAAGGCCCTTCGCGAAGCACTGACCACCAAAGAGACGGGCCCGAAAGTCATCATCGCCTCGTCGGAATGCATGCTCAATCGACAACGCAGGGAAAAACCAGCGCGTCAGACTGCACTCAAGCAAGGGAAGCGACTTTTACGCACCCGGTTTGGCGTGGACGACGACATCTGCACGGGTGACCACGCCTGCATACGCCTGTCGGGTTGTCCGTCGCTGTCTGTCAAACATCTGGATGATCCATTGCGCGACGATCCCGTCGCCGCCATCGACACCAGCTGCGTTGGCTGTGGAAATTGCGGCGAGGTCGCAGACGCGGCCATTTTATGCCCCTCGTTTTATCAGGCAGACTTAGTTCAAAATCCAACAACCTGGGATCAATTCCTAAGCCGCTGGCGCAACAAGTTGATCGATTTCTTACAGTGTAGGTCCGAGCAAAACAGGCTGATGATCACGGTCGAAACGCGTGAGGTTGCCGAATGAACCAAATGTCCAACCCCAAACATCACCCGCATGACAGCGCCGCCGAGATTATCAAAATCGCGATTCTAGCAGTCGGCGGACAAGGTGGCGGCGTGCTGGCAAATTGGATTGCAGACCTTGGAACGCGCGGAGGATATGATGTCCAGATGACATCGGTCGCAGGCGTGGCCCAGCGCACCGGTGCGACGATCTATTATGTCGAGATGGCCCCCAAATCCGACAAGGGAATGCCAGTCATGGCCCTCTCTCCGGTGCCGGGTGACGTTGATATTCTGATCGCCTCGGAACTGATGGAGGCGGGCCGCGCAGTGATGCGCGGCTTTGTGACTCCAGACAAGACCACACTGATCACTTCGTCGCATCGCATCCTCTCGGTTGACGAGAAACAGCAGCCCGGTGACGGTCGTGCGAATAGTGGCGTGGTGCATGAAAAGATAGAGAATGCGGCGCTGAAGCTGGTGTGCTTTGATATGGAGAAGTTGGCGAGCAACGCCGGAAGCGTCATTTCATCCAGCCTTTTTGGTGGCCTCGCTCGTTCGGATGCACTTCCCTTCGACGCGACAACCTACGAAGAGGTGATCCGCGCGTCTGGTCGAGGTGTTGAGGCCAGCCTTCGCGCATTTAGAGCGGCGTTGACCCATGATCCAGACACATCCGACGGCGATACAGCCATCGGTTCAGGAACAGGCATGCGCGGTCCCGATACGCTGTTGGCTGAATGGCAAAATCTTTCCAATCGCATCTTGTCCCTTCCGACACCGGTCCATCCGATGGTAAAGGCTGGCTTAACAAAGGTCGTTGATTTTCAAGATATTGGATACGGCGAGCAGTATCTTGAACACATGGAACGGTTCTTGGCGATCGACACAAGCGATACGGATTACGACCTTACCAAACAGGCAGCAAAATACATCGCGAACGCCATGTGCTACGATGACATCTTGCGTGTTGCCGACCTGAAAACCCGCTCGACCCGCCAGTTGCGCATGCGTCGCGAACAGCAGATCGACGCCGGTGGGATTGTCCATGTCACCGAGTATTTTCATCCGCGTGCAGAGGAGTTCTGCCTGACCCTGCCCGTCCGGCTTGGCCAATGGATTATGGATCGCCCACGGGTGTTTGCGCGATTGGATCGTGTGATGAACAAAGGGCGACGCATTCGGACAGATCGGATGGCTGGATTTACGCTCCTATGGCTCATCGCGCGCCTGCGACCATTCCGCCGCCGCCTACTGCGCCACAAACATGAGGCGGCGCATCTAACCAGTTTGATTGCATTGGCACATGACGCCGCGCAAGCTGACACCGCACTCGCCGCAGAAATTTTGCGATGTCAGCGCCTCGTTAAGGGGTACTCTGATACTCATCTGCGGGCGCGCTCCAAGTTCTCGCGCGTCATCGGCGCGCTGGCATTGTTGCAGGGACGCGCCGACGCCGCGACTTGGATAAAGCGCCTGCGAGAGGCCGCACTTCTGGACGAGCATGGCGACGCGCTTGACGGCGCAATCGAAACGGTTCGGTCGTTCTGCGATGACCCCGCCCGGAAAGTTGAACAAAGCGATTGACCCCATTAATATGCAAATGCATATTTATTGTAGAAAGGACTCAAGGTGACGCTAGACCTGATCATAACAGCCCGCGAAGACCTGACCGACCGGATCACGCTGTTCACGCTTGCCGGCGCGACGGGTTCCTTGCCAACTTATATACCAGGATCACATCTGGAGTTTGATTTGGGGAAGGCAGGCAAACGGGCTTATTCGCTGGTCGACCTCGTGCCCTTGGCGCCCGAGCCCGCAACCTATCAAATCGCCGTGCAGCGCGAGGATGGCGGCGAGGGTGGTTCCAAGGCAATGCACGACCTGACCGAAGGGGATACCGTTGCTGCAACTGCCCCAAAAAATGACTTCGCCCTTGTCCCAACCGATGCACCGTCGCTTTTACTTGCGGGGGGGATCGGAGTCACACCGATCTTGTCTTTTGCGACCTCGCTTAAATCTCGGGATTTGCCGTACAAGTTTCATTTCACCACCCGCTCGGCAGAAATCACACCATTCAAGGACCACCTTTCGCGTGACCACGGTCCGCAATTTCACCTTTGGCATGACAACGGTAACGCCATCGACTTGCGCGATGTCATAGAGAACACAGACCGTGCAGCGCACATTTATTGCTGTGGTCCAAAAGGTATGATCGACACCGTACGCGAAATTGCCGAAAGCGCGGGATTTGCAGCCGATCACATCCATTTCGAACTGTTCACCTCTGCCGCAAGCGCCGAAGGGGACGAGGCCTTCGAGGTCGAAATCGCCAGCACCGGAGAAGTCTATACCATCCCCGCCGACAAAACGATCATCGAAGCGCTAGAGGACGCAGGTGTCGATGTGATGTATGATTGCCAGCGGGGGGACTGCGGCATCTGCCAAGTGGATGTCTTGGAGGGCACGCCTGATCATCGCGACGTGGTCCTATCGGAAGACGAACGCGCATCTGGCGATGTTATGCAAATCTGCGTCAGCCGGGCCAAATCCGCGCGCCTGAAATTGGACATTTAGCGGGATCAAAATGGGAGGAACAAGATGAGCAAATATACAGCCAATCCAGAGGCGGTCGCTGCTCTGGTTCAGCCACATCAGGTCCACAAGGACACCTATATCGACGAAGAGATTTTCGACCTCGAAATGGCGCATCTGTTCGCCAATACGTGGGTGTTTGTGGGCCACGACAGTCAGACGCCAAACAAGGGCGACTACTTTACGACCCAGATCGGTACGCAGCCAGTGATCATGGTGCGTCACTCGGACAACGAAATTCACGTCCTTTATAATCGGTGCCCCCACAAGGGCACAAAAATCGCCATCGACCGGACCGGAAACACAGGCAAATTCTTCCGCTGTCCTTATCACGCGTGGTCTTTCAAAACGGACGGCTGCCTGCTCGCGATTCCGTTGAAAAAGGGCTATGCAAAGACTGAATTCAACGAAGGCGAAGCCAAAAAGGGCATGAAGGCCGTTGGCGCCGTTAAGAACTATCGCGGCTTCATCTTTGCGCGTTTGGCCGAGGACGGCATCTCGTTTGAGGACTACTTTGGGGACAGCCTGACATCGCTCGACAATATGGTAGATCGCTCGCCCGAAGGACGGTTAGAGGTCGCAGGTCCGCCGCTTCGTTACATGCACCAGTGCAACTGGAAAATGCTGGTTGATAACCAAACCGACACTTGCCACCCGATGGTTGCCCATGAAAGCAGTGCGGGGACCGCCGTGGACCTGTTCAACAAGGAAAACTGGCCCGAAGACAAACCCAAACCCGCCGCGATGGAGATCATCGCCCCCTTCATGTCCGCCTATGAATTCTTCGAAGAAATGGGTATCCGCACATGGCCCAATGGGCATGGACATACGGGGGTGCACCATTCGATCCACTCAGATTACTCGGCGATACCAGGCTATGAAGATGCAATGATCGAAACCTATGGCGAGGAAAAAGCCCGTGCCATTCTTGCCGACAATCGCCACAACACGGTTTATTTTCCGAACATCATGATCAAGGGGCCGATCCAGCAGTTGCGCAATTTCATACCGCTGGGACCGAACAAAACATTGGTGGAAAGCTATATCTACCGTCTGGTCGGCGCGCCGGATCAACTGCTTGCCCGAACGGCGATGTACAACCGCATGATCAATGCGCCGACATCAATCGTGGGGCATGATGATCTTGAAATGTACGAACGTGCGCAGGAAGGTCTGCATGCGCGTGGTATCGATTGGATCAATATCCAGCGCCTTTTGGAGGATGAAGAGGATTTCGCCGAGGAGGCTGTGGAAAACGGCACCACGGAACGGCAGATGCGCAATCAGTTCGATGCGTGGAAGCGGTTCATCACCGTCTCGATGACATCCGATCAGGAGGCCGCAGAATGAGCATCACTCGTGAGGATATTGTCGATTTCATCTACAACGAAGCGCGTATGCTGGACGAAGGCCGTTTCTCGGAATGGATCGACCTTTGGTTGCCTGACGGCATCTATTGGATGCCGCTGGACTACAAGCAAACCGATGCTGATCTAGTGACGTCCTTGCTTTACGAAGACAATTTCATGCTGAAACTGCGCGTTGAACGGTTGAATGGGGAACGCACCTTTAGCCAAAAACCCAAAAGCCGTTGTCACCATGTGATCCAACGCCCATTTGTCGACAAGTTCGATGAAGATGCAGGAGAGTTTCAGACCAATACCGCGATGCACTACGTGGAAACCCGTCTGGACGAACAGTTCCTTCTGGCGCTGACCGCCACGCATGATTTGAAGCTGGTTGATGGAAGAATTCGTATCGCAAACAAGCGCGTCGAGCTGTTGAATTCTGATGCTGCCTTTGGGAACATTCAGCTTCTGCCATGACCGATCCAATCCCCAACACCGTCAGCGCGCTTTTTAAGCGGGCCGAACGCCACTGGCCGGATCGCGCCATGTGCGAGGTCATGCCGCGGACCGCCCAAGTCTACGGTATCGAACCCGGCTCAATCTCGTTTCGCGACGCCAAAGCGCGCATTATCGAGATGCGAAATGTTTTGATTTCCGCTGGCTTTGGTTCGGGTATGCGCGTGGCGGTTCTGTTGGAAAACCGACCAGACTTTTTCTTGTGGTTCATCGCACTGAATTCCATCGGTGCCTCGATTGTCCCGATCAATCCCGACCTGCGCATCGCAGAGTTGGAGTATCTTCTGGGTCACGCGGAACCCGCGCTGGTCGTGGCGGTCCCCTCACGTGTCGCTGAACTGCAAACGGCCGTGACGCTGGCCAACTTGGACGCGAAAGTCATCTTGCCCAGCGGCGACATTCCCGCGCCGCGCTTGAGCGCCGTTGTTGCCCATTTGACCGACGACGATAATGCCCGCGAAGCCGCTGTGCTCTACACCTCGGGAACCACAGGAAAGCCCAAGGGCTGTGTTCTGAACAACGACTACTTTACTGAAGTGGCAAAATGGTATTCCGGGCTGGGCGGGATTGCAGACTTGTCCGAGGACGGCGAGCGGATGATTACACCGCTGCCAATTTTCCACATGAATGCAATGGCTTATTCATTCATGGCAATGCTTTCGGTTGGCGGTTGTCTGATTGCACTGGATCGATTTCACCCTCGCAGTTGGTGGGATGATGTCCGCGATAGCCGTGCAACTTGCCTTCACTATCTTGGCGTGATGCCGACCATGTTGATGGGCGCTGCACCCTCGGGCCAGTATCAAGAACACTGTGTTCGGTTTGGGTTTGGAGCTGGTATTGACCCAAAAATTCAATCCGCGTTCGAGAAGCGCTTCAATATCCCTTTGGTCGAAGGTTGGGCGATGACCGAAACCGGGGCCGGCGCCGTCATCGCAGCACATACGAGCGACAGGCTGATCGGCAAGGCCTGCATGGGCCGTCCAGCAGATTGGTTGGACACCAAGCTTGTGGACGATGCTGGACAGGAGGTGGCGCAGGGCGAGGGAGGAGAGCTTCTTGTCCGCCGCAAAGGCGACCACCCCCGTCGCGGCTTTTTTGCCGAGTATTATAAAAATCCCGAAGCAACCACCGAGGCATGGCAGGATGGCTGGTTCCACACCGGCGATATCGTTCGCCAAGACGTCGACGGCAATATGTTCTTCGTGGATCGCAAGAAAAACGTGATCCGTAGGTCCGGCGAAAACATTGCAGCGGTCGAGGTCGAGGCGATCCTGATGCGCCACCCCGCTATCCACGCGGCCGCCGTTGCCGCCGTGCCCGACCCCCTACGAGGGGACGAAGTTTTCGCCTGTCTCACCGTCGACGACCCCAAAGCTGAAGTGGCGGAAGAGATCACGCGGTGGGCCTTAGGCCAGATGGCCTACTATAAGGTTCCTGGTTTCATTGCATTTGTGGATGCGCTTCCGCTAACCTCCACCCAGAAAATCCAACGGGCGCAGATGAAAACACTCGCACTGTCGCTGCTGGACCACCCGAAGACCTATAACCTCTGTCATATGAAGAAACGGCAAACTGCATGACCAGACCCCGCCAATCCTATGACGGCATCGCGCTGGTCTCGCCGTTCTCGACGCCCTATCAACGCTATTCGATTGAGACCGCCCATTGGTGGATCGCCAAAGCTCTACGTGGATCGATTATGGCAGCAGGGCTGAAACCAACAGACATCGACGGGTTTTCCGTCGCCAGTTTCACATTGTTCCCCGACACCGCCGTTGGCCTTACTCAGCATCTGGGCCTCTGCCCGCGCTGGTTGGACCATATTCCCATGGGTGGCGCATCAGGCGTTGTGGCGCTTCGCCGTGCCGCGCGCGCCGTGCAAGCGGGCGACGCCGATATCATCGCCTGTGTGTCAGGCGATACCAATCACATCGACAGTTTTCGTAAGATGCTGTCGAGCTTTTCGCGCTTTGCGATGGATGCCTCCTACCCCTACGGATACGGCGGGCCCAACGCGAACTTCGCGTTTCTGACAGATCGTTACATGCAGGAATATGGTGCTACTCGCGAAGATTTCGGGCGTATCTGTGTGGCCCAGCGCGACAATGCTTTGAAGAACCCAAATGCGGTGATGAAGAAGCCACTGACGCTGGATCAATATATCGCTGCCCGTCCCATCGCGGACCCCATCGCGCTATTTGACTGCGTGATGCCCTGTGCCGGCTCAGAGGCGTTCTTGGTTATGACCGTGGACGAAGCAGAAACGCGCGGGCTGCCCTATGCGACAATTGGCGGTGCAATCGAGCGACACAATGCCCATGCAGACGACCCAATCCAACTGAGGGGCGGTTGGACCATCGATATCGACGAACTTTACGAGATGGCAGACTGCGCGCCAGAGAACATCGACCTAGTGCAAACCTATGACGACTACCCGGTGATCTCGATGATGCAGATCGAAGATCTGGGGTTTTGCGCCAAAGGAGAAGGCCCGGATTTCCTGCGTGACAAAGACATGACCACCACGGGTGACTTCCCGCACAATACCTCTGGCGGGCAGCTCTCTGCCGGTCAAGCGGGAGCAGCGGGCGGGTTCATCGGGCTGGTCGAGGCGATCCGTCAGATCACAGGACAGGCAGGTGGCACACAGGTCGCGGATGCTAAGGCTGCTATGGTCTCGGGCTTTGGGATGATCAACTATGACCGCGGAGTCTGCACCTCTGCCGCAATCTTGAAGGGGGCCACGTCATGACAGACCCCATCCAGAAACCGCCCAGAAAGAACCCGCAAGTCAGAACGGTCACGCCAACCCAACCACCTATGATGCGCTCACGCGCAGCCCTTGGTTTATCAGCAGCGGCGGCAGAGGGGCGGTTTGCGCTGCAAACTTGCGCCGAATGTGGTGCCGTTCAATACCCGCCCCGCGATGCGTGTTCGACCTGTTTATCGAGCGACTTACCGTGGCAAGACACCTCTCCGGTCGGAGATCTGCTGGCCGAAACCACGATCCGCACCTCGACCAATCTCTATTTTCGCGAACGCGCGCCTTGGCGGGCAGGATCGGTCCGGCTTGATGCGGGTCCAACCGTGATCTGCCACGTCCATGGCGACGTTGCCCCAAACGCCCGCGTGCGGTTGATCAACCGGCTTGATCGATCCGGCCAAGGCGTCATTCTGGCTCTGCCCGAGGAAAGGACACCAAATATGGAAGACGATCCACAGATGCGGGCCATGAGCTCGGACCCGAAACACCGCCGGGTGCTGATTACCGATGCGCGCAACCCAAATGCGCCCGCTTTGGCCAAGGCTTTAGCCGATGCCGGGGCCTCGATGATTTTCGTGGGTGAGGCCGAGCAATGGCGACCCAACCCGAACCGAGATACCCTGAGCGCGATCCAAGGGGTCGAGGTCCTGCCTTTGGACGTGACCGACACGAAATCGGTGCAGGAACTGGCGGGTGAGATCGGAGGCAAGACTGATATCCTTGTGAACAATGCCCGCTTTGTGCGCCCCGGTGATGTGCTGTCGCGCGGTGACACCGCATTTGCCCATGACGAGATGGAGGTAAACTACCTCGGTCTTATGCGACTGGCTCAGGCGTTTGGGCCGGCAATGTCTTCACGCACGGCGGATGGGGTAAACTCGGCAGTGTGCTGGGTGAACATTTTATCAGCAGCAGCGCTCGCTTCTATGCCCGGATACGGGGCTTTTTCGGCTTCAAATGCCGCTGCGTTATCCTTATCTCAGAACATGCGAATGCAGTTTCGCCCGTCAGGGCTGCGCCTGATGAATCTGTTCGTCGGGGCCACCGACGACGAATGGCATCAGCACTTGCCACCCCCAAAAGTGCTGCCCCCCGCCATCGCCCGCAATCTAGTCGCGGGTCTGCGGGACGGCTTGGAAGAGGTGTATTGCGGCGATATCGCCAAAGATATCCGCGACCGCCTTCGCGCCGGGGCCAAAGTGCTTGAAATGGAACTGAGCATGGAGGGCGGGCAATGACGACCCTGACCAATCTGGCCGCAGATCTGGCGTCGGGCCGCGTCCGTGTGGTGGACCTGACACACACACTCGACCCCGATTTCCCGGTGATCATTCTGCCGCCAGAATTCGGTCAATGCGCGCGTTTCCGGATGGAGGAAATCAGCGCCTATGACCATCGTGGGCCGGCATGGAAATGGCACAACATCACACTGTCCGAACACACCGGCACGCATTTCGACGCCCCCAGTCATTGGATATCCGGGCGCGACGTGCCCAACGGATCAGTCGATGAGATTCCGACCGATATGTTTGTCGGGCCGGTTTGCGTAATCGACTGTTCAGATGGTGCGGCAAAGGACGATGACTTCGAACTAACGCCCGAGGTGATTGAGGCATGGGAGGCCGAACACGGCCTGATCCCCGAAGACGCGTGGGTCCTGATGCGCACCGATTGGTCAAAACGCAGAGGCGCCGAATATCTGAACATGCGCGACGATGGTCCGCATTCGCCCGGACCTACTTCGGATGCGGTGCGCTTGTTGGTCGAAGATCGCAGTATCCGAGGGTTTGGCACCGAAACTGTCGGCACCGATGCAGGCCAAGGCGCGCATTACACGCCACCCTACCCCGCGCATTTCATCCTGCATGGGGCGGGCAAATACGGGCTGCAATGTCTAGCCAATCTGGATCAGCTTCCGCCGACCGGGGCCGTCCTGATGGCTGCGCCGCTAAAGATTAAAAACGGCACCGGCAGTCCGCTTCGTGTGTTGGCGTTGATCGAGGGGGGGTCATGACCCATACCGCCGTCATTACCGGGGCCAGCAAGGGGATCGGGCTCGACCTGGCGCAACGACTGCTTGAGAAAGACTACACCGTCATCTCGATCGCGCGCCATGCACCGGAGTTCTCACGTAAACGGTTTCATTCCGTTGAGGCTGACTTGTTGGACGAGACCGCCGTAACACAGGCCGCCGATGAAATCGCCAAGGTGCACAAGGTCACGCATTTCATCCAAAACGCTGGCCTGATCTGGCCCAACCTGCTGGAAGAAGCGAAGCCATCAGACCTGACGGGGTTGACCCAATTGCATCTGGGGTCGGCGCTGACGCTGTTGCAAGCCTTCCTGCCCAATATGAAGGATCAGGGTTTCGGCCGTGTGGTGTTCAACGGATCACGCGCCGCCCTTGGCGTTCCGACCCGCACCGCTTACGCAGCCTCCAAAGCGGGAATGATCGGCATGGCCCGCACATGGGCTTTGGAACTCGCTCCACATGGCATTACCGTAAATGTGGTCGCCCCCGGACCGGTACAGACCGATAATTTCTGGGGCATCATCCCGAAAGGGTCAGAGCGCGAGGCCGAATTGGCCAAGAAAATCCCGGTTGGACGGCTGGGCAACACACGCGACATCTCGAACGCGTTTCTTTATTTCTGCGACCCGGAAAACGGCTTTGTCACAGGGCAGACACTTTATGTCTGCGGCGGTGCCAGCGTTGGAACAGTCAGCTTATGAGGCCCTGATGGAACAAACGTGGCGCTGGTATGGGCCGGATGATCCGATCACGCTGGTAGATATTCGCCAGGCCGGTGCCACAGGTATCGTGTCAGCGCTGCACGATCGCGCACCCGGCGAGGTTTGGCCGCAAGATGATATCCGCACCCGCAAAGACATGATCGACGCCGCGGGACTACGTTGGTCCGTCGTCGAAAGCCTGCCCGTTTCCGAGGATATTAAATCCGGAGGGCCGACCCGGGACCAGCACTTGCAGAACTACTGTATCAGCCTTGAGAACCTTGCCGCCGAAGGGATCAAGACGATCTGTTACAACTTCATGCCGGTGCTCGACTGGACCCGCACGACGCTCAGGCGCGAGATGCCCGATGGTGCGTTAGCGATGCACTTTGACCTGACCTCGTTTGCCACCTTTGACATCCATATCCTTGCCCGTCCGGGTGCCGACAAAGATTTTCCTGCACCCGTCGTGAAAGCTGCGAAAAAACTACATGATGGGCTTGCACCTGCCGAACGCGACGCGCTGACCCAGAACGTTATCGCCGGTCTGCCCGGCGCCGCGATGTTCTTCACATTAGACACACTGCGCGAAGAGCTTGCCCGTTATGCTGGGATTAGCCCGGATCAGCTACGCGAGAATTTGGCGACGTTCTTGCGCGCCATCGTACCCACAGCCGAGCGGTTGGGCATCCGGCTGTGCTGCCATCCTGATGATCCCCCCTTTGCACTGCTTGGTTTGCCGCGCATCGTCTCAACGCATGATGATCTGCGCGCGATCATCAACGCAGTACCCAGCCCCGCCAACGGGATTACCTTCTGCTCGGGTTCATTGGGGGCAAGCGGCACCAATGATCTGCCCACGATCCTATCCGATATCGCGCCGCATGTGCACTTCCTGCATCTGCGTAGTGTAAAACGCGAGGATATCCACGGCGCTCAATGTTCGTTTTACGAGGACGCTCATTTAGCGGGCGACGGCAATATCACCGAACTTGTGCGGATCGTGGTCGCGGAAGAGGCGCGCCGCCGAACCGAAGACCGCGCGGATTCCGAAATTCCGATGCGACCCGACCATGGCCAAGAGCTTACCACCGATATCGGCCGCGACCTGCGACCGGGATATCCCTTGATTGGACGCCTACGTGGACTTGCGGAAATTCGAGGGTTAGAGGCTGCTTACAAGCACCTTACATAGAGGTTGCGCCGACCACCCATTGATGTCCTCCTCCTGACGCCCCACATTGAAGTCAACAAAACGCGCGACAGGAGAGACCCCATGCCCAATACCGCCCTGATCACCGGAGCCTCTTCTGGCATCGGTCGCGAGTTCGCCCGCTATCACGCCGAGCAAGGCGGAGACATGATCATCACTGCGCGCCGCGACAACGAGCTTCAAGCGCTGAAGACCGAACTTGAAGGCAAGCACGGTGTGACCGTTCACACCATCGCTTTGGATCTGGGCGCCGAGGGTGGTGCTGACGCGCTCTTTGCCAAGGTTCAAGAACTGGGCGTGCCCGTGAACATCCTGATCAACAATGCTGGCTTCGGCGGGCAAGGCGCGTTTTTGGACCGCGATCTTGCTGCTGATCAGGCGATGATCGACTTGAACGTCAAGGCGCTGGTGGCACTGACCCACCATATCGGGCGCGATATGGTCAAAAATGGCGGAGGGAAAATGCTGCAAGTCAGCTCAACCGCAGCCTACATGCCCGGCCCTTTGCAAGCGACATATTTCGCCACCAAAGCGTTTGTCAGCAGTTTCAGTCAGGCCATCGATCAAGAGATGCGCGCGCACAATGTGACCTCGACCGCGCTGGAGCCGGGCTATGTCGCGACCGGCTTCGCCGACGCCGCTGACCTGCACGGTACGCAGCTCGTGAAACAGAAGGGATCGACCCCCGACAAGGTGGCGCGTTTTGGCTATGATGCGATGATGGACGGGAAGCTCCGCGTCATCAACGAAGCTATGCTGGGGCTGATGTTAAATTGGATCATGCCCTATCTGCCGCGCCGTATGGTGCTGAAGATGTTGGAGAAGATGCAGACCAAATAAGTCGATGGCCAGGAAGATTTATGCTGTTTGAATATAGGCGGTCGCCTCGATCTCCAACAATGCCTCATCCTCGATCAGATCATTAATCACAATCATCGACATGGCCGGAAAATGCTTACCAAAGACACGGCGATAGGCTTGTCCGATCTCGCTTTGATGGGCCAGATACGCGGCCTTGTCTTTGACAAACCACGTCAGTCGTCCGACGTCGCCCACATCGCCACCAGCCGCGCGCACTACTTCGGCGATGTTCTCAAGCGCCTGCTCCATCTGACCGATGAAATCATGGCGTTCAAACACCTTGTCCTTGTTCCAACCGATTTGCCCGCCAACATGCAGCGTTCCATCGGCCATCAACATTCCGTTGGCATAGCCCAGCGCGGGCGCCCAGCCCTCGGGGTGAATGGTTTTGGTTGTCATGCTGTTTCCTTCATCAACGCCTCTATTTCCTTGCGCACGTGATCCGGCCAGGGCATCGACTGCCTATCATCCGACACACAGACGATTGTGTGTTCGGCCGTAAAGCGTGTCTCGCCTTCGCAGATCGCCGTCGTCTCTAACGCTAAAGAACTGACACCCAAACGCTTGATCGCAAGTGCAAGTTCCAGCACATCACCATGGAACGAGGGCTTATAGAACTCGACATTAAACCACACGGTTGGCACACCGGCCATTGGATGCATCACATCAAACGGCCAGCCCAACGGACCTGCGAACAGGGCCTCGACCACATCGTTTACAATCTCGCACGCCCGCGGGAAGAACACGATGCCTGCCGGATCGCAGTGGCGAAACAACACCTTCTGACTTTGCTTGAAATGGGTCATTCAATCGACGCCAGAACCTGCCGGGCAATTACCACCCGCTGCACGTCCGAAGCCCCTTCGTAAATCCGCAGCGCCCGGATCTCGCGATATAGCCGTTCGACCACCTCACCTGATTTCACACCGTCTCCGCCAAAAAGTTGAACCGCCTTGTCAATAACCTGCTGGGCGTGATCGGTGGCGAATAGCTTTGCCATCGCCGCCTCTCGCGTCACACGTGGCGCACCGTTGTCTTTGGTCCATGCGGCGCGATAAATCAGCAAGGCCGCTGCGTCCACATCCAGCGCCATGTCCGCGATGTGCCCCTGGACCATCTGCAAATCAAAAAGTGGTGCTCCCTGCACCTTTCGCGTAGCGACACGCTGCAATGCCTCGTCCAAAGCACATCGCGCAAAGCCCAACGCGGCCGCTGCAACTGTCGCACGGAACACGTCGAGCACCGACATTGCGATCCGAAACCCCTGCCCCGGCACACCCAGCATTGCAGATACCGGCACGTGGCAATCCGTAAGCCGCAAGCGGGCCAGCGGGTGCGGTGCGATCGTTTGCAGTCGCTCGACTACCTCGAACCCAGGCATATCCGGCGTCACGATGAAAGCAGACAGACCTTTTGCGCCGGGCGCTTCCCCAGTTCTTGCAAAAAGCGTATAGACGTCGGCGATCCCGCCGTTGGAAATCCAGGTCTTCTCGCCGTTCAGAACATAGTGGTCGCCGTTTCGCGTCGCCGTCATAGTCGAATTTGCGACGTCCGAACCTGATGCGGGTTCCGTCAAAGCAAAAGCCGATATCGCCTGCCCTGACCGCGTTTTTGGCAACCAAGCGGACTTCTGCGTCGGTGTTCCAAACAGCGAAATCGCACCTGTTCCCAAACCCTGCATTGCGAAGGCAAAATCCGCCAGCCCATCGTGGTGGGCAAGAGTTTCCCGGATCAGGCAGAGGCTACGCACGTCAAGCACGCCATCTTCGGCGCCAGAATGCATCAATACCCCCGCCTCGCCCAGCTTCCGCACCAGATCACGGCACGTCTGATCAGTGTCAAAATGGTCAAGATCTGTTAAGTGCGCCTCGGCCCATGCCTCTAATGACACCGATAACGCACGGTGCTTATCGTCTAGAAACGGCCAGTTCAGAAAGCTTTTATCAGCCATATCAATCCCCTTCGAAGACCGGGCGTTCCTTGGCCACGAATGCGTTAAAAGCGCGGTGGAAATCCTGTCCTTGCATACAGATCGCCTGCGCCTGCGCCTCTGCTTCTATTGCCTGCTCAATCGACATGGACCATTCCTGCGCCAGCATCGTCTTGGTCATCATATTGGCGAATGCCGGACCGTTCGCGATCCACCGCGCAGTATCTGTCGCGACCTCCATCAATTCATCTGCAGGCACGACACGATTGAAGAATCCCCACCGCTCGCCCTCGTCGGCGCTCATCGACCGGCCAAGATAAAGGAGTTCTGCCGCCCGACCCTGCCCAATAATCCTGGGCAGAATCGCACAAGCCCCCATGTCGCACCCAGCCAATCCTACACGGTTGAACAGAAAGGCAGTTTTGGCCTCTGGTGTCGCGATGCGAAGATCTGACGCCATCGCAATGATCGCGCCCGCACCGGCACAAACACCGTCGACAGCTGCGATGATCGGCTTGCCACAATTCACCATCGCCTTGACCAAATCACCGGTCATGCGGGTGAAGGCCAGCAGCTCTTTCATGTTCATCTTGGTCAGCGGACCAATGATGTCATGCACATCGCCGCCCGAGCTGAAATTCCCGCCATTCGGGGCAAAAACCACGGCCTTCACTTCTTCATCGTAATGCAGATCACGAAACCAGTTGCGCAGCTCAGCGTAGCTATCGAAAGTCAGTGGATTTTTCCGATCGGGGCGGTCCAACGCGATAGCGGCGATCCCCTCTGACACCTCACAGTTGAAATGAGTTACATCAGTGCGCATTACCGTCCTCCTCCAGATGCGTGGTCAAATGATCCAGCCGTTGGATCATCCCCTCAAGATCGCCTCGGTCGAGCCCGGACAGGATACCGTCGATCCAACCCTCATGCGCCATTGCGTGGCGGGCAAACTCCGTCTTACCCTTCTGGGTCAGCTGCACCAGATTTGCGCGGCGATCTCCGGGGACGGCGACCCGCTCGGCCAGCCCTTCGTCGGCCAACTTATCAACAATCCCGGTAATGTTCCCGTTGGAAACCCGCAGCATCTTAGAGATTTCGCTCATTTTCAGCCCATCAGGCGCACGGGAGAGGGCCGACATCACATCAAAGCGCGGCAGGGTCGTTTGGCATTCATCCCGCATCCTGCGACGCACTTCGTCCTCGATCATGCCCGACGCCTTCAAGAGCTTCAGCCACAAGCGCAAACGTTCCTTAGACAGCTCGGACAGAGTACTCATACCTCCCCCCCCGACAACGTCAGGCAAGCCCCGTTGACGCCACGCGCCGCGTTCGAGGCCAGATAGAGCGCCGCGCCTGCCACCTCGTCGGTCTGAATAAACCGTTTCTGCGGGTTGGCTGAGACAAGCGACTTGCGTGCCTCCTCATTGCTCATTCCGGTCTTGGAGATGATATTTTCAACCGAGCGCTCTAGCATCGGGGTCTCGATGAAGCCTGGACAGATAGCATTCACGGTGATCCCTGTGCGCGCCAGTTCCAGCGACAATGCGCGGGTTAGCCCCACCACGCCGTGCTTGGCCGCGCAGTAAGCGCTTACGTAAGCATAACCCTTCAGCCCGGCGGTCGAGGCCACAGCAATCATCCGCCCCCATCCCTGATCCTGCATATCCGGCAGCGCCGCCTGCCAGCAATTGGACACACCGATCAGGTTTACCGCGAGCATCTGCGCCAAAAGCCCCGGCGCCATCTTCGCGAAAGGCACACTTTCAGCAGCCCCCGCATTGGCGATTACCCCAAGAACAGGGCCATACTGCGCGCGGGCTACGTCAAAGGCGGTGCCGACTGCTCCGGCATCCGTTACATCGCAGATCTGATAGGATAAGCCCTGCGCCCGAAGAGGTGCTTCGCTGCGCCCCATAATTGTGACCTTGGCCCCGGCAGTGTTAAGGTCTTGCGCAATCCGCGCACCAACACCTGTGCCGCCACCCGTTACCACAAAATGTTTACCGTCATATGCGTTGGTCATACTTTGCCCACCATCTCTGCCTCTCGGTCGGCCAGACGCCATGCCTGATCCCGCCCAGCTTCGTATGGCAACGACCATTCCGCATTCCGGTCACCGATGATAGCCCCTTGATGCAACGTCCAATAAGGGTCTGCCAGATGCGGTCGACCAACGGCCACCAAATCCGCACGCCCTGCCATTAGGATCGAGTTTGCGTGATCTGCCTCGTAGATATTACCCACGGCCATTGTTCTGATCCCGGTTTCGTTGCGAATGCGATCAGAGAAGGGCGTTTGGAACATCCGGCCATAGACCGGTTCAGCCTTGGTCGAGGTCTGACCGGCCGAAACATCTATTATGTCGGCCCCAGCGGCCTCAAACGCGCGGGCAATCTCGACCGCTTCTTCCGGGGTTACACCATCTTCGCCGACCCAATCATTGGCCGAGATGCGCACCGACATAGGTTTGCCCGCGGGCCAGATCGCACGCATTGCGGTGAAAACCTCCAACGGGTAACGCAAACGGTTTTCCAGAGATCCACCATAGTCGTCGTCCCGCCGGTTCGACACAGGCGAAATGAAAGACGATATCAGATAGCCGTGGGCTGCGTGCAATTCGATCATGTCAAACCCGGCACGTTCAGCCATTTCAGCAGCGGCCACAAACTGCGCCTTGATCGTGTCCATATCCTCGCGCGTCGCCGCGCGTGGCGTGGCGTTGTCCGCTGACCACGCAATGGCGGACGCCGATACCAATTCCCAGTTGTCACCGGGCAGCGGCTTATCCATGCCCTCCCACCCCACGCGGGTCGAGCCTTTGCGCCCTGAATGGCCGATCTGGCAACAGATTTTTGCGCTGGTTTCCGCGTGCACAAAAGCCGTCAGACGTTTCCACGCAGCCTCGTGCTCCGGCTCATAAAGCCCCGGACAGCCCGGCGTAATCCGACCCTCAGGCGAGACACAGGTCATTTCGGTGTAAACCAATCCTGCGCCACCTTTGGCCCGCTCTCCATAGTGGATCAGATGCCAGTCACCCGGGGTCCCTTCGACGGCTTTGTATTGCGCCATCGGCGAGACTACGACGCGGTTCTTGAGCCTCATATCTCGCAACTCAAACGGCGCGAACATGGGTGCACGGACGGGAGTGTCGCTAGCCACCCCTGCTCGCTCTTGAAACCATTTCTCGGCATGCTCCAGCCATTTTGCATCACGTAATCGTAGGTTTTCATGGCTGATCCGTTGCGAGCGGGTCAGAAGCGAATAATTGAACTGTACCGGGTCCAGATCGAGGTAGCGTTCGACCTCTTCAAACCACTCTAACGAGTTGCGCGCGGCCGATTGCAGGCGCAATACCTCCAGCCGTCGCTCGTCCTGATACCGCTCAAAGGCTGCCCGCATATCCGGTTCCGAATGCAGGTAGTCCGCCAAAGCAATCGCGCTATCGAAAGCCAATCGCGATCCAGAGCCAATCGAGAAATGCGCGGTGGCAGAAGCATCGCCCAAGAGCACCACATTCTCGTGAAACCACGTCTCACAAAGGACACGGGGGAAATTGATCCACACCGCAGACCCGCGCAAATGCGCGGCATTCGACATCAAGCTATGCCCTCCCAGATGATCGGCAAAGATCACACGGCAGGACTCAACGATTTCTTCCTTCGACATATCCTCGAAGCCAAATTTAACCCATGTATCCTGTGCGCATTCAACGATGAACGTGGCCGTGTTATCGTCAAACTGGTAGACATGCGCCCAGATCCAGCCGTGCACGGTTTTCTCAAAAATGAAGGTGAACGCATCATCAAATTTTTGATGGGTTCCCAGCCAAATGAATTTGCAGGCACGCGTATCTATCTCAGGCTTAAATGCATGCTGGTATTCCGCGCGCACGGCCGAGTTGATCCCATCGCACGCGACCACCAAATCATAGTCCTTGCGATAGGTCTCGGCCGCCTCGAATGTGGTTTCGAACCGTAGGTCCACGCCCAGTTCAATCGCGCGCTCTTGCAGAAGGGCCAGCATCTGCTTGCGGCCGATCCCGGCAAACCCATGACCGCCAGACACCGTACGTACACCATCGTGAACCACTGCGATATCATCCCAGTAGGCAAAATGATCGCGGATGGACCGCGCAGATTTCGGATCGTTCTGCTGCAGATTCTCCAATGCCTCATCGGATAAGACGACACCCCACCCGAAGGTGTCATTCGCCTTGTTACGTTCGATCACGACAACCTCGTGTGAAGGATCGCGCATCTTCATCGAAATCGCAAAATATAGACCAGCGGGCCCACCGCCCAGGCAAACAATCCGCATAGCATCCTCCTACAATTTGGTCGGAACAATGCGATGTTAGCGGCTTGTATATATATTTCAAGCTTAAACTATTTGATCCTCAAGTAATTACTGATGTCGGGAAGTGGAAATTTATCAGCGCATCATGCGATCAAGCAGCAGAGTTAACAGCTTCTGAACCATTTTCCCCCATCATGACTTCGTCACATCCACGGATGGCAAGAACAGGATATGCCGCGACGAAAGTGAGAGACTGTTGAACAACCGGATCCAAAAGCTGATCTCGCCTATGTTCCGTCGCGCATATGTCCCAGTCTGGTTGGCCGTATGCGGTTGGATTTTATCCCTTGTGTTTGTTGAGCGGCAGAACCGCATTATCCACCTGCAAAACGCGCGCGCGGACGTTCAATACGAAGTTGGAATTCTCAGATCTCGACTAGAAGGATACCTGAATGCCGACCTTCAGCTGGTGAAAGGGTTGATCGCAGTCGTTGCGACCAATACCGATATTGAACAGGACAGTTTCAGCGAAATCGCGACCCGTGCGATTGGAGGGAGAAGCGAGTTCGTAAACGTCGCCATCGCACCAAATATGGTCGTCGAAATGGTTTATCCCTACGAGGCGAACAAATCCGTCATCGGTTTTGACTATAAAGACAGCCCAGCGCAACGCGACGCAGCATTTCGTGTTCGAGATACGCAGCAGATGGTGTTTGCGGGGCCTGTGAACCTGATCCAGGGTGGTCGTGGCTTCATCGGGCGCTTTCCCATCATTGTCGATGACGCCGGAACCGATAAATTTTGGGGGTTGGCGGCGGTCGTTTTGGACGCAGACTTGATATATCTGCAGACCGGAATTCTAGACGCAGGAACCAACCTACAAATCGCGTTGGTGGGTCGTGATGGCAAAGGCGCTGACGGCGAGCTTTTCTTCGGAAACCCCAATATTTTGAACGAGAACCCAGTTATAACAGACATCATATTACCGGCGGGAAGCTGGCAATTGGCGGCAATTCCCAAAGGCGGTTGGCCAACAAGGGCGCCGAATACTTGGGCGTTGCGTATGGTTATGATAGGTGTGGGCGCTTTGGTCGTTTTTCTGATCTATCTGGCCTGTCGCCTGACCGCGATCGGGCGTGATGTCAGCACGACCTTGAGCGAACGCGAACTGGAGCTACAGCGCAATCAAGAAGAGCTTCAGCGGCTTTCAGCAGTTGCCGAACACGCCTCAGACAGCATTGTCCTGACCGGCCCCGACGGGCAAATTATTTGGGTCAACGACGCGTTTACGGAAATGACCGAATATAAACGGCTTGAAGCTGTTGGGAAAATGCCCGGCGATCTGCTGAACGGTCCACACACCGATACCGCAGTCATCGACCAAATCATCGCTCATCGCGACAGGGGAGAACCGTTCAGAACCGAGATATTAAACTACACCAAGTCCAAGCGAGAAATCTGGGTCGACACCAGACTGGTGCCCGTTTTGGATAAGAATGGCGAAATCACCATGGTGATTGGGATCGAACGGGATATTAGTCAGGCCAAGATGCATGAGCTTGAGATGGCCGAAGCGATGCTCGCCGCAAAAACCGCGGACCGTGCGAAGTCGGAATTTCTGGCCAACATGAGCCATGAAATCCGAACGCCAATGAACGGTATCATCGGTATGGCCGACATCCTCGCCGAAGCCGATCTATCGCAGGATGACAGGCAATGTTTGGACACCATCCGCAGCTCTTCCGCCGCACTACTAAAGATCATCAATGATATTCTGGATCTGTCGCGTCTTGAATCCGGACAGCTTTCGGTTTCGGAAGTTGAGTTCGAACTTTCAGCTTGTGTCGACGCGGTCGCCGATGTGCTCAGACCTTCCGCGCAAGCGAAGGGGATCGATATCGAGATTTCGTATGATGAAGCCGTCCCGCGCTTCGTGTGCACTGACGATGGCCGTCTGCGGCAAATCCTTCTGAACCTGGCTGGCAACGCAGTCAAGTTCACGGATCGAGGATATGTCTGCTTGGACGTCCGGTGTGACGAAGATGACCCCTACAATCTAATTGTATCGGTCAAGGACACCGGGATCGGTATGTCTGCGGAAGATACCTCGGGGATTTTTGACCGTTTCCGCCAGGCCGACACTGCCATCACAAGATCGTACGGAGGAACCGGTCTGGGCTTGACTATTTCTCGTCGGTTGGCAGAGCAAATGGGCGGTGGGATCACCGTCGTATCCGAATTGGGTCATGGCAGTTGTTTCACCCTGGAACTTCAGACAAAGGCTCCGGCATCTGAGCCTTTGAACCAAACAGACCCACCATTTTATGACCCTTCAATAATAGAAGGGCAGCGCGTGTTGCTCGCCGAGGATAATCGGACAAATCGCCTACTCATCAGAAAATTCCTGAGCGGGCTGTCCGTTGAGCTCCTTGAGGCCGAAAATGGTCAGTTGGCGGTGGAAATGTGCGACAGACATCATCCTGATATCATCTTGATGGACATGTCTATGCCGATCATGGACGGGATCACTGCGACCAAAAGGATTCGGAACGAAAGTGGCCCTCAGCCATTGATCATCGCATTAACCGCCAACGCCTTCCCCGACGACCGGGAAGCCTGTCTAGCGGCCGGAATGGATGGGTTCCTATCCAAGCCGGTAAAGAAGGACCAGTTGCTCGACGCTATGGCAGCCAAACTGGTGGTGGGGCGAACTGAAAGTAACCAGGCAGGAAAACTGTCTGCGTAGTTGGCCGGTTTCCTCTAGCAACCTAAAAATGGGAACACGCGCACAAACCCCTCCAAGGCATCGGGGCGGCTCAAGGCAGTCCGCTTCTCGGTTGCTATCAACCTCCATTCAAGACATCTGCAAGGACACTCACAGCAAGCTTACGCGCGTCCCGGACCGACGGGATCAAACCTATTGGCCCCTTGATCTTCGTCAATTCCGATCGCGGCAGACCAAGCGCCTCCATTTCCAGAGAACGCAACTCGGCCGCACGCTTGCTCCCCTGCGCGCCAATGTAAAAAGCCGGACTTTTACAAGCGGACAGCAAGATCGGCGGTTCCCATTCATGGTCATGAAAGAACAATAGAATAGCTGAGTAAGCATCCGGACTGATATCTGTCGGAAAATGTGCCGATGTCAGATGCCGGGTCTGGCATCCGGCCTTTTGACCAATCAACAAGGTCTCGTCATCCGGTGAAAGCAAGAGATTTGGGTAGCCCGCGGATTGGACCAAGCCCGCAAAAGTCGTAGCCTCTGGCCCCTTGCCAAAAACGTAGAAAAACATCTCTGGCTCAACATGCACCGAGAAAACATCACCGTTGCGCCCAGTTTCGCCAGCCTCAGCCTGCGACACGGCGCCGCTCTGCATATCCACAGATATGGTGGTCGGGCGACGATCAGTATGCCGGTGACAAAGCGCCCTTAGAACGTCTTTGTCCGGTTGGGGGATCAAAGTAACCTGCAGTCCTCCCCCACATGGCAATTGAATATCAACGTAGGGCGAGCCCCTGCCATAGACAACGGTCTTGATCTCGTCTCTGGTCAATGCCTCCATCGCATGAAACGCGATATCTTCTTCGACACAACCCGATGACAGCGTGCCGATCCTTGTTTTGTCGGCGAGCACCGCCATCATGGCGCCCAGCGGACGATATGACGGCCCGTCGATATGTGTGATAATCGCCAGCACACCTGGCTGATCGGAGGCGACCAACTTCTGTATCGGCGCTATCACCGAGCTTGCATCATGAGTTGGCACCATCATTGGCCCCCTAAAAACCTTCGACGAGCATATATTTCCCAACGCGCGTCGCAAGCGTTTCCCGCGTAGACAGAACCGGATGCGAGTGCTTAAATGCTCTGAACCCTTCAGCGAGGCCGCAACATGGGCAGTCTTCCAACAAGCATCGATGAAACACTCGCGACGCTGGCCGCCGAGAATTACGTGTGTGGGCGCGATCTGGGGACCGTTGCTTTTTTGTCGTTGAAGCTGGGTATGCCAATCTTTCTAGAAGGCGAAGCGGGCGTTGGTAAAACCGAGCTTGCCAAGGCGCTTTCGACGGCACTTGGTCGACGGTTGATCAGGTTGCAGTGCTACGAAGGGCTTGATGCCGCATCGGCGATTTACGAGTGGAATTTTTCGGCTCAGATGATCGCCATCCGTACCGCCGAGGCATCGGGCGGGAGCAGCCGTGATGATCTGCAGGCAGAGTTATTTTCACCTGACTACTTGATTAAGCGCCCCCTGCTGCAAGCCATGGAACATCACGCCGAGGGGCCGCCTGTTCTGTTGATCGACGAAGTGGACAGGACCGATGAGCCCTTCGAGGCATTCTTGTTGGAAGCCCTGTCAGATTTTCAGGTGACAATTCCCGAGATCGGAACCGTCAAAGCCGTTGAGCCCCCGATTGTCATTCTGACGTCGAACCGCACCCGCGAGGTGCATGACGCATTGAAGCGACGCTGCCTGTATCACTGGGTGGACTACCCGGCTTTTGAGCGCGAGCTGGCCATCCTTCATGCGCGTGTTCCTGATTGTGCCGCCACCTTATCGAAAGAGGTGGTCACCTTCGTTCAGGCGTTACGCGGCGAGGACCTGTTCAAAAACCCAGGTGTTGCTGAAACCATCGACTGGGCGCGGTGTTTGATCGCGCTCGACACCGTGGCCTTGTCGCCTGATGTCATTACCGAAACGCTGGGCGCGCTTTTGAAGTATCAAGACGACATCGCCAAGATCGCCGGGGCCGAAGCGACCCGCATTCTAGATGAGGCGCGCACCCAACTGGCGCAGGCGTCCTGACCCATGCGGGCCGTGCCGGAAACCGATGGCAGGCTTGTTGATAACATCGTTCATTTTGTGCGCGCGTTACGCAAAGCGGGGCTAAGCGTCGGAACGTCCCAGACCCAAACGGCAATTTCGGCGGTAACGGCGACCGGCTTCACGCAGCGCGCGGATTTTTACCATGCGCTGCGGGCCACGTTGGTGACACAAGCCAAAGACATCGAAGTGTTTCATCAGGTGTTTCAGATGTTTTGGCGCGACCCGGAGTTTCTAGAACGCATGGTGCGGTCCATGTTGCCGATGATGCAAACGATGGCACAGGACGAAAGCGCCCCGAAACCCGCCCAAACACGCGCGTCCGAGGCGATGTGGGGGGATTCATCAGGCAAGAAGCCCAATCCACAAAGGGATGAGATTGAGGTCGACGCTGCGCTCAATTGGTCTGACAGCGAGGTGCTCCGGAAGCAGGATTTCGAACAGATGACCCTTCTGGAACAGTCCGATGCAGCGCAGCTGATCCGCGGGCTTCATCTGCCGGTCGACCCGCTCACGACACGGCGGTTTCGACCTTCGTTTTCAACCGGCCGCCCAGACGCACGTGCAATGTTACGCCGGTCTTTGCGCAGGGGTGGCGAAATTGACCGGATGTCCCTGAAGGTTGCGAAACCGCGGGCGCCTGACCTTGTGGTGATCTGCGATATCTCTGGCTCGATGTCCTCGTACGCGCGGATGATGATGCACTTTCTTCATGCTCTGGCTTGGGCTCCGTCCTCGGGATGGGGCCGTGTCTATGGGTTCACGTTCGGCACTCGGCTGACCAATATTTCGCGGGCCTTGGCGATGAAAGATGTCGATCAGGCGCTCAAGGCCGTCGGGCAGGATGCGCCGGACTGGAAAGGCGGCACGCGGATTGGTGAGGCTTTGTTTCGGTTTAACCGCGATTGGTCGCGGCGGGTCCTTGGCCGGGGGGCTGTTGTACTTCTGATCACTGACGGGTTGGAGCGTGGTGATACCGGTTTGTTAAAAACAGAAGCCGCGCGATTGTCACGTTCATGCCGCCGTCTGATATGGCTCAACCCGCTATTGCGCTTTGACGGATTCTCACCGCGCGCGGCGGGAATTCGAACGCTATTGCCAATCGTTGACAGCTTTCATGCCTGCCATTCGCTGGACAGCCTTGCAGATCTTGGACAGGCCTTGGCGACCAATGGAGACAAGGACCGATACGAACGGATGTTGAGACAGCACTGATCAATAACTGAAATTTCTTGCTAAGAATCAATCGGTATCTATTATCGGTTGTCATGCACATTTCTAAATTCCGCCACCCGTCATGGAGATGACAGGCAGCTATCGCATCGGCGCGCCACGCGAAGCCGTTTGGGCAGCCTTGAATGATGTCGATGTCCTAAAGCTCTGTATCCCGGGCTGTGAAGAGATCGAACAGACTTCACCCAGTTCGATGACGGCGAGGGTGGTGCAGAAAATCGGACCGGTGAAAGCCAAGTTCGATGGAGCGATTGAGCTTTTGAATATCGAAGCGCCCGCCAGCTATACCATTCAGGGTGAAGGTCAGGGCGGTGTTGCCGGATTTGCCAAGGGTGCGGCGGATGTCGCGCTGACCGAAGATGGTGCCGAGACTATTTTGGAGTTCACTGCGAAAGCACAGGTTGGCGGTAAACTCGCGCGGCTCGGCAGTCGCTTGATTGATGCGACGGCTAAGAAACTCGCAACCAAGTTTTTTGATAATTTTCATAACCACTTAACTGGATCAGATCCGCCGGAGGACGCCTCCGACGGTCATTGAACACACGGGCATCAAGACCCGTCCTATAGGGAGGATCACATGACCAACATCAACATGACAGTGAACGGTAAAGCCGTCAGCCGGGAGGTGCCCGACGAGACGCTTTTGTCAGAGTTCCTGCGCGAAAGCTTGCGCCTGACCGGGACCCATGTGGGGTGCGACACAAGTCAGTGTGGTGCTTGCGTGGTCCATGTGGATGGGAAGGCGATTAAATCGTGCTCGGCCCTCGCGGTGTCTCTGGATGGTGCCGATGTTACGACCATCGAAGGGCTGGCCAATGGGGGCGATTTGCACCCCATGCAGCAGGCATTCAACGACAATCACGGTCTGCAATGCGGATTTTGCACCCCCGGCATGATCATGACCAGCGTGGACATGGTGAACCGCTTTAAGGCCGAGGGGCGAGAGCTGACCTCGGACGCCATTCGCGACGAACTTGAGGGAAATATCTGCCGCTGCACGGGATACCATAACATCGTGAAGTCGGTCGAAGACGCCGCCTCGAAAATGTGAATTAACCGGAGGACAAGAACATGAAAGATGGAATTGGAGCCCCGGTCAAACGCAAGGAAGACAAGCGTTTCACAACCGGAAAAGGCAAATACACCGACGACGTTCGTAACGACAATCAAGCCTATGCTGCCTTCGTGCGCAGCCCCTATGCACATGCGAAGGTGAAGGGGATCGATACCTCTGCCGCCTTGGCAATGGACGGTGTGATTGATGTGCTGAACGGTCAGCAACTGACTGGCGACGGCATCGGCAACATTATCTGCGGATGGGCGATCACGTCGAAAGACGGCAGCCCGATGAACATGGGCGCGTGGTCCGCACTGGCGACCGAGAAGGTACGTTATGTCGGTGACGCCGTGGCGGTCGTGATCGCGGAGACGCAAGCGCTTGCGCGGATCGCAGCGGAAGCGGTCGAGGTTGATTACGAAGAACTGCCAGTGGCCGCGCATATCGAAGCTGCGATGGCTGACGGCGCGCCAGAGATTCACGACAACGCGCCGGGCAACCAGATTTACGACTGGGAACTTGGCGATGAAGCGGCGACGGATGCCGGGTTGGCAGGCGCCGCGCATGTCACCACCCTGAACATCACCAACAATCGCCTGTCTCCGAACCCAATGGAGCCACGCAGCGCTGTTGCGACTTATGACGACGCAGAGGAGCACTACACGCTCTACACGACCAGCCAAAACCCGCATGTGGCCCGGCTGGTTCTGTCGGCGTTCTACAATGTGGCCCCCGAACATAAGCTGCGTGTGATTGCACCTGATGTGGGTGGCGGCTTTGGGGCCAAGATCTATATCTATCCGGAAGAAATCACCTGTCTCTGGGCGTCGATGAAGACCAACCGGTCGATTAAATGGACGTCAGACCGGTCCGAGGCTTTCCTGACCGATGCGCATGGCCGTGACCATATTACGACCGCGCATATGGGGTTCGATGCTGACGGCAAAATCACAGGGTTCAAGATCGACACGCTGGCCAATCTTGGCGCGTATATGTCCCTGTTTTCAAGCTCGGTTCCGACCTATCTGTATGCCCCGCTGATGTCTGGTCAGTACAACATCCAGAATATCCACTGTAACGTGCGCACCTACTACACCAACACGGTGCCGGTTGATGCGTATCGTGGGGCGGGACGGCCCGAGGCGACCTATCTGGTCGAACGGATGATGGAGACCGCAGCGCGTGAAATGGGCATGGACCCGGCAGAGCTTCGGCGACGCAACTTCGTGCAGGAATTCCCGCATCAAACGCCAGTCCTTATGCAATATGACGCAGGCGATTTCCCGAAAATCCTGCAAATGGCGCAGGACTCGGCGGATGTGTCCGGCTTCGCTGCACGTAAAGCGGAAGCCGCCAAACGCGGGAAACTGCGTGGTCTGGGGTATTCAACCTTTATCGAGGCATGTGGACTTGCCCCCTCCAAAGCGGCGGGTTCGCTGGGTGCGGGCGTTGGCCTTTGGGAATCCGCCGAGGTTCGAGTGAACCCAGTTGGTTCGATCGAAATCCTCACCGGCAGCCACAGTCATGGACAGGGCCATGAGACGACCTTTGCCCAGATCGTTGCGGACCGGTTTGACCTACCCGTCGAAAATGTCTCGATCGTACATGGGGACACCGACAAGGTGCAGTTTGGCATGGGGACCTATGGCTCCCGTTCCGGCCCGGTTGGCATGTCCGCTGTCGTCAAAGCAATGGACAAGGTCGAAGCCAAGGTGAAAAAGATCGCGGCCCACACGCTGGAAGCCTCGGAAGACGATATCGTCATCGAAGGTGGCGAAGTGAAGGTGGCCGGGACCGACAAATCCATGGCATGGCACGAGGTCGGATTGGCGGCCTATGTTGCCCACAATCTGCCCGACGATATGGAGCCGGGCTTGAAAGAAACCGCGTTCTTTGATCCGGTTAACTTCTCGTTCCCGTCTGGTGCATTCATCTGTGAGGTCGAAGTGGACCCCGAAACCGGCGAGACTGACATCGTCAGCTTCACCTCGGCCGACGATTTCGGCACCATCATCAACCCGATGATTGTCGAAGGTCAGGTGCATGGCGGTGTCACCCAAGGAATCGGACAGGCCATGCTGGAACAAGTCGTCTATGACGATGACGGCCAGCTTTTGAACGGATCCTACATGGATTACGCAATGCCGCGTGCCGCTGATGTGCCGTCCTATTCGATCAGCCACCACGAGGATTCACCAAGCCCGAACAATCCGTTGGGGGTTAAAGGCTGTGGCGAGGCGGGGGCCATTGGCGCACCTCCGGCGGTTATCAATGCCATCACCGATGCCATCGGCACCAACGATCTGGCGATGCCAGCAACCCCACAGGCGGTCTGGAATGCTATCCAGGCGGCGAAGTAAGGGAGGATTAAGATATGTATCCGACAAAGTATCATAAGGCGGCCTCTATCGACGACGCCATCGCAGCCCTTGCCGCCGGTGAAGACGCCAAACTTCTGGCCGGTGGTCAGACGTTGCTTGCCACGATGAAACAGCACTTGGCCGCACCCAGCGATCTTGTTGACGTGCGCGCGATTGACGGCATGTCAGGCGTATCTACGGATGGGGACACGCTGGTGATCGGCGCCGCGACCACCCACGCGGAAGTGGCCAGCAATGGCGATGTGCAACGCCTGTGCCCTGCATTGGCGTCCCTCGCAGGCGGGATCGGTGATCCCGCTGTCCGCCACGCCGGAACCATTGGCGGTTCCATCGCAAACAACGACCCTGCCGCAGACTATCCCGCCGGGCTTTTGGCGCTCGGCGCAACCATCGTGACCAATTCGCGCGAGGTGGCCGCCGATGATTTCTTCGATGGCCTGTTCACCACAGCGCTGGACGAAGACGAAATTATCACTGCGGTGCGCGTCGATGCGCCTGCCAAAGCGGCGTATGTGAAATTCCGCCAGCCGGCATCGCTTTTTGCTCTTGTCGGAGTTTGTGTCGCACAAACTGCCGACGGTGCGCGGGTCGCAGTCACAGGGGCTGGCGAGGACGGTGTTTTCCGACATGCCGGATTAGAAGCGGCTCTCTCAGCCAATTGGTCAGCAGAGGCCGCAGCCAGCGTCGATGTCACAAGTGAGGGGCTGATGTCGGATATGCACGGCAGTGCCGACTATCGGGCCAACCTTGTGAAGGTGCTGGCGAAACGGGCTGCGGCCGGCTGTTAGCACATACTACGAGCTCAGAATTGGGGCGGTCGATGGTGGCCGCCCCAGTCTGTGAGGGGCAGTACAAACACCGCAGCTAAAACCATTAGCAATTCTAATGTATCTCATTATCATGTTTCCATGGCGAGACACCCGCCGCCCGCATATCAGTTAGATAGAAGAGATGCGGGCTGGCAAATGGTCAGGACCAGCTGGAGACGTGAGATGTTCGACAGAAACAGCCGTATTGACACGCACGCGCACTACTACGGCGGTGGGCTGGTCGAAATGTTGCAGGCTCGGCGCGAACGCCCCTATCTGCGCAGGCGCGATGACGGGGTTCTCGTGATGGTCGCCATGAACGGTGAGTTTCCGTTTACTGATGCCTATTTTGACCATCAAGTCGGGCTGGACATGATGCGGAAAACCGGTTTGACCCACAGGGTTTTGACCTTTCCAGGCGCACTCGGCATTGACCTCCTACCGACCGCGGAGGTGGGCGATGCAATCTGCGCCTACAACACACATCTTGCTGACCTGTCGCGCGCCACAGACGGCGCGCTGATAGGGCTGGCCGGTCTTCCTTTGGCCAACATGGAATTGGCTTGCGAAGAACTGCGCCGTATCCGTCGGGATCTTGGCCTGCCGGGGGTGATCCTGCCATCGGATTATTTCAATTCTGTGGAGGACGTAGAAGAAATGCGTCCGCTCTTGCAAGCAGCAAACCAGCACGGATGCCACATCATGCTGCACCCCGGCTTGAAAGTCGGAGCCAAGCCGCCGCCACTTCCGTCGGACAATGTGCAATATCGGCTATCAGCGATCGAGTTACAGTCTAGCGCGTCTCAAGTTGCTCTGACCGTGATCTTGTCTGATATGCTGGAGACCTACTCAAATGTTAGCTTCCAGATCGTTAATCTTGGCGGAACGCTCCCCTTTATATTTGAACGGATGGAGAGCATCGCGCGCCATCGCAGCCCGGACGCACCCTTCCCTACCGACCGTTTGCGCAGGCTTTGGTACGATTGCGCATCGCTTGGGCCACGCGCATTGGAAGCCGCTGTTAAGCTTTTGGGTGCGGATCGGATCATGTTGGGGTCTGATTTCCCGATATTTCAGGACGATCCATATGCCCATGCTCTTGCCCCGACCGATCTAACCGATGCCGAGAAAGAACAGATTGCTTGGAAAACCGCCCGTGATCTTTTTGCGAGGTTGGAGACATTGCGATGCTCTGGCGTCAAGGCTGTGAACTCCGATGCTTAAGACCCTTCCATTCAGTGCCTTGCGCACGCTTGAAGCTGTGGTCAGGTTGCGTGGATTCAGTCGGGCTGCCGAAGAATTAAATGTCACGCAAAGCGCCGTTAGCCAGCATATTAAGCAACTTGAGGAATGGCTGGGGCTGCGTCTGATGGTGCGCCGTGGACGCAGTGTGACACCGACAGATGCCGGTGAGCGCCTGGCACGCGTCACGCGCGATGGGTACAGCGCGATTGCCGATACATGCGACGACTTGCGCGACAGCACCCGCAACTCGGAACGCAACATTCTGGTCGCGTCGCCACCGGGCTTTGCCTTTCTGTGGCTATTGCCGCGGCTTTTGCGATTTGATGAGCTTCATCCAGACCTTCCGGTGTCGTTATCGACCGATCCCCAGTCTCGTGATGTTCTGACCGCTGAGGCGGATGTAATCATCTGTTATGGCCCCGGCGGCTATTCAGGGTTTCACGCAGAGCCCCTGATGGCCGAGCAGATGACACCAGTTTGCGCACCGTCCATCGCAACACGTGTGACTTCGGTCAATGACCTTGCCAATCATGTCATCCTTCTGGACCGGCTTGACGATGGCTCGTCTATGACGAATTGGGACTTTTGGGCGCAAGAAGTCGGCGTCACGCTGCCTCGGTTCTCGCAAACACGCGAGTTGGGGCAAGCCAATCTGGTCATTCAGGCGGCGATGGACGGGGGTGGAATTGCTATGGGGCGCAGCCCGTTGATCAAAGATGCGTTGGACAGCGGACGCCTTGTACAGCCGTTTGACAAGGTGGCCCAGTCCCAGCTCTCCTATTGGCTGGTCTGTCGCCGCGAAGCGTTAAAGAGGGATCGCATGGTCAAGTTTTTAGACTGGATCCGCGCCGAGGTGTGAGCCTGTCAGCAATGATTGCGCCGGATCGTATTTGGTCACTATAGTGCAAATTGCAGACATAATGGACCAAATGAACGAACATGCGAACCAGCTATCAGGACATTAAAGCCGAGGTGATGAACCGAATTCGGCAGAACATTTGGCCTCCGGGCGCGATTGTGCCGGGCGAGATTGATCTAGCAAAAGAGTTCGGCTGCGCCCGCGCCACTGTCAACCGCGCCATGCGTGAGCTGGTTGCAGAAGGGGTTTTAGAGCGTAAGCGCAAGGCAGGTACACGGGTCAAATCGTCTCCCACGCGGCGGGCCGAGTTTGCGATTCCGTTGATCCGAGAAGAGATTGCAGAACTGGGTGCGGCCTATCGTTATGTTCTTGTTGACCGCAATGTCGAACCCGCCCCTGTTTGGTTGCGTGCGAAGCTTGATGTCCCGACGGGCGCGGATATGTTGCATATTAGGTGTATGCATTTCGCGGATAGCCAGCCCTATCAGTACGAAGACCGTTGGATCAATCTTGCCGCTGTGCCCCACGCTCGGGATGAGCCGTTCGAGGAAATGGGCCCGAATGAGTGGCTCATTCGTCAGGTCCCATATACCGATGGGCAGCTACGATTCTCAGCTATTGAGGCCACGGATGAGGTGGCGGAATACCTGGACATGCCCAAAGGTCGATCTGTGTTCATGGTCGAGCGGACCACTTGGCTGGAGGGTCAAAGTGTTACCTTCGCACGGATGCATTTCCCGCAAGGATACTCGATGACGACGCGGTTCTGACGGTTGCATGCGGCACTTTCCTCAAGACAAACATAAGCAAATAAAATATAGACAAAAGAGGCGGCGAATAATGCCGGTCCAATCCACCTACAGCTTTCCCATCGAAAGTATCCAGACGCGATGATTGACGAAGACCTAACAACAGGTCCGGTCCGGGGACATTTCCGGCGCCTTGCTTTACCAGCGGCGATCGGGATGTTGTTTAGTACGCTTTACAATATCGTCGACACCTATTTTGCAGGTTTCTTTGGGACCGAAGCGCAGGCCGGGCTGTCGGTAGGGTTTCAGGCATTTTTCGTACTGGTTGCCGTGGGTTTTGGCCTCGGGGCCGCGATGAGCGCACTGGTTGGAAATGCCAAGGGGCGTAAGGATGTTGCCGACGCCCGACATCTCGCGGCCCAAGGCATCGGTTTCGCGGTCGTGGCAACAGTTGTCCTGACCATCATCTCTCTGTTTGCTGGGCCATATCTGATCGCAATCGTGTCCGAACCCGGGGCTTATCGCGATGCTGGCCTGTCATATTTCTATTGGCTCACCCTTTCGCTGCCAGGATTCATTTTAGCCTATGGCGGAAATGGTATTCTTCAAGCCCGAGGCGATACGGTTTCAATGCAGCGCGCGTTGATTGCAGCGTTTTTCGCCAACATCGCGCTCAATCCGTTACTTATGTTCGGTATTCCGGGGGTTGTATCCGGTATGGGTTTTAACGGCATCGCACTGGCCACTGCGATCAGCCAGTCCGGTGTCGCGATCTTCTTGCTGTATCGGATATTTGGTCGTGCAATGATGCAAGACCTGACGCCCCATGAATTTAAGCCCGTACCAGCAAAGTACGGCGAGATCGCAAGCCAAGCCTTCCCGGCTAGCTTTGCCCTTCTGATCAATTTCGCCAGTGGGTTTGTTGTCCAATATGCGTTGAAAAGTTACGGCGAAGCGTCATTGGCGGCCTACGGTATCTCGCTCAGGATCGAGCAGATTTTTCTGCTTCCAGCCGTTGGGATTACCATCGCATTGGTACCAATCGCAGCACAGAACTATGGCGCTGGAAACTATGACCGCGTACGCGAGGCATTTCGCACCTGCTGGATGCTGGGTGTTTTCGCGACCCTCTGCGCCGCCCCGTTCCTTTGGTTCGGCGGCGAGGCCGCGACCCGTGTATTTTCTTCGGATCCAGAAGTTGTGCGTATTGGCGGGCTGTTCTTGAAAGTCGAGGCAGTGGTCCTGCCAATCTATGTCTTCCTGTTCTCGGCCAATTCGCTGTTGCAGGCTTTAAAGCGTGCAGTCTGGACCATGTGGATTGGGGTTTACCGTCAGGGCATCGGCATTGCCTTGTTTATCTGGCTCTTCACACAAGTGTTCGACTGGGGCTTGACGGGTGTTCGTTTGGGTATCGCTGCCGCAGTGGTAACTGGCCTGATGATGTCGCTTCTTGTTGTCACATCGGTGGCGCGCAGTCGCATCGGCGGTTTGCGGGCGCCTAATGGATTAGCGGGCACTTAACTTTCTTTCGTGACCTAGCCTTATCTGCCGATGTTCCAATACCTAAGTTGAAGTACAGAGCAGCGCCGCCACGCCGACAAATCCGACCAGAAAGGACTACACATGGCCTTAGCAGATCAGACCCCCGTTCAATCCGGTTTCCACGCCAAAAGCACCGCATCTGAGGTTTTGGCGGACATCGACCTTTCAGGAAAAACTGCGATCGTCACCGGCGGGTATAGCGGCATAGGTTTAGAGACTGTTCGCGCGCTTGCCAACAAGGGTGTCTCTGTCATTGTTCCGGTGCGTTCTGAAGCCAAGGCAAAAGAAAACCTAGCCGCGCTTGAAGGCGACATCACGACCGCTCAGCTTGATTTATCCGATCTTTCGACGGTGAACCGGTTTGCGGGTGAGATGATACAACGGCTTGGGACGCTGGATCTTCTGATCAACAATGCAGGCGTGATGGCCTGTCCAGAGGCCCGCGTTGGCCCCGGTTGGGAAAGCCAGTTTGGCATATGCCACATGGGGCATTTTGCGCTGACACAGGGGCTGATGCCTTTGCTTGAGAAAACCGAGGGGGCGCGTGTCGTCGCGTTGTCATCCACAGCGCATAAAGTATCTGACGTACTGTGGGATGACATCAACTACGAAAAGACCGCATACGATAAATGGCAGGCCTACGGACAGGCAAAAACGTCCAACGCGCTTTTTGCCAATGCGCTTTCACGTCGTCTGAAACCCACTGGCGGCGCGGCGTTCTCGGTCCATCCGGGCGGCATTTTCACCCCCTTGCAGCGACACTTGCCAAAAGAAGAGATGATCGCGCTTGGATGGTTGGGCGAAGACGGAGAGCCATCTGAACTGGCGAAATCCGGGTTCAAGACGCCAGAGCAAGGTGCCTCCACGACACTCTGGGCTGCGACATCGGCCCAGTTAAATGGCAAACCGGGTGTTTATTGCGAGGATGCCGACATCGCGGCTGTGACGGACCCTGAGAGCCCCATGGCGCGCTACATGGGCGTCAATCCACATGCGTGCGACGATGACGCGGCCGAACGATTGTGGAAGATCAGCACCGATTGGCTGGCTGAAGCCTAGCCGTTCTGCGCGCTGCCGCTTGAAATCGGGTGGGATGCGACCCACCCGACAAAACGTTCCAATACGTACCGTGGACTTACGTTTGCGTCGCTCGGGTGACCGAGCGCTAAGACCTCAGTCTTCTTCAACCCACGCCCAAGCAGCATCAAGCTCATCGGTGTTGAAGTGTTTCTCGCCTATGCCAACGAGGCTTGCAAACTTGGCATCGACGCTTACCAGCGCAGCCATCAATTTGCTGTCCATGACAATCGCCAACTTATCAAGCTTGTTCATATGGGTAAGGACCCATTTCATGTCTTCTCCCGCCGCCTTGAAGGACGGATGGATATCGCTGTTCGTGACCACTAGAAAACGGATCTTACCGTGCTCGGACACGATCGCATCCGCTTTTGCTGTCAGCTCACCGATTTGGTCCGTATCAAGCTTTCCCGAAACTTCGATACCCATGATGTTGCCACTGCTTTGAGGAAGGATTTGGTACATCGGTTTTTCCTTTTGTCTGAGGTTTTCGCCGGCGTTTATCCGATTTGGCGCGCGGCGTCTGTTAGATAGATTGCTCTACCCAATCAATATTTCCTTCGTGTCAGGTCTGGTCTTCCAGAACCTTTCGGGCTGCGCGGAAGCACTCTAACCCCTGCGGAACGCCACAATAGATCGCAATGACGTGGATGATTGCGCGGATTTCCTCTTTCGTGACACCGTTGTTGATCGCACCGCGGCAATGCAGTTCCCATTCGGACATTTTGCCAAGCGCGCCGATCATGGACAGGTTCATCATTGATCGGGTTTTGGCGTCGATCACGTCATCACCCCAGCCAAACCCCCAACACCAAGCCGTCATTGCCTCTTGAAACGGACGGCTGAAATCATCGGCAGCTGCAAGGTTGTTTTCAACGTATTCAGCACCAAGCGTCGCCTTTCGTTGCTCCAGCCCTTTCAGAAACAGGTCTTCGTCAAAAGTGCTCATTGGGTTCCTTTCAAGGTCATTTGGCGGTGGTTTCCAAGCCTTCGACAATCACAATATTTGCGTCACAGGCCGCGTCACGGTGCTGCCTGGCCGTTTGATATTCGGGTGAATGATAGCAGGCCAAAGCGGCGTCCTTGCTGTCGAACTCGATCACCACATGGCGCTGGAAATCCGTCCCTTCCAACGTCACCGAGTCACCACCACGCGCCAGAAATCGCGCGCCAAACTTGGCAAAAGCCTTCGGCGCGAGGGACTGATACCCGACATATCGGTCGGGGTCAGTCACAGTAACGCTGGCGATCCAGTAACCCTTAGCCATGTGCCTCCTCGGAGTCTTTCAATAAGCGCTCTGCCGTTTTGGCGGCGTCTGCGATATGCGCCTCGACGGCTTGCCTTGCAACTTCTGGGTCGCGGCTAAGAATGGCGTCGTGGATGGCTGTCATGTGGCTCATACCGGATCGGTCACGATCCTTTGCTGCAATGGTTAGAGCGCGCAATCGGCTAATCCTGCCATTCAGGCGCTGTACAACTTCCCACGCGATGGCGTGCCCGGCTTCATCAAAGATGAGCTCGTAAAAATGCGTGGTCGCTTGCAGCAAATCTGACCACGTCGTGTCGTCCATGCAGGCCTCTAGCGCTTTTAGCGCGCGGCTTAGTTTTGGTGCGAAGTCAGCGCTTTGATCTTTTGCGCACGCTGCAACGGCTGAACCTTCCAAAAGCAGGCGAATGTTGTAGATTTGTCTGGCTTGTTCCCACGTGAACGTCGCAACAATGGGTCCTCGATTTGGTATGATCTCGACCAAGCCTTCAGCCTCGAGGAAGCGAATGGTTTCGCGGATCACTGTGCGACTGACGCCCAGTTGGTCACACAAGGGACGCTCGACCAACCTCTCCCCGGGTGCGAAATGCCCGTCTATGATCGCTTCACGCATGCGCGCTTGAACGATGTCGCGCAGAGTTTGCGGGACTTTGTCGATTTTCTGCAATGTTGGTTTCGAAGTGGGCATGGGCCGTGGCGTATCAGGGTGAGGGTGGGTCAACAAGTATGATTGACATTTGGTACGATGGTATACCATAAGTCAACAAGGAACGCCACGACAGAAACCGCTCAGGATACCGATATGCCCGCTGAGATTCGCAAAACACTTCTGCACGTCGAAAACACTTTGATCGAAGGCGGAAAGAAGGCCGAAACGCCGTTGAAGCTGATCGCAGCAATGGCTGTGATCAGAAACCCGTGGGCCGGGCCTGGTTTTGTCGACGACCTGACCCCTGCCATTCGTGACTGTGCGCCGGGGTTGGGGGAATTGCTAACCGCGATGATCTTAGATGCAGCAGGCGGAGGCGATAAAGTCGAAGGATATGGCAAAGCCGCCATCGTCGGAATGAACGGCGAGGTCGAGCATGCCTCTGCCCTTATCCACACCCTGCATTTCGGCAACCGCTATCGCAATGCCGTTGGGGCCAAGTCCTATCTATCGTTTTGCAACACGCGCGGCCCAGCCAACGCACCCTTGATGGTCCCTTTGATGGACAAAAACGACGGCGGACGCAGATCGCACTATCTGACCATCCAAACCTCGGTCGCGGACGCGCCTGCCGCAGATGAAATCCTGATCGCACTTGGCGCATCAATCGGCGGACGCCCGCATCATCGGATCGGGGATCGTTATCAGGACTTGAAGGAGCTGGGTCATGACGTTGACAACCCTGCGTCTGTCTAGGTCTGGCCTGAACCTTTCCTTTCAGGAACAAGGGCACGGTGAACCCGTTGTGTTGGTCCACGGTGTGGGGATGCAGTCTGCCGCATGGACGCCGCAGATCAGGGACTTGTCAGAAACGCATCGGGTCATAGCGATTGACTTGCCAGGGCACGGTGGCAGTGATCCGCTTCCAGATGACAGCCAACTTCCAGATTTTGTGCGCTGGTTTGGCGACGTGATCGAAACCATGGGCTTGCCGCGTGTGAACGTCGCCGGACACTCGATGGGTGCGCTGATCGCCGGAGGTTTCGCGGTCGAGCACCCAGAACGCATCTCGCGCGTAGCTCTGATAAACGGAGTCTTTCGTCGGGACGCAGATGCTAGCCGCGCCGTGATCGCCCGTGCCGCTGTAATCCGCGATGGGCTGGCGGATATTGAAACGCCTTTGGCGCGCTGGTTTGGTGACACGCCCGTTGAACGTGCCGCCCGTGACCAGGTTGCTGGCTTTTTACGCGCCGTCGATCAGGATGGCTATGCTACGGCCTATGCGGCCTTCGCGCATGGCGATGCGACTTATGCGGACAAATACGCGCAGATCACCTGCCCGTTTCTGGCCATGACCGGGGACGAGGATCCAAATTCGACCCCGGCCATGTCTACTGCCATGGCACAGATGGCCCAAAACGGCCGCGCCATCTCGATCAATGGGCACCGCCACATGGTGAACCTGACCGCGCCTGAAGTCGTCAGCGCTCACCTTAACGACTGGTTAAATCAACCCGCCACAACAGAGGGCTTGCAACATGACCTCACCTGATCCGCGCGCCCTGCGAAACGCATTCGGCACATTCATGACAGGCGTGACGGTTGTGACCGCATACGACATGGATGGAAGCCCGATTGGTTTCACAGCTAACTCGTTCACATCGGTCTCACTCGACCCTCCTCTGGTGCTGGTTTGCGTGGCAAACACGTCGCGCAACTACGACGCATTGGTTCAAGCGAAAGGCTTTGCCGTCAATATCCTGTCGGAAAACCAAGTAGATGTTTCCAACACGTTCGCCCGCCCGGTCGAAGACCGGTTTTCAGCTGTTTCGTGGGACAGGGGTCCCGTGGGCGCACCGATCCTGAAGGACGTGACCGCGTGGTTTGACTGCACGATGCACAAGACCGTCGATGCCGGGGATCATGTCATTCTGATCGGCAAGGTAGAGGGGTTCGAGCAAACTGACGCGCCTGGCCTGGGATACGCTCGCGGGGCTTATGTCACACCCTCGTCAACGACTGACGCACTGGAAGCAACCACAAACCTTGCCGTCTCTGCCCTGATCGAACGGGCGGGGCATGTGCTGTTGATAGATGACGGGAACGGAGGTCTGGGTCTGCCGGAATGCCTGGTCGACGGCGAAGGTGCCTCGTCTGCAGTGAACAAGCTGATCAGCGATGTTGGCCTGCATACACAACCCGGCTTCATCTATTCGGTCTTCGAAGATGTGGATCGCAAGCGCCAGCATATCTCGTTTCTGTGCCAATCCGCTGAGGGCGAGCCGACCAAAGGTGCTTTCGTACCGCTGGATAAGGCTGCGTTGTTGGACGTCTCGGACCCAGCCATTCTGACGATGTTGGAGCGGTTGGCAGACGAATCCAAGTTGGGAAATTTCGGAATATATTATGGTGATCAGAGCACTGGCGTGGTTCGCCCGGTTTCCTCTGGTCAACGGGCTTAAGGGAGGTCAAACACATGCGGTTTTCACTTTTCGTCCATATGGAGCGCACTGCGCCCGAACAGGATCAGAAAGAGCTTTACGACCAGTTCATCGCATTGGCCAAGATCGCGGATGATGGCGGAATGCATGCGGTCTGGACGGGCGAACATCACGGCATGGATTTCACCATTGCGCCTAACCCGTTCCTGAATCTGGTCGACCTGGCCCGTCACACCAAGAATGTGCGCCTTGGTACAGGCACCATTGTTGCGCCGTTCTGGCACCCGATCCGATTGGCGGGCGAGGCTGCGATGACTGACATGATCGTAGATGGGCGTCTGGAGTTGGGCATTGCCCGTGGGGCCTACAGCTATGAATACGAACGCATGGTTCCTGGTATGGACGCATGGGATGCAGGTCAGCGGATGCGCGAGTTGGTCCCCGCCTTACAGGGTCTTTGGAAAGGGGATTATGCACAGGAGGGGACATATCATTCGTTCCCGGCGACGACCTCTTCCCCAAAGCCCACGCAAGCTGGTGGCCCGCCTATCTGGGTGGCCGCGCGCGATCCCAACAGTCACGAGTTTGCTGTCGCGAACGGGTGCCATGTGCAGGTTACGCCGCTATGGCAAGGGGACGCAGAGATCACGAACCTGATGGAGACCTTCAACGCGGCGTGTGACAAGTACCCCGATGTCTCGCGCCCTGAGATCATGTTGCTGAACCATACGTATATCGCAAGCGACGCCGCAGATGCGCAAATCGCTGCAGAAGAAATCAACCGTTTCTACTGTTACTTTGGCGCGTGGTTCAAAAATGAACGCCCAGTGTCTCAGGGGCTGATTGAGCCGCTGAGCGATGAGGACATCAAAAACCACCCGTTCTATACGCCCGAGGCAATGTTGCGTGACAATGTCATTGCCACCGCTGAAGATGCGATCACGCGTATCAAGACATACGAGGATATGGGCTATGATGAATATTCGTTCTGGATCGACAGCGGGATGAGTTTTGAGCGCAAGAAAGCGTCGCTTGAACGGTTCATCAAAGACGTCATGCCGACTTTTGTCTAAGGGGTAAACCATGCAGCAATTTCAGCAATATATCGGCGGGATGTTTTCGGACGGGTCGGCGCAGTTCGAAAGTCAGGACCCTGCGACAGGCAAGCCTTGGGCACTGATGCCAGAGGCACGCGAGGGTGATGTAAACGCTGCTGTTGATGCAGCCCAGACCGCATTCTACTCACCGGAATGGGCGGGGATGACGCCCTCGCAGAGGGGCAAACTGCTCCACCGGCTTGCTGACTTGATTGCTGACAACGCCGAAACCCTCGCCGCGCTTGAAACGCGTGACACTGGCAAGATCATCCGGGAAACCTCGGCTCAGGTTGCCTATGTGGCGGAATATTATCGATACTACGCTGGGCTTGCTGACAAGATCGAAGGCGCGCATCTGCCCATCGACAAACCTGATATGGAGGTCTGGTTACGTCGCGAACCCGTCGGTGTTGTGGCTGCTGTTGTGCCGTGGAACTCGCAGCTTTTCCTGTCCGCGGTCAAAATCGGCCCAGCTTTGGCGGCGGGTTGTACAGTGGTCCTGAAAGCGTCTGAAGACGGCCCTGCCCCAATGCTGGAATTCGCCCGGATTTTCGATCAGGCGGGCTTCCCAGCGGGCGTTCTGAATGTCATCACCGGGTTTGGCCCCAAGTGCGGCGCGGTCCTGACCAGCCATCCTAAAATCGATCATGTTGCATTTACGGGCGGACCTGATACGGCGCGTCATATCGTGCGAAATTCGGCCGAGAACCTGGCCTCAACATCGTTGGAACTGGGTGGGAAATCCCCGTTCATTGTTTTTGAGGACGCGGACATTGAAAGTGCCGTGAATGCGCAGGTTTCAGGGATATTTGCCGCGACCGGGCAAAGCTGTGTGGCGGGGTCGCGGCTTGTGATCTCCAACCAGATCAAAGATTTGTTTCTAAAACGCCTTAAAGAAAAGGCAGAAGCCGTGGTGATCGGAGAGCCTGACGACATAGCCACCGAAGTCGGACCACTGTGTACGACGGCGCAGATCCAGCTGGCCGAGGCTCTTGTCTCCCAGTCAACTCAAGCAGGCGCGAAACTGATCACCGGTGGCACGGCGCTTGATCGGACAGGTAACTTCTTTCCACCCACGATCCTTGATTGTTCAAACGCGCCTGAGACACCCTGCCTGACGCAAGAGGCATTCGGTCCCGTCTTGTCTGTCGTTGGCTTCGACACTGAGGCCGAGGCCTTACAGATCGCCAACGACACAGCGTTCGGATTGGCCTCGGGCGTGTTCACCAAGGACCTGACCCGCGCCCACCGGATGATCCGGGGAATTCGGGCTGGGATCGTCTGGGTGAACACCTATCGCGCCGTCAGCCCCATGGCACCCTTCGGAGGCCACGGGCTAAGCGGTCACGGCCGCGAGGGCGGAATACAAGCCGCACTGGATTACACCAAGGTCAAGGCCGTTTGGTTACGCACCAGCGACGAGCCCATCCCGGACCCGTTTGTCATGCGGTGAAACCCCGGAGATCACTTATCAGAAAGCTTGGTCCATACCTGATGACCGCAGATAAGGTGATCGCAGCCCTGAACCTTTAGGCTGTCGCCAGTCAGCGTCATGGTAGGTGTGGTATCGACGTCCATAAGAGGCACCCAAAAAGTTCCGCCGCCATACTTGCCGCCACCTTCGCTCGCCACATCCCAGAACAGTTTCTTGCCAACATTCTTCGTTGTCACTTCCTTACCTGACTTGTCAAACGCGCTTAGAACAACGCCGCAGAACTTGCCAGAACAGTCGCTGATTTGGATATGTGAAATCAAATCTTTACGGTCCGGTTGCGTCTTCCAGACACCAACAATTGGATCGGCCGCCGAGGCCATCGTTGCGCCGAAAGCTGTGATGGACAATGTAATTGTCGCAACAGCGGTTCTAATTCCCGTTTTCATGATGCATTCCCGTTCTTGTTTCGCGCCTGAGGTGAATAAGTGTTGCATGACCGTTCGAGCCGAGCAAGTCCTCCCATCGGACATCATCAAACTGATTAGCAACAATATCGTATTTTGGGGCGCGATCGCACAGGCCGGTTGTGTCGAGATTTCCAGCAACGAAACACGGTTGCGACACCCTTGCGTTTTTGGCAACCTGCACCCTGGCTTGATTGAAAGCATCAATACAATAATCCACTGCCATGAATGGCAGGGCTTCAACACCAAGGGAGAGTTGCCGTGTACGATCTGGCAGTAATGTGGGACTGGGTGGGCTTTATGGTCCGGTGGCTGCATGTCATCACCGCGATGGCATGGATCGGCGCGAGCTTCTATTTCATTGCTCTCGACTTGATGCTGCGCGATGCACCCGACCTGCCCGACGGTGCTTCAGGCGAGGAATGGGAGGTTCACGGCGGCGGGTTTTATCACACGACCAAGTATCTTGTCGCCCCTGCACGTCTGCCCGAGCATCTGACCTGGCACAAGTGGCAGAGCTACACGACTTGGCTGTCCGGTGCCGCACTGTTGATGATCATCTATTGGGTTGGCGGCGAGATTTACTTGCTCGACCCCAACAAAGTCGAACTGTCTTTGTGGCAGGGCATCCTAATCTCGGCAGCCTCAATCGGTATTGGTTGGGTACTTTACGACTTCCTGTGCAAATCTAAACTTAGAGATCACCCAACAGCCATGATGCTGGTGCTTTTTGCAATCATCGTCGCGATGAGCTGGGGGCTTAATCAGGTCTTCACGGGTCGTGCAGCCTTGTTGCATCTGGGTGCTTTCACCGCGACAATCATGACCGCAAATGTTTTTTTCATCATCATGCCGAACCAACGGATTGTCGTGGCCGACCTGAAGGCCGGGCGCACACCGGATGCCAAATACGGCAAGATCGCCAAGCTGCGTTCAACCCACAACAACTATCTGACGCTGCCCGTGATCTTCTTAATGTTGTCGAACCACTATCCGCTCGTCTTCGCAACTCAATACAGCTGGATTATCGCCTGCCTCGTCTTCCTGACTGGGGTGACGATCCGGCATTACTTCAACACTATGCATTCAACTGGGAAGGGTCCAAACTGGACGTGGGGTGTTACGGCAATCTTGATCATCATCATGGCTTGGCTGTCTGTGGCCCCAATGATGGACAGCTATGAGGATGCAGAGGCACGCGCCCTGACACCATATGAGGAACAATTCGCCAATGCGGACGGGTTCGAAGACGCCTATGACGTGGTGCTTGGCAACTGCTCGATGTGCCATGCGCGCGAGCCTTCGTGGGAAGGTATGCACTGGCCTCCGAAAGGTGTGGTGTTGGAGACCGAGGCTGATGTCGCCCACCGCGCCCAGCAGATATTCCTGCAAGCTGGTGTCAGCCATGCAATGCCCCCGCCCAACGCAGTTTCCACCATGAGCATTGAAAACCGTCGGACCATCGTCGCGTGGTACCGAAGTGCGACAAACGGCAGTTAAGCGACCTACACGCGTTCCGCCTGAACTGTCAGGAACACAAATTCGGGTGTCAGAACTTCTTCAATTCCGTGATTTAGCTCTGCATCCACGCTGATGCTGTCACCTGCGCGCAATTGGAACTGAGACTCACCGTAACGATAAATCGCTTCGCCTTCCAGCACCTGAACGAACACCACGCCACGGCCGATATATGTCGGCGGTTTTCCGCAGTCGCGGCTCAGCGTTACCTGTCTTGCTTGAAACCTAATATCCTTGCGCGCGTGGAGCGCCAAGTTCACATACTCGTGCCGGTGACCGTCCGCGATGCGGGTTGTTTGCAGCCCTTCTCCGTTCCGCACCAAAGTATAGTCAGAATGGCCTGAGCGGGTCTTGTTGAACAAGGCAATTACGGGGACCTCCAATGCGTCAGCCACGGCTGCGAGGGTATCAATTGAAGGTGACACCAAACCGTTCTCGATCCGGCTGACCATCGCGGCAGATATTCCTGACTGATCCGCCAACCACCGGGCAGACTTGCCACGGCTTTGGCGAAGCTCCTTTAACGATGCACCAATGGCTCGATCAATTTTTCGGCCGGGGTGGACATCCGGCATGGTCAAGTCGTCCAATGATCTGGTCATATCGACATGTCCTTTGGTTCGTGGCCCCCAAAGCTGCAATCCAGCCGCTGCAAGGCTTATGGACCATGTTTTTTATTGACGAGTATTGCATATTAAGCAACCATGTTAAATATCATGCAACGGTTTTAGGGGGTTTCAGGAACCTTGCCCAACTGCCCCGTTCACATGTTTGACCGTCGGAACGCCCGCATCAGGCCGTACCGCGCCGCGCATTGGCTGCACCTTCTGACAGCCGTTTTGCCGGACGCCCAAACACGCCCAAACATTCTGCCAATTCCGAAACGCGATTGAGCTCATATGAACCAGCCTACCCAGATCATCGAAGCCACCGACCTTGATAAGTACTATGGCACGTTCCATGCCCTGAAGGACATCAATCTGACGGTGCATCAGGGTGAAAAAATGGTGATCTGCGGTCCGTCCGGATCCGGAAAGTCCACCCTTATTAGGTGCTTCAATGGGTTGGAGTGGCATAATTCCGGCAGCCTTGTGATCGACGGGATCGAAGTTTACGAGGGCGCCAAAAACATCAGAAGCCTTCGTCAAGAAGTCGGCATGGTATTTCAACAGTTCAACCTGTTTCCGCACCTGACCGTGCTTGAGAACCTGACGATTGGGCCGATGAAAGTGCGCAATATCTCGAAGGCTCAAGCTGAAGAAACTGCGCGCAACTACTTAGAACGTGTCCACATCCCGGAACAGGCCGACAAATATCCCGCGCAGCTGTCAGGCGGCCAACAGCAGCGTGTCGCCATTGCCAGGTCGCTTTGTATGGAAACGCGGATCATGCTGTTTGATGAACCCACATCCGCACTAGATCCCGAGATGATCAACGAGGTTTTGGATGTGATGGTCGAACTGGCAGATACCGGGATGACCATGGTTGTTGTCACGCACGAAATGGGCTTCGCGCGCAAGGTGGCCGACACGATGGTCTTTATGGAGGCCGGTCGGATCGTCGAGACCTCTCCGCCGGAACAATTCTTTACCAACCCATCCAGCGAACGGTGCCGCCTGTTCCTTGACCAGATATTGGAGCACTAGGGTGAGCGATCTGGGTATCTCCGAGCCGAAAGGGCAAGCTCTGCCCAAACCGCCAGCTATTCGGCGGTTCTTTGACTCGGTCCTGATCTCGGTCCTGATCTATGCGTTGATTGTTGGTCTGATTGCCTATGGTGCTTATACAGGGGCCCAGAGCATGGGCTATAACTGGCAATGGTACCGGGTCCCGCAGTTTCTGTATCGCAACACTGAGGTCGGGTTCGAATGGGGCCAAATACCCATTGGTCTTGTGGCAACCATAAAGCTGTCGGTCACCGCATTTGTTCTTGCAACCCTTCTTGGCCTGTTCGTCGCCCTTCTGCGCCTTTCGGGTTTGGTGGTGGGCACGGCGGTGGCCATCGGCTTTCTGGAATTGATCCGTAACATTCCCCTCTTGGTGCTGCTCTATCTGTTCTACTATGTACTGGGTCCGATCTTTGGGTTTGATCGCTACTGGGCCAGCATCATGACGCTCGCCGTGTTCCACTCAGCCCTGATATCCGAGATCTTCCGAGCAGGAATAAACGCCGTGCCCACAGGGCAATGGGAGGCGGCAAAATCCATCGGGATGAGCACGGCGCAGGCGTACCGCTACATCGTGCTGCCACAGTCCGTACGCTTCATGCTGCCCCCGATGACGGGCGAGGTTGTTCACCTGATCAAGTCCTCCGCCATCGTCAGCGTCATCGCTGTGGCCGAGCTGACCACATTCGGGCGTAACATTATTTCTGATACATATATGAGTTTCGAAATCTGGTTCACCATCGCGCTGGTCTATCTGGTGGTGACCCTGATCCTGTCGATTGGTGTGAGTTATCTGGAGAAACGATATGCCGTCGACCAATAACCAAACAATGACTTGCAACAAGGAGAACTGAGATGAAATTTTCTCGCAGAATGCTCGGGATCGCACTAGGTGCAGCCCTTGCCACCGGCATCAGCAGCCCCGGCATGTCCCAAAGCGCCGCACAGGCCATTTCAAGTGAAAGTGTGATCGAAACTATCAAGAAAGACGGCGTCATTCGGATCGGCCTGTCGCTTTTCGTGCCGTGGTCGATGCGCGACAAGAATGGCGATCTGATCGGGTTTGAATTGGATGTCGGCCGCAAGCTGGCGGAAGATATGGGCGTTGAGGTTGAGTTTGTTCCAACCGCTTGGGATGGCATCATTCCGGCGCTGGTATCAGGTAACTACGACGTCATCATTTCTGGCATGTCGATCACCGCTCAGCGCAACCTGACGATCAACTTCACTGATCCCTACGCCTATTCGGGACTGGCCATTCTGGCCAACAAATCCCTAACCGAAGGCATGTCACTTGAAGACTACAACAAGCCAGAAGTGACTTTCGCGGCGCGTCGCGGGGCCACGCCGGCCGTTGTAATCGCGGCAAACTTCCCCGAGGCAACACTGCTTTTGTTTGATGAAGACGGTGCGTCCACCCAAGAGGTATTGAACGGTAATGCACATGCCTCAATGGCTGCCCAGCCAACACCAAACCGCGAGATGGCGCGCAACCCCGAGACGCTGTCCGTCCCGTTTGACAACCTCTACGACCCGCGCGGAGAAGCGTTCGGCGTGCGCAAAGGTGACCCGGATGCGATGAACTTCTTCAACAACTGGATCGCCCAAGAATGGCGCTCTGGCTGGCTGCAAGCGCGCCATGACTATTGGTTCGCTGGCGAAGAGTGGGCCGATCAAGTCGCACAATAAGACAGATCATCCGGGGGCGTTACGGCGCCCCCGGCACCAAATTGGAGCGCAGGCGTGCAGGATTTCCTAAAGAAACTCAGATGGCCCGACTACCTGATCCTTGCGGTTCTATTCGCATTTTTCGGATATATCTGGCTGTCGATCGAAGGCACGCTGAACTACAAATGGCGGTGGGAGCTGATCCCCGGCTACATCATTGGCTGGCATTCCGGGCGCGAGGAATACTTTGCGAACCTACTGCTTCAGGGCCTTGTGGCGACCATCCGCATCAGTATCTATTCCGGCATCATAGCGCTGATACTAGGAACCATTCTTGGCATCGCGCGTTGTGCTGGCAATCTGACAATCCGTATGCTCGCCCGGACCTATTTGGAGTTTCTGCGCAACGTCCCGCCCGTCGTCGTTGTCTTCATCTTCTTCTTCTTCCTGTCGCAACAACTGATCGACGCACTTAATCTTGAACGCTGGGCGCGCGGAATTGCGCGGCAAGAGGATAACTACATCTGGGAGTTTTTCTTCGGCGAAATGCGCCGTTTCCCGTCGCTGGTTTCTGGCGTGATCGTGCTGGCCTTGTTCGAAAGCGCATTTGTCGGTGAAATCGTGCGCGCAGGCATCCAATCTGTGCCCAAGGGCCAACGCGAAGCCGCCCGCTCCATCGGCATGAGTCACCTTCAGGAGCTACGCTACATCGTTCTGCCTCAAGCGCTGAAAAAGGTGGTGCCACCGATGGCCAACCAGTTCATATCGTTGATCAAGGACAGCTCGATCCTGTCGCTGATCTCGGTTCAGGAGCTGACCTACAAGACGGTCGAGCTTGTGGCTTCGTCTCGTATGATTTTCGAGGCATGGATCACCACCGCCGCGTTCTACTTCATTGTATGCTTTGGGCTTAGCCGCCTGTTCGCGCGCTTTGAACGGAAAGCCGACGACCGTTGATGCGGATGCTTAAGTGGGGCGCGAAGACACGGTGATAAACTCCACATGGTCGTCGCGGATACCGACAAACCCATGTGGCAGCTTCGCATCGAAACTTAGTGTGTCACCGGCGCAAAGCTCGAATTGTTCCGACCCGCATTGATACCGCGCGCCACCCGTCAGGACATACAGAAAGACCTGTCCTTCGTGCTGATAGGTCGGCAGCATTCCCGCATCCTCGCGATCAATCCGAATACGGGCGGCCTGAAAATTCCCTCCTGGTCCGCTGTGTTTGCCCAGCAGCAAGTATTCATGCGCATGGTTTTGCGCCACGCGCCGCGACGGCAACCCCTGCCCTGCCTTCACATGGTGAATGTCAGCGGTGTGATCATTGTCTGCAAGCAACGCCATCACCGGCACCGACATCGCCCCGGCCAACGCGTTCAACGTCGATAGGGACGGAGAGACCTGCCCGTTCTCTATCCGGCTGATCATCGCGGCTGACACGCCCGATGCCTCGGCCAAAGCTGTCACGGTCAACTGTCGCTCCTGTCGCAGGCGGTTCAACACCCGGCCGACCGCGATATCAATCTCTGATCTCTGTGTCATCGTCGTCTCATTCAAATCTCTTGACGTATTTTTACTAATAGTAAATTATATGCATATAATGCAAAACTACAACATCGCATCTCTGTTTCTTCACAGTCTCAGCAAACACAAGCGTTGGGCACGCGCGTGGCGTAGCCCACCGTTGAAAGACCATTATGATGTGATCGTGATTGGCGCAGGTGGGCACGGGCTCTCCACCGCTTACTATCTGGCCAAAGAACATGGGATCACCAATGTCGCAGTGTTGGAGCGCGGTTGGCTGGGCGGCGGCAACATCGCGCGCAATACAGTGACCATCCGGTCGAACTATATGCGCGATGCCTCGATCCCATTCTACGTCAAGTCCGTCGAGATGTTCGAAGGGCTGACGGATGAACTCAACTTCAACATGATGCATTCAAAACGCACCATGGTTGATGTCGTGCAAACCTATCCGAAGATGCGGGAGCTCAGGCGTCGCCAATTGACGATGGACATCTATGGGTCGACTTACGAGAAAATCTCAGAGGCCGAATTGCGCCGTCGAATCCCTGCCCTGACCGGAGGGGGGCCAGATGCACGATTGCCAATCATCGGCGGCATGGTCCACACAGATGCAGGCGTAAACCGCCATGACGCCGTCGCTTGGGGGTATGCCCGCGCCATTGACGCAATGGGGGTCGAGATCCATCAGCAAACCGGGGTGACGCAGCTTTTGCGAGGACTTGACGGATCGATCGAGGGGGTCGAGACCACGCGTGGAACCGTGCGGGCCAAGAAAGTGGTCGTCGCAGTGTCGGGTCACACGACGACGCTGACCGAAACGGCGGGGCTTGCCTTGCCCCTGCGCACCATGAACCTGACGGCCTTCGTGTCCGAGCCGGTAAAGCCTCTGGTTGATGTGATCGTAAACTGCCCCGACAGCGGGTTCTATTTCAGCCAATCCGACAAGGGCGAGATGGTGATCGGCGGCGCCCCCGACATGGGGCAAAGCTTTCGACGCGACATCAAACAGAACGTGTTTGAGGATACCGTCACGGCCATGTTGTCGCTGTTCCCATCATTCAAGAAACTCAAACTCATGCGCCAATGGGGCGGGCATTTGGATATCGCGCATGATGCCTCGCCCATCATGGATCAGACAGACGTGCCGGGCCTGTTCATTACCGCAGGGTGGTGGGGCGGCTACAAGGCCATTCCCGCAGGCGGGCTGACATTGGCCCATTTGGTTGCGACCGGCCAGCCGCATCCGTTGATGTCATCCTTCACCTTGGACCGCTTCCGCCACCTCGACTACGTGATGGAATCCGGCACCACGACCGCTCGATAAGGAGACCTGATATGCTGTTGATCACCTGTCCCTTTTGCGGCCCTCGCAGTGAAAACGAGTTTGCTTTTGGCGGCCCGGTGAAGCCTGATCGCCCCGACCCCAACCAGACCAGCGATGAAGATTGGGTGACATATCTGACCCAAGTGCCAAACCCACTTGGTCCAGTGCACGAGCGTTGGTGGCATGTGCGGGGTTGTGGACAATGGACAACTGTTTGGCGTGACACGCGCACCCACGATATTGTGGAAGGCCCCAACCATGCAACCTAACCGCCTGCCCACCGGCGGCCTTATCGACCGGGGCCATCCCATCTCGTTCACCTTCAACGGACGTAGGATGTTCGGGTTTCAAGGCGATACGCTCGCCTCGGCCCTGTTGGCAAATGGTGTGACGCTAACTGCGCGCAGCTTCAAATATCACCGCCCGCGCGGCATTGTCGGTGCTGGCCCCGAGGAGCCGTCGACATTGGTTGAGCTTGAGGGTCAGGACGCCTCCGCCAACCAACCCGCAACCACTGTTCAGCTAAGCGAAGGATTGCGGGCGCGCTCGGTCAACTGCTGGCCGTCACCACGCTTCGACTTGGGCGGGGTCACCCAACTTCTCACCCGTTTCTTGCCTGCTGGATTTTATTACAAGACGTTCAAGTGGCCGAACTGGCACCTTTATGAACCCGCTATCCGCAGGGCCGCAGGGCTCGCGGGCGCTCCGAAAGAGCCTCCGGCGTACGGACATTTCGAAAACCGCTTCGCCCATACTGATCTGCTGATCGGGGGTGCTGGCCCCGCTGGGCTGATGGCCGCATTGGTCGCGGGCCGCGCCGGGCTGCGCGTGTTTCTGGCAGACGAAGGCGCGCAGGCTGGTGGCAGCCTTTTGTCGCGCAACATGAAGATAGATGGGATGCCGGCCACACGTTGGATACAGGAGGCCGTGGCTGAACTGGCCACCATGTCCAACGTCACGCATCTGCAAAACGCGACGGTCTGGGCGTATCGCGAACACAACTATCTGATGGTCAACCAGCGCGCGCCGGACAATCCCAGCGTATTGGAACGCAACTGGCGTGTGCGTGCCCAACACGTCATCACCGCAACGGGTGCGATTGAACGCAGCCTTGTGTTTGGCAACAACGACCGCCCCGGCGTGATGCTGGCCAGTGCAGCACAGACCTATGCCAATCGCTACGCAATCCGCCCCGGTAAACAGGTCGTCGTGTTTACCAATAACAACAGCGCCTATTCTGCTGCCGCCGATCTGAAAGCGGCTGGGGTCCAGATTGCTGCGATCATCGACAGCCGCGAAACGGTGCCAGAAGAGGCCCGCGCCTTGGTCCAAGGTATTGATATTCTGGCGGGTCATGTCGTGATCAAAGCCCACGGCCATCACCACATCCGCGCCGTCGAACTAGCCCGCAAAGACGGATCAGCGCAGCGCAAGATAGATTGCGATCTTCTGCTTCATTCCGGGGGATGGAATCCGGCTGTGCACCTCTTTTCGCAATCACGCGGGTCGCTGCGCTATGACGAAACACTGGCAAGTTTCCTGCCCGACACCCCTGCCCAGCCTGTCCGTTGCGCAGGCGCAGCAGCGGGGCAGTTTACGCTGTGGGATGCACTGCGTTCAGGTGCAGAAGCTGCGGCGCAAGTCGCGGGCACTCCAACCCCTGACACCCCAATTGCAGAAGACCTACCCTATCACATTGAACCGCTTTGGCGGGTGGAGGCCGCACGCGGAAAAGCGTTCCTCGATATCCAGAACGATGTCTCGGTCGATGACGTCCACCTGGCCTTGCGCGAAGGTTACGACAATATCGAGCATGTCAAACGCTACACAACCGGCGGCATGGGGATTGATCAGGGCAAGACGGGCAATATTAACATCATCGGTACGGTTGCACTTTCACAAGGCCGCCCACTTGAGGACGTTGGAACAACGACATTCCGCTCGCCCTATTCCCCAGTGTCCTTCGGCGCCATCGCCGGGCTGCGCGATGACACTCGCGTCTTTCCTTATCGCCATACCGAGATCACAGATTGGAACATCGCCAACGGCGCAGTCATGTATGAAAGCGGTGCACGTTGGCAGCGACCCGGATACTTCCCGAAACCCGGTGAGAGCTTTCAAGATAGTGTGAACCGCGAGGCCCAAACCGTGCGCACTGGGGTCGGTGTCTATGACGGATCCCCCCTTGGCACGTTCGAACTGAAAGGGCGCGATGTGGGTCGGTTCGTCGATCACCTTTACACCAACATTATGTCGACGGTGAAACCCGGGCGGGTGCGCTATGGTCTGATGTTGTCCGATGACGGTCTAATTCTGGATGACGGCGTGGTATTGCGGCTGGATGGGCATCGCTGGATCATCTCGACTTCAACCGGACACGCAGATGCGATCAACAGCCATATGGAGGAGCTGTTGCAGACGCAGTTCCCCGACTGGAACGTCTTCGTCACCACGGTCACCAACCAGTGGCACAACGCAACCATCTGTGGCCCGAAAGCCCGCGAAGTGATGCGGGCGTTGGACACGGATATTGACATTAGCCCCGAGGTCCTGCCCTTCATGGCGTTCAGCGACGGCATGGTCGCAGGCATCCCAGCCCGCGTGGTGCGCGTCAGCTTTACCGGCGAATTGTCGTTCGAGATCAACACCGCCCCCCGCCACATGCCCGCCCTGTGGGACGCCATCATGAAAGCCGGCGCACCCTTCGGAATTGAGCCACTCGGGTCCGAGGCCAACCACGTTTTACGTGTTGAAAAGGGCTTTCTGTCACTCGGGCACGAGGTTGATGGAACGGTCGACCCATACGACCTCGGCATGGGTTGGGTCATGTCCAAGAAGAAAAACGACCACCTCGGCAAGCACTCGGTCGCGCTGCGACGCAAAGGCGACACTGTGCGGCGAGATCTTGTGGGGTTGCTGACCGACGACCCCAACAACCAAATTCCCGAAGGCGCGCCCCTAACGCCAGGCGGTGATCGCAAGCCAACCGAAGGACTTGTCACGGCTTGTGTTTGGAGCACGGTTGCAGGACGCTGGGTGGCCTTGGCGTTGTTGGAGAATGGGCACTCCCGCCATGGCGAAACCGTTCATGTCCGGCTGACAGATGGCACGATATCGGCCAAGGTCGGCGCGCCGATCTTCTATGATCCTGAAGGCGAAAGGCTAAGGTCCTGACATGCCATATAACGTCGAAATAAATCGCCTTCCGTTGTTTGCCCTGTTCGACCTAAGGGGGGATGCCGCAAAGCTATCTAAGTGGTGCGGCAAGACCTTGCCCGCGTTCCCGCCCACGCCAAACAGCCAAAGCAACGATGGCCATAACTCACTATATTTTGTTGGCCCAGACCATTGGCTCTTGCGTGCGGGCCTCGAAGATGAACAAGCGCTGACAGCCGCTTTACGCCCGACCGAGAGCCCGCCAGAGATCAGCATCGTAAACATCTCTGACACCTTGGCGATGTTTCGGATTACCGGGCCGGATGCGGATCAAGTTATGTCAATCGGCTGTCCGCTCGACTTACATCCCTCCACCTTCGGGCCCGATGCTGTCAGCTATACTGAGTTCTTTGGACTGAAAGCGCTCGTGATACGCCACTCGGATGGGTTCGATTGCGGGTTGGATCGAAGCTATGCGGCTTTGGTGCAGGACTACTTAACCCAAGCAAAGGCCTGACCTTAAATCCGCACCTGCACCATCCCGTCCTGAATCCGCGTCTCTAACACCCGCATATTCCGGGTGGCAGGCGCAGCCACAGGTTTGCCGTCACGTACGTCAAACGCACCCTGATGCAGCGGGCATTCAATCACATGACCATCGAAATACCCGTCACACAGATCGGCGCCGCCATGATTGCACAACGCGAGCGAGGCATAGACACCACTTGGCGTGTCATAGATCGCAATCAGACGTGTTCCAAGATGTGCGCGTGTCACCCATTTTTCCTCTAAATCGGAATGCTGGATCACGTCTTGCCATGGCTTCTCGGCGCTCATTCAGACACCCCTGAGTTAGGTATTTTTCGCATCCGAAGTTGGCGCAGAATATCCAAATGCGCTCCCAGATAGCCGTTTTTTTCCACATAGATATGGTCGCGCAATTTTTCGTGCAGCCGAGGCAATGCGTGAAATGGAACCGACGCGACGTAATGATGTTCGGCGTGATAATTCATGTTCCAGCACAAAAACCGCCACGGGGCTGAGACCAGATTGGTGCGGGTATTCTCGTGCATTTGCGGCACCGTTGGGCGGCCCACATGCTCGGTCATCCGAACGAACCGCATGACGGGTTCCCCCATGACGACTGGAACAAGCCAGTACCAGATCGGAGCCCACCAGCCGGTCACCGTCATCCCCGAAAATAGTAGGGCATAAAGCGTTAGCATCACCCGTGCATCGCGATAGACGGCTTTGTGTTCGACCTTCGGAATGAACCGTTTTTCAGTACCCGATAGCTGGCCACGGGCATGGCGAAACACCTCGGTAAATTTGCTGCGCCAGTAGGGCAGCGCCGAGAGGTACAACAGATATTCGCCATAGGTTTTCGGCATCGGGATCATCTCGGGATCATCGCCATTGAGTTGCGTATAGGTGTGGTGATCGCAGTGTTCGTAACGAAAGAACCGGTGCGGCAATAGGATCACCATGCCGCATATTTGCCCCACCACATCGTTTAACCAGCGGGTGCGAAACACCGTGTAGTGCACGCATTCATGTTGCAGCGAAAAGTGGTGGACCAGCACGATCCCTTGCAAAAACATCGCCGGCCAAACCAGCCAGCTGTTCCAACTGAGTGTGATCAGGGTCGAGGTACCCGCAATCACCAGCACCCATAAGGCCAGCCGTTGCAGCCCCGGTCGATCAGATCGTTGCATAAAGCTTTTCAGCTCTTCGCGCGTCAGTTTACCTTCGGCCAAAGCCTGCGTCAGCGGCGTTACAATCGCGTTTGTCATGTGAAGTCTCGTATTTCTTACCGGTAGGGTCGGTTCGACCGTTCAGTACCGGTTCCGGAGACGGGAGTGCTCCGCACCATGGGGCCAGTTCGTCTTGGCCCCATTAAGGACGAGTATTGCGTTAGACAGCGATTCGATCAAGCGGCCCACGAAGTCCGATATCTGTGTTCGGGTCCGCGAACAGCGCGGCAGCACAAGGGTATTTCTGCAAAATTGCAGGCCCGTTGGGCAAACGCTCGGCGTGAAACACCCCTTTGTCCCAAAAAGTTACGCCATCAACAATGATGGTTGGATCAATGATGTTCCAACTGATTTCACCGGGCGCATAGCGACCACATGTGTGGAAGTGTAGCAGGCGCGGATTGCCAAATGCCGAACCACCCCAATGCTCGTAGTTACTGCGCATATCCCATGGATAGCCACAGCCGGGGTGCATCCCCGCATGCCAAGAATGCACAAAATTGCGGTCAATCCCGAACAGACCGGCGACACGATCATAATGTGCTTCGGCGCGTTCTGCATTTGCCGGATCACCATCAAACCGGATCAGACGTCCGTCCTCGACGACTGCTGAGACCGGCGTGTCGAACTCAATCGTGTAGTCATCGTAGTATTTTGACCCCGTTCCCGTCAGAAACGTCATGGCCACACGACCAGAGAAACTATGTGCCGGGACAGGCGTAAATATCGACATTGGAAACCGAAGGATCGACGTATCGCCTTCGGGCTGCAAGTTCATCTTAGGCCGGCCACGCATATCGGTCCCAAGCGGACAGGTCAGCCGCACTTCGCTCGCCCCGGCCAGAACTGCGTTAATATCCGACCGGATCGCCATAAACGCATCATGGTGCCCGTTTGAAAACCCGGATCCCAGCAACTCGTGAGAGGTCGCGAAGCTGACAATGACCTTCTTGCCTTGAGGCATCTGCGAGAACCGCAACTGATCCCCGAGGCGGGCCAGAAACAGGATAATATCCGCAGCTTCAAACCGCGCCAGAAGTTCGTCGGATAGATGAGGGTTCGCCGGATTGAACCCGACATTCGCAATGTCCACGGTAAGGCCTAACGACTGCGCGGCCTGTCCGACGATTTTGACACAATCGGCATCAAAATACCCAAACTCCGGCGGCTCATAGGCGATCAGCAATCGATCACCAGCGGCCGCCTTCGCGCAGTTCAAAAGTAGATTGCGCGCACCGCGCTCGGGCGTCATGTCGGACATCAACGGCTCCTGAGAAAGAGTATCCTTCAACCCTACCCGCGCATCCCTCAAACGACCTATTTGAACGTCATAATAGAGCTCATTAGAAAACCTAATGCATGCTATTATGTATCGCGCATGGTACCGGGCCGTGTTCTGTCCCATAGTGCTTTCAACCACCTAATAGAACGGAGAGCACAGCCATGTTTCTACGCAATTGCTGGTACGTCGCCGCCTGGAGCAAAGACATCGGTCGCGAACTTAAGGCCGAGACCTTTCTGGGAGAGAACGTGGTTTTATACCGCCAGCAAGACGGCAGACCGGTGGCTCTCGAAAACGCCTGTCCTCACCGTAAGCTGCCGTTGTCAGAGGGTAACTTGAAGGGTGACACGGTTGAATGTGGCTATCACGGGTTGACCTTTGACTGCTCTGGCACATGCGTCGCCGCCCCAACCCAAGCCCACGCCATCCCGCGCCGCGCCGTGGTGAAATCCTACCCGGTTGTCGACCGATACCGCTTGCTCTGGATTTGGATGGGTGACCCCGAACTTGCAGATCCCGACATGATCTTCCCTATCGAAAACTTCGACGACAAAAGCTGGGGACTGACCGATGGCGGCGTGCTGGACATCGACTGCAATTACCTTTGGATTTGCGACAACTTGCTGGATCCGAGCCACGTCGCATGGGTCCACGTCACATCATTCGCCGGGGCCGGCACCGACGAAGAACAACTGAACGTCGAAAAGACTGATCGCGGTGTTATCGTATCGCGCTGGATCGAAAATAAGCCGCCGTCACCCTACTATGCCAATCTGGTAAGTTTCGAGGGCGATTGCGACCGCCTCCAACACTATGAAATGTGTCTGCCAGCTATTGGGCTGAACAAGTCAATTTATACGCCTGTCGGCACCGGTGGGTACGACAAGCCGTACGTCGACGAGACATTCATCAACATCTCGTACAACTTCATGACGCCGATTAACGAAGACCAGTCTCGGTATTTCTGGTTCCAACACCGAAACTCCGATCCTGACAATGCCGAAGTCTCAAAGTTCATGAACGACGGCGCCGTGATGGCCTTTAACGAGGATCGCGAGGTTCTGGAGAAGGTTCACGCTGGCATGAAACACGCCAAAACACCTTATATCGACCTTGGCCTAGATGCGGGCGCAAAACAGTTCCGCCGCATCCTTGATCGCGCGATCGAGGCTGAAGGCAACTAGACACAACTACGAAATGTGTGAACAAGAAAGCGGGCAGCCTACGCCGCCCGCTCTTTGTTTGTACTATCACAAGTCTTACCGGTTCAGGAATTCCAGGTCGTACTTGTCTTTGTATTCGGGCGTTGGATGTTCCTGATGAAGTGTTTTCACCATTCCATAAATCATCAACAAGACGATCACAGCGATTGGAAGCCCTGCAACAATCGAGGCGGTTTGCAATGCTGACAGTCCACCCGCCAGCATCAAAACTGCTGCCACCGCACCAACTGTAAGACCCCAGAAAACACGGAACTTAATCGGTGGATTTTCGTCACCCATGGACAACATGGTACACAGAACCAATGTGCCGGAGTCTGATGATGTCACGAACCAAGATATCAGCAGCATCGTGATCAGGAAGTTGATCGGCGTCGTCAGCCAATCATAACCAAACCCGGCGACCGTTTCGAACACTCCGCGAGCGTAGTCTTCGTTCACAGCATCTACGACACCGCCGCCGTTGAACAATTCAACACCAGCTGCCGCACCCCCAAATACGCCCATCCAGACCATGACGACCGAGACGGGGACGAATAGAACGGCGATACAGAACTCTCTGATCGTTCGGCCCTTGGATACGCGGGCAATAAACATGCCGACGAACGGGCACCAAGCGATCCACCAGCCCCAATAGAAGATGGTCCACCAGCTTTGCCACTCGTTTTCGGGATCACCGATGATGTTAAATCCCATCGGGACAACATTCCAAAGGTAGTCACCGATGCTTGAAATGGTCACACCTAAAAGAAAGGCTGTCGGACCAAGGATAACAAACAGAACCAACAGAAAGAGGCTGAATGAGACATTAAGTTCAGACAGAATCCTAACGCCTTTGCCTACACCTGATGCCGCCGAAGCCGTTCCAAGGACAGTGATAATGGCAACAAGGATAAGCTGATTGGTCAGTGTGTTTTCCATCCACCCAAGCCGTTCGAGCCCCGCCGCGATGGGTGTGATACCCAATCCAAGCGAAGTGGCGATCCCAAAGATCGTGCCGAAAACAGCGATCAAATCGACCAAATGTCCCCATGGACCGTAAATCTTGTCTTTCAGGATGGGATACAGCGCCGACCGAGGTGTCAAAGGCAGGTCATGGCGATAGGCAAAATATGCCAGTGACATACCTGCCAGAACATAAAGGCCCCAACCATGAAAGCCCCAGTGGAAGATCGTGACGGTCACGGCTTTAACGGCAGCTTCAGTGGTGCCCGCTTCGATCCCTGCTGAATCGGCGAAGGGGTTGCCCTGAATATGGAACATCGGCTCTGCCACGCCCCAATAAATCAGACCGGACCCAAGGCCAGCAGAGAACAGCATTGCGATCCATGAAAACGTCGAAAAATCCGGCTCGTCGTCGTCTTTACCGAGTTTAACGTGCCCGAACCGACTGAACAGCAGCCAGATGGAAAAGAATAGTGCGGCATTCACGACCAGAACATAGAACCAGTCCAAACTGCCAATGATAAAGCTCTTGCCTGCGGAAAAGACGGCAGAGGACCTATCTACATCAACAATCGTATAGGCGACAAAGGAAATGATCATCACCATAGAAGCAATGGCCATAACGGTATTCATCCCCGCAAAGAACCCTGATTTGGCAACCAGACCTTCCGGCGGGTGGTGCTTTGGATTAGGCATGATGACCCCCTTCTATCGTGTTGTGCCAGCAGGACCCTGCTGATCATTTGTTGTGAGCCAATTCTGAAATAACTCTTCCAGACGACCATGGTTATTTGCCCACCAATTCGCATCTGAGACGATGCTTAGGTTCTCAGCGTAGGCGGGGCTGTTTGGTATTTTCGCGAGCGTTTCCTCCGGCAACAGTGCCAGTGAAGACTTGCGCGTCGGGCCATTGGGAAGATAGCTGACCATATCTGCGAGCGCCTGAGACGAGCTTGCAAATCGAATGAATTCCAGTGCCGCGTCTTTGTTCAGGCTGCCTTTGGGAATACCGAACAAGTCCAGTTCCATCACGCGCCCATCAAATACAACGGTGAAATCCGCCCCTTCTTCTTCCGAGGCAGCGACACCTGTTGTCGCCCAGATCGAGGACATGACCGCATCGCCACCGTTCAGAAGCCGAACAGGTTCACGCCCCGTCGACCAGATTTGGAGGCCTGGTTTGATCGCATCCATGACGCCTAGGGCGCGCTCGACCCCTTCTGCAGTTTCAAGCGTCGGATATACGTCATCTCGCGCCACCCCGTCGGCCATTAACGCCCACTCCATAATGACTGTCGGATCATTGCGGATTGCGCGGGCACCGGGATAGGTTTCCGTATCAAAGAAATCACCGATCGAGCTGGGTGGATTATCACCAAAGGCTGCATCTGAATAGGCAAACGCAGTCGCCCACTCGATCACACCCACACCACAATCATTCAGCGCGCCGGGGACGAAATCGTCCCTGAAGGCTGTCCCATCCGCACCTGCCGGCAGATCTATGCCCGATAGGTCTTCTAACAAGCCTTCCTCGCAGGCCCTGAGAGAGTCCGCTTGGGTCAAGTCAACCACATCCCAGATCACATTGGCAGATTCCACTTGATTGCGAATTTCGCCAATGCCTCCGTTATAGTGCTCGACATGAACGCGAACGCCTTTGTCATTCTCATATGGCCGCACAAAACCCAGCATTTGGCTGCGCATGTAAGGGCCGGTCCACGATGTAAAAGTGATGTTTTGTTTGGCAGCGTCGCCAGTGTCCTGCGCGGACAGGGGCAGTGCTGTAGCTCCGAAAAGGAATAGCGATGACGCTAAAATCCCTTCTACGAAGAAATGCCTATTCTGCATAGCTTCTTCCTTTAATAGTTACAGTTTCGGTTGTCCTTTCCTCGCGTTGATCAAAGTCTAATCGTTTCGTTTGGTACGATTTAGAGTGGATACTTTGCCCAGTGTTTCCCCGATGGAAACACTTCGCCCGGATCAAAAGCAAGCTTTTTGACGTCTGGGAAGCCCGTTGCATTTGAGATGAAATATGGGGATCCGGACACTTAAGCTTGTTAACCAAGTTTAAGATCATGCCCGACCCCACTGGCATCGGAGCTAGTCAACATTGAATCTGATCATCTAGTAAAGCCCGCAAAACCCGCAGGCTGCCTAACCCAATGCACCCTATCAGACTTCGCGCCCAGCAGCTTGTCCTGTTGTACTATCAAACCCTCTAAGCACGGCCGAAGTTATTCGGCCTCCGAACCCATCCCGCGACGCCTGATCCACCATATTGCCAGAGTCAGAAATATTATTGCCATAACCACACTAGCCGTTAGGGATAGATGATGCCAAAAGAATGGCAGTATCACCTTCTCTTTGCCGATCAAAACGACAACTCCAGTCCAGAAACCCGCCCAAAGCGCACACCCTACAAGATCGGCAGCGAAGAACCTTGGCCAGCTCATCTTGGCTGTGCCTGCGGTGATCCCATTTAGCTGGCGCACAAATGCGATGAAGCGCGCACCGATGACCATATAAGCGCCGCGCCGGTCCAACATGACTTCGATTTTCTGTAATCGCTCTTCCGTCACGCCCACTTTTGCGCCGTGATGCAGAACCACGGCGCGTCCAGCCTTTCGGCCGATTAGATATGCGATGTTGTCCCCACAAACGGCGGCGGCAAATACGACAGCGGCGACGGCATAGATGTTCAATTGGCCGTCAACAGCCATCCCCGACGCAAAGAGGATCAATGATTCAGCGGGGACGGGAGCACCCAGCGTTTCCAGAAAAATATCGGCAAACAGTCCGGGCAGGCCGAACTCGTGGACAAGATGTTCGACTGTCTTGAAAAAGTGAATTGACCCTCTCCCTTTTCGTTAGGCCTGACGTGCTTTTCGCAAAGTCCGCTCTAGCAAAAGCTCATAGATCGGCTGCCCGTTAAGAACCTGTGCCGCAATCGACGCGCTGACGCAGGCCACAAGCAGCGGCAGTAGCAAAGCATAGGCGTTGGTCAGCTCCATCACAAGGATGACGGCCACGACCGGCGCACGGACTGAAGCCGTGAAGAACGCACCCATCGCAATGATCGCGCAAGCGTGCTCGACGTTATCAACCGGGATCACGTCATGCGAAACAGCGCCGACCGCAAGCCCAAGGCTGGCAGCGATAGCCAGCATGGGAGCGAAGATACCGCCAGGCACACCGGTCGAATAGGACATGACTGATCCCGCGAAACGCAGAACACAGAGCAAGATCAGAGCAACAACGCTCAAGTCCAACGCCGACATCTGAAGGACGAACCGTTCACCGCCGTGAACGGCTTCGGGGAACGTCACGAACAGCAAGCCGCTTGCGCCGCCAACTGCCAAGGCTGGCAGCCACCAAAGCCTTGCTGGCATTTTATCGACAGTGTTCAGAGACCGGAGAAGCAGTTGATTAAACAGCACGCCCAGCCCACCAACCAAGGCGCCCAATAGCACCATAAGTGGCAGTACGGAAAACGGCATCTCGGTCACCGGGATCTCGATCAGAGGGCGGCGCCCCGCCAAAGTCTCGGCCACAATGGCCGAGGCGATGGCCGCAACGATCAGCCCGACATAAGTATGTCTACGAAAGGGAAACTGCCGTTGCATCTCTTCGGTGATGAACACGATGGCGGCCAAGGGCGCGTTGAACGCAGCCGCCAGCCCTGCAGCAGCGCCTGCGGCCAGAAGCCCACGTTGATCTTGTGTTGGCAGGTTTGTTTGCGCAGTCACCCCTCTAGCGACCGCCGCGCCCAGATGGATGGTCGGGCCTTCGCGCCCCAGCACCATACCCGATCCAAGCGCCAGCAGGCCTCCGGTAAATTTGACCCAAAGCGCACGAAACCAGCGCACCTCTCGTTCACCCTCCATCGCGCCTTCGATTTCTTGAATGCCACTTCCGGCGGTCTCGGGCGCATATTTGCGCACCAGAAAGGCCGCAAGAACGGCCATCCCCGCCGACAGGGGAATCGCGATAAGGATCGCAATACCACTGCCTCCGACCGCTTCGATCAGCCGTGAATATGTTGCTGTTATTCCATCCAGAGATAGGTGGAATGCGGCGCCCACTGCCCCTCCCAACACTCCGATGATCAACGCTATGGCATAGTACCAAAGCTCATTTCGCTCGGACGTGCCCGAGGCATTAACCGGGCCCCCGGAAGCCCCCGCGGCGAAGGCGTTTGACTGACGGTCAGCCAATGCGCCTACATCCCCAGATGCATATGCATCCGCTCGTGTAGGTTGCCCAATATCCAGACCGTTCCCAGAATGATGATCAGTGCAACAAGGGATGTGAACAGGATCAGGTCAAGATCCTCCCGCTTTTGCTTACTGCTGTCGATATGCAAGAAAAATCGCAGATGAACCACCAGCTGCACAAGGCCTAGGATACCAATCAGGATCAACGCCGTTCCAGCGCCAAGCGATGTGCCCAGTGCCACAAAGAACGAAGCAGCCGTCAGTACGATCGCCAACACAAAGCCAATCAGATAAATGCGTAAATCGCGTTTGTATGCGGCGTGCTTATCCATAAATCCATCCTCCAAAATAGACGATTGAGAAGATACCGATCCAGATCAAATCAAGGAAGTGCCAGAACAGCGCAAACCGCATCAGGCGCGTCTTGACCTGCGTGACCAATCCGAATGTGGACATCTGGATCAGGATCACCACCAGCCACAAGCATCCCATCGTCACATGCAAGCCATGGAGAGGCACAATACCGAAGAACGCCGACAAATAACCACTGCGGCTTGGCCCTCCTCCGGCGTCGATCATTGAAATGAAATCGCGCATCTCGAGTGTCAGGAACAACAAGCCAAGTGCTAGCGTCACCAGCAACCACAGTGTGATGCGCCCCTTGCCATGGTCATATTTCAACGCCAGCGATGCCATGCCCGCCGTCAACGAGCTTAGCAACAGCGCCCCGGTTTGCATGGCCAGAGAGGTGAAATCAAACAGCTCGCGCGGCCCCGGCCCACCAGCAGTCGCACCGATCATGGTGATATAAATCGCAAACATCAGGCCAAAGAAGATGAGGTCGCTCATCAAGAAGACCCAGAAGCCAAAGATGATCATCCCGGTTTTCTCGTCCGCCACATCTTCGTGGTGGTCTTGCAGATTAAGGCCGGGGTGCAGATTGGTGTCCGTTGTGCTCATCGATCAGCCCTCCAACTCAGTTTTGGCATAGCCAAGGTTGGCCGTCGCATGTTCATGATCACGATCCACCGGCGTGGTGTTTCGTATCAGATCCAGCCATTTCTCATGATCGCGCCTGACGTCCTCAGCCGGGATCGTTCGCTCGTTATGGATGCCGAAACTCCAGACGATAAAGGCCAGAATGATGGCGGCAGTACAGGCAATGACAAGCCACCAAATCCACCAGACCAAAGCGAACATCCAGATGCCGCTCAGCACACAGAGGATAAGACCGAACGGAGTGTTCTTAGGCACATCGATGTCTTCATACTCTGGCCGGGCTTGATAGGCTCGACCCGCTATCTTGGCTTCTGCGAAATCGTCGCGTTCTTCAACATGCGGGATTTGGAAGAAGTTGTATTCGGGCGGCGGCGAAGGGATCGCCCACTCCAAAGTTCGGGCATCCCAAGGATCACCCACCGGAACACGGTTCTGATCACGTTCTTTAATCGAGACTTTGAGCTGCCAGATGATCGTCAGCAATGCGGTAAAGATCGTGAGCGCTCCGATGACGGCCACGATCATATAGGGTACAAACGCCGGGTCAGTATAACTGAACGACCGGCGTGGCATTCCCATCAGGCCGACCACGTAAAGCGGCATAAATGTCAGCAAGAAACCAAACAACCAAAGGAAAGCCGAGCGCCGCCCCAACCGTTCGTTCAGGCGGAAACCAAACGCTTTGGGGAACCAGTAATTATAGGCCGCCAGCAGACCGAACAGCACGCCGGGGATCAGCACATTGTGGAAGTGTGCGACCAAAAACAGAGAGTTGTGGAACTGGAAGTCCAGTGTCGGGTTGGCCAATTGGATACCAGTCAGTCCGCCGATCACAAACAAGATCAGGAAGTTGATGGCATAAAGCATCGGCACCGAGAACCGGATTTTTCCGCGATACATCGTTGCCATCCAGTCATACACTTTGATGCCCGTTGGAATGCCGATCAGCATCGACGCGATCCCAAACACCGCATTGATCAGCGCATCCTGACCCATGGTGAAAAAGTGGTGCAGCCAGACGGTGAACGACAGAACAGCAATCGACATAGTGGCAAAAACCAGCGACGGATAACCGTAAAGGCGCTTCGCCGAAAACGTTGCGAACACTTCAGAAAACATGCCGTAAGCAGGCAGGACCAGCAGGTAGACCTCGGGGTGGCCAAACAGCCAAAAGAGGTTTGGGAAATTCATCACATTTCCACCAAGATCGTTGGTGAAGAAGTGGAAGCCCATGTAGCGGTCTAACGCCAAAAGCAGTGCGGCGACGCTCAGCGGTGGCAGGGCAAACACCATCAGAAGTGACGAACAGATTACCGTCCAGGTAAAGAGCGGCAGCTTCATAAACGTCATGCCCGGCGCGCGCATCTTGTAGATTGTGGTGACAAAGTTGATCCCACTTAGCGTGGTCCCTAATCCAGATACGACGATCGCCCATATCCAGTAATCAGGCCCAACGCCCGGGTTGAATACGGCACCTGTAAACGGTGGCATCGCGGACCAACCCCCGGTAGAGAAGTCGCCCACAACAAGCGAGACCATCAGCATCATACCACTGGCCACCGTCAGCCCCAGACTGACTTGGTTCATCACAGGAAATGCCACGTCACGCGCGCCGATTTGCAGGGGCATCACATAGTTGATGATGCCCGCTACGAACGGCATGGCGACAAAGAAGATCATGATCGTGCCGTGGGTCGAAAAAAGCTGCGCAAAGTGATCTGCATGCAGGAACCCGCCACCCAGACCAAAGGCCTGTTGGGTGCGCATCACCACGCCTTCGATCACACCGCGTGTCATCATCACCAGCGCGAACGCGATGTACATGATGCCGATCTTCTTGTGATCGGTACTGGTAAGCCATTCGCGGTAGAAACGCCCCCAAAGTCGATATTTGGTCAATGCAAAAACGACGATCAGAGCACCAAGGATCAGTACAGAACCGGCCGCATTGGCCACGCCTTCGTTGACACCTGGTTTCTTGATGAACGCCGCCAGCGGCAACGCATCCCAGGTCAGCCGGCCAAAGATGTCTTCATAGGTCATTGCGTGGCCTCCTGATTGGCCGCTGCATTGAACTCTGCCGTGCCGGGTTGTTGGTCGAGCGGCAAAGACTTGCCGTCATGGTATTTCATCACGATTTTATGGAACAGATGCGCGTCAGGCAGATTAAAGTAAACGGTGCCCTTGTCAGCCATCGTTGCCTTCAAGGCTTCATGGGCCTGCTCGGTGCTTCCTTGGATGGCCAAGATATCATACGCCTTCTGATCCAAGAGAATTCCTTCTGATTTCACTTTGGCGACCCACGTATCAAACGCATCGGGCGCCATGGCGATGGCGTCAAACTTCTGATCAACAAAGCCGTTCCCACTGTAAAGAACGTTTTCGCCCTCATACGTGCCCGGCTTGTCCGCCATCATATGCAGTTTGGTCGTCATCCCCGCCATCGTGTTGATCTGACCGGCAAGCGGCGCGACGATAAACGACTGCATCACTGTGTCCGACGTCAGATCCATCGCGACGGGATGATCCACCGGCATCCCCATCTCGCCTACAGTCGCAATGCCAAGGTCGGGATAAATGAACAGCCATTTCCAATCCAAGCCGACGACCTGAACATTCACCGTGGAATTAGAACTTTCGATGGGCTTGTATGGATCAAGGTCGTGGGTCGAGTGCCACAGGTAAAACGACATGATCGCCACCAAGATCGCGGGCACTCCCCACATGGCTATTTCCAACGGCAACGAAAACTCCCACCGCGGCTTATAGTCCGCATTTTTGTTGCCCCTGCGATACTTGCGCAGAATGATCGGCAGCAACAAATAGACTGGAATGATAGCCACCATTGTCAGCGCGGTGACGCGAATCAAATGCGTCCGCTGATCCGCAGCGATCTCTCCGCCGGGGTCCAGAAAAGAAGAAGATTCGGCTAACAGAATACTTGGTAATACGAGGCTCAGAACAATGCCTGCGCCAACCACTGGCAATGCAGACAAACCAATGCGTTTCATATCTGTCCCTGTCCTTTGCGGATTTTCCCGTTGTATGTTGCGCTCAACGATAGCGATAACTGTACTCTTTGAAAACAGTATGAGGTCTAACGCAAACATGCTGTTAGATTGGCGACAGTCAGGCACCAAATTTTCCCGTAAACTTAACGTTGAAAGTCCAGGCTTGGGAATTCAACAGTCTTCGGCTTAGTCTACGCAAACTCATATATTTAGCCACGTCATACATAGCGGGGAGCTTATCATGGCACGCAAACTCTTTTTCTGGATCAGCATCGGTGGTCTTGCCCTCGTTTTTCTTGGACAGTTCATCTGGTCACCGATCCTGTGGCTATTGGTGTTGCTGATACCCTTCATCCTGATCGGCATCTATGACTTGACGGTCGCCAAGCATAACGTGCTGCATAATTATCCGGTGATTGGCCACATGCGGTACATGTTGGAATTCATCAGCCCCGAGATCCGCCAATACTTCGTTGAGACCAACGAAAGTGGCCGCCCCTATAACCGGATCACCCGCGATCTGATTTACGCCCGCGCCAACGATGCCGACGATACGCTGCCCTTTGGTACACAATACGACATCATGGACGTGGGCTATGCCCGCGCCAACCACTCGCTGGCTCCAAAGCCTCCGATTGAGGAAAACGGTCGGGTGATGGTCGGCGGCGCCGCATGTAAACAGCCATATGATGCCTCGCGCCTTAACGTTTCAGCGATGAGCTTTGGCGCGCTGAGTTCCAACGCCATCCGCGCACTGAACGGTGGCGCTAAGCTGGGTAACTTTGCGCATAACACGGGTGAAGGTGGGCTAAGCCCCTACCATCTGCAAGAAGGCGGCGATGTGTTCTGGCAGATCGGCACTGGATATTTTGGCTGTCGGACCAAGGATGGCAACTTTGACAATGCCATGTTCCGCGACAACGCGAATAAGCCTTCGGTGAAAATGATCGAGATTAAGCTGAGCCAAGGCGCGAAGCCCAGTCACGGTGGCGTGCTGCCTGCCGCCAAAGTGGACGAGGAAATCGCACGTATCCGCGGTGTAGAGCCGCATAAAGACGTAATCTCCCCGCCCGCTCACACCGCATTTACGACCCCGATCGAGTTGATGGAGTTTGTCCAGAAACTGCGCGAAGAAACTGAAGGCAAGCCAGTTGGTTTCAAACTGTGCATCGGCAACCGGTCCGAATTTCTGGCCATTTGCAAGGCAATGTTGGAGACTGAAATCCTGCCAGATTTCATCACCATCGACGGGGCCGAAGGTGGCACCGGCGCCGCACCGGTCGAGTATTCCAACCGGCTGGGTGTGCCTATTGACGAAGGGTTGGTCTTCGCCCGCAACGCCCTAATCGGTATCGATAAGCGCAATGATATCCGCCTGATTGCCAGCGGCAAGGTCGCCACGGGCTTTGACATGATCGAGAAAATCTCGCTTGGGGCCGATATGTGCAACGCAGCGCGTGCGATGTTGTTCTCGATCGGTTGCATCCAATCACTGAAATGCAACACGAACAAATGTCCGACAGGCATTGCCACACAGGATGCCACCCGTGCCAAGGCTGTTAACGTCGAAGAAAAGCGCCATAAGGTCGCCAATTTCCACCGCCGCACCGTGGAAAGCTATCTGGATATGCTAGGGGCTATGGGGCACACCTCGGCAGACGCGTTGCATCCTTCGTCGATCATGCGCCGGATCGGGAACGAGCGTGAGCAAAGCTATGATACGCTGTATCCCGAACTCGATCCCGGTAATCTGCTGGGCAAGAAAATCCACCCCGAATTTGATGCTGACTGGGCGCGCGCTGACGCCAAGAGCTTCTGAAAGGACCGACCCATGAGCAAGAATAAGAATGTGTGCGAAGTCCTTTTGGATATCCTCGCGGATGCTGGCGGCAAGCAGATCTTTGGTGTTGTGGGCGATGCCCTGAACCCGTTTCTGGAGGCGATGCGAGGGGATGAGCGGTTTGAGTGGAAAGGCATGCGGCACGAAGAAAACGCCGCTTACGCAGCCTACGCGCAGTCCCATCTGACCGGAGGCGTTGGCATCTGTGCGGGCACGGTCGGGCCGGGCGCGCTGCATCTGATCAACGGACTTTATAATGCCAAACGCGAAGGCGCAGGTGTGATCGCGATCACCGGTCAGGTTGCACACAAAGAACGCGGCACCGGGTATCACCAAGAGGTCAATCTTGAAAAGATATTCGATGACGTTTGCGGTTATCAGGCGATCATCCACACGCCTGAACAAATGCCTCGTCTGGCCCAGATCGCTGTTCAGCGCGCGTTGATCAACCGCGAAGTCGTACGGATCGAGCTGCCGATCGACGTGTCGGAGAAAGAAGTGCCAAGCCTGCACCAGTTCCACCCAATCCTGAAGACGCCCTCCACCCTGATCCCGCCTGCAAGCCAGATCGAGCACGCCGCAGAACTGATCAATGCGGGCAAGAAAGTTGCAATTTTTGCGGGTGTCGGGTGTCGCGACGCCAAGGACGAGGTGATCGCGCTGTCAAAGAAGCTTGGCGCACCGATTGCACACACGCTGAAGGGCAAAGACATCTTTGACTACGACGATCCGAACGTGGTTGGCATGACCGGGTTGATCGGCAATCCCGGCGGCTATCACGCGGTGCATGATTGCGACGTATTGGTGATGTTGGGAACCGATTTCCCCTACGAATGGTTCCTGCCAGAGAAGGCTAAAATCATCCAGATCGACCGCTCGGTTGAACATCTGGGACGTCGCGCACCAATTGCCTCTGGCCTGCTGGGCGATGTGAAAGCGACGCTTGATCTATTGATGCCTAAGCTCGATCAGAAGTCAGATACAAGCTTTGCGGATCATCAAGTCAAATTGGTGAACAAGTGGCTCAAGGCGCAAGACAAGGAAAGTGCGATCACCCGTGACAGCGAACCTTTGCACCCTCAAATCTTTGCCCATGAGATATCCAATCAGGCGTCAGACGATGCGGTCTTTGCCATGGATATTGGCGAATGTACTGTCTGGGTCGCGCGCCAAACCCGGATGAAGGGCGGACGCCGCATGGTTGGGTCGTTCAATCACTCGTCTCTTGGATCTGGCCTGCCATCGGCTCTTGGTGCATCGGCACTCGACCCCGACCGCGAAGTTTGGGCGTTCTGTGGTGACGGAGGCTTCGGCATGGCGATGCAGGATTTCCTGTCTGCTGTGCGCTATGATTGGCCGATCAAGGTGATCGTCTTCAACAACTCCACGCTGGGTTTTGTGAAGATGGAGATGGAGGTCGCAGGCTACGCCGTGAACCCGGTCGCCACCGATCTGGTGAATCCCGATTTCGCTGAATACGCCAAAGTCTGCGGGGGCGATGGTGTCCGCGTGGAACACGCCAAAGACATCCCTGCCGCCATCGCACAGGCCAAAGCCAGCACCAAACCCTTTATCATCGATGCCGTGGTCAGCCCCGGCGAGTTGGTCATGCCACCCCATGTGGAAGCAAAAATGGCTTGGGGCTTTGGTATGTCCAAGATCAAGGAAGGGGTTTTGTTGGCCAAAGGTGACCACGCGCAATGGGACAATTGGGTTAAAGAGATCAAGGCGCAGCTTTGACCTTACGCTTTCTCCAATTTTCGGATGGAAAGGCCAGCTATGCCTGATCCATCCGAAATGGAGCAAGACTGGCTAAGAAAGTCTCCATGAATTCCAGCGTGATCATGGACGGTTGTTTCAAAATGGGCCGTACCAGCGATAGACGGTGCGCGACCGAGGGGGTGAATGGGCGATAGTCCAACCCGCGCCCCGAATATTTTGCTGCGTCCAGTTCACTGACAACCGAGACACCGACACCATTACAGACCAGTTCACACGCCGCAGTGAATTGCCGGGTCTCAACCAGAGAGTTCAACGCGACCTGCTCTTTCTGGAAGGCCTCGTTGAGGTCGCGAAAGAATGTGCTGTCACGGCGGGTGTGGATGATGTTCTCGTCCGTAAGGTCTTGCGGGCTGACCTGATCCAACCTTCCCAGCTGGTGCCCGGTCGGGAATACACAAACGGTCCGCACGTCGACATGTTCACTTTCGACGGCGGGGTGGCCCTCGAACCCGTCGGTGATGCCGAAATCGAACTGCTCGCCCACCATCCATTCTAGGATGCGTTCGGGTCGATCCGGTTCCAACGTAACGCTTACGCCGGGGCGGTTCTTCAAAAATCCTGCGACGACACCCGGCAGGTGGCTGGTGGCAAATCCCGGAAGGCATGCAATGCTTAGATGCCCCGCCTTTTTGTCGGTGATATTCTGACTGACCTCAGTGATTTGGTCCATCATCTCCAACACCCGCCGGATGTCAGGCAACAGATAGCGCACCTCTTGTGTTGGTACCAAACGGCCATCACGCCGGTTGAACAGGTTGAAACCCAGCACCTCGCGCAGATCGGACAGAAGGCGACTCACCGCAGGCTGACTGATCCCCAATTCCTGCGCGCCACGTGTCATGGAACCGTGATGTGTGACGACCATAAGAGCTTCGAGCTGACGTAATCTAAGCGGATGTGTCATGCGATGTCCCTTTTCTTCAACGCTAAGTATAGCGGCATAATATTGTGTTATAAAACCGTTACAGTAAATGCTCTTGCATTATGCCATGTGGGATGTAACCCTTTTGCAAGACACTGATCGGGCGCCCGGCCCGACGTGGATAACAGGGAAGTCACCGCTGCTGGTGCAAGGAGGTTAAATTGAATAAATTCATGCTTGGCGCTGTTGCCGCCGCAACCACCGCATTGTCTCCAATTGGGGCGTTTGCACAAACCGAAATCGAATTCTGGCACGCCTTCACAGGCCGGTTAGGAGAGCTTGTTGACGCACAAGTTGCTGAGTTCAACGCAAGCCAAAGTGACTACAAGGTCGTCGCCAGCCACAAAGGCAACTACTCGGAAACGCTAAACGCAGGTATCGCTGCCTTCCGCGCAGGTGAACAACCTGACATTCTGATGGTGTTTGAAGTCGGCACAGCCACGATGATGGCCGCCGAGGGCGCAATCAAACCGGTCTATGAAGTGATGGCCGAAAGCGGTGCATCCTTTGATCCCGACGCCTATATTGGCGCCGTCAAAGGTTACTACACGTCGACCGACGGTGACATGCTTTCGTTGCCTTTTAACTCGTCCACACCCGTTTTGTGGGTGAACCGTGACGCGATGACAGCCGCTGGCGTCGACCCCGACACAGACCTGTCGACATGGCAGAACGTAGACGCGGTACTGGAGCAGCTGAAAGCTGGCGGCGAAGACTGCCCGCTGGTCACCGCATGGCAAAGCTGGATTCATCTTGAGAACTTCTCGGCCTATCATGACGTGCCGTTTGCGACCCAAGACAACGGGTTTGCCGGGCTGGACACAGAGCTTGCGCTGAACGGCGAGGCACAAGTTGCCCACCTTTCAAAAATGGGTGAGTGGGCCAAGGATGGCGAATTCATCTACACCGGACGCCGCAACGAAGGCGGCGCAAACTTCCGGGCGGGTGAATGCGCGCTCTTTACCGAAAGCTCTGCCGGTTATGCAGGCATCAAAGCCGAAGCTGAATTCGACTTCGATGTCCGCCCGCTTCCCTATTGGGAAGGTGTCGGCAATGGCCCGCAAAACACCATCATCGGTGGCGCATCGCTTTGGGTTCTGGAAGGTCAGACACCTGAAGAATACAAAGGTGTGGGCGAGTTCCTGTCCTTCCTGTCATCGACCCCAATTCAGGCGAAATGGCACCAGGACACCGGCTATCTGCCGATCACATCAGCCGCTGGCGACGCAACCAAGGAAGCTGGGTTCTATGAAGAAAACCCCGGCACCGACATTGCGGTTGTTCAGATGACAACCAACCAACCAACCGCAAACTCCAAAGGTCTGCGTTTGGGTTCATTTGATCAGATCCGCGGCATCATTGATGAAGAGCTGGAAGCCATTTGGGCGGGCGACAAATCCGCACAAGAGGCAATGGACAGCGCCAAAGAACGCGGTGACGCGCTCCTGCGCCGCTTCCAGCAAGCCAACAACTAATCTTTGATACGCTAATAAGGCGGGCCGCATTGGCCCGTCTTCTTTCTTCCGGGGACTGAAATGGAAAAACGCGTCACGTTCCGTGGATGGTTGTTGCCGCTGTGTTTGATTGCACCGCAGGTCATAATCTCGGCGGTATTTTTCTTTTATCCGGCCGGACAGGCGGTCTGGCAGTCACTGTTCATCCCCGATCCGTTTGGCCTGTCATCGCAATTCGTGGGTCTCGGAAATTTCGAATATCTGCTCTCTGACAAATTCTACCGCGCGTCCTTTGTGACAACCGCGATCTTTTCGACCCTCGTAACACTTGTCGCCATGATCCCCGCGCTGTTTCTGGCGGTGCTGTCGGATCGGCTGATCAAAGGCTCTGGCGCTTATCGCACCATGCTAATCTGGCCATACGCCGTGGCCCCCGCCGTTGCCGGTGTGCTTTGGTTGTTCATGTTCAACACACGGGTTGGAGTCGTCTCATGGTATCTGGGGCAACTCGGCTATGACTGGAACCACGTGCTTGATGGGACCGAGGCGATGGGGCTGGTCGTTGTCGCCTCTGCCTGGGGTCGCATCAGCTATAACTTCTTGTTCTTCTTTGCTGCCCTGCAATCCGTACCCCGTTCCGTGATCGAGGCAGCCGCCATTGACGGCGCACGCTTCTGGCGCCGGTTTTTCACCATCGTGTTGCCTTTGCTGTCGCCCACCACGTTCTTTTTGCTGGTCGTGAACATTGTCTATTCGTTCTTTGAAACTTTCGGGGTGATCCACACCATCACCTCTGGTGGTCCACAACAGGCCACAACCATTCTGGTCTACAAAGTGTTCGCAGATGGGTTCGTTGGACAAGACCTAGGCTCGTCTTCGGCACAGTCTGTGATCTTGCTGGTGATCGTCGGGCTTCTCACCGTCATCCAGTTCAAGTTCGTTGAAAAAAGGGTGCATTACTAATGGCGCGCGAAGTTCACGGCATGGTCGAAAAACGTGGAATGGGCCTGTGGTTCACCCATCTTTTGATGATCTTTGGCGTTTTGATCATCTTCTTTCCGATCTGGCTGGCTTTTGTGGCGTCGACCGTCACGCAGCCCGAAATCGTTCGCCCGCCCATGCCGCTATTGCCCGGCGATCAATTTTGGAACAACTACAAAGCGGCGCTGTTTTCTGGAGTGAACGTGCCGGTCGCGACGATGCTGTTCAACTCGCTGGTCATGGCGATTGGGATTGCCGTGGGCAAGATCATCATCTCGCTGCTGTCAGCCTTTGCCATCGTTTACTTCAAGTTCCCTGGCCGCACGATGTTCTTCTGGCTGATCTTCTTAACGCTGATGCTTCCGGTCGAGGTTAGGATCGTTCCTACGTATGAAGTCGTCGCAGGTTTCGGTATGCTCAACAGCTATTCCGGCTTGATCTTCCCCTTGATCGCATCTGCCACCGCAACTTTCCTGTTTCGTCAGTTCTTCCTGACCATCCCAGATGAACTTGCCGAGGCCGCCCGCGTCGACGGTGCCCGCCCCATGCGGTTTTTCTGGGACATCGTCGTCCCGATGAGCCGCACCAATGTGGCCGCTCTGTTCGTGATCCTGTTCATTTATGGCTGGAACCAATACCTCTGGCCGCTTTTGATCACCACTGACCCGGAAATGAACACCATCGTCATGGGCATCAAGCAGATGTTTCCGTCGGGCGATGACGTGGCCGAATGGCCGGTGATCATGGCGACCTCGATCCTTGCGATGATCCCTCCGGTGATCGTCGTGGTGTCGATGCAAAAACTCTTTGTCCGTGGCCTTGTAGATAGCGAGAAATAACAAATGGCGACTGTCACGCTGAAAGACATCAAGAAAAGTTTTGGAGCCACCGATGTGATCCACGGCATCAGTGCCGAGATTGAAGATGGCGAGTTCATCGTCATCGTCGGCCCCTCTGGCTGCGGTAAATCTACGCTTTTGCGCATGGTCGCGGGGTTGGAAACGGTGTCGTCCGGCGATGTGCTGATCGGCGGCGACCGCGCAAATGATAAAGAGCCGATGGATCGCGACATCGCCATGGTGTTCCAAAATTACGCGCTCTATCCGCATATGACAGTGGCGCAAAACATGGGTTACGGATTGAAAATCGCGGGGCTGCCCAAGGACGAAATTGCCAACAAAGTTCGTGAAGCCGCAGAGCTTTTGCAACTCGAAGCACTTCTGGATCGCCGCCCCAAACAGCTTTCTGGTGGCCAGCGCCAACGCGTCGCAATGGGCCGCGCGATTGTCCGTGAACCGGCTGTGTTCTTGTTTGACGAGCCTCTGTCCAACCTCGACGCAAAGCTGCGCGTGCAGATGCGGCTTGAGATCAAAGAACTGCAATCGAAGCTTGGCATCACAGCCCTTTACGTGACCCATGATCAAGTCGAGGCGATGACCATGGCCGACCGGATGATCGTGATGAATGGCGGTGTGGCCGAGCAAATCGGCACCCCGCTTGAAGTCTATGAGACACCGCGCACCTTGTTTGCCGCACAGTTCATCGGCAGCCCCGCCATGAACATCATGGAAGCAGAGGTCGTGAACGGAACTGTTCGCATTGGCGACGCCGTGATTGCCGACACCTCGGCCCCGGATGGCGCGGTGAAAATTGGCATCCGCCCTGAGCATATCGTACCCGACGACACAGGGCCCCTTTCGCTTACAGTCCAACTGTCTGAACCCCTTGGTGCCAACACCCTGCTGCACGGGCATCTGGTCGGGTCAGGGAAAGAGTTCACGGCCAGCCTTCCGGGTGTGCACCAAGGTCAAGGTGCAGGCCAAGTGCTACGCCTGTCGGTACAGCCTGGTCATGTTCACTTGTTCGACCCAACAACGCTGCTTAGGATCGACGTTTAGGGCGTTTCAGGAAAAACAACTGTTGCGGCTAAGCCGGGTCGGATATGGATGTGGTGGACGTATCAGATCCTGATCAGGAACACTCATGACTGACTTCTCCCGGTTCGTTCCCGGTGATCAAAGCCCGCTTATCGTGCGTACAACGTACACCGCAATCCTGACTTTGTTGCGTCATGATGGGTCCATTCGGTCGGGATATATCGCCTTTTGCATGATGCTTGGGATATTTCCGTTTCTGGTCTTTCTAACGCATGCCTCGGGTATCTTTCTTGGCCCCAAGCAGTCGATAGAAGTCGTGCATACGCTGCTATCTTTTGCGCCGACCTATCTGAAAACCGCACTTCAACCAACCATTGATGCAGTGTTGAAGAACGCCCGCGTGGATATCATGTCCATCGCGTTTGTCGTGTCCGTCTGGTTCCCCTCAAAAGCGATCGACGGCATCCGGGGCGGTTTCGTCCGGGCCTACGGTCCAGCGCGCGAACGCAACTGGATTGTCGGGCGTGCGATTTCGATCTTGTGCGTCGGACTGGGCGTTCTGATAACGCTGCTTCTTAGCCTGTTGATCGTGCTCGGTCCGATCCTGTCGGGGATAATGTCGGCCCATTTCGATACATTGGCACCCTACTTCACATCCGGCCTGCGTAATCTGGTCGGCTTTGCCATCTTTGTTCTTTTCCTGTGGTTCCTTCACCGCATTCTGTCTGGTAAGCAGTTCGGCCCCAACCAGCACCTTTGGACTGGTGTCCTGACGGCTGCGATCCTTTGGGTCGCAGTGGCCATCGGTTTCGGCCTCTACCTCGATCACTCCACCGGGTATCAACTGTTCTATGGCGCGCTGGCCGGCATCGCGATTTCGATGTTGTTCTTCTATTATTCAGCCCTGACCATCCTGCTAAGCGCCGAGATCAATGCTGCATTGGACAAACATCGCGCTGAGATAAAAGCATAGAATACTAGTCGTTGGCTTCAACCAATGTTAGATATTGGACGATCCAAACCAAGCAGAGGAAATGCCGATGTCGCGTAGTATCTCTCGTTCCCTGTTCGCGGGACTCATAGCCGCCGCAATCTATATCGCTGTGGCCCTGCTGAACGGCGGGACAATGGGTGCTTCTATCAGGTCCGCTGTGATCATCGCGTTGATCACCGCCGTCGCTGCTTTTGTGATCAGCAAAGTTGTCGGTGCCCTCAAGAATTAGCCACCCCGATCAAACATTAGTGTGCCAAGGCCCCAAACGGGGCATTCCGCCAGCCGCTCACAACTACTTGTGTATCTCCGCAATATACTCGTCAAATTTATGCTGCGGCAGGGCAGAACGCACCGCCAGCACAAATATTGCGACTGAAAACACGGCGCAGACCGCCATATCCCACCCAAACGGGATCACCTTCAGCGCGCCGTCGCCGAAATCACCAAGATACGAGATGATGCCGATCCCAAGCAGATACGGGATCAGCCACAGGGCCTGTGCGCCATCAAGCTCGTTCAGGTTGCTGCGAAACTTGATAGCCAGAATTGCGAGTCCCACCAGCAGGGCAATTCCAAGCCGCCAGACGGTGTCCCAGCCGCTCCAATACACCACAAGCGTTGATATGATGAAGGCCAGAAGCGCGATCAGGTGAACCGCAGGAAGTTTGAACGATCGCGGTCGATCCGCCGCCAATTTTCGCAAAGCCACAACAGCAATTGGTCCGACGATGAAAGAGAGCACGATTGAAGCTCCGTTCAGGGCGACAACTTCCTTGAATGGCATCCCGAACAGGATGATCAAACCCACCGCGAAGTTCAGAGCCAAAGCCCAAAGCGGCACACCCAGAGACGATAGATGCTGCAGGATTTTGGGAAGAAACCCGTTTTCAGACATCGCCATCGCCAAACGCGCGTTGGATCCGGTTGATACCAGCGCATTGCCGAAGGGGCCGATGACCGCGCCAACATTCAGCAAACTGATAAACCAGAGAATGCCGACTGACATCAACACCCCGTCCAGGGGTCCGGTATTGCCAAAGTTCAGCCCGGCCCAGCCATTGGCCAGATCGGATGGGCTTAGCGCCCCGATAAAGGCCACCTGCAAACCGATATAGATGCCCGCACACAGCAGGATCGACAGGATCAACGCGGCGGGAATTGTGAATTTCGGGTTGTGGACCTCTCCTGCCATGTCAATCGCATGACGGAACCCGATGAAGGAAAAGACCACGCCGCCCGTCGACACGGCCGCGAAAATACCGTGCACCCCATAGGGGGCAAATCCGCCTGTGTTGGTGAAGTTTGTCGCGTCGAACCGCGAGGCGATCAGGATAATCGACAAAACCACCGGAATGGCAATCTTGCCCCAAGTCAGTGTCGTATTCACATAGGTGAAGAACTTCACCCCCAGAGCGTTTATCAGAGTAAAAACGAGCAGGAAGAACGCAGCAGCGCCGTATCCTGCCGCTGTCAAAGTGTCGGTCTTTCCCTCATGCAGCCAGCTGGCATAGGGGCCAAGATACCGCAGCATGACCTCGACCTCGATGGGTGCGGTGGTGTTGTAACCGATCCACGCGCTCCACCCCATAATCAGCGACACGACCATCCCGTGCGAGAACTGGGGCACGCGGGCGATACCACCCGGCACCGGCAGCATCGCGGAAATCTCGGCAAAGGTTAGCGCCAAGATAAACATGGCTAGCGCCCCAATCACCCAAGAGATAATCGCGGCGGGCCCCGCCTGTTGCACCGCCAGAAGCGGGCCAAACAGCCACCCGGACCCGATGATGCCGCCCACCGCCATGAAGGTCAGCCCAATCAGGCCGATATCGCGTTTCATCTTCGCCATTCAGTGGTCCCTTTCGCGCAGCGGGGCGAGTGGTTCGCCAACTTATCTCTCCACACTAGCAATAATAAACCGCATCAAGTGTCGTTTAGCTAACATATTCATGATGCGCCTTGCCCTATGGTGCACAGCACCACATCAGAAATAAAATTGATCAACACCCTCATCAGACACTTACAGTTCCGACATCGGCCCGCCACACGGTTGTCACCAGCGCGGTTTTCGGATCAACTTGAGCCGTGCAATTTATGAGTGTGGCCGTGATTGATCGAACGAACATAAAGCAGGACATAGCATCATGGCGAAAACCGAAAGCGGCAAAATTGGAACAATCTCCGCGCTTTCCATTGGCATTGGCGGCATGGTGGGCGGCGGAATTTTCGCCGTAACCGGCCTGACGATCCAATTGACCAAAGGGGCCGCACCTGTCGCCTTTGTCGTGGCCGGTATCGTCGCACTTCTGACCAGCTATTCCTACTTGCGGATGACACTGAAATACCCAAGCCAGGGCGGAACGGTCGAGTTTCTGATCCGCGGCTTCGGGCCCGGCGTATTCTCTGGCGCAATGAACATCCTTTTGTCGATGAGTTACATGGTCCTTCTTGCAGTCTATGCCTATGCATTCGGTAGCTACGGCGCCGTCTTTGTCCCGTTTGGCGATCCCGCATTTGTAACGCGTGCGCTGGCCAGTGGATTGTTGATCGCCCTCGTCGTGGTCAACATTTTCGGCGCGGATTTGGTGATCCGATCGGAAAATGCTTTCAATGCGGGCAAGATGATCCTTCTGGCGATCTTCATAATCGTTGGACTGTCCATGCCGATGGACCTAAGCCGAATGGCGCCGTCCGAATACGTCCCCCCGGTCGAGCTGATCGCCGGCGCGATGATCATCTTTCTGAACTACGAAGGGTTCGAGCTGATCGCCAACGCTGGCCCCGACATCAAAAACCCTAAGAAGACACTTCCAATCGCCTACATTGGCGGCGTCCTGATCGCCATTGTCCTCTACATCCTCATCACAATCGTTGTGTTGGGGCATTTGGATTTCAATCAGATCAAGGACCACTCTGACAGCGCCCTTTCCTTCGCAGCCCACAGCTTCATGGGCCCCGCCGGTGTCATCGTCACCATTGCGGCCCTTCTTGCCACGTCATCGGCAATCAACGCCACCTTCTATGGCGCAGGGCGTCTGACCTATACCATCGCGAAGTCCGGCGAACTGCCCAAAGAGCTGGAACGTGACATCCGCGGACAACCGCTTGAGGGCATGTTCGTCTTCGCCATCTTTGCTCTAATCTTGGTAAACTTCCTGCCCTTGAACGCCATCGCCACAATGGGCAGCGCTGGATTTCTGCTGATCTTCCTGGCCGTGAACTGGGCCAATGTACGCCGTGCGACCGAGACTGAGAGCCGCGCTTGGATCTCTATGACAGGCGTCATTGCCTGTGCCATCGCACTTCTGGCTTTGTGCTGGCAGGTTTGGCGCGTTGACGCGACCCGTCCACACCTGTGGATTCTTGTCGGCATGATCGTTGCTGCCTTCGTCATCGAAGCCACTTACAGAGCGGTCACCGCGCGCAAGATGAAAAGCCTATCGGCCGATCACACGTCCTGACCCAATCTATTCCAACCAAAAGAAGACCGCATCCAATGCCCACGTCCCCCGTTGTTACTCCAAAGGCAAAGCCGACGCTGACCATTTTGCCGCTGACGTTTATGACGGCGGCCTTGTTCATGACACTGCGCAATATGCCAATCATGGCCGAGACTGGCCTGCATATGGTCGTGTTCAATCTGATCACAGTTCTGGCCTTCCTGCTGCCTGTGGCCCTCGTATCGGCTGAACTGGCGACCGGTTGGCCCCAGAACGGCGTCTATGGGTGGGTCGGTGCAGCCTTTGGTAAGAAAGCCGGGTTTCTGGCGGTCTGGCTGCAATGGACACAAAGCTTATTCGGCATCACCAGCATCCTGGCCTATGTGGGCGGCACGCTGGCCTACGTGCTGGCCCCAGACCTTGGAACCAACCGGTTCTTTGTCGCAGGCACGATCATTTCGGTTTATTGGATTGCAACCTTTGCCAACTTCAAGGGCACCGCGCGGTCTGGTATGATCTCGACCGTGGCGCTTGCAGCGGGCGTGTTGTTGCCAAGTGTGCTACTGATCATCGCAGCCGGTTTCTACGTGTTGGGTGGAAATACTGTCCAAATGGACCTGACTCTGTCCGCAGACAATATCTTCCCATCCCTCACCAATACGGCTGGATTGGTTTTCTTTCTTAGTTTCGTATTCGGATTTGTCGGCATCGAAGTATCCGCCAGCCACGCCTCAGACGTTGTGAACCCACAAAAAAGCTACCCGCGCGCACTGTTTATCGCCGCCATCCTTGGCTTTATCGTCACCCTGTTGGGTGGCATGGCGATCGGCGCGGTCCTGCCCGTGGATAAGATCAATTCTGTCAACGGAGCAACGCAGGCCTTCGCCGCCCTGATGAAGCATTTTAATCTGTCGTGGACCATCCCTGTAGTGGCCTTTCTGATCGCATTTGGCGCAGCAGGTCAGGTCAGCACCTGGATCGTCGGCCCGATAAAAGGCATCTGGGCAGCCGGGAGAGACGGTTACCTGAAATCCCACCTGCTCATCGAGAACGAGCATGGTGTTCCCACTCGCCTTTTGCTCATTCAGGCTGTGCTGATCTCAGCACTCGGGCTTTTGTTCGTGGTGTTTGGGAATGTGAACACCGTGTTCCTGCTGCTGACTTCGATTGCGATCATCCTTTACTCTGTCATGTATGTGATGATGTTTATCGCGGCGATCCGGCTGCGATATACCCACCCGGATGTCCACCGCGCCTATCGGGTGCCGGGTGGCAACGCTGGCATGTGGATTATCTGCGGTATCGGCACTGCCACCGCGGCCCTTTGCTTCGGCATTGGCTTCATACCTCCCTCCCCCAACCCGCTTGGGCTGTGGACGCTGGAGTTGGCAATCATTGGACTCAGCGCGTTCACTGTCCTTGCGGGCTGGATTCTGATCAAAACCAAACGCGTCTCTACTGTCACCAACTAGCGCGGCCTGACATTCACAAGGAAAATGACAATGACCAAAAAGTCAGACAACCCCCAGAACGAAGAAGTTCTCCACCCCGCCTATGCGGGACGCTCGATGACCAACCCGACGCCGAAATACACCATGCCGCAGTCGCAAATGTCGCCGCAAAATGCCTATCGCCTGATCCATGACGAATTGATGCTGGACGGCAATTCGCGGCTGAACCTAGCGACTTTCGTCACAACTTGGATGGAACCAGAAGCCAAGCAACTGATGACCGAGACGTTCGACAAGAACATGATCGACAAGGACGAATACCCCCAAACCGCCGAGATCGAGGAACGTTGCATCAACATCGTCTCTGACCTGTTCCACGCCCCCGAACGTGGTGTTGGTTCATCTTCGATCGGGTCTAGCGAAGCGGTGATGTTGGCCGGCATGGCGCTGAAATGGAAATGGCGCGCACGACAAGAGGCGGCGGGCAAGCCAACGGATAAACCTAACATGATCATGGGCAGCAACGTGCAGGTCGTGTGGGAGAAATTCTGCCGCTACTGGGATGTTGAACCGCGCTATGTTCCGATGGAGAACGGCCGCTATGTGATCGACCCAGAGACCACCATTTCGCTGGTCGATGAGAACACCATTGGCGTGGTGGCGATCCTTGGCACGACCTACACCGGACAATTCGAGCCTATCAAAGACATCCACGATGCACTGGTCGCCAACAATACCGCCAAGGGGTTAGAGACGCCCTTGCATATTGACGCCGCCAGTGGCGGTTTTGTCGCCCCGTTCATTCATCCTGATCTTGAGTGGGATTTCCGGCTTCCACTGGTCAAATCCATTAACGTATCCGGTCACAAATACGGGCTGGTCTACCCCGGTGTAGGGTGGGTCGTCTGGCGCGACAAATCCGAACTGCCCGAGGATCTGATCTTCCACGTAAACTATCTGGGCGGCGATATGCCAACCTTTACGCTGAACTTCTCGCGCCCGGGCAACCAAATTGTGGCGCAGTACTACAACTTCATCCGGCTTGGGTTTGAAGGCTACAAAGAGATTATGGAGGGGCTGCAAGACACGGCGCAGTATCTCGCCCGAGAGCTCGAGAAAATGGGACCCTTCAAAATGCTCCACGACGGGACAGACATCCCTGTTTTAGCCTTCCGCGTGACTGACCCGACCTTTACCTGCTTCGACATCTCGGACGCACTTCGGATCTACGGCTGGCAAGTGCCTGCCTACACGATGCCCGACGATATTCAGGACATGGCGGTCCTCAGGATCGTGGTGCGCGAAGGATTCTCACGCGAGATGGCCGACAACCTGCTCAGCGCTTTCGAACGCTCCGTCGCCAAATGCAGCGGACGCAGCAAACCAACGAAGGATATGTTCTCGCACTAGCGTGTACTGTTACGTCGGACCTTCCTTTTTTGGCCCGGCGCGCGGGGAATTCGCTAGTAACAGTTGGTCAAGCAGAACCCCCTCCGATGAAGTAACTGAAGAGCCTGCATCACCTCCCCTACTTGTGGCAGTCCGCAATTATGTCGCCACATGACTGATCTCGTCATGTGGCGAATAGATATCGAGAATATTCCAATGCCCTGTCGTAGGTGTTGGATTGTTGATCATCGGCACATCCAGAACGGTTGGCTTGCCACTGGCAATTGCCGCTACTAGCGCGGGAAGCAATTCGCCCGCCGACGATATCCGCACACCTTCAGCACCATATGCCTGTGCGATGTCGGCATAACAGGGCCCATTGGTCGGTGCCGCAGCTGAGCCCGGAAAGGTCGTACCATAAGTCAGACCGTAGTGCGCTTTTTGCAGGCCAGCGATAGTACCGAACGCGTTGTTGTTCATAACCAGCCAGATGATCCCAAGATCCAGCTCTACTGCTGTCGCCAACATAGAAGGGTTCTGCCCAAAACCTCCGTCACCAACGAGACTCAAGACAACGCGATCCGGGTCTGCCAGCTTTGCACCCAAAGCCGCAGGTGGACCAAAACCCATCGTAGCAAAGCCACCTGGGGTTAGGATCGATCCCGGTGTCAGGATGTCGAATTGCTGTCCGACGCCATTTTTGTTCCAGCCTACATCAGTGGTGATGATTGCATCCTTTGGCAGTGCTTTTCGCACATCGGCCAAAATACGCTCGGGCATCATCGGGAAAGCGGATGAGGTCTGCATTTCTGAGTTCGACACTTTGAACTTAGTGCGGAATTCCGCAATCTCGGCCTTCTTCTCAACCCTCGCGAACCCGTCCGGGTACATTTCCTTCGCAATCCGAGTGAGGACGCGCAGCGCGGCTTTGGCGTCAGCCACAACGCCGATTTCGGTTGGATAGTTCCGCCCGATCTCCTGCGGCTCTATGTCAACATGAATGACTTTTGATCCCGGAATATTGAACGTGTAGCCGGGATACCAGCTGGAGCAGTCGGCCTCTTTAAAGCGCGTCCCTACCGCAAAAATGTAATCCGCGCTCAGGCAAGATCGGTTCACAAGCTCGGTGCCCCAAAACCCTGTCATACCCATTACCAGCGGGTGATCGTCGCGAAGCGCACCCTTCCCCATCAGGCTGTGGGCGACAGGAAGACCCATGTGCTCGACAAACTCGCGAAGTTCGTTGCTCGCTCTCGCAAGCAGGATACCACCTCCCACATAAGCCACCGGGTTGTCCGCGTGCGCAAGTTTCTCGACGATTTCACGAGCCGTTTCATCATCAATACTCGGCTTTCTCAACGAACGGGTGTTGTCCCCGACGCGATCAAACGTGTCGGACTGGATCACCTCCGAGAAGATGTCCATTGGCACATTCACCAAAACGGGTCCGGGTTGACCGCTTTCGGCCAAGTGAAACGCCTTCTCCAATATCTCGGCCATCAGGTCAGCACGATCCACGCGCCATGCGCGTTTCACGAAAGGGCGATATATTTCCCACTGCGCCGCATCGGCGTGCAGATTCACCTCCTGGTGCGGATGTTTGCCATAGTAATGCGTCGGAATATCCCCAGCGATCACCACCATCGGAATACAATCCAGCGCCGCATTTGCGACCCCGGTGGCACAATTCGTCAACCCAGGAGAAAGGTGTGACAAAACCACCGAGGCCCGACCAGTTACCCGCGCATATGCATCCGCGGCGTGGCTGGCGATCTGCTCATGCCGGACCGTGATGAAATCGATCGGGCTGTCAGCAAGAGCCGCCAATACTGCGATGTTGGTGTGCCCACACAGACCAAACACATGTTCGACATCGCGACGTTCAAGAAAGTCGACAAGGTGCTCAGCGACTGTTCTGCTTTCAAGCTTGACGTCATCCATTACGCCACCTCCTGTCCGAAAAACTCTCCAAATAGCTCTTCCTCGGAAGGACGATCTTCTGGGATGGGGCGTGAAACCCATGTGTAGTTCATCATGTGCTTCATGGTGACGTTTTCGTTGGTGATGTTGCCACCCCAAACACCGCAACCCAGACTAGATGTCATGGGCATGCCGTTTGTCCACGCACCTGCATTGGCCTTGGATTGTGGCTGACGGACCATCATGCGGCTAACCGGGGCCAGTCGCGCCAGGCGGTCGATATGTTCATCGTTGTTACTGTAAATTCCACAGGAATGTCCCTTACCACCCGTGGCATAGATCTGGCTGACAGTGTCGAGCGCATCATCGAATGTATCAAAATGATAGAGCGCCATGAGCGTGGTCAGTTTTTCCTTCGAAAACCTATGCTCCGGTCCAATTTGATCCTGGTTCTCAACCATAAGGAATTTGCGATCGTCGGGGATATTGAACCCGGCTGCTTCGGCGGTTTGTTGCGGGCGGCATGCGATGGTCCGGAAGGTGCGGTTGCCTTGATCGTCCCACATCGCGGCCTCTAGCATCGCCTTTTCTTCAGTTGTGCACAAATAGCCGCCTTCGGCCGCTAGCGCCTCCACCATAGCTTCATAGATTGATTTCTGGATGATGATATTGCCATCAGCAGAACAACCCGAGCCGAAATCAGATGTCTTCGAAACGCGGGTGTTCCGCGCTGCTATCTCGATATCCGCAGTATCATCTATCACGATTGAAGAGTTGCCCGCTCCCACTCCATACGCTGGGCGGCCCGAGCTGTAGGCCGCTTTGACCATGGGCTTGCCGCCAGTCGCCAGGGTCAAGTCACAAATCTCCATCAAATGCTGGGTCAATGGAATCGAGGGGTTTCGGATCGATTGAAACAAGTCCTCCGGCGCACCCGCAGCGCGGCATGCAGTGCGCATGACTTCGACCATTTCATAGGTCGTCTGCGCTGTGCGCGGGTGGGGCGAGAAGATCACGGCATTGCGCGCGTTGGCGGATGACACGCCCGTCACTGGCGGCGTCATGGCCGGGTTAGTCATTGGGATCAATGAAGCGATCACACCAGCAGGTTTGGCATATTTTACCAAACCTTTGTTTTCGTCCGTTTCCACGATGCCGGTAGACGGAGTGCGAAGTACATCACGCAACACCATATGGATTTTGAACCGTTTACCCGGGCGACCTGACCGGTCACCAATACCACTTTCGTCGACGCCCTGTTGAGCCAAACGCGTAAAAGTTTTCTCGTTACCAGTGTACCACGCGATGGCTTGGCTTAAGCGATCAAGGTCGGCTTGGCTCCAATCGATCATCTTGGCCATAGCGGCACGTGCCCGATCCAGCATCTCCGACGCCAATTGTAGCTCTTCTTCAGTTAGTTCTCGTGCCATAAGGCAACCTCGTTCTTGTGTTTATGCCGCTTGTTTGTCGATCAAGCGTCGTTTTGATCGGGCTGCCCCGAAGGTTTGTTTTGCGTGGGTAAGGCATCGGCGAGCGTGCTCCTCATACCCAAGCTCAGCCACACGACTTTGATTTGGAAGTTCAACGGAGTAGTTCATAGGCGGGCAACGCTCGATTATGCCTTCAAAATCGATCCAACCCTCACCGGGATAAAGCCGTGCATCACGAGCCAGCTGGATCATCCCTTCACGGGTATCCGCAATGCCTGGAAGACAGTCAGAGATATGAAGGAAATGCAGCCATTCTTGAGGAACATGCAGCAGTTCTCCAAGATCAACACGACTGAGGTGAAGATAGAGCGTATCCACAAGGATACCCCCATTGGGCCGATCAGCCGCACGGACAATATCCAGCGCTTCGTCCAGTGTACGCAGCCGCGAGAAGGACGGGAATTCAAGATCAATAGTCAATCCATAAGGAGCGGCAAGATCACAGGTCTCGGCATAGGTGTCCAATATGAAATTGCGATCGTCACGGCGCTTGGTCCAAGCTGACATGATCATATGGCCGGCGTTGACACGCGCGCCCAACTCTAATGCCGCTTCGAATTCCCGAGGATTACAGTCTTCGGTAATTCTGGCCAATTCGACATCGAGCACCTTCAGTCCTGTCGTATCCAAGGCTGTCCGGAGCGCCTGTATCTGGGCAGTATCCAACGGTGCGCGATCAAACTCTCCCGGCACATTCATGGGGATGAAGCGAGGACTGACTGCATCATATCCTGCGCGAGCTGCGATGTAGACCAACTCGGCTGGCGTGCAGTTAATCAGCGTCAAATGCGCTAGAGAGTAAATCGGGGCTGTATCAACACACAAGGTCTGCGGCATCACGCCACCTTTCATATCAGAATCGACTGATTGACCTATATTTTAGAAATTATCTGATATTTTGTAAATCATCAATTTCGCGGACAGAAACCCACGCGCCGTGCTGCTGGTGCGACCTGAAGGCTGCATCGACAAACCGAACTCCATCTGCTCCGTCCGCCACTCGCGGCATATCGAGCCACGTATCCGGCACACGCCTTCCATCCCGCCACGCGGCAATCGCCATAGCCAGTTCGACATAGAGATTTCCCCACGCCTCGATGATTCCCTCTGGGAAACCCCTTGCGGTCCTGATCAGTCGTTCAACCGAAGGACTAACGCCCTGACCGTGACCGCGACTTATTATCTGATCCGGGGCTCCAAAACGGTTGAACTGCAGCTGTTCAGAATTCTCCAAATCCCATTCCAAGCCGCCCTCAGAGCCAAAGATCCGCAGCCGCAACCCACCGCGGTTCCCAGGGGCAAGCCGAGTGCAGATTAATGTACCAGGTACATCACCTTCAAACCGGGTCATCATAAAGGCCGTGTCCTCTAGTGCTTTCGGCGCGCCGCAAACATGAAAATCCGCTTTTACATCGGTCAGGGTCAAACCACTGACAAACTGGGCGAGATGCGCAGCATGCGTACCAATATCACCCACACAACTGGTTCTGCCGGACTTGGATGGGTCCAAGCGCCATTTTACATGCGGCGCATCACATATTTCTCCAGATGTCATCCAGTCTTGCATGAACTCTACGTGGATTTGGTTGACCTCCCCAATTCCTCCTTTAGCGACAATTTCACGTGCCTGGCGGATCATGGGAAAACAAGACATGGCGTATGAAACGCCGAAGACGCTGCCAGCTGCATTCGTAGCATCAACAAGGTGCTGGGCTTCCGTGATCTCATCTGTCAGCGGCTTGTCGCAAAGAACGCCGATACGTGCATTAAGGAACGCCAGCGCGGACGTGAAATGAACATGGTTAGGCGTGGTGATCATGACTGCATCCACACCATCGGAACGTGCGGCCTCTACTTTCGCCATCTCTTCGAATGAACAGTAACAGCGTTCTTCGGAAAGAAACCAATCTTTTGCCGCGGTTTTGGCCCGGACGGGATCAGAAGAAAACGCTCCGGCAACAATCTCCCAACGATCAGTCAATCGGGCAGCCATGGCTTGCATGGTCGATATCCGACCACCTCCCACAACACCCAATCGCAGTCTGCGTGACAACTTGGGAAACGGCGCGTCAAAATCAATCTGATCTGGAAGCAACATTCATATACCTCTTATGCTGGCGGCTTGGCATCACTAGGAAGCATTTCGACGGCCATGAAGACCGACGGCGTGATGGTTTCGTATTGATGCCAAGGGAAATTTCCACCAGCATCGTACATTGGGCGATGTGTAGACCCAGGGGCCATCGGTTCTTCGAGATAGAGCGTGTTGATATCTTTTTCCCTGCATTGCTGCATCTTGCCAAAGCCCATGATCTGAGTGTGAACCTCGCGAAAACCCGGCACCGAACAGAAATCATGATCCTTGTGCAAGCCGACATTCAGCGGCACCGTGGCCGAATGGTAGATCGTCAATCCGAACTGCCCGACCCAAACCTTTGGTGACATGTAGTGACCGATACCTCGCAGCCGCTCCTCTCCGCGAACGTCATATGCTGATGGCCAATGAGCACGCATTTCTCTCATCAGACTAGTTTGGTCTTTGTGTTTGGCGAAGCCTTCGACAAGCACGGCATGTTGGACGGGGAAAATTTGGGTTTCTCTCAGAATTGCCGATTGAAGATAAGCTATTTTCTGTCCTCGGACACCGATCGGCGTTTGAGAGAGGTTCAGCACGATCGTCTTATCGGTGATCTCCACCGACGCTTCTTCCAGTACAACTCTGACCAAGAAGAACGGATCTGCAATATTCAAGTCGTTAATCGGCACGGGACCACCTATGGATAGTGTTCAGGTAAGATGTCTGGGATTGGAGGGCGGCTATTGATGTCAATAAATCGCCCGGCAATCGGGCTGTCTACGATGCCAGTCATGATTTCGAGCACATGATAGGCCAGCTCTCCACTGCAACGCGGCACTCGGCCGTTTTTAATAGCGTCGGCCATCTCGATCAAACCTAAGCCGCGATTATCCGCATTCAACCCATGCAAATTCTTTGCAACCTGCCAATGCTCCCGCCCCTTAGGGCGCGGCTGGTGGCTCCACCGGGAAGTCTTCTGCGTACGATACCAAACCTCGCCTTGAAACATGTTCGCACCGTGAACGGGATCAGGGTCGGGAATACAAATTGTACCGTTTTCGCCGTAGATTTCAAAGCGGGGCATCTCGCTATCCCAAACATCGAAACTCATGGTAATTGAGCCTATGACACCACTTTCAAACTCCAACATGCCCTGAACATGCGTGTCGACCTCAACATCCATCCAATCGCCGTGGCGGGGTCCGTTTTCGATCATGCGCCTCTCAAACGCACGATTAGCCAGCCCCACAACTCGGGCGACGGGACCCAAAAAAAAGACCATTGCTGACAGGTAGTACGGACCCAGATCTAACATCGGACCTCCACCCGCCTGATAATAGAAATCGGGGTTGGGATTGTGGCGCTCGGTCCCGTGAGTGCCAACAAATGCAGCCACGCCCGTGGGGCGACCTATCACTCCTTCGTCGAGTATCCGCCGCACCGTCTGCCATCGGCCACCCAAAAAAGTATCTGGTGCGTTGCCGACGGTTAGGCCCAGTTCGTTGGCCCGGTCTAGGACTAGTCGCCCTTGGGCAAGATCGGCGACCAAAGGCTTTTCAGAATACACATGCTTGCCCCGCTCCAGAGCCGCAAGACTGATTTGTGCATGAGCTGCGGGGATTGTCAGGTTCAAGATCGCGTCAACAGTCGGATCATCGAGGATCTCGTCCGGCGAAGCCACATGCGGCACACCATATTTTGCCGCCTTGGCCCAACTTTCGCGCAGGTCTAGGCTGCCGCAAACCGCAACCTCCACCGTTTTGGATTTTGTTAATGTCTTAAGATAGATATCACTTATACGACCTGTTCCAATCAGGCCGACCCGGAAGGCTTTCGCCGTGTTAGTCATGATCCTCCATCGGTTCATAAAGGGGAAAGTAAGCAGGCGGCATGGGCCCTTTATTCCGGCCGCCTTGCTGGATCTGTTCCCACCCGTGAGCGAGAACGCCGACGGAGCGGGACAAACAGAACAGGCCCCTTGATAATGGCGGCGGGAAGCCCAACTCGCAAAAGATGACTGCAGTCGCCCCATCGATATTCATCGCTATTTCGGAACCACGCTGGCGGCCGATCTCGATCTGTACGGCCTCGCCGATATCGGCAAACCGTCCTGAGACGGTGCCTTGTTTCGCGGCATTTCGGACCAGCTCCATCAAGCGCGGAGCCCGCGGATCGACGGGTTTATGAAATCTATGGCCAAATCCCGAGACGATCTTGCCGTAGGTTTCACGCCATAGCGCGATGCCTTGTGTTGTTGCTGAGGTCAGTTCGTCGCCAGCATCCAATCGCTTCGCGATATCGAGATACAACTCTGCGCATTGTTCACCGGCTCCACCATGTATATCGCCCAACATGTTCACACCTGTGGCCATAACATTGTTAAGACCCACACCACAGGTTGCCGCCATGCGAGCCGCGGCAATTGAAGGCGCTTGAGGGCCGTGGTCCACACCTGCCACCAGAGCATATTCCAACAACGCCGCTTGTTCTGGGGACGGTAACTCCCCACGTGTCATGAGCCATATCATCTGGGGAAAGCTGGCATTACCAATCAGTTCCTGTACCGGATACCCACGGAAAGCAATCTTTCCCGGTTCCATGTCAATGATGGACGTGCGCCACCAACTCCGTACCGCCTGCGCATCGTTGGTCATGCCGGTTGCCCCTCTTTCATGTATCTATTCTGAGCGGCAAGCCGGATCGGCGCGTTGCGCGCACCGTACCCGTCATATCCGCCTCTCCGTTCGACCACTTCAAAGAAAAAACCGGTGAACATCGGGAGGCCATAGATCTGAAGATACTCGCCGCCACCGTCCCGATCATACAGAATATGACCCTCGCGCAATTGGGCCACGAAGGTGGCATCCAAACCAAATCTGGCTCCTAAATCTAAGTAGTAGTTGTCAGGAATAGTGAGACGTCGGAAACCCACCCGCGCCAATCGCTCTGAGGTTTCGAAGATATCGTCGCTTAAAAACGCTACGTGTTGGACGCCTGCCCCGAACTGATCAGCAAGAAAGGCCCCTGCGAACGTCCGGCGCTCCCCCGCGCCATTCAAGTTGAGCCGCACTTCGCCTTCGGGGCTGGAGAGTGCTTGACTCAACACGACACCGGACGGGTCAGCCACGTCAACTATGGGTGCTTTCTCCATCTCCAAGGTGGTCGTGTAGTAGGTTAGCCAACTTTGCATCTCTTGATACCGCATCGTTTGTGCGACGTGATCAATCCGCCGAATGCCTGCGGGCGCGATTGCCTCCGTTTTTGATACGAGATCAAATTCAATGTCCCAAACTCTGTGTAGTTCCGACTTTTCATCAATGAAGTGAACAATATTTCCACCGACCCCTCGGATCGCAGGTATATCGAGCTCATCCGTGCCTACAGGCTGGTGGAACTCCGGCGCACCAAGCGCAGAGGCCCGTGCGACTGTGTTCGCCGCGTCGCGCACGCGTAGGCCCATATCGCATACCGTCGGACCGTGTTCTGCAAACGCCTTTGCGGCATATCCAGCATTGTCGGAGTTCACGACTAAATTCACCGCACCCTGTCTCCAAAGCTCCACCGACTTAGAGACATGCCGACGCTCCCTGCGAAAACACAACGCCGAAAGGGTGGCCGTCAATTGCTGCCGGGCATCATCGTCAACTGCGAACTCCAAAAACTCAAACCCACTCGGGTATCCGCGCGGAGGAAGCGCTTGCACCGGTTGTTGCAAGGCGGGCTCTGTCGTCGACACATCGTCAAGAAGAGACACCAAAGCGCGATAAGCATCGCGCGTATAGTATTCGTGCCCGCCTTGTGCAGTGTCATGTACGCCAGCAATAGACCAAGGTCCGTCGTAACCAGAACGCGCTACCACCCGGACAAAACTTGCTAGGTTCAACTCGCCTTGGCCGGGAAGAAGGCCAACATGACTTTTCACAGCTGTTGCGCCTGCGGTGACCATGGATGCATCGGAGAGTTGTGCATGAAAAACGCGACGGCCGGGTATGTCACGCAACCGCGCGGGTTGCGAGCCGTCTGCCAATGAAAAGCGTGAGTTGAGAGCGAGACCCAAACCTGCATCGTCGACTTTTTCGACCAATTCTAGGGCATCCAGTTCACGTTTATGAAGTTGCGCCCAAGGCTGTGCGACCAACGCAGCCCTACATCCGGCGGCCCTTGCCCGCTGGGCCAGTTCGGCATAGTCTGAAAAGATCACATCTGGTTTGGTTGACGCTTCGCGATGCGTGGATGTACCAACTAACAATGTATGTGCTCCGAGCCGTTGCATCAGATCAAGTTTCTGATCAAGCCGCCGAAAAGCCAACGCTCTTGCATCACCCGTGAGTCCGGCAAAATCATGAAAAGGAAGCAGCGCGTCTATAGTCAAGCCCAATGAAGATGCAAGCTTCCCAACTTCTGCCGCGTCACCCGAAAACCCTATCAAATCAGGTTCGTTGAGCTCCAGTCCGCTAAAACCAGCCGACGCGATTGCATTCATCTTGGCAGGTAGATCGCCAGGGACGGATGTCGTCGCCAAACAAAGCCGCATTAACCCTGATATCCAAGCAACCTTGGCAGCCACAGCACCAAATCAGGAGAGAAGATCATTAGCAGAAGCGCTGCAACCAGAACAGCCAAGAACGCCCAAATCTCCGAGATAATCTCGCGGAGCGGTATATCAGTGACCGCATTGATCACAAACAATAGAATCCCGTAGGGCGGCGTGATTAGTCCGATCATCGAGTTCACGACAACAAGCACGCCGAAGTGTACTAGGTCGATCCCAAGAGCCTCGCAGGTCGGAATAAACAACGGAACAATCACCAAAATAATCGTTGTGGCATCAAGTACGCAACCCAACAGCAAGATCAGCACATTGACCGCGATCAGGAACATTATGGGGCTAACGTCTGCCCCCTCCAGCATGGCCGAAATAGACTGAGGAATCTGCTCTTGAATAACGATAAAGTTTAGGATGAACGCACCACCGATGACCACGCCAACCGATGCCGAAGAGCGCGCACTGTCAACGAACACGCGGCAAAGCGCTTTGAAGGACAAGGCGCGGTAAAATAGTGCGGCAAGCATTAGCGCATAGAATGCCGCGACCGCGGCCGCTTCAGTGGGGGTCGTGACACCTCCGTAGATACCGTAAAGCAGGATCGCGGGCATCAACAAGGCCGGGAATGCGTTGGCGGTCTTACGAGGCAGCTCCCTCAGCGGTATCGGGTCTTCCAATGCAAAACCACGTTTGCCTGCGAGGTAGTAGTTCATCGCCATCAAAACGACGCCCATAATCAAGCCGGGCAGGATACCAGCAAGGAACAGTGAGCCGATGGAGGCCTTTGAAACCAGCGCGTAGAGAACCATTGGGATTGACGGAGGGATAATCGGGCCGATCGTGGCCGACGCGGCTGTGATTGCGGCTGCGTACCCACGACTATAGCGGCCATCCTTGGTCATCATCTCAATGATGATTTTGCCGATCCCCGCCGCATCTGCGACAGCCGAGCCAGACATGCCCGAGAAGATCAGCGAGGCAACAACATTTACATGCCCCAGTCCACCTTTAAACCGCCCAACGGCCGCCACACAGAAATTCAGCAACCGGTCCGTAATCGACCCGGCATTCATGATATTGGCGGCGACGATAAAAAGGGGCACGGCCAAAAGAATCGTACTTAGATAAAAGCCTTGCAGGATTTTTTCGCCCGCTAGCGCGACGTCCAGGCCTGATAAACCGAGATAAACAACGGACGCCAATAGGATCGAATACCCGATGGGCGTCCCGACCCCAGCAAGGACAAACAATGTCAGCAGACAGGAAAGAAGTTCAAAGCTCATGACGCATTTCCGTCGGTGGCGACGTGTTCGTCTGCTTCTTCAACGACCATTTCCAGTTCTGTTTTCGGCGGGCCATTGCGTAAAATGTCCACGAACATCCACGCATATCGAGCGGCGACAGCCAACATGAACACGGCGTAGATTGAGAACACATCGCGCAGAGGGATTTTGTTGCCCGTGAATGGGTTACGCACGGTCGACGTTTTGCGGATCTTCATCCAGTCGATGTAATCCCAAGTCGGTAAAAAGGTATAAAGCATCCCAATCACAATCGCTGCAGCGGCTATCAAGGACATGATCTGGCGGGCGCGGCGGGGCGCGGACAGATAGACTATGTCGAACTTCACGTGATCGCGTTCGCGCACCACGAAGGCGCAGCTAAAGAAGATTACCCAGACCCAGAGGATGCCGATCAGCTCAAGCGTCCAACCAGCAGGTGTGAAGAAGTAGCGCAGAATAATCTGCAAAAGAAAGGTTAGGAAGATTGCCGCCAGTAAGCCGCCAGCAATCGCTTCTGCAAGTCGGGAGAACCACCTGATTGTTGTCTTCATGGCAATTCCCCCTTCTTGATTAGATCAGCTCACAGTCTGGCTCAGTTACCAAGCGCGTTGATCTTGTCCAGAACACCCTCGGGCCATGTGGCCGCAAACTCGCTGTCAAGATACATGGACTGGACCTGCTCGCGGAATGCAGCGAGATCTGGCTCGTAGACCGACATGCCCTGCTCTTCTAAAAAAGCCACAAGACTGTCCTCCTTTTCAAGCTGCTTGACGCGACCACTTTCAGCAGCGGCATCAGCAGCGGCTTGAACTTTCTCTTGTTGCTCAGGTGTCAAACCGTCCCAGACAGCTTTCGAGATCGCAATGTAGTTCAAGTCAACGAGGTGCGACGTCAGAACAATCTGACTTGTCACTTCGTAGAATTTTGCGTCCACGACAGTTGGTAGCGGGTTGTCCTGGCCATCAACAGCGCCCGTTGACAAGGCTGTGTAGACTTCCGAGAACGCCATAGGTGTTGGCGCGGCGCCAAGGGCTTTTCCGAGGAACTGCCACGCATCCGTGCCGGGCATGCGTAGGTTCACACCTTCAAGGTCAGCGGGCGTCGTGACCGCCAGCTCTTCCTTAGGTTGGCGCAGGTTTACCTGACGGCGGCCCAAATACATAACCGCCAACAGCTTGATGCCCAGTTCGTCTTCTACCTTTTGCTTGAAAGGTTCCATCAACTCGTCATTAAAGACGGCAACCTGATGAGCTGCGTCTTGGTGGACATACCCGGCTGTAAAGATCGAAAACTCTGGAAAGAACTGCGCCAATTCTTGCGCCGAGGTGATCGACATTTCCAAGTTCCCACGCGAAATCGCGTCAAGTTCGGTGCCTTGGGCAAAAATCGTACCATTATAGCTGGGCTGATAGTCGGCAAAGTCGGCAACCATCGGCGCAAACACTTCTGCCATCGCGACTGAACGCTGATCCGTCTCCGAACCAGAGGTGGCAAGACGCAGCTGCACCTTGTCCTCGGCTAGACCGATGCCGGCCGTGCCGGCCAATACGCCTGCAGCAACAAGTGCAGACATCGCAACCCTGCGTGTCAATTTCGTGATCATACTTCTCCTCCCATTGGTGTGACCTATTACTTTGGTCGGTTTAATTATTCCTGATTTTAGTATTTTTGCAAGATATTTTGAAAAATATCTGATATTTTATATTGCTACAGTATGTGTGTTCACATCGGAATGCTCCGCCATCTCGGCAATCACAACCGACTTGCCACTCTGCGCCGAGATAGCAATTGCCTCTACAACTTCGAGCGACTTCAGCCCTTCCAGACCAGAAACCAAAGGTGCTTCTCGACCCCTGATCACGCGTACAAAGTGATGCATCTGCGCAACCAGGGGATCCTCAGTTTGGCAGGTCAATGTTTGGGCGTGAATAGGCGACCACCAATCCGGACCACCTTCATGTTGCCAAACACGTAGGTCCGGTAGCGACAATGCCCCATCCGATCCGCCAATCAGATAACAGCTTTCGCTGGTGGCTGGATAAGCGGGATTCTCTCGTGAAGTAAGTTCCCAACTCCAAGGGCCAACAATGCTGTCCGACACAGAAATTGTTGCGACCGCACCTGACGCAAAAGTCAGAATTGCGCTGGCTAGATCTTCATTCTCGAACCCCCGACGCGACGGCACTGACAAAGCCTGTACCGCACCAACCTCGCCACAGAAATGGCGCAACAGATCCACGTCATGCACCAAGTTCACGGAAATTGGACCGGCGCCTTTTTTTGTTCGCCAAGGTGCTTGTTCGAAGTAGTAGTCCGGCTTGTAAAACCAACAAGTGGTTTGAACCGCTCGTACATCACCAATCTTGCCTGCCATGATTGCGTCTTTAGCAGCTTGAACCATACCGTTGTGTCGCCGGTGATGGCCGACCAATAACGGAACCTGAGCCAACTCAGCCGCCGCCGTTAGCTTTAATGCATCGCGCGAAGTCACAGAGATCGGCTTCTCGATCAGCGTCGGACAACCTTCTCGAATACAGAGAAGGCCCTGCTCAATATGAAGCGGCGTTGGCGTAGCAAGCACAACACCATCTGGACGATCATTTTGAAACATCTGCTCAAGTGAACTATAGACCGCTATTCCCAATGCCTTCGCGGCTACTCGCCCTTCGAGACTTGCTTCGACGACACTGGCAAGTTCTACATTCGGCGAAGACCGCAACACGTCTGCGTGCCGACGCCCGACCAACCCAAACCCAACCACTGCAATGCGCGATTTTCCTGCCATACTCGGATCCTTCGTGAATCGCCTCCGTCTCCTCAACACTAGCAACAGGAGTCATGGATTCGCAATAACATCTGATATTTTTATATTCGCCAGATTTTATTTTGAATTGAGGTCGGGCGACAAAACCCATAAATTGAATGATAACCTTAAAACAATCAGACGAAGACCATGGCCAAATCACTGAATGCAGTCGGCGCAAACACCTACCAACGCATCAAACGAGACATTATATTTGGAGATCTCGCTCCGGGCTCAAAGCTCAAGCTTGATGGCCTGAAGGACCGCTATGAGGCCAGCATGTCGACCCTGCGCGAGACCCTGAACCGCCTAGCCAGTGAGGGATTCGTCGCGGCGCAGGACCAGCGCGGTTTCTTTGTCACTGATGTATCGCGCGAGGATCTGACCGAAATCGCCAATCTGCGGGTGCTTTTGGAATGCCACGCCTTGAAACTATCGATCGCAAATGGCGACACTGATTGGGAAGGCAACCTGGTTGCCGCACACCACAAACTTCACCTGATGGAACAAAAGATGATGTCCGGCGACGATTCAGGTAAAGAGGACTGGAAGCGATACGACTGGGAGTTCCATCAAGCCCTAATTTCTGCCTGTGGCTCTCGCAACTTGCTATCCCTTCATGCCGTTCTTTTTGACAAGTATCTTCGCTACCAGATGCTCGTCCTGACATATAGGGGAGGCGAAGCCGTCCTGGAACATCAAGCCATGTTTGAAGCCGCCCTGAAACGCGATCAGGATCGCGCCGCTCAAGCGCTCCGAGCGCACGTGGAGAAGGGGCTGGAACACGCGCTGAAGGCATTCTAGTTTCGACGACGGCTAATTTAGAACGGCGAGCGGCTGCGACAGCGATCCCGCCGAAACGGACTGCAATCCTCCCCTGCAACTCAGACCCATCGCGAGAGTATTTGTGCATCCGCCACGCAAGATTGACGACTTTGGGCAGGAAGCACACGCCTCTCGCTGTCGTAAATTGCATCCCAACCAATTTCCCGTTATTCTACATCCAAATCGGGCGACAGATCCGGTCAGTTAGGCAGACATATATCGAGGATGGGCAATGAAACGGGTCGTTCTTTCACTTGCGCTTGTCACAGCATTTCTACCCAGTCAGGCGGCGTTCGCTGGCGGGTCCATTGAGCGGGCTTGTATGCGCGCGGATCGGGCAAGTGCATCACGGGCGCTTTGCAGTTGTATTCAGAACGTCGCAGAGGCGACGTTGACCGGGTCCGAACGCTCTAAGGTGGCGAAGTTTTTTAAGGATCCGCACAAAAGCCAGGCAACACGGCAATCTGACCGTCGCTCGGATGAAACATTCTGGAAAAAGTACAAAAAGTTCGGGCAGACGGTAGTCGCTCACTGCGGTCGTTGACGCGCAAACCACGCGGCCAGCCCAAGCGAAGCGGCTTCGACCAGATCAAGCGTCTGATCAAAATCGCGCGTATAATAGGGGTCCGGGACATGATCGAACCCTATTTTGGGCGCAAAAGAGGTGAACAGCACGACCGGTGTTGTAACGCCAGCGGGCCGCATCCGCTTGATGTCTCTTAGGTTGTTATCATCCATGGCAATAATCAGATCAAAGCGGTCAAAATCACCCGTATGGAATTGGCGAGCCCGCAAGTTTGACAGATCAAAGCCGCGCCGCTTTGCTGCATCTTGCATTGGCGCGTAGGGCGCGTCACCGTTATGCCAATCTGATGTCCCCGCACTATCCGCGACAACGTCCAAACCTGGATTGGATTGAGCTGTCTCACGAAACACAGCTTCGGCTGTTGGGGAGCGGCAGATGTTACCAAGGCAAACAAAGAGCACACGATGTTTCATACTGCATATGTAGCCCGGAGATCAATCGAATGCCATCCGATCTGATTGCTTAAAGGCGCAAGGTCGCCCACCGCACGCTCCACCCCTTGCAAACCCTTAAGATCACGGTCAAAAGCGCCATATGTCACGCGTCAAACCCTATGCTATGTCCTGCCCTGTTTCGCTGTCGCTCGACCTGTTGGGCAACAGATGGGCCATCCACGTTCTGCGCGAATTGCATGCAGGACCTGCCAGCTTTGCGCAGGTGAAATCCGGATTGCCGGGTATCGCGTCAAATATGCTGTCGGCCCGCTTGTCAGAGCTTTGCGAGGCTGGATTGATACAGAAAACCGGTCGTTCCTATTCCCTGACGCCCAACGGCCAAAACACGCGCCCCATTTTGTTTGAACTGGCGCGGTTTGGGCGTAAACTTGCGCCGCCCGATGCGCCATCCGACCCCGAGGGGCACGCCCACCGCGTGGTAATACTGGCGGGCGCAATCGAACGGGCCGCTGGGCCGCTTGATGAGATACGCGCCGAGATCTTGCTGAATGACAGCCCTCTGTCCCTGACAGTCTCGGGTGGCCGGGCCGCATTGCAGACGGGCCATATGCCGCTTGCTCCTGTGCGCATCGCTTTTGACTGGGCCGATGTTGAAGCGGTCGCAGATGGCGCGCAACGTGTCGCCGATTTCGCCGCCGATCGCGAGATCATCGCCGAAGACCCTTTGCAAGTTGCTGCTCTGTTAGACCTGTTGCAAAAAGCGATGGACATCTACGGGGGCTTCAAGTGAGCCATATTGTCATCCTTACCGGGGCTGGCATTTCCGCTGAAAGTGGGTTGGGGACTTTTCGTGACAAAGACGGCTTGTGGACCAAATACGATCTGGATGAAGTTGCGACCCCGGATGGGTTCGCTCGCAATCCGTCGCTGGTCCATGAATTCTACAACGCACGGCGTGCCAATTGCCTGACGGCCTATCCCAATTCGGCGCATAAGGCACTGGGCCAGCTACAAGCCTGTTATGCAGGCAGAGTGTCCATCGTCACCCAGAATGTTGATGATCTACACGAACGCGGGGGTGCAACGGACGTGATCCATATGCACGGGGAATTGTCTGGTGCACTGTGCGACGCCTGCGGCCACCGCTGGCCCGCGCCGCCGGTTATGTCTCCTGACACGCTCTGCCCCGCCTGTCATGCGGCGCGCAGCCGTCCGGATATCGTGTGGTTCGGTGAAATGCCGTACCGCATGGACGACATCTATTCAGCCCTTGAAGGTGCGGATCTGTTTGTAGCGATTGGGACGTCAGGCAATGTATACCCGGCGGCAGGCTTGGTATTGGACGCCCGTACCATGGGCATCGCCACTCTAGAGCTCAACTTAGAGCCGTCGGAAACCGCAAGTGCCTTTGACGAGGCTAGGTTCGGTCCAGCAACGCGAGTGGTTCCCGACTGGGTGCAAGACGTTTTGGCGCAGGGTGCCTAGGGTCGGTGCCGCCCGTACTTTGCGCGTTCAACCTATGAAACTTTCGCCAGAAGACACCAGAGTAATTTCATGAGCTCTGGGCTTGAATAAAGCCGTAAACGGCGACGACCTTATTCAAGCTATTTGGGGCACGTGTACCTAGTTGGTAGCGTCGTGGCTATGCGTCATCGCATCCGGTTTGCGTTTCAGGTCCACCGGTATCTCGACAGACATTTCGCCTGCCTTCTCGAACACAAGGGTGATATTGATTGTCGAACCGTCTTCAAACGGTTGGTTCAACCCCATGAACATCACGTGATCGCCGCCACGTTTCAACGCATGCATACCACCCGCAGCAACGGGGAAGCCCCCCTCAACTTCCATCATCTTCATGACACCGTCTGCAGTTTCCATATGGGTGTGAAGCTCGACCCGCTTTGCAACATCAGACTTGACGGCGATCAGCCTGTCGTCTTGGTCACCATGGTTCATGATTTCAAAGAATGCAGCACCGGCGATGGCATTCATACCCGAGGCACGGGCATAAGCGTCGTTGATCATGATACTTTCGTCGGCGAAAGCGGGAAGCGTCGTCAGAGTGGCCGCGACAGCCGCGATTAGTGTTCGTATATGGGACATGGTTGTTTCCTTTGGTCCATCGATTGTTGATCTGAGAGTTAGGGTCAGATCAAAGTCGGCGGGCCTCGGGCAGAGGGGATAAGCTCAGCGCGGCCTTCGAGGGAAACACGCCGTGCTATCTGCACAGATGCGACAAGCCGGCCCTCGGGCTGGTAAACTGTTGGAACAGTAAACTCTGCCGCAAATATCTGTGCGCCATCGGGGCAGAGGTGTATCGATTCGACGGGCTCGCCATCGGGGCCGATCACCAGAGTGGTCATTCCCACACCGGTGCAAATCACCATCTCGATCCTGTTTTCAAGGTCGGGATGAGTACCCCGCGCATCTGCAAGCGCAAAACTGGCGATGGTCACGGCAAATGCCAAAAAATATGCGAACGCAACGCGGATCATGCGCCAACTGCTATGCGCTCTGTTTGCTTTTCACAAGTGACAAAACGTATCACATGCCTACACGCGAAAACCGCCCAAAGCGGAAAAGCTTGGGCGGTTCAATCCGGTCAGTCCGGGGCACGAAAAACTTAGGCTGCGGCCAGAGCTTTCGCGACTTCTTTCTTGATCTTCAGCGCGTTGGCCGACAGCTCAACGTCTTTGGCTTTTGCCAAGAACGCGTCCAGTCCACCGCGGTGATCAACCGAGCGCAACGCAGCGGCAGAAATGCGCATCTTGAACCCACGGCCCAGTGCTTCCGACTGCAACGTCACATCATTCAAGTTCGGCAGAAACCGGCGGCGGGTTCTGTTTTTGGCGTGGCTGACATTGTTGCCAGTCATCGGGCCTTTTCCGGTCAGTTCGCAAACGCGCGACATGGTCTTATCCTTGCTCTCTCGGGCCAGATTGGTGAAATCTTCAGCGCGCCCTCGCGCCGCTCACGTCCAGCCGGTCAATACAAACGGGCGCCGCAATGGCAGCGCCCCGAATTCCGTCCGCGGTGAATAGACGCGTTCGGGGGGGACGTCAAGTGAGTCGTAGCACCCTGATCAGGAATTTTCAGCGGACACCCTGCCCTTTGCTTTCACACCAAAACTGTGGATACCCAGCACTTTTTTCTTGTCCCAAATATCCTGGGGTGAATGCGCGAAAGCGCAGAGGGGCAAAGCCCCTAAGCGCCCTGAACCCCGCACCACACATCACATCAATCCTCAGCCAAAAACCCGCCCGACTGACGCTGCCACAACCCGGCATATACCCCAGACCGAGCCAACAATTGATCATGACTCCCGTCCTCGATGACACGTCCTTCGTCCAGAACAATGATCCGATCCATCTGCGCAATGGTCGACAACCGGTGGGCAATGGCGATCACCGTTTTGCCCTCCATCATGCCATAGAGCGTCTTCTGGATCGCCGCTTCGACTTCGCTGTCCAACGCCGACGTTGCCTCGTCCAACACCAGAATAGGCGCATCCTTCAACATCACGCGCGCGATCGCGATCCGTTGGCGTTGACCACCGGATAGTTTCACGCCTCGCTCGCCAACATGGGCGTTGTAACCACTGCGCCCTTGCGGATCTTCTAAGGTCTGAATGAACTCATGCGCCTCTGCCCGATCAGCGGCCGCAAACATCATATCCTCGGTCGCGTCTGGGCGACCATAAAGGATATTGGCTCGCACAGATCGGTGCAGCAGACTGCTATCTTGCGTCACCATCCCGATCTGCGCGCGCAGGCTGTCTTGCGTGACTTGCCGAATATCCTGACCATCAATCACAATGCGGCCACCTTCCGGGTCACGAAAACGCATCAACAGATTTACCAAGCTCGATTTACCCGCGCCTGAGCGGCCGACCAGCCCGACTTTTTCGCCCGGATGAACGGTCAGCGTTACATTATCAAGCCCACCCGAGCCTTTCCCGTAGTGGTGTGTTAGCCCTTCGAACGTGATCTCGCCGCGATCCAACGACAAGGCAGGTGCATCCGGTGCATCATTTAGTTCATGCTCAACCGCGATCGAGCGAAGCCCTTCACGGATCACACCCATATGTTCAAACAGACGGATCGTGACCCACATGATCCAACCCGACATACCATTCAGACGCACGACAAGCGCTGAAGCAGCCGCAACCTCGCCTACGGTCACAATGCCAAGTGACCAGAGCCAGACAGCTGTGCCCAACACACCGACGATTAGAAACCCGTTCAGAAGGTTCAATCCAAAGCTCATTTGGGTCATGAGACGTAGGAAACGCTGGAACCGCAGGCGCAATCGCCGCAAGGACGACAGTGCATATCGCTCCTCTCCGGCCCCCTGCGAGAACAGCTTGACGCTTTCGATATTCGCATAGGCGTCCACGATCCGCCCGGTCACAAGCGACCGTGCGTCTGACCATTTCTCAGACGCCACTGCGACGCGTTTGGCGATGTGGCGCACATAGAGGATATAGAGCACGAGCCATATGCCCAGCGGCAAGGCCAGCCAAGGATCAACTTGGCCAAGGATTACCATCGCGCTCAGCACATAGGTCGTAGCGTAGAAAATGCCTTCGAAGAACATATAGGTACTGTCTTCGACCGCTGGCCCAAGTTGCATGACACGATTGGACAATCGGCCTGCGAAGTCGTTTTGGAAGAAGCCAAGAGACTGCCCCAGCATGTGGCGGTGCGCCCGCCAGCGCACTTGTTCTTGCATATTCCCAGCCAAGGTCTGTTCCAACAGGAAATGGTTCGCTGTGATCGCCACTGGCCTAAGGAAGATGATGAACAGTGCCGCCAATAGTAGTTCCAACCCGTTGGTCTTCCAGAAGCTATCGGGCGTAGAGGCATCCATCAGGTCAACCACATGACCGGTATAGAAGATCAACCCTGTTTCAATCAGCGCGACGACAACCCCGGTCAGCGCCATCCAGATCATCAGCTTTCGGAACGGTTGGAATTGGGATTTGAAGAACGGCCAAAGCTGTTTGGCCGGCGTACGGTTGTCACCGGTAGTGAAGGGGTCGACGAGATTTTCGAAGTAACGGAACATGTCTGCGCTCCATGCGCTGAAAGGAATAGAAATGTGAAAACGAGGGCTGGCGACAGCCCATCAGGACCGGTGCGCTAGCCTTGGTATGGGGTCCTGAAAAATCGCATTCGGCATTTCTCCTTCAATGTCCGTGAGGCGACGCTAACCCAGATGTTAGCGTCGATCAACCCCCCGTTGAGGAAAGTTTCCGGTGGCTCACATGGTGAGCCTGAGGGGCGCTGCCCCTCGCAGCAAAGCTGCTCACCCCGGGATATTTGGGACAAGAAAAACGGAGACCTAGTTGGCAAATCTCGTGTGCAGACGCAGTTCGGCCAGAACCTCTTCGGCGGCGCGTGTCGCGGATATTTCGCCTGCTGCAACGCGGTCACCCAGGTCGTTGATCCGGGCGCGGGTGCCGGCTTGGGTTAGCACGGACAGAAGTCCATGGCGCAGGTCTTCCTCGAACCAGTGGCGGGCTTGTTGAGCGCGGCGTTTGTTCCAATGGCCTTCGGCCTTGCGCCAATCGACAAGTTCTTTCATCGCGGCCCAGGCGTCGATCAGCCCGTCCTGCGTCACCGCTGAGACAGTCATGGCTTTGGGATAGCCATCGGGGTCGTATATACGTTTGCGCAGAAGGCGCAGGGCCCCGGAATAGTCGGCGCAGGTGCGGATCGCGGTTGATTTCAGGTCTCCGTCCGCCTTGTTCACAAGGATCAGGTCAGCGATCTCCATGATGCCACGTTTGACTCCCTGCAACTCATCACCGCCCGCGGGCGCCAGCAAAAGCAGGAACAGATCCGACATCTCGGCCACCATGGTTTCGCTTTGGCCAACACCGACAGTTTCGATCAACACGACGTCGAACCCCGCTGCTTCGCAAAGCGCCACGGCTTCGCGGGTGCGCCGCGCAACACCCCCCAACTGCGATTGCGACGGCGACGGGCGGATGAATGCGTTTTTCTCGCGACTCAAATGTTCCATTCGGGTTTTGTCACCAAGGATCGACCCCCCAGAGCGGGCCGAGCTGGGATCAACAGCGAGTACAGCGACTGTTAGTCCTTGCTGGATCAGGAACATGCCAAAGGTTTCTATGAAAGTGGATTTACCGACACCGGGTGTACCGGACAGCCCGATCCGAAGCGCCTGACGACCGTTTGGGGAAAGCATGTCCAAAAGTTCCGTCGCCTGCGTGCGATGATCTGAACGGCCGCTTTCGACAAGAGTGATTGCGCGCGCCAATGCACGCCGCTCACCTGCTGCCACGCGTGTTGCCAGATCGTGAATGTCCATGTCGCCTCCAACCTTCGGATCAGTCATGCCGCGCCACGCACGTGCTGTCCAGTGGTCTGGTGCAAACCGGGCGCAAACCTGCAGCAAACATCTGGACCACACGCTGATCACACCCGATAAGAGGGCATGACTGACCGCCTGCCCATCTTTGATGCCATTCCCGACCTACTGACCGCATTGCGCGGGTCGGGGCGGGCCGTTTTGATGGCGCCACCCGGTGCAGGGAAAACGACCGTCGTGCCGCTGGAAATGCTGGCGGCGAACCTTTTCGACGGTAAGCTCGTAATGCTCGAGCCACGTCGTTTGGCCGCCCGCGCGGCGGCAGAGCGGATGGCACAGACGTTGGGCGAGCCTGTGGGCCAGACCATTGGCTTTCGCATTCGCGGCGAAGCGAAGGTCAGCAAGACCACCCGGATCGAGGTTGTCACCGAAGGCATTCTCACGCGGATGCTGCAATCCGACCCCTCGCTTGACGGCATTGGGGCGGTGATCTTTGACGAGTTTCACGAGCGATCCCTGAATGCAGATCTTGGGCTGGCCCTGACGTGGGAGGCGATAGGCGCACTTAGAGACGATCTAAAACTGGTGGTAATGTCGGCCACGCTGGACGCGGACCCCGTGGCAAGATTGTTGGGTGATGCCCCTATTGTACGCTCCGACGGTCGGACCTTTCCGGTGGAGACGCGACACCTCGACAAACCATTGCCCAAGACCGCCAGATTGCCCGACGCAACGGCCAGCTTGGTTCGCAATGCATTGAGCGAGACGGAAGGCGGCGTCTTGGTGTTCTTACCCGGCGAGGGGGAAATCCGCAGGACCGAAGCAGCACTACGCGCTGATCTGCCGGATGGTTGCCACCTTCACCCCCTGTTCGGCGCGATGGACTTCGCCGCTCAGCGGGCGGCGATTGCGCCAGCCAAATCTGGACGCAAGATCGTGCTTGCAACGTCAATCGCCGAGACCTCATTGACCATTCAGGATGTCCGAGTGGTAGTCGATGCGGGACAAGCACGGCGCGCGCGGTTCGATCCCGGATCTGGCATGTCGCGATTGGTGACCGAACGCGTATCAAAAGCCGAAGCCGAACAACGCCGAGGTCGTGCAGGTCGTGTGGCGCCTGGTGTCTGTTATCGACTGTGGACAAAGGGAGAGGAAGGCGGCCTGCCCGCCTTTCCGCCCGCTGAAATCGAAACCGCCGATTTGGCCCCACTGGCCTTGGAACTTGCCAGATGGGGCAGCCCAAACGGTGAGGGGTTGGCGTTTCTGACGCCGCCCAACGCGGGTGTCATGGCCGAGGCGCAAGCGCTTTTACAAAGCCTTGGGGCGCTCGATAGAGACCTCCGTATCACACCACATGGTGAAGCGCTTGCCCGATTGCCTATGCACCCACGCCTTGGCCATATGCTGGCCACGGCGGGTTCTTCGGCTGCAGAACTGGCCGCACTTTGGGGGGATCGCGACCCCCTTCCCCGCGCGGCACCCCACGATTTGTCCCTACGGCTTGAGGCGATCCGAGACCCGAAGGCTTTTGAGCGCCAACGTGGGATTGCCCCCAACCGCGGTGGGATCGCGCGTATCCGGGACGAGGTCGGGCGGATACGCCCGATGGTTAAGCGCACGGACAAATCCTTTTCAGACGCCCAAATGGCCGCTTTGGCCTATCCCGACCGCGTGGGCCTGCGACGGCCCGGCGACACGCCTCGATTTGTTCTGTCTGGTGGCAAGGGTACGATAATGGACGAAGGCGATGTCTTGGCAGGCGCCCGTCTGATCGTCGTGACAGACACTGACGGCAACCCGCGCGAAGCGAAGATCAGACAGGCCATCCAAGTCAGCGAAGGAGAGCTGCGCGAGCTGTTTGCAGACGAGATCGAATGGATTGATCACTGCGCATGGTCCAAGCGCGAAGGTCGTGTGGTGGCCAGACGACAAGAACGCCTTGGCGCGTTGGTTCTGGAAGATCGCATGTGGAAGGACGCTCCAGACCACGCCGTCGCGCGGGCTATGCTGGATGGCGTGCGCGATTTAGGACTTCGACCATCAAGCGCCGCGCGCCGCTTCATCGCCCGTGTGGAGCTTTTACGGGCCGGCGGACAGGATCTTCCGGATATGTCAGACGACGCACTAATGGATCAGTTGGACGTCTGGCTGCTTCCGCATCTGTCCGGAGTTAAGACCACCACAGATTGGAAGAAGTTCGACATACTGGATGCCTTGCGCTCGCGGATGGATTGGAGCCAAATGTCGCGCGTTGACGATCTGGCACCCGCGCATTTCACCACACCTATGGGACGTAAAACCCCGATTGATTATTCGGGCGAAGCACCGGAAATCAGCCTGCGTTTGCAGGAAATGTTCGGTGTGACCCGCCATCCGACGGTGGGGAATACACCGCTGCGCGTGACCCTGTTATCGCCCGCCCAGCGCCCTGTGCAAACCACGACAGACCTCCCGAATTTCTGGGCCACCAGCTATGCGGACGTGCGCAAAGACATGCGCGGACGCTATCCAAAACACCCTTGGCCCGAAGACCCAACGCAAGCCGATCCGACCATCCGCGCAAAACCGCGAAAGAGCTAAATTTCTGCGTTTTACGAGCGAAAACAAGCCTTCACAGGTCGTTTACTTGCATTTAACCAGCATTCTCCCATATTGTAGGGGCTACAAAAACGAATAAAAAACACGCGCAGGTCAAAAAAAATGTCGTCTATGCTGAAGCACGCTTGGCGAGAGTATGTCTCTCCCATGTTCCAACGTCCCAATCGGTTGCAGGTCGCGGCCTTGTGTTATCGCGGTAGTGGTGACGACAAAGAAGTGCTGCTTGTGACCTCGCGCGGGACTGGACGATGGATCCTACCAAAAGGCTGGCCGATGGATGGGAAAAATGCGGCAGAGGCTGCGCAACAGGAAGCATGGGAAGAAGCAGGTGTTGTCAAAGGCCAGCTGGACCGTGCCCCGATTGGGGAATTCTCGTCAGAGAAAGAAATGGACAGCGGCGGCATCGCGCGCTGTACCACGTCAGTTTATCCGCTGAAGGTCGAGAAACTGGCCGATGAATTTCCCGAGTCCGACCAGCGTAAACGAACCTGGGTGCCTGCTGAGATAGCCGCGGTACTGGTCGCAGAAAAAGACCTGCAAAAAATCCTCCGCGAATTTTGAGCATATCCCTTCTTTGACTGACCAAAACTAGGTCAATCCGGTTGCATTTGCCGCGCCAACCCGCTAGCGCAGGCGCTGAATTGTAACGGCTGCACAACAGTCGTGTAACAGCGCCCAAAGCGTTCGCCTTAGCCGGGGATATGACAGTGAGCACCGACCAGAAAAGCAACCAATGGAAAACACTGGATAAAGACCTGAACCGGATCAGTCAGGTCGAGTATGCTACGCAATATGTCGCGCGTCCGCTGGTCGGGCTGGGCGTCGCGCTCGCATTTATCGTCGTCGCCGCTTTGGGCGCAGCGGTCTTCTTTGGTCAAACGCCGACATCACTTGTCGTTGTTATCGCCGCGGCGTTCGGGGCCTATATGGCGCTGAACATTGGGGCCAACGACGTCGCCAACAATATGGGCCCTGCCGTGGGCGCCAACGCACTGACGATGGGCGGCGCCATTGTGATTGCCGCGCTTTTTGAGAGTGCTGGCGCATTGCTTGCTGGCGGCGATGTCGTCTCGACCATCTCGAAAGGGATCATTGACCCCTCGGGGTTCGAGCACACGCGAACCTTCGTCTGGGCGATGATGGCCGCACTGATCTCCTCCGCGCTTTGGGTGAACCTCGCAACATGGGTTGGGGCACCAGTATCCACCACACACTCGGTCGTGGGCGGTGTCATGGGCGCTGGGATCGCAGCCGCTGGCTTTGCTGCGGTAAGCTGGCCCACAATGGGCAAAATCGCCGCGTCGTGGGTCATTTCACCCGTACTGGGCGGGGTTATCGCCGCTATGTTCCTTGCGTTGATCAAACACAAGATCGTCTATCAGGACGACAAGATCGCCGCCGCGAAACGATGGGTGCCAATTCTGATCGGGATTATGGCCGCTGCGTTCGGCGCGTATCTATCCATCAAGGGTCTGAAACGGATCATCAAAATCGACCTTGGCACGGCGCTTATGATCGGCGCCACCGCTGGTGCCATCGCCTATGTCGTAACCGCCCCCCTGATTGCCCGCCAAGCCGAAGGGCTTGAGAACCGCACAAAATCCCTGAAAACTTTATTTGCCCTGCCACTGATCTTTTCGGCCGCCCTTCTGTCCTTTGCCCATGGCGCAAATGATGTGGCCAACGCCGTCGGCCCACTGGCCGCAATTGTACATGTGGAAAGCTTCGGAGACTTCGCCGCCAAGGTGTCCATCCCTACATGGGTCATGGTGATCGGCGCGTTCGGTATCAGCTTTGGCCTGATGCTGTTTGGCCCGAAACTCATCCGCATGGTGGGCAGTCAGATCACCAAACTGAACCCAATGCGCGCTTATTGCGTCGCCCTGTCAGCAGCCATCACCGTGATCGTCGCCAGTTGGCTGGGTCTGCCCGTCAGCTCAACCCACATCGCGGTGGGCGGCGTCTTTGGGGTCGGCTTCTACCGCGAATTCCATATGGAGCGCCGCTTGCGCAAATCCGCCGCCGCACGCCCCGAAGCTAAACGCATCGCACCCGAGGAACGCCGCCGCCGAAAACTGGTGCGCCGTTCACACTTCATGACCATCGTGGCGGCTTGGGTCATCACCGTACCCGCCGCCGCTGTCATGTCGGCGTTGATTTTTTACATGTTGAACGCGATTGTGGCCTAATACTCAACCGGCTTTTTCCTGTCCAAAATATCCTGGGGTGAGGCCGCAGGCCGAGGGGCAAAGCCCCTCGCACCATTATTTCCCCAAACACCAACGCATCACGGCTTTCTGGGCGTGAAGCCGGTTCTCGGCCTCGTCAAAGATCACCGATTGTGGGCCGTCCATGACCGAATTCGTCACTTCCTCTTCCCGGTGCGCGGGCAGGCAATGCATGAACAGCGCGTCGGGTTTGGCGTGGGCCATCAACTCGTCATTGATCTGGTAGGGACGCAGCAAGTTGTGGCGGCGTTCCCGGGCCGAGGGCGCATCATGCATCGAGACCCAAGTGTCGGCCACTAGAAGATCCGCTCCTTCGACCGCTTTGACCGGGTCACGAACGATTTCAACATTGGCACCATTGGCACGGGCTTCGTTGACGAATACAGCTTCGGGGTCGAGCACTTCCGGACCTGTGAAGGTCACATCAAAGCCGAACTGGCCGGCTGCATGTAGGAACGAGGCGCAGACGTTGTTACCGTCGCCCGCCCAGACAACCTTTTTGCCCGCGATGGACCCGCGATGTTCTTCATAGGTCAGAATGTCCGCCATGATCTGACAAGGATGAGAGCGGTTGGTCAGCCCATTGATCACCGGCACGTCGGCATATTCTGCCATCTCTAGAAGCGTGGCTTCCTCAAAGGTACGGATCATGATCAGGTCAACATAACGAGACAAGACCTTGGCCGTATCGGCGACCGTTTCCCCGTGACCCAACTGCATCTCGGACCCAGACAGAACCATGGTTTGACCACCCATCTGGCGCACGCCCACGTCGAAGCTGACGCGTGTTCGGGTAGAGGGCTTTTCAAAGATCAAAGCCACCATATGGCCTTTTAGCGGCTGTTCGTCATCCAAAGCGCCTTTGGGGCGGCCAGCCCGCGCCGTTTTTATCCGGTGCGCTTCGGAAATCATGCCTTTCAGGTCGGCGGTCTCGGTCTTGTTGATGTCCAGAAAATGTTTCATTCGCTCTGGCCCTCCACAGCCTTGGCAGCGGCGTCGAGGCGGGTGATCGCCTCGGCAATATCTTCGTCTTCGATGGTCAGCGCGGGCAGGATGCGCAACACGTTGTCGGCAGCCGGCACGCACAGAACGCCCGCGTCATAGCATTTGGTCAGCAGATCCGTGTTTGGCGCCTTGCACACAAGGCCAAGCATCAGGCCGGACCCACGAACGGCTTCGAACACGTCCGGGTGGGCAGCAACCAGCCCTTCGAGCTTCTGGCGCAAGAGCCCCGCCTTGCGGTTCACATCGTTCAGAAATGCTGGGTCCGAGACGATCTCGGTCACTTTTGCCCCAACCGCGCAAGCCAACGGGTTGCCGCCATATGTGGACCCGTGCGTGCCTGCGACCATGCCCGAGGCCGCGTCCTCGGTGGCCAGAACAGCGCCCAGCGGGAAGCCCCCACCGATGCCCTTGGCGACCATCATGATGTCAGGGGTGATGCCGGAATATTCGTGGGCGAAAAGCTTGCCCGTCCGGCCCATGCCGCACTGCACCTCATCAAAGATCAACAGTGCTCCGCCCTGATCACAAGCCGCGCGGATGGCTTTCAGTTCGTCATCGGGAACCGGCCGAATGCCGCCTTCCCCCTGCACCGGTTCGATAATAACAGCGGCTACGTCCCCTTCAGAGAGGGCGTTGGTCAGACCGTCGACGTCACCGAATGGCAAATGGGTAAAGCCGGGCAGAAGCGGTCCGAAACCTTTGGTCAGCTTCTCGCCCCCAGCGGCTGCGATACCGGCCGAAGACCGCCCATGGAACGAGCCATCGAAGCCAATGATCCGCGCGCGGTCCTCGCCTTTGTCGTGCCAATATTTGCGCGCCATCTTCACCGCAAGCTCACACGCCTCGGTACCGGAATTGGTGAAGAACACGGTATCGGCAAAAGTCAGATCGACCAGTTGATCGGCCAGCTTTTGCTGCTGCGGCACCTTATAGAGGTTCGACACATGCCAGAGCTTCGCGCCTTGCTCGGCCAACACCTCAACCAGTGCAGGATGGGCATGGCCCAGCGCGTTCACCGCGATCCCTGCCCCAAGATCCAAATATCGTTCGCCCCCATCCGTGACAAGCCAGCTGCCCTGGCCTCGCTCGAATGCAAGATCAACACGGTTATAGGTGGGAAGAAGCGACGGGATCATGTCGGTATCCTTTGTAAAAGAAGCCTTTGGGTGCCGTATGGCGGGCCTCAAGTCAACAATTTCAGAAAGGGGTGCGCCGTGATGGCGCAGGATCAAACGAAAGCGGGCGTCAGGCGCAGGTGCGTCGACGTCGGTTATCAGAGATATGAAAACGTTTGATCATGTGGGTGACTTACGGGAAGGGGCTCGTGCTGTCCACTCTTTTCAATCCGGTCACCAGTCGATAAGGCGAGAGGATGGAAACGCGCGCCAATCCCGACCACAAACCCTTAGCAGCGGCTGGCTTTATGCTTTTGGCATCTTTGCTGATTGCGGGCACGACGCTGATGGCAAAACTGGTCGGGCGCGACGTGCTGGGAGACCCCCTTCATCCGCTTCAGATCAGCCACGGACGTTTCTTTTTCGCATTTCTTGCCATCAGCACAGTGGTCGCCATCAAGCGCCCGCACATTAAGAACCCCAACATTCCCTTACACATCGCGCGATCTGTTTCTGGCTGGATGGGGATATCGCTGATGTTCGCGGCCGTCGCGTATATCCCGTTGGCGGATGCAACCGCCATCAGCTTTCTGAACCCGGTCTTCGCCATGGTTCTGGCCATTCCTTTACTAGGCGAGCGTGTGGGCCCATGGCGTTGGATCGCAGCGGCAATCGCGTTGATCGGCGCAATCGTGTTGATTCAACCGGGCGCGGGCAGCTTTCATCCCGCTGCCCTTCTGGCGCTTGCCGCAGCCGCGATTATGGGGTTGGAGATCACATTCATTAAGCGCCTGACCGGGCAGGAAAGCCCACTGCAAATCTTGTGGATCAACAACGGAATCGGTCTAAGCGTCGCCACTTTGGCCGTCATTTGGGTTTGGTCCGCACCAACACCCGCGCAATGGATGGCACTTGCTGGTCTGGGCTTTATGATGGCACTTGCACAAACCTGCTTTATCCAGTCAATGAAACGCGCCGACGCCAGCTTTGTGGTGCCGTTTTCCTATGCCACGCTTGTCTTCGCTGGGCTTTACGATTTTGCTGCATTCGGCGTTGTTCCGGTTAAGACAAGCTTGCTGGGCGCGGCGATTATCATCTCGGGCGGAGCCGTATTGGCATGGCGTGAAAGTCGCACGTCACGCTGATGCGCTTTCAGCGCTTGTATCCCCCGCGCCTATGACTAAAATAGGCGCTTGTGAATTCACTGGGCTGACCAGGGCTTGATCCCGGCAGCAGACCCAACAGACGGGAAAAATCATGTCCTGGACCGACGAGCGCGTTGAAATCCTGAAAAAGATGTGGGGCGAGGGGCAATCCGCCTCGGTCATCGCAAAAGAACTTGGTGGTGTGACCCGCAATGCGGTGATCGGTAAAGTACATCGTCTGGGGCTGTCCAACCGCTCGGGCGGGGGTACGAAAGCGCCAGCTAAAGAGAAGGCCGCACCGAAAGCAGCTGCCAAGCCTAAGGCCGCACCGAAGAAAGCTGCCCCGAAAAAGGAAGCTGCAGAGGCCAAACCGGCAGCGGAAACCAAGCCGATCCCGGCCCGTAAGCAAATCATTCCAGCAGGCCAACCCCTGCCTCCGCAACCCTCGGCCAACGAGATTAGCCCAGAGGCGCTGGCCTCTGTGCGTGAGGTTGAGAAGGGTGCGAAGAAGCTGAACTTGATGGAGCTGACCGAACGGACCTGCAAATGGCCCATCGGCGACCCCGCCACCGAAGAATTTTGGTTCTGCGGCCTGCCCGTTCAGCAAGGCAAGCCTTATTGCGAGGCACATGTCGGCGTCGCATTCCAACCGATGTCAAGCCGCCGCGACCGAAAGCGGTAAGCTTCTGTCCATAGACTTTCGAAAGCGCGCCCGATGCGGCGCGCTTTTTTTGTGCGCCCTCGGCAACGCGCCGTAGTGCTTTCCAACCGTTGCTTTGCAGGCTATACGCCCGCCATGACTGATCCAGCGAACCCGCCAGACCTGCGCCCTGACCTTGCCCCAAAGCCCCGGTTCTCCGAACCCAAGCGAGAAGGCCAACCAACCATTGGGATGGTCAGCCTTGGCTGCCCCAAAGCTTTGGTGGACAGCGAACGGATTCTGACCCGTCTGCGCGCAGAGGGATACGCGATCAGCCCGGACTACTCAGGCGCGGACGCTGTTGTGGTGAACACCTGCGGGTTTCTGGATTCTGCCAAAGCCGAAAGTCTTGAAGCGATTGGCGAAGCGCTAAGCGAAAACGGCCGCGTGATTGTCACCGGCTGTCTTGGGGCCGAGGAAGACTATATCCGCGGCACCCATCCGAGCGTTTTGGCCGTAACCGGACCGCATCAATACGAGCAGGTTCTGGACGCCGTACATGGCGCTGTCCCACCATCACCAGACCCGTTTGTGGACCTTCTGCCGGCCACAGGGGTGTCCCTGACACCGCGCCACTATAGCTATCTGAAGATCTCGGAAGGCTGTAATCACAAGTGCAAGTTCTGCATTATTCCCGACATGCGCGGGCGTTTGGCCAGCCGTCCGGCCCACGCGGTAATCCGCGAGGCTGGGAAACTGGTGGATGCAGGCGTAAAAGAACTGCTGGTGATCAGTCAGGACACCTCGGCCTATGGGGTCGATATAAAACATGCCGAGGATAGAGGCCACCGGGCGCATATCACCGATTTGGCACGCGATCTGGGCGCATTGGGAGCAGGCAAAGACCTGTGGGTGCGCTTGCACTACGTCTATCCCTACCCTCATGTGCGCCAGTTGATCCCGCTGATGGCCGAAGGGCTGATCCTGCCCTATCTGGACATCCCCTTCCAACACGCCCACCCCGACACGTTGAAACGCATGGCCCGACCGGCTGCCGCGTCGAAAACGTTGGACGAAATTGCGGCGTGGCGCGCGGATTGCCCGGATATCACCCTGCGATCAACCTTTATCGTGGGTTATCCCGGCGAGACTGAGGACGAATTCCAAACGCTTCTGGACTGGATGGACGAAGCCCAACTGGATCGCGTCGGTTGCTTCCAATATGAAAACGTCGATGGTGCGCGGTCAAACGACCTGCCCGACCATGTGCCCCCCAAGGTCAAGCAAGACCGCTGGGATCGCTTTATGGAAAAAGCGCAGGCGATTTCCGAAGCCAAACTGGCCGCAAAGGTCGGTCAGGTAATGGACGTGATTGTGGACGATATCGACGACGACGGCATTGCCACTTGCCGCACCAAAGCCGACGCACCCGAGATCGACGGAAACCTATTTATCGACGAGGCCACCGAGGCCCTATCGGTGGGCGATATCGTGTCCGTCGAGGTCGATGAGGCGGGTGAATACGACCTGTGGGGGCAACTGCGCTAGCGTCCCGCACATCAAAATTGATCCAAACACCCCTTTTTCGCGTATTATGGCCAGTAAGGGGAGAAGGATATGCGGTTTTTCATCATCACTCTTGGCCTGATCGGGCTGCTCAGCTTCAGCGCACAAGCGCAGGACAAAAGCGTCGAAAGCGTGATTTCGGGTCAGATTGAGGCCTTCGGATCTGACGATGTGGCAACCGCCTTCACCTTTGCATCACCCAACATCCAAAGGATGTTTGGCACACCTGAGAACTTCGGCAAGATGGTACAGGGCGCTTATCCAATGGTCTGGCGACCGGCTGAGATCACGTTCCTTGATCAAGTTCGGGACGGGATCGTAATCTGGCAACGACTACATATTTTAGACCAACAGAACACCGATCATTGGTTTGCCTACCAAATGGTGAAGATCAACGGCGAGTGGAAGATCAACGGTGTGTTTCGGATCGACGCACCGGGCTTGAGTGCTTGAGACTACCTAGACACAAGGTCTTCCATTGGTCGCCACCAAGAAACGAACCCGCCCACGACGCCGGAAAACTCCAAATAGCAGCCGCCCCCGTTGGGTCCCTGATCAAATTTTCGATTGATGGGAGTGCCGGCTAAGAAGCAATAAAGCAGTGTGCCGACAGCTCCGTGGCCCACAAAAAGCAAATCATCTCTCGGGTAATCTCGCAGACATTTCTGCACTTCGCCCACAATCCGCTTTTGCGCAGAATTCGCCGTTTCCCAACCACGAACACTCTGATCAGGCTCGCTAAAGAACTGATCAGCAACCGCCTCGAACTCGGCCGGTGGCAGATAGCCTGTCGCGCTTCGGTCATTCTCGTGCATGACTTCACGTATGATCAACGCGGCTCCGCACGCATCCGCCAAAGGTATTGCAGTTTCTGTGGCTTTGGTTTCGGCGCTGCTGACAATTGTTGCCGTGCCGCTCAAAGCGTTTGATGCAATCAGGTTTTGAACACGGCGCGCACCGATATTGCTAAGCGACCAGTTTCGAACGTCCTTCGCGGGATCGATCAATACTTGAGGATGTGAAAGGTAGCGAATGTTTCGAGCCATATCCCCGCACCTTTACAGACAGCCGTTCAATTTCTACTAGCGAGCCAAAACCGAGGGGCATTAACCCTCGGTCGACACGCTAAACAGCACCCATTCACCTACTCGAGCGACTTCGACGCCACCGGTGTCGACTTGGAACACACCCAATCCTTCATAGTCGGCAGGGCACGCGACAAGATCGGCTGTGTGGTCCAAGAACTCGGCTGTTTCCGGGCTTTCTCCGACGCGGCGACATTGATCGCCTTCGGCGCGATACCCATCTCCGAAAAGCGGCAAATCCGTTGCCGGCGGAGCGTAAGGGGTGGAGGTTTCGCAAGCGGCCAAAAGACCGACCATCATGATGGGCATTATCTGTTTCATCAAAGCTCTCCTTCTGGAATGCGATCAGCATACCACAAGTTGAAAATGGCCTCGGCAATTCCTTGCCGAAACCGGCCTTGAATTACACGTCCTGTAATGGACGCACTTCGATTTCCCGCTCTGTCCGAGCTTTCATCGCACGCGCGGCCGCGTTGCTAGCGGCCAGTGTGGTGAAATAAGGGATCTTATCCATCAAGGCGACATTGCGCATTTCGCGGCTGTCGTTGACGGATTGCGTGCCTTCGGTCGTATTCATGACCAGATGAACCTCGCCGTCCTTCATACGGTCGACAATGTGACGGCCAAGCTCGTAAGCCTTGGCGACCTGTTCCGCTTCGACACCATTTTCAGCAAGGAATACCGCGGTGCCGCGCGTCGCGAGGATATTAAAACCCTGATCTTTCAAAAGCTTCGCTGTCTCGACCAATTGCGGAAGTTTATCGCCATCCTTGATTGACAAGAACACATTACCTTCGGTCGGCAGCACAGTACCTGCCCCTAGCTGGGCCTTCAGGAACGCCATCGCAAAGCTCTTATCAGCACCCATCACCTCTCCGGTTGAGCGCATTTCAGGGCCGAGGATGGTGTCCACGCCGGGGAAACGAGCGAATGGCATAACCGCTTCCTTAACGGCATAGCTATCGATCTCTGGGTCCACCAGATCGAACACGTCCAGTTTCTCGCCTGCCATGACGCGTGCAGCGATCGAGGCGATAGGTGACAAAACAGCCTTGGCGACGAAAGGTACAGTGCGCGACGCACGTGGGTTTACTTCGATCAGGTAGATTTCCTCATCCTTTACAGCGAACTGTACATTCATCAGACCGACGACGTTCAGCGCCAATGCCAGTGCCTTTGACTGCTCGCGCAGGCCAAGGATAATTTCTGGGCTAAGGCTGTAGGGCGGTAGCGAACATGCGCTATCACCGGAATGTACGCCAGCCTCTTCGATGTGCTGCATAATGCCCGCAACGTGAACGGTTTCACCGTCGCAAAGCGCATCCACGTCGACCTCGACGGCACCTGATAAGTAGCTGTCCAGCAGGACCGGACTATCGCCGGACACAACAACAGCCTCGGCGATGTAGCGTTCCAATTGCGCCATGTCGCGCACGATTTCCATCGCGCGGCCGCCCAAGACATAGGAAGGACGGATCACCAGCGGGAAACCGATTTCGTCCGCGATTGCAAGGGCTTCTGCGTCCGTTGATGCGATGCCGTTCTTCGGCTGTTTCAAGCCAAGCTGGTTCACCAGCGCCTGAAAACGTTCGCGGTCTTCGGCCAAGTCAATCGCGTCAGGCGTTGTACCAAGGATTGGAATTCCCTCGGCCTCCAGCGCATTGGCAAGTTTCAGTGGAGTCTGGCCACCAAACTGCACAATCACACCATGTAACGTGCCGTTTTCCTGTTCTTTGGCCAGGATTTCCATCACGTGTTCAAAGGTCAGCGGCTCGAAATACAAACGATCCGAAGTGTCATAGTCGGTCGATACCGTCTCGGGGTTACAGTTGACCATGATGGTTTCATAGCCGCTTTCGGTCAGTGCAAAACAGGCATGACAGCAGCAATAATCAAACTCGATCCCTTGCCCGATCCTGTTCGGACCGCCGCCAAGAATAACCACTTTCTTGCGATCTGACGGACGGGCTTCGCATTCCACCTCGCCCATCATTGGGACTTCGTAGGTCGAATACATATATGGTGTCTGCGCTTCGAACTCTGCGGCACAGGTATCGATGCGTTTGAAGACCGCAGTTACACCCGCCTTGCGGCGCGCATTGCGTACATCTTTTTCGGTAAAGCCAGTCAGCTTAGCGAGGCGCGCATCTGTAAATCCCATCATTTTGAGGCTGCGCAATCCTGCCTCGTCCGACGGCAAGCCGTTATCTTTCACGCGCTCCTCGGCCTCAACGATCTCGCGAATACGTGCCAGAAACCATGGGTCAAACGCGGTACAGGCCTGAATCTGCTCGTTGGGCATGCCGTGGCGCATCGCTTGCGCGATTTTTAGAATACGATCGGGACGCTGTTCAGAAATCGCCTTGACGATAGCGGCTTCGTCAGGTGCTCCGGGGATATCGATCTCGTCAAATCCGGTCAGGCCGGTTTCCATCGACGCCAGCGCTTTCTGCAGGCTCTCATGGATGGTGCGACCGATCGACATAACCTCGCCCACGGATTTCATCGCGGTGGTCAGTTCGGGCTTCGACCCCGGAAACTTCTCAAACGCAAAGCGCGGGATCTTGGTGACAACGTAGTCGATGGTCGGCTCGAACGAGGCAGGCGTGACCTTGGTGATGTCGTTGTCCAGCTCATCGAGCGTGTAGCCAACAGCCAATTTCGCGGCGATCTTTGCAATCGGGAAGCCGGTGGCTTTCGAAGCAAGCGCCGAAGAACGCGACACGCGCGGGTTCATCTCGATCACGACCATGCGGCCATCTTCGGGGTTCACCGCCCACTGAACATTCGAGCCGCCCGTTTCAACGCCAATCTCACGCAGAACGTTGATCGAATGGGTGCGCATCAGCTGATATTCTTTGTCGGTCAAGGTCAGCGCAGGTGCAACGGTGATAGAATCCCCTGTATGCACGCCCATCGGGTCCACGTTTTCGATGGCACAGACGATGATGGCATTATCGGCGGTGTCGCGCACCACCTCCATCTCGAATTCTTTCCACCCCAGAAGGCTTTCGTCGATCAAGATTTGGCTGACGGGACTGGCATCTAGCCCAGTTCCGCAGAAATGTTCATATTCCTCGCGGTTATACGCCACGCCGCCGCCTGTGCCGCCCAACGTAAATGCAGGGCGGATGATCGCTGGCAGGCCAATATCATCCAGAGCGGCCATGCATTCTTCCATCGTGTTGGCGATGGTCGCACGGGGGTTTTCGATGCCCAGACGATCCATGGCTTCGCGGAACAGTTTGCGGTCCTCGGCCATCTCGATTGCATCGCGCTTAGCGCCAATCAATTCCACATTGAACTTGTCGAGTACGCCCAAATCGTCCAGCTCCAGCGCTGTGTTCAAGCCGGTCTGACCACCCATTGTTGGTAGCAACGCGTCGGGGCGTTCTTTCTCAATTATCTTCGCGACGACATCCGCGGTGATCGGCTCGATATAAGTCGCATCTGCCAGCCCCGGATCGGTCATGATCGTCGCAGGGTTCGAGTTCACCAGTATGACCCGGTAACCTTCCTCGCGCAGCGCTTTACAAGCCTGAGCCCCCGAGTAATCAAATTCGCAGGCCTGCCCAATAATGATGGGCCCCGCGCCGATGATCATAATCGAGTTGATATCGGTTCTTTTAGGCATGGTTTCCCCCATCGGCAGAATGGATACGCGCAGGCGACCCGACCGCACGCAAATTGTCGTGGGTTATAGAGATGACGCAGGAAGGTTCAAGGGGAGCCGCCGTCGAAAGTCCGAGAAAATGGTTGGAAAAGACCGCAATACACCAGTTTAAATTTGCCCAACAACCAAAAGGGGAATAGGAGAGGCAACGTTTAAGACAGTTTGTTCCAAGCGGTTCCCATGAATGTATTCCTACGAGCCAGTATCTGCTATTTTCTACTTTCGACCTTGATCGCGGTTTTGGTTCGCGACAATGCCTCAGAAGCTGTGACAAACGTCATACGCGTCATGGGCAGCGGCGCGCGCTTATTTTTCCTTCTCACTTTTGTTTTTGCCTGTGCCGGGCTTGCCGTGAATGCAGTTTATCGCACCAGATCTCTACACACATTGATCTTGGATACAGCCCAAGCCGCGATCGCCATTTTGGTTTTCCAGATGGGATTCATGATTTTCAAGACCACGATGCCATTCCTGGTCCCGTTTTATGCAGACCCTGCCTTCGTAAAAGCCGATGCTATCTTGCACCTTGGGAACGACCCATGGAAATTGACCCACAACTGGGCAAGCATGTTTCCGATCGAGTGGCTGGCAAGCCTCTATCTTAAAGGCTGGCTGTTACCAGCCATTCTGCTACCAATTGTCTTTGCAGCCTTAGATAGTGACGCAAAGCGCGTGCGGCGCATGCTGATTTTATACTTTGTGGCATGGATCTTTGTGGGAAACGTGCTCGCGTTGGTAGGGATGTCAGTTGGTCCGATTTACTTTGATCGCTTGTACGGCGGTGAGAGTTTCGCGGACCTACCCACTTCATTTCATCCGATAAGTCAGGAAATGCAAGTCATCCGCTCCACACAAGAAGGTCTATGGATCGCCTATACCCATATGGCCCAAGCGAGAGGCTCGGGGATCTCGGCGTTTCCAAGCGTACATTTGTCGGTCGCTACTTTGACTGCGATATATGTTTATGAAAGGTCTCGCTATTTGCTTCCAGTTGCGGTTGTGGGCGTCGCTGCAATCCTTTTCATGTCCGTCTACACCGGGTATCACTACGCTGTTGATGGTTACGTTTCGATCCTCATCGTCATTGGGTTTTGGCTTTATCTGCGCCATCATGACCGGAAGTCCATTCAATAGACCTGCCCCAAGCCTAACGCGGGCTTGACTTTGCGCGCTAAGACAGGTGTATCGGCGCGATACTTGTAAACCGCTGGACGGGGGCATCCCATGCACGCATATCGTAGTCACACTTGCGCTGAACTGAATAAATCGAACGTAGGCGAAACCGTTCGCTTGTCGGGTTGGGTCCATCGTGTCCGTGACCACGGTGGTATTTTGTTCATCGACCTACGCGACCACTATGGTGTCACGCAGGTACTGTGCGATCCCGACAGCCCTGTCTTCTCAAAGATGGAAAAGGTCCGTTCCGAGTGGTGTATCCGCATTGATGGCAATGTGAAGGCGCGCGATGAGGATCTCGTGAACGAAAAAATTCCTACGGGTGCGGTCGAAGTTTTTGTCCGTGACCTGGAAGTGCTTGGCGCCGCCGAAGAGCTACCCCTGATGGTCTTTGGCGATCAAGAGTACCCTGAAGAAACCCGCCTGAAGTACCGCTTCCTCGATCTGCGTCGCGAAGTGATGCAGGAAAATATGAAGCTGCGGTCCGATGTCGTGACATCCATGCGCAAGCGGATGTGGGATCAGGGATTCCGTGAATATCAGACGCCCATCATCACAGCCTCTTCACCCGAGGGTGCGCGGGACTTCCTTGTGCCGTCGCGCCTGCATCCTGGCAAGTTCTATGCGCTACCGCAGGCCCCGCAGCAGTTCAAACAGCTGATGATGGTTGCCGGGTTCGACAAGTATTTCCAGATCGCGCCGTGTTTCCGGGACGAAGACCCACGTGCCGACCGCTCGCCCACCGACTTCTATCAACTCGATATGGAGATGTCGTTCGTCACTCAGCAAGACGTGTTCGATACGATCCAGCCAGTGTTGAAGGGCATATTTGAAGAGTTCGGCGGCGGGCGCAAAGTGGACCAGGAATGGGAGCATATTTCTTATAAAGACGCGGCCCTTTGGTATGGCACGGACAAGCCTGACCTGCGCAACCCAATCAAGATGCAGGTTGTGTCGGATCATTTCCGCGGTTCCGGGTTTGCAATTTTCGCCTCGTTGCTTGAGCAAGAAGGCACTCAGATCCGCGCCATTCCGGCCCCGAAAGGCGGCTCGCGCAAATTCTGCGACCGGATGAACAAATTCGCGCAGCAAGAAGGTCTGCCGGGTATGGGTTATATCTTCTGGCGCGAGAAAACTGCCGACGCGGTAGCGCAAGAACTTGGAATCACCGTCAAGGAAGCTCAGGCCAAACTGAAATCGGGTGAAGTCGAAGGCGGTATGGAAGCCGCCGGACCGCTGGCCAAGAACATTGGTCCCGAGCGGACTGAAGCGATCCGCCAGCAGCTTGGGTTGGAAATTGGCGACGCCGCCTTCTTCTTGGGCGGCAAACCGAAAGCATTTGAAGGTGTCGCAGGTCGTGCGCGCACCGTGATTGGCGACGAGCTTGGTCTGACCGACAAAGATCGGTTCGCCTTTGCGTGGATCGTCGACTTCCCAATCTTCGAAATGGACGAAGAAACCGGCAAGCTTGATTTCGATCACAACCCGTTTTCGATGCCACAAGGAGGCATGGAGGCGTTGGAAGGTGACCCCCTTGCTGTTCGGGGATTCCAGTATGACCTCGCCTGTAATGGTTATGAGTTGGTGTCTGGCGCGATCCGAAACCACCAACCCGAGATCATGTTCAAAGCGTTTGAACTGGCGGGTTATGGCGAAGACGAGGTGCGCAAGCGGTTCGGTGGTATGGTCAACGCGTTCCAATACGGCGCGCCACCCCACGGCGGTTGCGCCGCGGGTGTTGACCGCATCGTCATGCTGCTTGCCGATCAGGACAATATCCGCGAAGTGGTGATGTTCCCGATGAACCAACGCGCAGAAGATTTGATGATGAATGCGCCATCCGAGCCATTGAATGAACAGCTGCGCGAGCTGCATTTGAGAGTTATACCGCAAGAGTAATGCGCGCAGTGCCAATTTGTGCTTTGCAATAAATAAAGGGTGCGTGTGAAAACACGCACCCTTTACTTCTTTCGGCGGCAGCTCGCCGAAGAACCACTCTTAATCACTTAACCAATTACCCAACGGGTGTTGATCATATCATGTGCTGTCGCAGTCAGATTTTCTCTTCAAGCCACGGTCATGATCAGCGCAACAGCCATCATCACCACACCAGAGACCAGAACCGTCCAATCAACTACGGCATTTCCAAACTCATCATTTGCGAACCGTTTAATCAGGTTTTTCATAATATAACCCTCGTCCAAACTATCTTCTCACCCCGTATGATCTTTTTTTGACGCCAGAATTGGGCGGAAATGAGGAAGCGTTCGGCCATTTTCGTGCTGAGTTTGGGGAGTTTTCACGGTTGCGTTCATAAACAAGTGTGAACCAGCGATGGTTAACCAGCTATTCTGTGAAGCGGCGCGCGCATGGCATCAAAGGGCTTGTCGCTGCGCCAGCCGGTCCTGCACCAGCCCCGCAACGCGCGCCCAGTCCTGTCCGGTGCCACGCCCTTCGGCGCGCGCCTGGGCAAGACGAGATGCTGCCGCTTCAAGCGAGCTATCATGCGCACTGCGTGCAACCCCACCTAGGAACTGGGCGATATAGTCTTCCATCGCGCTGTCGTGACGATCGCGCATCAGGGTCGCTGCGTGGCTCAAATCGTCCTGAAACGCGATCTTGTCTGGAGCAACGACGTCTTTTGGTACAATGCGCGGAGACACTGGACCTTCTGCTGACGGCAATATGGAAAGAATGGCGGATTGGAACGCAGCGAGGCTTTCAACCGGTTTCGCCAAAAATCCATCGGCACCGGCTGCCATTGCGGCATCGCGGGTAGCTTCGTCACCGCTCATCGCCAATAGGACAGGCACACGCACCGGGTCAGCTGCAAGTTCGCCGATCAATTCCGCGCCGAACCCGTCTGGCAAACCCATATCAATAATAACGATTGAAGGCCGGTAAACCCTGAGATGACGATGGGCGGCCCGCAGGCTGTCGGCACGTCGAATGCGTGCGCCGGATCGCAGGCTTAGAAGACGTATTGCTTCAGATGCAAATCGGCTGTCTTCGACCACCAAGACGGTCAGACCCAGCAATGGGCGATCGGCGGTTGGTGGTTGGCTCATCATGAATTGTTCAAGGTCATCACTCATCGGCTCTTCTCCTTCACGACTCAGCCTGCGCGAAAACTGCCTAACAACCGGTTAAGTTTGCATACGCGGCGTCAGTTTTGCCGCCTGCGGCGTTGCAACGCTTGCCCGTCTAGACCAAGACAGCCATAAGGTGCGCAACAGCATGACGGGAGAAAACAATGATTGGACGCTTGAACCACGTCGCGATTGCCGTACCAGATTTGGATGCAGCCGCCGCGCAATATAGTGACACGCTGGGAGCCAAGGTCGGCGCACCGCAGGACGAGCCGGATCATGGCGTCACCGTCGTTTTTATCACGCTGCCCAACACCAAGATCGAGCTTCTCTATCCCCTCGGTGACAACTCACCCATCGCCGGTTTTCTGGAAAAGAACCCCGCTGGCGGCATTCACCACATCTGCTATGAGGTCGACGATATCATCGCGGCACGCGACAAGCTGCAAGCCGCTGGTGCCCGTGTTTTGGGCACTGGTGAGCCCAAGATCGGTGCACATGGCAAACCCGTCTTGTTCCTACATCCAAAGGACTTCAACGGTACCCTTGTCGAGCTGGAGCAAGTCTAATGTCAATCACCGCCGCCGCCGTCCTTTATGTGGTCATCTGGTTCGTGACGATGTTCGTCGTCCTGCCGATTGGCCTGCGCACGCAAGGCGATGACGGCGAGATTGTACCCGGCACCCATGCCGGCGCGCCTTCGAACTTCCGTTTAAAGCGCACCCTGGTCATCGTAACCATCGCAGGCACAATTGTTTGGGCGATTGTGGCTGGGATCATCGTGTCCGGCTGGATCACGATCGAGGATATCGACTGGTTCAACCGGATGGATCTAACCGAGTAAGCAATCGCTCTTCGGGTCGGTAGGGCGACCCGGCTAGCCGAACACGGGCTTTTCCTGCTGGATAGGCTGACGGCCTGGCGCGCCTAGCAACCACACCTCCCGCCCCTCGATCACGACGGCTGACAAAGCCTTACCGTGACCCGCACCTGTGTCGATGTTCACTCGATTGCCGAAATGCGTCACCTGATCAACTGGCGTGTGACCGTGGACGATTAGCGCGCCGTGATCCAAACCCGAATCCAGAAATTCGCGACGGATCCAGCACAAGTCATCCTCGGTCTGTTCATCTAGCGGAACGCCCGGACGAATGCCTGCGTGAACGAAACACAGATCGCCCAGTCGATACTGGGTCGGCAGGGTCTCAAGGTATTCACGATGATCTGGCGACACCGCCGCACGCGCCTGCGGATGAAGCTGATATGTGCGGATGCCCTCTGGAACAGCAACGCCATAGCTTGCCAAGGTCTCAATCCCGCCAAGCCGGGGGTGCAACCAGTTGTGATCGATCAAAAGTTGGGTGTCGACCATTGGATGGTCACGCAAGAACATCTCCATCATCCGGTCATGGTTGCCCTTAAGCACCACCCAGTTCTCGCCCCTCACCTGACCATCCATCAGGTGCTGGATGACACCTTTGCTGTTCGGACCACGATCCACGAGGTCTCCGATATGAACAATCGGTGCTTCCATATCTCCGCAACGCGCGCGATCTTTCGCGATCAGCGCGTGTGCAGCGATCAGTTTGTCGAGATGTCCATGAATATCCCCAATGGCGTAGGCGCGCTGCATATGTTGCCCTTCAATTACGGTGCCAAACTTACGTGTTTTCCCCGCGACCCACCCCTTGGGCCGCATGCTACACGTTTGCCAGCACACTTATCAGGGAGACGACTTGTGAAACAAGCAGTTGCAGAATTTATCGGAACAATGACCCTTGTTCTGTTCGGTTGTGGTGCCGCGGTAATCGCGGGTGCCGATATCGGCCACACTGGGATCGCCTTTGCCTTTGGCCTTGCGCTGTTGGCGATGGCTTACGGAATTGGGGGCGTCTCGGGATGCCATATCAACCCCGCTGTTACTATTGGAGCCGTCGTAGCAGGGCGTTTGCCTGCTTCGAAAGCAGGTACCTACATCATCTCGCAGGTTGCGGGTGCAGTCGTGGGCGCGCTTATTCTTTATATCATCGTGACTGGTAAAGGTGGTGGATATGACGTGTCTACATCTGGCTTGGGCCAGAATGGCTGGGGCGCGGGCTATCTGGGTGAATACAACGTGGTTTCCGCATTTGTTTTCGAACTCGTAGCCACGTTCCTTTTCGTGATCGTGATCCTTGGCTCAACCGGCGCAAAAGCACCTGCGGCCTTTGCGGGATTGGCCATTGGTCTGTCGCTTGTTGCAATTCACTTGTTGGGTATCAATGTGACCGGCGTGTCGGTAAACCCCGCCCGTTCATTTGGCCCGGCACTGTTTGCTGGCGGCCATGCACTTGGTCAGCTTTGGCTCTTTATTCTGGCACCCATCCTTGGGGCCGTCGCAGCCGGGGCTTTGTTTAAAACCGGTCTGTTGGACGCTGACTAACAATAAAAAGGCCCCGGGAAACTCCGGGGCCTTTTTGCTCTTGGAACGGCGCTATCCTACTGGATTGCGAACTCTAAAGGGCTCACGGTGTTGAAAAGCCCCGTATCACACAGTGCTTTCAACACTGGCTCTGGCGTCGGATTATCCACATAAAGAAGCGCAATCGCGTCACCGCCAGTTTCTTTCCGTCCAAGCGTAAAGTTCGCGATGTTCACGCCGTGCTCGCCCATTGTGGCCCCCAACGCGCCGATGATACCGGGCACATCGTTATTGGTTGTATAGAGCATATGGCTCCCGATCTCGGCATCAATATTGATCCCTTTGATCTGGATAAAACGCGGCTTACCGTCTGAAAACACCGTTCCCGCGATAGACCGCTCGCGCTTTGCCGTCACAACGGTAAGCTTGATGTAACCATCAAACGAACCGCCTTTGGCCTGCGTGGTGGTCGACGTTTTGATCCCGCGATCGGCCGCAACGACCGGGGCGGACACCATGTTCACATCGGGCAAAACAGGCTTCATGAGACCAGCAAGAACGGCACAATCAAGTGCCTTTAGGTTCATTTCGGACGCGACACCATCATAGAGGATGTTCACCGCTTTGATCGGCTCATCCGTCAGCTGACCGACAAATGCACCCAGATGCTCGGCCAGTTTGATCCATGGCCCCATAATCTTTGCTTCCTCAGCAGTGACCGAAGGCATGTTCAGCGCGTTCTGAACCGCTCCTGTCAGCAGGTAATCTGACATTTGTTCGGCCACTTGCAGCGCTACGTTTTCCTGCGCTTCCGTCGTCGCAGCGCCAAGATGCGGTGTGCAGACGACATTGGGCAGGTTAAACAGCGGGTTGTCCGTGGCGGGCTCAACCGCAAAGACATCGAACGCGGCGCCCGCGACGTGACCCGATTTGAGCAGATCAGCCAAGGCCTCTTCATCAACCAATCCACCACGCGCGCAGTTGATGATACGTACGCCTTTCTTGGTTTTCTCAAGGTTCTCACGGCTAAGGATGTTGCGTGTCTGTTCAATCAGCGGCACGTGGAGTGTAATGAAATCCGAACGGGCCAATAGCTCGTCCAACTCGACCTTCTCAACACCCATTTTGTCGGCTTTTTCCTCCGACAGAAACGGATCAAAGGCCACGACCTTCATCTTCAGACCCAATGCGCGGTTACAGACGATACCGCCAATGTTACCCGCACCAATCACGCCCAGGGTCTTATTGGTCAGTTCGACCCCCATGAATTTCGACTTTTCCCATTTTCCCGCATGGGTCGACGCGGACGCTTCGGGTACTTGACGCGCCACGGCAAACATCATCGCGATGGCATGTTCCGCGGTGGTGATCATGTTGCCAAAAGGCGTGTTCATCACGATCACACCTTTTTTCGACGCAGCAACCTTGTCGACATTGTCCGTGCCGATTCCCGCGCGGCCAACCACTTTCAGGTTTGGCGCGGCTTCAAGAATCTTCTCGGTCACTTTGGTGGCCGAGCGGATCGCAAGACCGTCATAGTCGCCGATCTTGGCAAGCAGAGCGTCCTTGTTCTTGCCCAGCGCGGGTTCGAAATCGACTTCAATGCCGCGATCACGGAAAATCTGAACGGCGGTTTCCGAAAGCTTGTCGGATACGAGTACTTTGGGGGCCATATTGTTGGTCCTTTTCACAAAGATTTAAGGGGAAGCCCCGCGCATTGGCGCGCAGGGCGAATAACTTATTGCGCTGCGATCTCAGCGTTGAACGCCCAGTCGAGCCACGGCATCAGGGCTGCGACATCCGACGTCTCGACCGTGCCACCACACCAGATCCGCAAACCGGCCGGTGCGTCACGGTAAGCGCCGATATCCAGCGCCACGCCCTCGGCTTCCAACCGTTTGGCGACGGCTTTGGCAAACGCAGCACCGTCTTTGATGCGATCATCGGTGAACTTCAGGCACACAGATGTGGTCGACAGGGTCGCCGGATCATGGGCTAGGAAATCAATCCAATCACGCATCTCAACGAAGTCGGCGATGGCCTTGGTGTTGGCATCCGCGCGATGGATCAGACCCTCAAGCCCCCCCACCGAACGCGCCCAATCGAGCGCAAAAAGGTAATCCTCGACCGCGAGCAACGACGGCGTGTTGATGGTGGCGCCGGTAAAAATGCCCTCGATCAACTTGCCACCTTTGGTCAGGCGGAAGATTTTTGGCAACGGCCATGCAGGCGTGTAGCTTTCCAAACGCTCTACCGCACGCCGGCTGAGGACAATAATGCCGTGCGCGGCTTCGCCGCCCAGCACCTTCTGCCAGGAGAACGTGGTTACGTCCAACTTCTCCCACGGCAGGTCCATTGCAAACGCGGCCGAGGTCGCGTCGCAGATGGTCAGACCTTCGCGGTCACCCGCGATCCAGTCACCGTTCGGCACACGCACCCCAGAAGTGGTGCCATTCCAAGTGAAGACAACGTCATTGGTAAAATCGACCGAGGCCAGATCTGGCAATTCGCCGTACTCGGCAACCTTGGCAACCGCATCCAATTTGAGCTGCTTGTTCACATCCGTGATCCAACCCGCGCCGAAGCTTTCCCAAGCCAGCATCTCGACCCCACGTGCGCCCAGAAGCGACCAAAGCGCCATCTCGACCGCGCCAGTATCCGACGCAGGAACGATGCCGATTTTGTAGTCCGCAGGAATGCCCAGCACCTCACGCGTGCCTTCGATCGCTGCCTTCAGCTTGTCCTTGCCAACAGCCGCACGGTGCGAACGGCCTAAGGCGGCGTCCGACAAGACATCCAAATTCCATGTGGGGGGTTTGGCACAGGGGCCAGAAGAAAAACGCGGATTTGCCGGCCGCGTAGCCGGTTTTGCAATATCAGTCATGATACCCTCGCAGATATGTGCCCTTCGTTGGGGAAGGGTGTCCCACTGACCGAGTTAAGGGGCAGATGCGTCTGGCACAAGCCGCAAAATGTCGCTATAGCCCCGCCGAGCGTCGGAATTTGGCGCAGCTTGTCTACGATCGGAAACTTTCGAATGTTCATCGCTACACTCCTGTGCGCTCCCACTGCCGCTAAACTTGACGGGGCATTGGTTGAAGCCCTGCGTAACGCTTGGGGTGGTGGGGACGCGGATTGGTTGGCCCCGGACGAAGCCGTCGAATTTCCACTTGCGCAGACGCCATCCAACTTCTGGGATGTCTGGGCCGACCTGCATAAGATGGGTGTCGATCTCATCATCCAACCCGCCGAGGGGCGGCAAAAAAAGATGCTGCTGGCGGATATGGATTCGACCATGATCCAGCAGGAATGCATCGACGAGTTGGCAGACGAAGCAGGTGTCGGCGACCGGGTAAAGGATATCACCGCCCGCGCCATGAACGGAGAACTGGATTTCGAGGCGGCCTTAAAGGAACGCGTCGGCCTCTTGAATGGCTTGCCCGATACCGTGATTGGCGACGTGCTGGAAAATCGCATCACGCTGATGCCGGGCGGGCGTGAACTCCTTGCCACCATGAAGAAGAACGGAGCCTACGCCGCGCTTGTCTCGGGTGGCTTCACAGCATTCACAGCCCATGTTGCGGCCACACTCGGCTTTGATGAGCATCGTGCCAACACATTAACGGTTCATGACGGCAAGCTAACTGGAACTGTTGGGATGCCCATCTTGGGGCGGGACGCAAAAATGGCCGCGCTGGAGCAGATCACTGCACGCCTGGGGCTCTGCCCACGCGACGTTATGGCTGTGGGGGATGGCGCGAATGACTTGGGTATGCTGGGCATGGCAGGGGCAGGCGTGGCACTGCATGCCAAACCAACCGTCGCTGCCCAATGCGATATTCGCATCAATCACGGAGACCTGACGGCCCTTTTGTACATTCAAGGCTATGCGAAAGCCGATTTCGTCAGTGTTTGAGCTTTCCACAGAGATCATCCTGCTTCTGCTCGCCGCTGGTTTCATCGCGGGGTTCATTGATAGCATCGCAGGGGGTGGCGGTCTTATCACGGTGCCTGCACTATTGCTTGCAGGCGTGCCTCCGATCACCGCGCTGGCAACCAACAAGGTGCAAGGCCTGTTCGGCGCTGGGATGGCGGCGATCACCTATTCGCGCGCGGGTCACGTTGATCTACGCAAACAGGCAAAACCCGCCCTCGTCTCTTTCGCCGCAGCCGTTGCAGGCGCACTTTGCGTGAACGCCCTACCTACCGAGACAATCCGCTGGATTCTACCCGCTTTGCTGGTCGCCATTGCGCTGTTCTTCGCGCTAAAGCCAGGCCTTGATGACACAGACCGCCACGCGCGCCTAACACCCGGGCTTTTCGCCGTCAGCGCCGTGCCGCTTATAGGTTTCTACGACGGTCTGCTTGGACCGGGGGCAGGTGCTTTCTTTATGCTCGCCTTTGTGACACTTGCAGGCCAAGGCATTCTGAAGGCAACCGCCCATACCAAGCTGCTTAACTTCGCCTCAAACGTAGGCGGCCTTACAGGTTTCATCCTTGTGACCTCGCCTCTCTGGGCGCTTGGGTTGGCGATGGGAGGCGCACAAATGGCAGGCGCTTACGTTGGCTCCAAGCTTGCCAGCCGTATCGGTGCGCGCCTGATCAAACCGCTGCTGGTCATCGCCTCGACGGCAATGGCGCTGAAGTTGCTCTCTGATCTTATCTGAATTGGCGCGATTGGCGCGTCTTCTGGCCTAGACCGCCAGTAGCGCCGATGAAGGCCGAATTTCGCCCGTGTTCAATCCCGCAAAGTTCAGAACATCGGGGTTCAACCGCTGTTTCACCAGGGGATCGGCGGGATCAAGAACACCAAGCTTCACCAGAAGCGCCGCAATCACGCATTCCGATCCCCGCGTCACGCCATCGCTCATCTTCAGGGCGACACCAAGTTCCTGCTCTGGCAGAATTGCGACGTAAAACCCTTCGGCGCCACCTTTGATCGCGACCTTGCCTGCCCCGGCGCGCATCAGATCCGTGCAGGCCCGTGTCTCTCCCGCCACCAATTCGGGATGCAGCATCATCGCCTCACGCAAGCGGACAGCCGCACGCGCACGCGCATCGCCATCGCCGCGGGCAGCAGCAAATCCAGCCATCGCCCGCCCCATCCCCGCCAGCGAAACAGCAAAATTCGGAGCCGAGCAACCGTCAATGCCGAAGCCGGAACTGTCCTCGCCTGCCATGTCTTCTATCGCGGCACGGGCTGCTTTTTGCACCGGATGGTCGGGATTCGTGTACTCAACCCCACCGCCAAGGTGCTTATTCAGTGTTAAGAACCCAGCATGCTTCCCCGAGCAATTGTTGTGAATACGGCAGGGGCTGTCGTCAGTCTTGATCAATCCAACCTTTGCTGGCTTGTCATCGGGCCATTGCGGTCCGCACAAAAGATCATCATTGCCAAGCCCCAGATCAGACAACCAGCGGGTCACACGATCCGTGTGAATGGCCGCACCCTGGTGGCTTGCACAAGCCAGCGCCAACTGCTCGGTCGACAGTCCAGCCTGATCTGCGGCCCCACTTTCCACCAGTGGCAAAGCTTGCAACATCTTAGCCGACGATCGCGGTAGGATCACTTTGTCGGGGTCACCCCAAGCCTCGACCACATCGCCTTTTGCGTTGCAAATCACCGCGTGCCCAAGATGCTCGCTTTCCAAGAATTCGCCGCGCCAAACTTCGACAAGGCTTTGCGGTTGAGACATTGGGGGATCCTTTCGTGTTGAAACGCGCGAAAATCCGCCGCAGGGGCTTTTAATACATGCCTGTTTCGCGCTAAACTCTTGGCACAGACTTGGAAACGACCCAAGCGCAACAGTCAAGGGCCGCGTTAGACGGTTGGGACACGCAAGGGCTTGAGGCAGAGGCAGCTGGAGGCTGTGTTAGACATGAAACGTATGATTTCAGGCGCAATATGCGCACTGGGCCTGTCGTTCGCAGCGACGGGTGTTTTCGCTCAGGAAAGCTCAAACAGGGTGGCGGCAAACACGGACTGGAGCGTGTTTGTCGAAGACAACCCCACCGAATGTTGGAGCGTCTCGAGCCCGAAAGAGACCGTGAACACCAAAAATGGGCGGGCCGTCGCCGTGAAACGGGGCGATATCCTGTTGTTTGTCAGCTACCGCCCCGGTGCAAAGGTAAAAGGCGAGGTGTCGTTCACCGGTGGCTATCCATTTGCCAACGGATCGACAGTCGGGCTTCAGATCGGGGACAGCACATTCCAATTGTTCACCGACGGTGAATGGGCGTGGGCAGCGTCGCCAGCCGATGACGCAAAGATCATCGCAGCAATGAAGCGCGGTGCAAAGGCCGTTGCAAACGCCCAAAGTGCACGCGGCACCAAGACCCAAGATTCGTTCAGCCTTTTGGGTTTTACTGCTGCGGTGGACGAAGCAGCCAAACGTTGTAGCGGCTAATACCTTCGCAAGACTGAAAACGTAGCGCGCCATGGTGAAATCCATGGCGTGACAACCTATATCCGTTGCTCTATAGACTGTCGCCTTGCACAGAATGGAACGCGCCATGGAACCCACAGCTCCGATCACACAGGATGTCATGACCATCCCCCGCAAAACCGATGAGGGTGGCAGACGCAACCTTGTTGGGATGACCCGTGATCAATTGCGCGAGGCGCTGATCTCGGTCGGGACCCCTGAAAAGCAGGCCAAGATGCGGACTGGTCAGGTTTGGCAGTGGATATACCAGTGGGGTGTGCGCGACTTTGACGTGATGACGAATCTTGCAAAGTCTTATCGCGCGCTGTTGGCCGAACATTTTGTTATCGAAATTCCCGAGGTCGTGACCCGCAAGGTCTCGGAAGACGGCACCCGCAAGTACTTGGTTCGCATTGCAGGCGGTCATGAAGTCGAGGTCGTTTATATCCCCGAAGAAGGCCGCGGGACGCTTTGCATCAGTTCACAAGTCGGCTGCACGTTGACCTGTTCCTTTTGTCACACTGGCACCCAGAAACTGGTGCGCAACCTGACATCGGCAGAAATTGTCGGCCAGATTATGATGGCCCGCGACGATTTGGACGAATGGCCAGAACCCGGCGCGCCCAAGGACGAAACGCGCCTTTTGTCGAACATTGTTCTCATGGGTATGGGCGAGCCGCTTTATAACTTTGACAATGTGCGCGATGCGATGAACATCGCGATGGACGCTGAAGGTATTCAGTTGTCGCGCCGCCGGATCACTCTATCGACCTCCGGCGTGGTGCCGGAAATCGCCCGCACAGCTGACGAAATTGGCTGCTTGTTGGCGATCAGCTTTCACGCCACGACTGACGAGGTGCGTGACAAGCTGGTGCCGATTAACAAACGCTGGAACATCGAAGAGCTGCTGGGCGCATTGGCCGCTTATCCAAAAGTCTCTAACAGCGAACGCATCACCTTTGAATACGTGATGCTGGACGGTGTGAACGACACAGATGAAGACGCTTATCGCCTGATTGAGCATATCAAACGCCACAACATTCCCGCAAAAATCAACCTGATCCCATTCAATGAGTGGCCTGGTGCGCCTTACAAGCGGTCTTCCAACAACCGCATCCACTCTTTTGCCAACATCATCTACCAAGCAGGGTATGCCAGCCCCATCCGCAAACCGCGTGGCGAGGATATTATGGCGGCGTGTGGGCAGCTTAAATCCGCAACCGAACGGGCGCGAAAATCGAAGCGCCAAATAGAAGCAGACGCTGGGTTGAGATGAGGTTGCCGGTCGATCTACTGCGGCAACCTCGATCAAATAACTGCCCGGCTTTAGCATTGGCAGAAAATTAGGTGGTCATCGCTTTGGCTTCGAACCCGCGCAAGAATAGCCGGGCGGGAATACGGCTTGGATGATCGCGGTCTGCTAGTTCCGGGAAGAGCGTAATCAGCTCCTCATACGTGGCTGTGTCTGCGCTAGTCTGATGATCACCGACAAAATAGCTTTCTGCGGGCGCATTGTTTGCAAATACAACCTGATGGCGGTCAAACATTATGTGGTAGTAGGTGACGCGCTCGACCGGCACACGGCGTATTGTACGGTCGTTGCACATAAGGGTCGCCGCACACAGCGCCTCGGGCTCACCAATCATAAGTTCGCACCGCCATCCAGAGATTAGCATGCGGTGCTGGGCCGAGACATATAACGGCGCATCGTTCCCGATTGCACCCGTATCAAAGCGCACCGGAGCAAACCGACCTTCGCCCGGCACAGATTGTGCACTAATCCAACGTATGGGTTGCGGTCCGTCATCCAAAGTGTCCACCCGTTGACCGACGACGAGGTCTTCGACAGCGACCGGTCCAGAAGGTGTGCGAATTAATGTGCCTTGTGCAAAACACGCAATAGAGATGTTGCCTTCTGCGACGCTAAGATAGGTTATGACGGCGCCGCTGGGCAGCGTAATGCTGCCATCCAAGCTTCCGGGGCTGAACGGCGAAAACGTTGAACCGGCAGGCAGTACCATCGAATCGTTGCCGTTACCTGCGTTGACGAAAGACGTGTTTTCACCAACGAAGATTGTGTCCGCGCCACCCCCGCCAATCAGGTTGCCCGAGCTTGTACCCGCGATCAGAGTATCTGCCCCACCACCGCCGTTCAGTTCGTCGTTGCCCCCGCCGCCGATTAGCGTGTCATTGCCACTTCCACCGCGGATTTGGTTGTCGCCAGTACCACCAATCAGGACATCATCGCCGCCTCGTCCACGGATGGTGCCACCATCTGCACCGCTATCGGTAAAGGTGTCATCCCCGGTTCCGCCCCGATACCCGAAGCTGTCCAATCCAACTGACCCGCTGACATCGGTATCTGCGTTGTTCGCACGGTACGCCACGAAGTTGCTGAATGATCCGCCGCCAAGATCGGCGTCGGTAAAACTTGTCACAGTTCCGGTGGAGGTGTCGGTAATCGAAATACCCGAACCCGTCATAGTAATTTCATACGCGTCGCCAACGCCGGTGGCGTTGAACGTGCTGTTATCCTCGACATTTAGTCCGGCCCAGAACGCCGGGTCGAGCACGTCAGCCGTTGATGGCGCAATGAAAACTGGCATAAGGTTTCGCGGTTTCGAGTTTGTAGATCAATCCATAGAAGAATCGCCCGACAAGGGCCTGCAAAGCAAGCCCATCTTGAATTTACCTTATTTTCCTAACCATATCAGGCTGGGTGTCGATGTAATCTAAACAATTCAAAGCACATTAGAGCCAATCATCAGGCTTTTGATCATCGCCCTGGCAGCTCCTCTCGCGCCTCGAAGCTGGGCCAGTTATCAATCGCATCCACAGCGTCTTGTGCGGTTTCGACGAATTTGAACAGGTCAAGATCCTCGGCGCTAATGGTGCCTGCATCCGACAGGGCATCCCAGTTTACGATCTTGGTCCAGAAATCTTTGCCAAACAGCAAGATCGGTACCTTCTTCATGCGACCGGTCTGAATCAAGGTCAGGCTTTCGAAAAGCTCATCCAACGTGCCAAACCCGCCGGGGAAGATGGCGATTGCCTCAGCCCGCATCAGGAAATGCATCTTGCGGATCGCGAAATAGTGGAAGTTGAAGCACAGATCGGGCGTCACATATTCGTTCGGTGCCTGTTCGTGCGGCAACACAATATTTAAGCCTATGGACACACCACCTGCGTCCAATGCACCTCGGTTGCCGGCCTCCATCACACCGGGGCCTCCGCCAGTTACGACCACGTTTTCGCGGTGATTGTTCACTTTCGAACGCAAGGTCATCAGACGTGCAAACTCGCGCGCTTCATCATAGAACCGCGACAGGTCAGCCAACGTCTTTGTGCGGGCGCTGTCCTTTTTTGAGGGCTCTGGAATACGCGCGCCCCCGAACAGAACAACCGTGCTTTCGACACCATATTCCTGCATCAACAGTTCTGGCTTCATCAGTTCCAATTGCCAGCGAACCGGGCGAAGTTCGTCGCGACACATGAAGTCCTGATCATCGTAGGCCAGCTTGTAGGCTGGCGCACGTGTTTGCGGCGTATCAGGTATGTGGTGCGCGGCTTCGCGGTCTTGATGGCTGTCACGGAACGGGTGGTTGCGGTCGTCTTTCATCTCACTAATCCTGTCACTAATGCGTTCACCTAAGTGCTAGCGTCTTTGAACACGAAGAACCAGTGCCGCTTTTTCACCTCTGTGCGAGGGTTTTGCGACGCATTGAGCACCAACAGGGGCGCTAACGCGCATCGGCAACGCCGCATTTCGTTGCACAAAAAGGTCGTGGGGCGTATAGCCCTTTCGCAACACATAACCTTCACGGAGCCGTCAAATATGTCGAACGCCCAACTCGAAGCCGCCATCGAAGCCGCCTGGGAGGCGCGCGACACAATTACTCCAACGACCTCAGGGGAAACCCGTGAAGCCATCGAAGACACGCTGAACGCGTTAGACAGTGGCACATTACGCGTGGCCGAACCCCGTGAAAACGGCGATTGGCATGTGAACCAATGGGCCAAGAAGGCCGTTCTTCTTTCCTTCCGTCTAAACGATATGGAACCCATTTCCGGCGGTAACGGAGACACGACCTGGTGGGACAAAGTGCCATCCAAATTCGATGGCTGGGGCGACAATCAATGGCGCGCGGCTGGTTTTCGCGCTGTGCCCGGCTCCATTGTCCGCCGCTCGGCCTATATCGCGCCTGGCGTAGTTCTGATGCCATCCTTTGTGAATATCGGCGCCTATGTTGGCGAAGGCTCAATGGTTGACGGTTGGGCCACCGTCGGTTCATGCGCCCAGATCGGCAAAAACGTGCACCTGTCAGGTGGTGTTGGCATCGGCGGTGTCTTGGAACCGATGCAAGCTGGCCCGACCATCATCGAAGATAACTGCTTCATTGGCGCGCGTTCGGAAGTCGTGGAAGGCTGCATCGTGCGCGAAGGATCGGTCCTTGGTATGGGTGTCTTTATCGGCCAATCAACCAAAATCGTCGACCGTGAAACTGGTGAAGTCATGTATGGCGAGGTGCCGCCGTACTCGGTCGTCGTGGCAGGCTCGATGCCATCAAAGAACGGGATCAACCTGTACTGCGCCGTCATCGTGAAGCGCGTTGACGAAAGAACACGCTCGAAAACAGGTATCAACGAGTTATTGCGCGACTAAAGAGCGATAGGCAAAGCAACTAGCGGGAGCCAAACCAGCGGACAGACAAGTCGCGGTAGGCTCCCGTTTCAATCAACCGAAGCAAAGCAACGTTGATCTCTTCACGCAACGGGCTGCCAGCAGGAAGCGCTATCCCGTAGTTTTCAGGCTGGAAGACACTGTTCAGCATCTGGCCGGACCACGCACCGTCATTCTGCACGTAGTGTGACAGGATCGGACCGTCAAAGACGACAGCATCCAATTCGCCCTCCTCGAACGAGGCGACCAGTTCACCGAATGACGCGAAATCGATGTGGTTCACTCCGCGATCCGTTAGGAATCTGGCGGCAGTAGAACCTTCGGTGGTGCCCACGCGCTTCCCGTCAAGATCGGTGACGGAATGGATCGACCCAGAGATCGCATCAACGGTGATCTTGGCCGTAATATGCGCCACAAAGACCGAGACGATAAACAAGCTCGAGATCACGAGGATCGTACCAAAGAACCGGCCGAAAGCTGATCGCGGCATGCGCTCTTCGAACCCGCCATTCACCACCAGATTTAGCGCCCACCAGAACGAAGGGAACATCGCCTCGCGCGCCGAAAGGTCAAAATAAGGCTGCCTGCCGCGTTCAACGGCCCACATCAGCATCCCGCCACCAAACAAAATGGCGAAAGCTGCGAGGATCGCTAGGGCGATATCCCAGCTAAACAGCGTCCGCCAGACGCTGATCTGCCCCTGCCCGGCCGGCACCATAATCTGAAGGCCGCCGCTATAGATCGGCTGTGTAAAATCCATCCGTGCTTCGCGGTCACGCGTAATCGAGATATTGGCGATCGCGCCATCTACACCACCACCCTCGACCAGTTTCAGCATGTCGGGAAAGTTCTGGGTCAGTTCAAAATCGATGGACAGGTTCATCTCAAACGCAATCGCACGCATCAGTTCGATGCTGAAGCCCGTGATCTCACCGTCTTCCACAATGGAAAACGGCGGTCGTTCGATCGTCGCAAAGGTCAGGTTGCGATCCTGCGCCATCAAAGTGCCAAGGCTTGCCCAAAGCAGCAGTGCGGCCACGACAAGCCGTGGTGTCGATCTTGAATCAAACATGTTTCATCCCCAGAAGCACCGCTTCGAATATACTGAAGGATGTGTCATGCCAAGACATACATATTGCAACTTGCGCTTTCGCGGCACATCTGCCACGCAACATCTATGAGCAAACCCACCAAAATAAAGAAACCTCATCAGGTCTATACCCTGCTGGTTGAGGTCGGCCGCAAGGATGGTGATGGACTGCCCGACGGGGCCTCTGGTGCCGCGCTGGTCTGTTACGCATCGGGTGTGGACGAAGCAGAAGCCGTTCGTGAGACAGTCGCCATCTTGAAGCAGGCTGATCTGGCTCCGCTAGACGTAAACGGATACGGCAGCTTGGACGAACGGTTGGCCGAAGGCCATGACATCCCTGGTGAAGAACGCAAGTTGATGGGCCGTGCGCTCAAGGAAAACAGCGTCATCGTGGCACAGATGACCCCGTTCTTTGAGGAAGACGACGCGTGAGCGCTGTTTTCTGGGACCTCGACGGCACGCTGACCGACCCAAAGCCGGGCATTACCGGCAGTGTGATCAAATCGCTTGAGGAACTGGGCCTTCCGACCCCGACCCCGGACGAGCTTGAATGGGTCATCGGACCCGCACTTGTATGGAGCTTTGAACGTCTGGGGGTCTCAGACCCCGAAGTCGCACTAGAGCTTTACCGCAAGTACTATACCCTTCAAGGCGGGATGTATGATTGCGCGGTCTATGACGGCATCCAAGCCGCATTGGCCAGCGTCTACGTGCATCATCCAATGTATATCGCAACGGCCAAACCCCATGCCTATGCCCGCAAAATCACGCAGCATTTTGAACTGTCGCGATACATGAAGGACGAGTTCGGACCCGAACTTGACGGCACGCGCAACGACAAGGGCGAATTGTTGGCTTATGCGCTGGCCCAGACAACTCATGATCCCGCGAAATGCGTGATGATCGGGGATCGCCACTATGACATGCGGGCCGCTCGCGCGGTGGGCATGCAGTTCATATCCATGGGGTGGGGGTATGGTGGGACCGACGATATGTCCGACGCTGATGCCCATGTGATAGCGCCCAGCGAATTGCCGGGCGTTATCAAACAGCTGATCGGGTAAATCGCGGGGCTACTGCGTCCGCACGATGGTCTGAAAACTGTCCGGTAGTGATGCGTCGGTTTCGATCAACGCCGTCAAAGGAATATCGAACACCGCACTTTTGCCATCCGGCGACAGTGTGCCATTGGTCTCGACAATCTCGGCACCCTTGATGGTCATGTGAATGCGGTGGCCCAGCATCGCTTCGCGGAAGGCCGCAAGCATTGTCGGCTCCATCCCTGTATCGGCGGCGGCCTGCTTCAACTGGACCAAATCAAAGGACAACTTGATGAATGGGCCATCCAATCGCTCGACGGTCACGCCCTGATTGGGATTCACACCATTCTGTTCCGCATGATTTTGCCGTTCGTCTTCAAGTTTGACTATTAAGTTATCGATCGTATCGGTCTCTTCAATCAGACAGGTATAGGTCCCGTCACCCAACTGCTGCCCGACGCCATCCTTGCAAGGATCTTCGCCCCTGCTGGCAATCATCCCATAGAGCTCCGGCCCCATAGAGACCTTGCTGGACATCGTGGCGGTCTCGTCGTCGTGTAGATCGAATGTAAGATCGGCGTCAAAACAGGCGGAAAGAGGCAGTATCAGTATTAGAAACAAGAGTTTTTTCATCTCGGGCTCCACGGTGGGCTAAGGATTTGCGCCAAGGTTAGAGCAGCCAGTGCACAGCGTCCAGCGCCTCCCGACGTGCTGATGGACCGCCGCCAATTGCAGTGCCCACCCCAACACTTTACAGAGGTTCAAAAGGAGCTTTCTTATGCCTGACACACCCCACACGCCCGTTGACCCGGTGGCTCTGACCCAAAGTCTGGTGCGCTGCGCCTCGGTCACGCCGAACGAAGGTGGGGCGCTGGTCTTGTTGGAGGAGCTCTTGTCCAACGCAGGCTTTAGCTGCACGCGAGTTGACCGGGGCGGGGTGTCCAATCTTTTTGCCCGTTGGGGATCACGCAACGCACGCACACTGGGCTTTAACGGCCATACGGATGTGGTGCCGGTGGGGGATCAAGATGCTTGGACAGTCGATCCTTTTGGTGCCGAAATCCGGGATGGGTATCTTTATGGTCGGGGGGCGACGGACATGAAGTCGGGGGTCGCCGCATGGGTTGCCGCTGCGGTCGATTTCGTTGCCGATGCACCCGAAGATGCTTCGCTTGTGATCACCATAACAGGTGACGAAGAAGGCGACGCCACAGATGGGACCACTGCGATCCTTGATTGGATGACCGAGGCGGGCGAGAAAATGAACGATTGCGTTGTCGGCGAACCCACCTGCCCTGACACGATGGGTGAGATGATGAAGATCGGGCGACGCGGGTCGATGACGGCCTTTTTCGCCGCTCGCGGCGTGCAGGGCCACTCTGCGTATCCTCATCGCGCTCTAAACCCGGTGCCGGCGCTGGCGCGACTTGTTGCTGACATCTCTGCCCATGAACTGGATCGGGGCACTGACCATTTCGACGCCTCGACCATCGCCGTGACCACGTTTGATACGGGAAACCCTGCTAACAATGTGATCCCCGCTGAATGCCGTGCGACGGTGAATATCCGCTTCAACGATTCACACAGCTCAGAAGAGTTGATCACGTGGCTGCAAGCCGAAGCCGCGCGCGTGGGTGATGCCACGGGTGTGGACATCGAAATGACAACGAAAGTGTCTGGTGAAAGCTTCGTAACGCCGCCCGGGCCCCTCTCCCGACTCATTGCCGACGCGGCCGAGTCCGAGACCGGCTTACGCCCCAAAGCTTCAACCACCGGCGGCACGTCTGACGCCCGGTTCGTTAAGAACATCTGCCCTGTGGTGGAATTTGGCCTCGTCGGCAAAACTATGCACGAGGTTGATGAGCGAGTCGAAGTGACACAAATTCCCCAGCTCAAGTCGATCTATGCCCGCATCATCAGGGATTATTTCGCATGAGCCAGCTTCCCACGAAACAGCAAGTCCTCGATTGGATTTCTGAAAACCCCACCCAGACCAGCAAGCGCGACATTGCGCGCGCGTTTGGCATCAAGGGCGCGACCAGAATCGACCTGAAACGTCTGCTAAAAGAGCTTGAAGCCGAAGGGCATCTTTCCAAGCGTGGCAAGACCTATCGCGATCCCGACAAGCTGCCACCGGTCTCGGTCCTGCGAGTTGAAGCGCCAGACGCCGATGGCGATCTTTATGCCAGTCCTATGGAATGGGCCGGTGACGGTGCTGCGCCCCGTGCCATTCTTGTGATGAAAAGTTCTGACCCCGCATTGGAGCCCGGCGAGCGTATTCTGGCTCGGATGACCGAAGTTCAGGACGAACCGTATGCCTATGAGGCGCGCCTAATCCGACGTATCGGCACCAACCCGATCCGTATTCTGGGTGTCTTTCGCAAGGGGTCAGAAGGTGGGCGGATCGTGCCTGTCGATAAGGGGCAGGATAAGGAATGGCTGGTGGATCCGGGCGCGGACGAAGGGGCCAAGGACGGTGAACTGGTCGAAGCGCAGCAATCTGGTCCGAAATCCCGTATGGGCCTACCGCGCGCGCGGATCGTTGCCCGGCTGGGCGATCCAACTGCCGCGCGTGCGGCCAGCCTGATCGCCATTCATCAGCACGGCATCCCGGACGCCTTTCCCGATGATGTGATCGCCGAGGCCGACGCCCAGAAACCGGCAGGTTTGAAAGGTCGCGATGACTTGCGGGATCTGCCCTTGGTCACCATCGATCCGGCTGATGCCCGCGATCACGATGACGCTGTCTATGCGCATACCGATGACAACCCCAAGAACCCCGGTGGTCATGTGGTCTGGGTCGCCATTGCCGATGTCGCCCACTATGTAACGCCCAACTCGTCACTGGATGCCGAGGCAAGGCGTCGTGGCAATTCGACCTACTTCCCTGATCGCGTGGTGCCAATGCTACCCGCCCGGCTATCGGGCGATCTGTGCAGCCTGCACGAAGGCGTACCACGCGCCTGTATCGCCGTACGCATGGTGCTGAGCGCGCAGGGACAAAAGATCAGCCACAGCTTTGTACGCGGGTTGATGAAATCGCATGCTTCGCTGAACTACGCAGAGGTGCAGGCGGCACAAGACGGTCAGCCAAACGAAAAATGTGCGCCCTTGATGGACGAGGTGATCGCGCCGCTCTATGCCGCTTACGAAGCCGCCAAACTGGCGCGGGCCTCGCGTCAGCCTTTGGACTTGGACCTGCCTGAACGCAAAATCGTTCTGGACGACGACGGCAAGGTTAACTCTGTCGCGTTTGCCGACCGATTTGACGCCCACCGTTTGATTGAAGAGTTCATGATCCTCGCCAATGTGGCAGCCGCCGAAGAGCTGACGCGTTTGAAACGCCCACTTCTGTTCCGTATCCACGAAGAACCCAGCGCCCAAAAACTTGAAGCACTGCGCGAAGTCGCCGAGGCTTCAGGCTTTACACTGGCCAAGGGTCAGGTGCTCAAAACGCGGCACTTGAACCATTTGTTGTCGCAAGCACGCGACACCGAGTTTGACGAACTGGTCAATCTGTCCACGCTTCGGTCAATGTCACAGGCCTATTACTTTCACGAAAACTTTGGTCACTTTGGATTGGCACTCGGGTCATATGCTCACTTCACATCGCCGATCCGTCGATATTCCGACCTGATCGTACACCGCGCGCTGGTCTCGGGCCACGGCTGGGGCAACGACGGGCTCTCCCCCGAGGACATTGAACGACTAGAGGCGACAGCAAAGCACATCTCGGAGACCGAGCGCCGTTCAATGGTGGCTGAGCGCGACACCAATGACCGCTACCTGGCATCCTTCTTAGCAGAGCGGGTTGGAAACGAGTTCGGCGGCCGCGTCTCGGGCATCGCCCGGTTCGGATTGTTTGTCAAACTGGATGAGACAGGGGCCGACGGCCTTGTTCCGATCCGATCCGTTGGTGATGAATATTTCCGCCATGAGAAAGAAGAACAGCTACTTATTGGCGAAAAGTCAGGACTTGTGATCGGGCTGGGACAACGTGTCACAGTCCGGTTGGACGAAGCAGTTCCGACCACAGGCGGCCTGATCCTGCACCTATTGGACATCGAGGGGCGGAAAGTCAGACAAGCGCGCAATCGTGGTGTGGGGAAGTCTGCGCCACGAAAACCCATGACAAGCAAACGAAAATCGGCAAAGTTGAAAAAGAAAGTAAAACGGTCCCGGCGGTAATTGTGTTCTGTTGTCCGGGCAACGAGGTAAGTGTTCGTGCTAAACAGTACAGAGTTTGAGAAAAGTTTTCTTGAGTGGCGGCAACAATTCAAATCAGAGGCGATTGCCGCTGGCGTCATGGAACGGACGATGGAGCTTTATGCAAGCCATCTACGCCAAGACGTAAGGATACTGGACAAACAGTCCAGCCAGTCTGAATTTATCCTGACGATCACAGACTATATGGATAGGGTGATCACCGATAAGCGGGTGCGCAAGGGGCGCGCTTGTTTCCGGTCCAATCGGCAGCTGCTAAACCGGATTTCTTCCCAGTATAACGTCGACGCGCAAATCATACTCGCCCTGTGGGGAGTGGAAACCGACTATGGGCGAACCCGCGGCGATTGGCCGGTTCTTACAAGTCTGGCGACTTTGGCGCATGGCGGACATCGCGCGGACTTCTTCAAAGATGAATTGATTGCCGCGCTGAAGATCCTCGAAGCCGGAGACACAGCCGCGGCTGCCATGGTTGGGTCTTGGGCCGGTGCCATGGGACATGGCCAGTTCATGCCCTCCAGTTTTCAGCGCTTTGCCGTTGACAATGATGGCGACGGTCGACGCGATATTTGGGGAGACGACCCTGAGGACGGACTGGCCTCGATCGCGAACTACCTGGCACAACACGGATGGCGAACAAGCAAACCCGCTAGTTGCGAGATCGTGCTGCCCGCATCCTTTGATCACAGCCAATCCGGCCGCGAGAACCGATTGCCCGTCCGCGATTGGGTGGCCCAAGGCGTACTACTGGCTGAAGGCAGCCCCATCCCTGATTATGGGCGCAGTTCGGTGCTGATCCCATCTGGCGCATCCGGGCCAGCATTCATGGTGTTTGATAATTTCGACGTACTGCTGAGTTACAACCGTGTCGACAGTTATGCGATCGCAACGGCACATTTGGCTGATCGACTGCAAGGCGGTAGACCTGTCAAGGCGCGATGCCCCACCGACCTTAAAGCGTTGAGCAGGGACGAGATGCGAGAGCTACAAGACCTGTTGACCCAGAAGGGGCACGATGCCCAAGGGGCTGACGGGTTCAGCGGCCCCAACACGGTGCGCGCCCTAAAAAGCTATCAAAAGGCTCATGGGCTACCGACCGATGGCTTTGGATCGTCGGCAATGTTGGAACATTTACGCAGTCAGTCTGCATAGGTCGAAGGGCGTGAGTGTCAGCCTGACGTCCTATTCAAACTCCATTTCCGTATAGACCTGACCAGCATTTTTTGTGGCAAGCTCATCAAATGTGTCATGATGCGAATAGGGAGTTTGATCGACATAGTAGGCATCTTCGAGAGTGCCGCCATTGTCCAGCAATGTGCCCACTTCTGTTCTGAGATGCTCAATGTATCCGATTGTGTGATCTCTAACTTGCGCCATATTGGTGGGATAGCCGTGGCCGGGGATCACATAGGTCGCGCCCAGTGGGGCAAAGGCTGTCCTCCACGTCTCGATCCAACAACTGGTACAGGTGTCTTCGAAGATGGGCGGTATACGGTTGTGAAACGCCATATCTCCCGCGATGATCAACCCCTCATCGGGTAGCCAAACCTGAATGTCGCCGGGGCTGTGGGCCAGGCCGGAATAGAGCACCTCGATATGTTTGTCGCCCATATTGATCACCTGTTTGTCGGTGAATGTTTGGGTTGGACCCATCGGATCAGTGCCATCGGCGTTTTCTCGGGCATAGCGTTTCATGCCTTCGAATATCTGGCCCGCGTATTCTTCGAACTCATGGGCCGCGTCTTCGTGAGCAAGAATATCGACGCCTTGTTCGATCCAGTAGTTGTTACCCAACATGGCATGGCCCTGCCCATTTTCATTGATCACGAGCTTAGCCGGCTGGTCGGTAATCTCTTTGATCTCGGCATGGAGCGCTTCGGCAAGTTTGTAGTTGGCCCCGGCATTCACCACGATGACACCGTCACCGGTTACAATGAAACTAAGGTTGTTGTTGTGACCAGCGTTTTCATATGTCGGAGGGGCAGTTGCACCAATCGCAGACCACACATCGGGGATGACTTCGACCGGCTTTTCGTAAAGCACCGAGCCGGGATACTGGTCGGCGATGTCTTCATCGGCCAGAGCCGCGGTGCCGAGAACGAAAAAGGCTGCGAGAGTGGCGCGAAACATGAGACCTCCAACATTGTGATAAACACACAATGTCACATTCGAATATGTATATCTAGGGGCGAGACAGGAACATCCCAATTCTCGCTCTTTCGCACATAAAAGAAGAGCTTTAGGCGCGAGCGCTTTCGGCTGCGGCCCGAAGCGCGCGGATATTTTCGCCATAGACCCCAGGTTGGTCTACCGAGCCACCTTTGAAGACCGCTGACCCAGCTACAAGCACGTCTGCCCCTGCCTCGGCCACAAGTGGTGCGGTTTCGGTGGTCACGCCTCCGTCAATCTGAATATGGATCGGCCGGTCGCCAATCATCTGGCGTAGGCTGCGGGTTTTCTCGACGCCCGAGTGGATGAATTTCTGCCCACCAAAACCCGGATTGACCGTCATAATCAGGACCATATCCACAAGGTCCAGCACATGTTCGATACTGTCGAGCGGGGTTCCAGGATTAAGGCTGACACCCGCCATCACACCTTGCGCCTTGATGGCTTGCAAAGTGCGGTGAATGTGAGGACCCGCTTCCACATGGGCAGTGATCATATCCGCACCCGCTTCGGCATAGGCTTCGATATAGGGGTCAACAGGTGCGATCATCAGGTGAACGTCCATGAAGGTCTTCACATGCGGGCGGAACGCTTTCACGGCCGGAGGACCGAAGGTGAGGTTGGGCACGAAATGGCCGTCCATCACATCCACATGGACCCAGTCGGCGCCCTCTGCCTCGATCGCCTGAATTTCCTGACCAAAATTGGCAAAATCAGCGGAAAGGATTGAAGGGGCGATCTTGATAGAACGGTCAAATGTCATGTGGAGGCTCCCGCAGCGGTATGTTGCGGGTCTTATAGACTGATTTTTGCGATTGCGAAGGAAGAATTATGGGTGATTGCAGCAAAGACTTAGTCGCTTTCACCAACACCGTACCAATCATCGGTGACAGCGCACCCTTCCCCACGAAGACACTTGATCATACCATCCAATGTTTCTTGATCAGGGTTTATGTAAACGCCGAGGTTGCAAGCATTGTCGTTGAAAATCTCAAACCGCTCCCGTTTCTTGTGGATGAGCACAAGCACGTTTTCCGCCAAAAATTCGCAAGAAACAGTATCGCATCTGGACGTAACTGATACCGGAGCCTCGAACCTGTTTATAAAGCCCTCCTGCGACAAACTCTTCCCGCGCAGATAGCCCTTCAGATAGTAGTGATCCCGATATATTTTGCTTTTCACAGTTTTACTTGGGTCAATTTCTAATTTTCCATGAACAATGAAGCGAACAGGGTCTTTTGTTCCGTCAGTATCTGGGCTGTTCAGGATCGCGTGTAGGAGCGCAATCGGATCATGAATAGGACAATATCGAGCTTGCGCGGATTTCGGGGTCGCAAACATCAGGCAGAGAATTACAAACCCGATGCGAACCATCGTTTTGAGCTGAAGAAATTCGTTGTTCACTAAGGAATTATCTTTCAGGCAGATCTGCATTACAGCGTTTTCCCTGCATACAGGCCGTTACCCTTTTCAAGGTGTCCTTGTCGGGATCGGCGAAGGCGAAGCCGCCACAAGGATTGACCGCAAGCGTATAGGTGCCGTTCACGCGTTTGAGATATGTCAGGTACCGCCCCTCGGTCAGGCTCGCACACCAAGGGCCTGCGCATTGGACATTGATAGTGATGTCGCGTGTAAAATCGTTCGTGAACCCTTTGCGGGTTAGGCTTTTGCCTCTGATCTTGCCCGGCAGGATATTGTCGGGTTGCACCGCCATTTGATCGCTCCAATCGACCTTGGGCAACTTGCGTTTGTCGAAGCTCAGCTCTCCGACCACCACCACATAATCTTCATCGGCCGTCGCCGCATCTTTGAACGCAGCAATGGCATTGTAGGGCATGCAAGACAGCGCCAGCGCGGTTTGGGGGATGACGAGCGACAAAAACAAAACCAACACACGCATTACAGATACTCCTGAAAACCTTCCACAACCTTAGCATAAATCTCGCGTTTGAAGGGGACAATATTGGCGACCACGGCGTCCGGATCCATCCATTGCCAGTGACTGAATTCAGGGTGTTCTGTCTGGATGTTCACCTGATCATCCTGCCCGTGAAAACGCATCAGATACCAGCGTTGTTTTTGCCCGCGGAAGCGACCCTTCCAGATACGCCCAACAAGGTCATGAGGCAGGTCATAGGGCAACCAATCGGGCAATTCGGCCTCGATTGTGACGAGGTCTTCGGTAACCCCCGTTTCTTCCCAAAGCTCGCGCAGTGCCGCGTCTTTCGGGTCTTCGCCTTCGTCCACCCCGCCCTGAGGCATTTGCCATGCGGCAGCGGTGCCCAGCTTGGGTGCATCAAGGCGTTGACCCGTGAAGACCTTGCCCTGCCCATTGACCAACATAATACCGGCGCAGGGGCGATAGGGCAGTTTTGCGATGTCATCCGGTGTCATATAAGCCTCGACGTGTTGGGGGAGCGCCAGTCATAGAAAGGGCCGGCCGTAAGGCCAGCCCTTTTATCTGTTGTTGCAGGTCTACTGTGCTTGCGCTTGCTGCTCGACCTGATCGGTTTGAACAATGGTCGCAAGGCCTTTGATCAGGTCAACGGCATAGGACAGCTGGAAGTCTTCGATGCGCAGCTTGGCGGCTTCTTCTGCTGCCTCGCGCTCTTCTTCGATCTGGCGCTGTTCATCTTCTGTCAGACTGTCATTATTCAGGCTGCCGCGCAGGTCTGCTTCGGTACGCTGGGCGCGGGTGTTTTCTTCCTCATCTTCCGATTCCGGCGCGCGTGGCGGTTGCTCAACCACGATGTCGGGCGAAACACCCAAAGCTTGAATGGACCGGCCCGACGGGGTGTAGTACCGCGCCGTAGTCAGGCGCATCGCCCCTTCAGACGGCAGTGGCATGACAGTTTGTACTGACCCCTTGCCGAAGCTTTTGGTGCCAACAACGATGGCGCGGCGATGGTCTTGCAATGCACCCGCCACAATTTCCGAGGCCGAGGCAGAGCCGCCATTGATCAGCACCACGATGGGCTTGCCATCCGCAAGGTCGCCTGCTTCCGCGTTAACGCGTTCGCTTTCGCCCGGGGTACGACCACGAGTGGACACGATCTCTCCGTTCTCCAGGAACGCGTCCGATATGGCGATGGCCTGATTCAGCAGGCCACCCGGATTGTTGCGCAGGTCAAGAACAAAGCCTTCGACATTCTCTATGCCGCCCAACGCTTCGACCTCTTTTGCCAGACCTTCGGACATGTTGTCGTAAGTTTGATCGTTGAAGGTTGTCACGCGCAGGACCACGGTGTCGCCGACGGTCCGTGCCGTAGCGGCCGTCAGTTTGATCGTGTCGCGAATGATCGAAACATCAAAGGGTTCGTCAACACCCTCACGGACCACGGTTACAATGATCTCGGACCCGACCGGGCCGCGCATCTGTTTGACGGCATCATCCAGCGTCAGGCCCATTAGGCTCTCACCATCCACGTGGGTGATGAAATCGCCTGCTTCGATGCCCGCATCATCGGCAGGCGTGCCATCCATCGGCGACACAACGCGCACAAAGCCATCTTCTTGTGTGACTTCGATCCCCAGACCACCAAATGACCCGCGCGTCTGAACCCGCATTGCATCCGCATCGCGTGGCGACAGATAGCTAGAGTGTGGGTCAAGCGAGGTGAGCATCCCATCAATGGCGGCTTCGACCAGATCGGCAGGGTCGACCTCTTCGACATACTGGGCGCGGATACGCTCGAAAATGTCACCAAACAGATCAAGCTGCTCATAAACGGTGGTGTTTTTCGAGGCATCCTGCGCAAGCAAAGGCCCCGCGACCTGCGTGGTTAAGACCGCGCCTGCCAATGTGCCTCCGAGTGCTGCCATCACGAATTTCTTCATCGCATTCAATCCTTGCCTGCCGCGAACCACTTAGCGGGATCAACGGGCGTTCCATTCATTCTTAGCTCTATATAGAGCGTTTCCGAGCGTTCTGCGCCAGTTCCTTCCTCCGCAGCGATCAAAAACGCTTGATCATCGCTGATTTCGGAGCCACCCATCAGCCCAATAGGGGCATCTTTGGGCAGAACCTCGCCGATTTCACCGTAAAGCTGGCCCATCCCGGCCAGTACCATCAGATAGCCATCTTCTGGCTCGACGATAGCGACATTGCCATAATCCAGCAGGGGGCCAAGATAACGGATCGTCGCAGGCCAGGGTGTGGTGACAATTGCCAAGGGCCGCGTTGCCACCACAAATCCGGGGCGGCGCACCCCAGCGGCATCTGCTTCGTCGAAGCGGCGGATCATCTCGCCCAACACCGGCATATCAAGCCGCCCTTGTATGCTGGCAAAGCTTTGGGGGGCTGTGACGCCGCTTGCCGGGACTGGTTCTGACATAAGACCAGACGCAAAGCTTTCGAGCGTATCAGAACTTTCAACAAGCGTCTGCATACGCGCATCATCCGTCACGAAACGGCGCGGCAACTCGGTGCGGCGCGCTATAGCAAGGCTGAGTTCGAAACGCGCATCCTGAGCGCCTTCCAGACCGTTCTTCAACGTCTCAACCGCGCTTTCTTGAAGGGCGCGCAAAGTCTGCAGCTCTTCCAACTGGCTGCGGAGCGTTTCGGCCTGCCCTTGCAAAGCGGGCGCCACGTCCGACAAAATCATCCCGGACCGCGCGGTTCCAACCGGGCCAGACGGGTGCACAAGCAAGGATGGTTCGGGGGCGCGTTCGATGGTTTGAAGAACACCCAACAGGCGAGACAAGCGCCCTTGCTCTGCTGACAATGCACCTTGGATGGTTGCCTCACGCAGGTTTGCTTGCCGCAAACCATCCCGCAACGAAGACAACCCATCCTCGTACGCCTGCACGGTCTGGGTCAGCGCTGCGATCCGATCGCTGGATTTCTGCGCCTCGGCCAACGCCAACGTGGCTTTGTCCAGCGCCACCATGGCGGCGCGCGCGGCCTCGGTCGGATCGGATTGGGCGAATGCGGGTGCGCCTAGGCCAAGTGCCAGGCCAAATATCCCCGCAATAAGGGGCTGGGAGACTTGGGCAGACCTCACCGGCGGATCAGGCTTTCGCCTGTCATTTCTACGGGTTTCTCCAACCCCATCAACTCCAGCAAAGTTGGCGCCAAATCCGCCAGCCGCCCCGAAGCGAGTTTGGCGCCTTCCGGCCCGCCGAACAGGGCCACTGGAACAAGATTGGTTGTGTGCGCTGTATGCGGACCACCGGTGTCGGGGTCAACCATGGTTTCGCAATTGCCGTGATCAGCGGTGACAATCATCGCACCCCCGACCTCTTTTAACGCAGCAATCACCCGGCCCAATCCCTTGTCGACAGCCTCGCAGGCCGCAATCGCGGCGTCTAAATCGCCGGTGTGTCCAACCATGTCTGGGTTGGCATAGTTGGTGACGATCAGATCGTAGCGATCATGAATTGCCTCGACAAAATGCTCGGTCACTTCAGGCGCCGACATTTCAGGCTGAAGGTCATAGGTCGCTACCTTGGGGGATGCTGCCATATAGCGGACCTCGCCCTCGACCGGTGCCTCTTTGCCGCCATTCAGGAAGAACGTGACATGAGGGTATTTCTCGGTCTCGGCCGTGTGGAACTGGGTTTTGCCATGCTTGGCCACCCATTCTGCCAACGTGTTCTTGATATCGCGTTTGGGGAAACACGTGGACATATAGGCGTTGTGGCCATCGGAATACTCCACCATGCCCAGCATGGTTGAAAGCTTGGGGCGCGGGCCAGTGTCGAACTCGGCAAACTCGGGTTCACCAATGGCGCGCAAGATTTCGCGCGCGCGGTCAGCGCGGAAGTTTATGAAGAAAAGGCCGTCGCCGTCTTTCATACCCGAATAGTCACCGATCGTAGCAGGAAGGATGAACTCGTCCGTTTGCCCTGCGGCATAGGCGTCCTCAATCGCAGCATCGGCCGACAGAGCCGCTGCCCCCTGCCCTTTGACCATAACGTCATAGGCACTGCTAACGCGTTCCCAGCGATTGTCGCGATCCATCGCAAAATAGCGACCGACCACTGTCGCGACCTGCGCTCCTTTAGGCAAGGCAGCCTCAAACTCCGCAACCTGTTCGCGGGCCGAGCTGGGGGCCACATCGCGTCCATCGGTGATGGCGTGAATTGCGACCTGAAGACCGACACCCGTCAACACCTGCGCCGCGGCCACCATATGATCCTGATGGCTATGCACGCCACCAGGGCTAACAAGCCCTGCAAGATGAGCCGTACCGCCCGCAGCCTTCACCTTGTTGGCAAACTCATGCAGCGCGCTGTTCTGCGAAAACGAGCCATCCTCGATCGCCAAATCAATCTGCCCCAAATCCATCGCAACCACGCGACCCGCACCGATATTGGTGTGCCCTACCTCGGAATTGCCCATCTGCCCTGTGGGCAGACCCACATCCGGCCCATGCGTGATCAAAGTGTTGTTCGGACAGGTGGCCATCAGCGCGTCAAAATTGGGCGTGTTGGCCAACGCCGGCGCGTTTGCTTCACGCATGTCGCGCAAACCCCAACCGTCAAGAATACACAGAACAACGGGCTTGGGCGTGGTCATGGGCGGGGGGTCCTTTTGCTGCTCAGGCTATATCTATGGGTTTGCCGGGGCGGGTGCAACGTGCCTGAACGTGGTCCGGAAAATTGGAACGCTGACATTACATCCGATGGTAAGGGCTACCCGCCAAAATGGAAGCGGCGCGATAGAGTTGCTCGGACAGCATCACGCGGACCAGCATGTGGGGCCAGACCATTCTGCCGAAGGACAGGCTGGTATCAGCTTTTGCGCGCAAGGCGGGGTCAATGCCGTCCGCGCCTCCGATCACAAAGGCAATGTCGCTGCGACCGTCGTCGCGCCAGCGACCGAGCAGGCCCGCGAAATCGGGCGAAGACATCACTTTGCCGCGTTCGTCCAGCGTGCAGATCAATGCACCTTTGGGAATGGCACGTTCCAACAGAGGGGCTTCGGCAGACATGCCGCCACCCTTCTTGTCTTCAACTTCATGGATGGAAACGGGGCCGAGGCCCAGCGCGCGCCCGGTTCTGTCAAACCGGGTCACGTAGTCATCGATCAACTCGCGTTCAGGTCCGCCGCGCAGGCGTCCGACTGCGCAGATATGAACCTTCATCGCGTTGCAACCTCAGAAAATCAGCTAGATGCGCCGGATGCGCCGGGCTCCAACCACATTTTCTCAAGCTGATAGAACTCGCGCACTTCCGGGCGGAACACATGGACGATGACGTCACCTGCGTCGATCAGAACCCAATCGCCCTGATCTTTGCCTTCTACCTTTGAGAAGACGCCCATTTCCTGCTTAAGCTTTTCAGTCAGCTTTTCAGAGATCGCGGCGACCTGACGGGTCGAGCGACCAGAGCACACGACCATATGATCGGCAATCTCTGATTTGCCGCGCAAATCAATGACCACCACATCTTCGGCCTTGTCATCTTCTAGTGAGCTGAGAACGCGCGTCAGCATATCATCGCTGACGTTCTTTTTAGGGGCTGCCGTCATTGCGGGTTTCCCTGCGGACGCATCATTCGCGACCTCTGTTTGCGGAGACAGGACATTGTCCTCCTATCAAATCGCGCCGATCCGCCCCGGCGCTGGGCACATGTGAATCGTAGCATCAGATGGGGGTGATCTCAATCGCCGTCAAGCCCTGTCCTGCATCGGGTATGTAAATGGGTCACGCATCGCCGAAATGGGCGTGTTCCGGACGATCCAGCATCTTAACTTCACGCTGCGGGAATGGGATCGAGATGCCGTTTTCTTGAAACGCATCCCACAGGGACAGATAAACATTGCCCCGAATGTTGGTCAGCCCGCCGGTCGGGTCGTCAATCCAGAACCGTAGGATGTAATCGACCGAGCTGTCACCGAACCCAACGATGTGACAAACGGGTGGACGAAAACTAAGGACACGGCTGACGTTCGACGCAGCCTCAATCGCGATCTTGCGCACTTTATGCGGATCGTCGTGATAGGCGGTCCCAAAGAAAATATCGAGCCGAACGAATGAATTGGTGTGCGACCAGTTCACCACCTGGCCTGTAATCAGGTCTTCGTTCGGGATCAGGTATTCACGTCCATCGCGCGTCACAACCGAGACATAACGGGCACCCAGTTGCTGGATCCAGCCAAACGTCTCGCCCAGTGAAATCACGTCGCCCGGCTTGATCGACTTGTCGAGCAGAATGATGACGCCCGACACGAGGTTCGAGACCACTTTCTGCAGGCCGAAACCAAGGCCGAGACCAATTGCGCCCGACAGGAAGGCGAGGCCGGTTAAATCGACTCCGATGACTTTCAAACCGATAAAAAACGCAGCGCCATACAGAAGTAGTTGCAGGAACTTTACTGCCAACACCTGCATCGAGGGCGAAATGTCATCATTACTACGTATCTTTTCGGCAGACCCTCGACTAAACATCCGAGCCAGCGCGAACAGGGCCGCTGTGACCACCACGGCGCTCAAGATATCCAACAAAGAGATGCGGAAATCACCGGCCGAAATGGCAAGCTTGTCCAACACCTCGCCTATTTCATCGGTTATCCCAAGGTAGTAGAGCGTCACATAGATCAATAGCCCCCACTTTGTCATTCGTCGCAGGAAACGATTCTCGACGATGGCTGAGGCGAACCCAACAAAGACCCAAGCTGTCGCAAGAGTGCAGATCGCGGCGATCAGATATGATCGGGATGGCCAAGTGACTTCGCGCATCACCGCTACGGTGAACCACGCCAAGATCACAAATATAAGCATTGGGACACGCCGACGCGCTTGGATCGCATATCGCAACCGCCGCTTTGACCAACCTTCACGGGTCCTTAGCCAATTGTCGATCTTGGGATCCATCAATTTGGCGGCCAACCAGCCAATGACTGCAAGCGCCACGATTATGGCCACCTGATAAAGCCGCCAAGTCTGCCCCAGGCTCATGATGAATGACCAGCCCTCTTCCCACAAAGGGATTAACGGGTCGCGCAAGCCAACAATTGTATCGCTGGCGATGTCCGGCAAGTTATCGGCTATCGTGTCTTTATTTGCGGTGGCGGCCACATTGTCCTGTGGCGTGTTCTCAGGCTCCATATGCAGACTTTTGCACGCAGGTCGCGGCGCGTCCAGAGGTTCGGATCACAAGCCGCTGTTGAACCCTTGCCCCTTGGGCGGCAAACGGGTATCTGGAGGCATGAACATGGTTTTTGACATGGATGATCGCGCGCGCCTGCCCTGGCGGTTTTTCGGAGCGACGCGGACCGTGCAGGCCCACCTATAGGGTGGTGCCCCTTCTACCTGTCGCAAGCTGAATTACATCCACGACCATCCACGGAGAGCGAACATGACCGCCCCGAAGACACTCTATGACAAAATCTGGGACGCCCACGTAGCCCACGAGGCCGATGACGGCACCAGCCTTCTTTATATCGACCGCCACCTGGTACACGAAGTCACCAGCCCGCAGGCTTTTGAAGGCCTGCGTATGGCAGGTCGCAAGGTGCACGCGCCCGACAAGACCATTGCAGTGCCGGACCACAACGTCCCAACCACGGCGGGTCGCGACGATCCTTCACAGATGACACCCGAAAGCCGCATCCAAGTCGAGGCACTCGACAAGAATGCTAAGGAATTCGGCATTCACTATTATCCCGTGTCCGACGTCCGTCAGGGCATCGTTCACATTGTTGGTCCCGAGCAAGGCTGGACACTGCCCGGCATGACCGTGGTTTGTGGTGACAGCCATACGGCCACTCATGGCGCATTTGGTGCGTTGGCCCATGGGATTGGCACATCCGAGGTCGAGCACGTTCTGGCGACGCAAACGCTGATCCAGAAGAAATCGAAGAACATGAAGGTCGAGATCACCGGCAAGCTGCAGCCCGGAGTGACCGCCAAAGACATTACATTGGCCGTTATTGGTGAAACCGGCACAGCTGGCGGTACCGGCTATGTCATCGAATATTGCGGCGAAGCGATCCGTGATCTGTCGATGGAAGGTCGCATGACGGTTTGCAACATGGCCATCGAAGGCGGCGCTCGCGCTGGTTTGATTGCGCCCGATGAGACCACGTTCGAATACTGCAAAGGCCGTGCGCACGCGCCGAAAGGTGGCCAGTGGGAGCAGGCGTTGGAATATTGGAAGACGCTATACACCGACGAAGGCGCGCATTTCGACAAAGTCATCACCCTACGCGGCGAAGACATCGAGCCCGTCGTAACCTGGGGCACCTCGCCCGAGGATGTGTTGCCAATCTCGGCCACCGTGCCCAGCCCCGAGGATTTTGAGGGTGGAAAGGTCGAGGCCGCCAAACGCGCCATTGAGTACATGGGGCTGACGCCAGGCCAGAAACTGACGGATATCGAGATCGACACTGTCTTTATTGGCTCTTGCACCAATGGTCGGATCGAAGACCTGCGGGCTGTGGCAGATGTGGTCAAAGGTAAAAAGATCAAAGACGGCCTGCGTGCAATGATCGTTCCTGGATCAGGTCTGGTGCGCGCTCAGGCCGAGGAAGAGGGTCTGGCCGATATCTTTAAGGACGCGGGTTTCGAATGGCGCCTTGCTGGGTGCTCGATGTGCCTTGCCATGAACCCCGACCAACTGGCGGAAGAGGAGCGATGCGCCTCGACTTCCAATCGGAACTTTGAGGGTCGCCAGGGCTATAAAGGACGCACGCATCTGGTGTCTCCCGCCATGGCGGCAGCGGCGGCTCTGACTGGGAAACTCACCGATATTCGCGAGCTTGCTTGATTCGGCGGGCTTTGTCCCGCCGCACCAATATCACCCTTTTCAATCTATTGTGCGCGGCCCGGAAACGGGTTCGCACCTTTCACGGGTGATTTTAAGATTCCTCCACTACTTTGAATGGATTACGCCCCAATTCTGACAAAATCCTTTGTGCTGCGATTCGATGTTTGATAGGCAAGGGACACGACTATTTTATACTCCGTGAAGGGGTCACGGTGTCTTTTTAAACGGTTACAATTGAAAGAGGGGTAACTATGAAAAAATTATTAGCAGCAGCTCTTGTTGCTGGCGGCTTTGCGACTGCCGCTGACGCAGCAGTACTGCGCCTGGACAGCTACACATCGTCGGTTCAATCCGTCTCGGTTGGCGCTTCACCAGTTGATGGCACACCTGGTGTGGTTGGCGCCACAGGGTTCAATGTCACAGACACAACCGGTGACATGGGCAGCTTCGTTGCCTGGTGCTTGGACATTGCGCATTTCTTGATGAACCGCGGTGAGAGCCAAAACTACACGCCGACCGATGACCCGTTTGCCAACAGCGCTGGATTGACGGATGTTGCACGTGATCGTGTGCAGGCTGTCTTTGACGCCAACTACAAGTATCTGAACCCGGGCATCGCCGATCATGCTGCCGCGTTCCAGATGGCTCTGTGGGAAGCCGCATATGAAGATGACGATGCCTCGATGAGCGTTTCGTCAGGTCTGTTCCAAGCCAGCAGCTGGGGCAGCACCACTTTGGCAAATCGTTTCCTGTCGTCTGCGACCAACTATGACGGCGAACGCCACTGGAACCTCGCATTCCTGCAGGTGGACGGTGACGCGGATCGTGGCCGCTACACTGGTCAGAACCTGGTAACTGTTTCTCCGGTTCCGGTTCCTGCCGCTGGCCTGCTTTTGGTCACCAGCCTGTTCGGAATGGGTGCAATCGCACGGCGACGCCGCAAGGCATAAATCAAAATCGAACTACTACAAACGAACCCGGTGCCTGACACAGGCACCGGGTTTTTTCATGCGTGAATGACTTGGATTCATCTATCAAACCTGCGAAAAGCAACTGAAGAATTGACCGGTTACCTAATCGCGGGGATGCCGGATGCAGAAAGGTCCGAGCAATGGAAAGATTTCAGAAACTTCACGGCATTGCGGCGCCGATGCCTCTGGTGAATATCGACACCGATATGATCATCCCCAAGGTCTTTCTGAAGACCATCAAGCGCTCTGGCTTGGGCGTGAACCTGTTCGACGAGATGCGTTATGACCGTCAGGGCAACGAAATTGCGGATTTTGTGTTGAACAAACCTCAATACCGCGAGACCGAGATCCTCGTCGCAGGCGACAATTTCGGCTGTGGCTCTTCGCGCGAGCATGCACCATGGGCGATTGCTGATTTTGGGATCAAATGCGTGATCTCGACCAGCTTTGCCGACATCTTTTTTAACAACTGCTTCAAGAATGGCATCCTACCCATCGTTCTGCCGCAGGAACAAGTCGACCTTCTGATGGCCGATTCTGAGAAAGGTGCCAACGCCCGGATGACCGTTGACCTCGAATCGCAAGAGATCACGACTTCGGACGGAGAGGTGATTCCCTTCGAAGTTGATGCTTTCAAGAAGCATTGCCTGCTGAATGGACTGGATGACATAGGGTTAACCATGGAAAAACAGGGGGCGATTAAGGCATTTGAGGCAGAGGCTTCTACCCAACGCCCCTGGGTATAACCACCTGAAAACGCTTTGCTTTAATGGGGCTCCACATCTGTGCGGCCCCATTTTTACCTTAATTTGGTGCAAAGTCGCACCAGTTTCCCCTTAAATCCAACACATTTACCCCTGCATTTTAGCTGCAACTTGAAGTGAGGTTAGGATACCGCGCAGTATGTTACGGTATCGGATTTGACCCGCTAAAAGGTGGAGAAGCTGACAAGGGAAAAGGGTACGGCAAAGAACTGTGCCCGTCCTGGTGGAAGGAATAAGGTAGTGGTTAGTCGAATGATCGGCGCAATAGCGCGAGCGTTCCTGATGGTGATTTTGATTGCGACCCCGTCCGTTTTGGTGCCGGGTGTCAGTCAGGAATCCGGTCAGATCGTCACCATTGTCGCCTTGTTCGCAGCCGCCCTAACCATTTTCGAATACGCATCAACATATCCCGGCCTTGTGGAGTTTCGCGATGCTCCTCCGTTTAATCGGATCCGGTTTGCCGCCCTCTTCGCGACTGTCTTTTGCCTGTCGGTCATCGTGCGTGGTCAGACTGACTACTCGACCGCGACGCAATTCATGACAGCCGTTGGCATGCTGATCGGGCAAGCGATTGATTTCCCCTATAGCCCGGTCCGTTTTGTGGTCTCGATGCTGCCGGACAACGCCTCTTTCAACGACATCGCACTGCTTCGCGCCTCTGCCGGGATGAGCTATCTTATCTCGCTTCTGTCGATGGCCGTATTCCTGATGGCGCTTCGCTTTACAGACTGGCCAGCCAAATCCACCGGTGCGTTCAACGTTTGGGTTAATTTGCCAACATTCGATCCGACCACGGGCGGCGATGTTGTGCGCCGTTTGGTCCGCGATGCTAGATTTAACATCGCCCTCGGTTTCCTGCTGCCTTTTGCAACACCGCTTATTATCTCGGCCGCCGTATCCCTTTTCGGATCGGTCTCGATTGAAAACCATCAGACGATGATCTGGACGGTTGCCGCATGGGCCTTCCTGCCCGCTAGCCTATTCATGCGCGGTATTGCAATGCTGCGCGTGGCGACCATGATCAGCAGCGAACGCAAACGCAACAAGCGAGAGGCCGTCAGCAAAGGATTGGCCCACGCCTGAGAACGGGCTTCGATTTGAAACCTGCAAATCACCTGATCGCGGCATGTGCAATTGCACTTGTCGCGATAGTTTTTTCAACGGCCGCCATTGCGCTTGATCTACGGATTGCGACTTACAATGTCGAACTGTCGCGCAAGGGCCCTGGTCTGCTGCTGCGCGATATCGAACGCGGCAAAGACGAACAGATCATCGCAGTGCTAGACGTTATTGCCGCAGCCAAGCCGGATGTCCTGGCTCTACAGGGATTTGATCACGACGTTGAGAGCCATGCTCTGATTGCGTTTAAAGATGCACTGGCGAACCGCGGCCATCCCCTACCTTATATCTATGCGTCAGCCCCAAACACCGGCTTACTGACCGGGTTGGATATGGACGGCAACGGCAAAATCGGTGAAGCCCGCGATGGTCAGGGTTACGGCAGGTTTTCCGGGCAAGGTGGCATGGCAGTCCTGTCGCGCTACCCTTTGGGTGAAGTTCGAGACTTTTCGACCTTCCTTTGGAAAAATTTACCCGATGCCATCCCACCCAAACTGGGCCAGGCCCCTTTCCCATCGGCAGCAGCATTTGAAATCCAGAGGCTCAGCAGTGTCGCCCATTGGGATGTGCCAATCTTGTTGCCCGAGATGCCGCCGCTCCACCTTTTGACCTTTCATGCAAGCACTCCGGTTTTCGACGGGGACGAAGATCGCAATGGGCGCCGCAACCACGATGAGATTGTATTCTGGCAACGCTATCTTGGCGGTGATCTGCCCTTCGCGCCGCCCAAAGCGCCAGTGATCATCGCTGGCATCGCCAATCTTGATCCCGCCGATGGGGATGGGCGGCGCAGCGCTATCCAAAGCCTGCTAAGCGACCCACGCATTCGAGATCCGGCACCAAATCGACAGGCAACAACCTTCGTTAACGCGCCATCCCATACTGGGGATCCAATGCACGACACCGTAGACTGGCCAGATCCTGTTCCCGGTGATCTACGTGTCAGCTATGTGCTGCCAGACGCCCGATTGACCGTTATGGGTTCCGGCGTCGTCTGGCCCGGACCGGACGACCCGATGTTCGACACTGTTCAAACCGCGTCGCGTCACCGGTTGGTTTGGGTCGATCTGCGCTTTTAGCCCTTCGTTTCTTGACGCCTATGCGCGGACAGGCTACGCCCAGCGGCAACGCATAAGACAGCAAGGACAGTCCCATGACGAACCCCTCCCTCCTTATTCTGCCCGGCGATGGCATTGGCCCCGAAGTAATGGCCGAAGTGCGCAAGATCATCGATTGGATCGGTGAACATCGCGGCGTCACATTTGACGTGAGCGAGGATCTGGTCGGGGGCGCAGCCTATGACAAGCACGGTGTCCCGTTGACGGACGAAACCATGGAGAAGGCGCAGGAAGTTGACGCCGTTTTGCTTGGTGCTGTGGGTGGCCCGAAATACGATGATCTGGATTTCTCGGTCAAACCAGAGCGTGGCCTTCTGCGTCTGCGCAAAGAAATGGACCTGTACTCCAACCTGCGTCCGGCGCAGTGTTTTGACGCTTTGGCGGATTTCTCATCCCTCAAGAAGAACATCGTCGCGGGTCTCGATATCATGATCGTGCGCGAACTGACGTCGGGCGTCTATTTCGGCGAGCCACGCGGCATCTTCGAAGAAGGCAACGAACGCGTTGGCATCAACACGCAGCGCTATACGGAAAGCGAAATCGAGCGCGGTGCGCGGTCGGCGTTCGAGTTGGCAATGAAACGAGGCAAAAAGCTCTGCTCGATGGAGAAAGCCAACGTCATGGAATCCGGTATCCTGTGGCGCGAAGTGGTCGAGCGTGTGGGCAAAGACTACCCCGAGGTCGAGCTGAGCCATATGTACGCCGACAACGGGGCCATGCAGTTGGTCCGCGCGCCTAAGCAGTTTGACGTGATCTATACCGACAACCTGTTTGGTGACATCCTGTCCGATTGCGCGGCTATGCTGACCGGATCGCTGGGTATGCTGCCATCGGCCTCGCTGGGTGCTCCAATGGCCAACGGTCGCCCGAAAGCGATGTACGAGCCGGTCCACGGATCAGCCCCTGACATCACGGGTCAAGGCAAAGCCAACCCCAGCGCCTGTATCCTGAGCTTTGCCATGGCGCTACGCTACAGCTTTGACATGGGGGCGGAGGCCGACATGGTCGAAGCCGCGATCGAGAAGGTTTTGGCGGATGGTGTTCGCACAGCGGACCTTTTGAATGACGAAGGTGTGCAGCCGGCATCCACCGCCGCCATGGGGGATGCAGTTATCGCTGCATTGAACGCGAACCTTTAAACGCATGAAACCTGCAAGGCCGGTCCGAAACTGTTTGGGCCGGCTTTTCTTTCGCGAGCGACACCCCATATTTCCTAGATGACCAAAATCATTCTGCACCACAGCTTACCTGACGGGCTAGAAGCGGACGCCGCCGCGCTGTATTGGGAGGCGTTCGGGGGAAAGCTTGGCAAACTGCTTGGTCCCGCGGATCGAGGCCGTAAGTTTTTCACCGCGACGGTCAACCATTCCGCCGTCATCGCCGCCACTGATTCTGAGGGCAAATTGTTGGGCATCGCCGCCCACCAAGCGTCAGGAGACGGATTTTCGAACGCTGGCGTGTCTGCTCTTTTCCGTCACTACCGCATCGGAGCAATATGGCGGCTTGTCCCACTTGCTTTATTGGAACGAAAGGCCCCTGAAGACACGCTTCAAATGGATGGGATATGTGTTGCGGATGACGCGCGCGGTCAGGGGGTTGGAACAACCTTATTCAACGAACTGTTCGACTATGCGCGCGCCAAAGGGTTCACAAAAATTACGTTGGATGTGATCGACACCAACCCACGGGCACGGGCGCTTTATGAGCGCCTGGGCTTTACAGCCATTGGCGAAGAACAAACCGGCCCCATGGCCTCGCTCCTTGGGTTTGCCAGTGCCACGAAGATGGTTCTGACGCTGTAAACGTCCTAAATCGAACCTTGCCCTTGACCACCGGAAGCGTTATTTCGCCGGGCACGGTCGGGCTGTAGCGCAGCCTGGTAGCGCACCTGCTTCGGGAGCAGGGGGTCGGAGGTTCGAATCCTCTCAGCCCGACCAATTCTTCTCCTTCTTTCAGATGTGTATTAGATATCACACAACTTCCCAAGTCTTCGCCGTCAGCCACCAGCTTTCCTTTTGCGTTGAATCGCGTTTGTCGGATTAATGATACACAGGGAACATCGGGACTGTGTCGGGGCCACCTTTGTAGGCAAGTAGGCAACAATGATTAACAAAAAGATTGTTTGATTACAGTACTTAATCCTCTTTGTTGACAAGTCACCTACTGGCGCGTTCCTTTTGTGGCTCTGAGTTCTTGAATGCACAGGTAGGATAAATGCAAGTAGAGCGGTCACATCGACTGGCTTGGACCATCACCTCAACGCTGACGGCGGTGATTGCGGTTTGCATTACTCTATCTATCTACGCCGCTGGGTTGATCTGGCCCGATCATCCGCCGTCGATGGACGTTTATGCACTGCCAGAACCGTCAGCGACCGGTCAAACGCCGCCACTCACGGCGGCCGAGCCTATGATAGAAACGGTTGAAGTTCACGACGCCCCTGCGCCATTCTTAGTTGCAGAAATTGCCAAACCCTTTGGGTCGGGCACGGATATCGGACAGCCCATAACAATCCCAGCATCTCAGAAAATCACAAGAAGACCGCTTGCCGCCAGGCTGAGCGGGTTCTGGACCGTCCAATCCTTCGCACCTCAGAACGATCTGACGATCACCGCCGCGCTGGATTGGCCCCAGCAGATCGATCATCACGCAGTTCTGGCGGTGACGCGGTCGCTGACACCGCCACAATACACCACAGAAGTCGCTGTGGGCACGGCGACTGACCCAATGCTGCCATCGGTCAAACCCGCAATGCTCCCCGCACCGATCATACAGACCGCCGCACTGTCGGATGTGGTCAGGCGATCGCCACCAGTTGCCGTTATTACCGAACGCCCGGAACGCGTTGCCCAAAGCCCCACCCCCCCGGGCAGCAGCACCCCCGCGGCTATTGCCCCGACCAAACGCAGTCTGCACACACCGGCGCGGCTGGGATACGGAGACAGTGACCAAGTGGCTGTGCTGGGCGTTTTTCAGTCCAAGTCAAACGCCTGGGCGCTCTTGGAGCTAAACGATGGGCGCATCGTCAAAGCCATCAGAGGTTCTGACCTGAACGCGTTCAAGGTTTCTCGGATACGGGGTGACAAGGTTTGGATACGGACGGGCGGAACCGAGAAAGGTCTATCCGTGGGTCAGGTCTTCAACTTGAACTAGTGCTCCGCACGTTTGACCGCAGCCCGCTCAGCCATCATTGCGAAGATAATAATCCATACCTGCGGTCGATTTCACCAAAGTATAATCCTCCATGACCTCAGCAAACCCGGGGGTCGCAGACATGTAGTTCAGCCACGAAAGCGGATTTATGTGAGTGCCGGTCGCCGACCGGTCAATCACAATCAAGTCCGGTTCGTAGCGGTCGATGTCCTGAAGATTGGCGATCCGATTTTTGTCGACGATTGAGGTGAGTTCCTGACACCGCTCGGGCTCGGTTATGCAATCGGTTCGTTCCAAGGCACTCAGCGCCCCTGGATATAGCCAATTGCTCGGGTAGCGGCTCGTCCACTCTATCCCCAGCCGCAAAGCAGCAGGCACACCGGGGTCGAGTATCGTCGATGCTGCAAACAATCGGTTTATTGGACCAAACTCGTTGGCCACTCTGACCACTTCGTTGGTCGCAGCATTGTCGTACTTGCCCCGCGAGTAGAGCGTCGACAAGAGGAGCGCACAGGCGATGGCCGAGATGACGAGCCTAATAGAAAGGTGGGTACTCGTCAGGATAAACCACGCACCAGCCAATAGAGCGTATGTGAAGTAGGGGAAAAGATGATATCCAAACCCGGTGCTTTGAACCAAGAAACTGATCAAAGCGGCCAAAGTGGCCAGCCCAAAAACCGCCGCACCGACCGAGCCGCGAACCAGCGTCGGAATAAGAGCCAACATCCCGATGGACAACGACATATAATGCCCCCTCATAATATCGAGAAGCGGCAGTTTGTAAGCGCCGAAGACCTGGCCAGTCGTCGGTACAAGTTCATTCAAGTACTCCGGGTGTCGGGCCACCGTGAACACGACGTAGATCACCGCTATGAGTAGCATGGATAGGTAGCTGGGAGAGAAAAGTGGCCTGATTGATCTTGTTCGTATGATGTCCCACGATACGAATGCGATTGGGAAGATCAGGAAGATTGGTTTGATGCACATCCCGACGGCGGCAAACATACTTCTAGGGATCGGTTGCGGACGGAAGGAACCCGACAAATGGCCGACCACCCACGGCGACAGGAACAATATCAGCAAATGCTCTCGCTGCCCGATCTGCACCGCAGAGGGCAATATATATATCGCAGTCATAATTCCAAAGAATACCAACCTGCGCATAGGCCCAATGTCGACCGAACGGCGCAGCACCGCACCGGTCCAGAGCAGGCTGAGCATGTACAAAAGGACAAGGGCCAGATATTGCCCATTGGAGTCGCTGATGTGCAGCGCGTCCGCGATCAGCAGTGCTGGTGTCGTCAGATAGAAGATCAACGGCGGGTTAACGTCAGCTACGTCAACATAGAGCCGCGCGCCCCCAAGCATCTTACGCGTTGCGACCAGGTACCAAGCCGTATCCTGGTTGATCGGCCAGTTCCAATAGGTTGTCATAACCACAAACGCTGCGCCGAGAGTGATAGCAACCATCGGCCAAGACGGAAGGAAAGGCGACGAATTGTGCGTGAACACCCAAAACCGAAGGGCCAGAAAGTTCGTTAGAGGCAAAAGCAACGCAACGGCAACCATGGCGACAAAAAAGCTTCCGCCTCCAATCACACCGACGAACCAGACAATCAGGCTGCTGGCGACTAGCCCCAACAGGGACACGAAGACAAGTCTGGGCAGACACTTCTCATAATCGGGCGTGACGGCAAAGGTAAGCCGAGAATGGCCAAGATAGGATACCATAACCGAGCTGCAAAATCCGATGAAATTTGCCCCCAGATCGGCCGTGCCCAAAAGACGATGTACCAAGGTTGCCGTGATCACATGAAGCAATGTCGCCACACCCCCGACACCGACGACACGAAGTAATTTCTCGAACAAGGTTCTGGCCTCTTCCAATACGACGTCAAATGGCGATCGGGCGCGCTCGATATTGAGTTGCTCGGTCCCGTAGATACTGCCCATCATGCTGCTTAACCAAAACTGGTGGCATATTCTAATCTTGCGCGTTGCTAGGTGTAACCTTCTTGATCGACGAGCAGCAATGGTAAGTGGTAAGGCCAAAGTGTCAAAGTCACTGCCATAGACTACCTTCATGACAGCCTTCTGGGCAACCGTGCCGTGACTTGCACTTGTATCACGCCAATAGTGATGATGTGCTTTCTTGTGGTTGGAACAAAGGAGCGAAAAACGGGCACGGTCACCAAGATCTTTTCATCGACCCAAACCTTGCAGCTTGCGTCTTGTGCGAAACAGCATCCGGCTCGGATTGCTCCAACCCATCGAACAACTCGATCAGAACATAAATACTGCCGTCAAATGGTTGGGCCTTCGGGAGTGCCCAAACACAGTGTTACGACCGGCCTGCCAGTCGCATCATTGCGCGCGGCTTCGTCATCGTCAAAAACATCGACCTGTCCAAATTGCCCTTGCAAGGCCATATTACGTCCGTTGTCACAGGCCGCGCGCTAGATCAGCGCATCGTTAGACAAGCCAGCCCGGGCGCGCACAAGTTTTTTTGATTATGGCACCGCGCATGACATGACAAATTAGACAGCGATCCCTTTGCGTGGCTCTTACGCCGCGCAAGAATGGTTCGATCGCGTCCCGTCGTCACCGTTCGCTAATCCTAGGGTTCGCTATCCTAGGCGACTGCGCGAAAGCGCGGCGCCCACGCCACGCTCTAATGGATAGGCTTTCCTGACGACAAACCTCGTACTTTTGCAACAATAGCGTCCGCATCAATCCCATGATGTCGATACAGATCGCCAATCGTACCGGTTTGGCCAAAATGCTCCACGCCCAATGGGATCGTCTGATGGCCCATGACACTTCCCAACCAAGACAGTGTCGCTGGGTGGCCGTCGATCACGGTGATAAGCTTGCAATGGCGCGGCAGGGTTTGCATCAGACGTTCGATATGGGATTGCGCTTTGTCGTTCCCACGCGCGCGGGCACGTTGAGCGGCGGTCCAGCCAGCGTTCAGGCGGTCCACAGAGGTAACCGCTAGCACACCAATGTCGCGCCGTCCCTCGCCGATCATGCCAGCCGCCTTGATTGCCTCTGGTCCGACCGAGCCTTGGTAAGCAATCACTACCTCACAGTTCGCACCGGGTTTGCGGAGCCAATAGGCCCCATCGACAGCCCCCTGTCGAAAGTCCTCATCCACGCGTTTTCCGGGTTGCTCCACAGGATTGGTGGTCAGGCGCAGATAGACGCTTCCGCCCGTTTCGTCGCGCAACCAGGTGCGTTCATCCGGGTCGCCTTCGCCATCGCGCTGTAGATAGTCGAACGCCCACTCCATGATCACCGCAAGCTCGTCTGCGAAGGCGGGCTCAAACGCCGCCAACCCGTCTTGAGACATACCGATCAGAGGCGTCCCGATGGACTGGTGCGCACCGCCTTCGGGGGCCAGTGTCACGCCCGATGGCGTGCCAACCAGCAAGAACCGCGCATCCTGATAGCACGCATAGTTCAACGCATCGAGGCCGCGACAGACAAACGGATCATACACGGTGCCAACCGGGACCAGCCGTTTGCCGAACAGGCTGTGTGACAGACCCGCAGCGCCCAAAAGCAACATCAGGTTCATTTCAGCAATGCCCAGCTCGATATGTTGCCCTTCTGGCGTGAACTCCCATTTGGCAGTCGACGGGATACGGTGTTCGATGAAGGCATCGGCCTGAGCGGTCCGGGCAAACAACTTGCGACGATTCACCCAAGGCCCAAGGTTTGTGGTGCCCGTGACGTCTGGTGATGTTGTGACAATCCGGGACGCAAGGTCGCTGTCGCCCTTGGATAAATCGTCCAGCACTTTTCCGAATGCCATCTGGGTCGAGATCTCTCGGTCACTTGCAATGTCAACAGCCGGCACCTCCAGTTTCTCATCTGAGAACCGGCGCGTTCCTTGGGCAAAGAACGGAACTTGGGACAGGAATGTCTTCACGGCACCCACGTCATCGACCGAAGCCAGCGGTTCCCATTCATCGCCCTGTGCCACCCCCATATGGGTCTGCCATTCGGCAAACTGGGTCTTGTTCATCAACCCCCCATGATTGTCCTTGTGTCCGGCAATCGGTGTGCCCCAGCCTTTGATCGTATAGGCCAGAAAACAAGTGGGGCGATCGTGGTCAATGGCCGCGAACGTCTCGGCCATGGTTTCCACGCAATTGCCGCCAAGGTTCTCCATCAACGCGGCCAATTCATCGTCTGAGCGGCGATCAATCAGGGCCGAGACGTCGCCTTGATCGCCCAGATCTTCCATCAATCGTTTGCGCCAGACGGCCCCACCCATATAGGTCAGCGCGGAGTATTCAGCATTTGGGCACGCATCGATCCAGTTACGCAGCCTTTCCCCTCCGGGTTCTTCAAACGCGGCACGTTGTAGCGTGCCGTGCTTCACCCGCACCACATCCCAACCGAACGCATCGAAGATTTTCTCAACCCGCTCAAAAAGGCCCTCGCGCACAATTCCGTCAAGCGATTGGCGATTGTAGTCGATGATCCACCACGTGTTGCGCAGATCGTTTTTCCAACCCTCTTGCAGACATTCATAGATGTTGCCCTCATCCAGTTCTGCATCGCCGACCAGCGCCACCATCCGTCCCATGGGTGCATCTTTGCCCCAAGGCTTGGCGGCGATGTAGTCTTGTATCAAAGACGCAAAAGACGTGATTGCAACGCCCAGCCCAACAGACCCGGTCGAGAAATCCACATCATCAATATCCTTGGTGCGGCTCGGATAGCTTTGGACACCACCAAAGCCCCGAAAGTTCTCCATCTTCTCGCGGGTTTGATTGCCCATCAGGTATTGCATCGCATGAAAAACCGGGCTGGCATGTGGTTTCACGGCAACCCGGTCTTCAGGTTTCAGCGCGCTGAAATACAGGGCTGTCATGATCGACACCATCGACGCCGAGGATGCCTGATGCCCACCGATTTTAATCCCATCCACCTTCGGGCGGACGTGGTTGGCATGGTGGATCATCCAATGAGATAGCCACAACAGACGTTGCTCAATGGTCTTTAACTGATCGATATCGGCAATCGCATGAGCAGTCATTCTTTGTCCTCGGTCTTGGCAGTTGCCTCAATCACGCACGCGCGCGGGCAGGTGTTTATGATAGCAGGATTGCCTTGCGGCATCTCGGCGTTCTATGATCCAATCTCGGCGGTTTGTGGTGGATACCACCAAAATTAGGAGATTTTATAGTGGATGCCCTTCAACTTGATCCATTTGATGTTCAGATACTGCGCCGACTGGGATTCGAAGGTCGCATCTCGGTTCAAGAGCTAAGCGAGCACATCGGCTTAAGCCCCACCCCAACAGCGCGACGCGTAAAACGGCTTGAGGAAGCAGGCGTGATCACAGGTTATGGCGCGCGCATTGATGAGGCGGCTTTGGGGTTTGACGTCTCCGTTTTCGTGTCGGTTCAACTTGATCGGCAGGTCGATGACGCTTTGGTGCGGTTTGAAGATGCAATTACGTCGTTTCCCGAGGTCGTGGATTGTTGGCTGATGACCGGTGATCGGGACTATTTGATGCGCATTGCCACCACCGGTTTGCGCGATTTCGAAGCCTTTCTTGTCGGCAAGCTAACCAAAGTTGAAGGCGTGGCCTCGATCCAGTCATCAATCCCAATCCGTCGTGTCAAAGCCGGATACGCGCGCACGCCCTGAAACTTATTCGGCCGCGTGCGCAACGGTGGACGTCAGCGCCGCATCAAGGTCTGCAAGAATATCCTCGACTTCTTCCAATCCGACTGACAAACGGATCAGTCCATCTGAAATGCCGTGTTCCGCTCGTTCCTCGGGGGTATATGTCGAATGCGTCATCGATGCCGGGTGTTGGATTAACGTCTCGGCATCACCCAATGAAACGGCACGTTGGATCAAGGACAAACGGTTCATCATTGCGATACCACCGGCAATCCCGCCCTCGACTTCAAACGCGATCATCGCGCCCGGTTTGTCCATTTGCCGTCTGGCTACGTCAAATTGAGCACCACCCTCTAGCCCCGGAAACGACACTGATTTCACAACTGGATGTGCCTCCAACCAACGGGCCACACTCAGTGCCGAGGCACAATGACGATCCATTCGCAAAGCAAGCGTCTTAAGGCCGCGCAAAATCAGCATCGCGTTGAAAGGAGCCATGACAGCACCTGTCATGTCTTTCATCCCGACAAGGCGAATTTCGCTGACCTGCTCCAATGACCCAACCAGCAGCCCCGCTACGACATCACCATGGCCGCCTAGGTACTTGGTGGCGGAATGAACGACGATATCGGCACCATGCTCAATCGGGCGGGTGAGGTAGGGTGTGGCATAGGTGTTGTCGACCACAACTGTCGCACCTTTTTCATGTGCGATGTTCGACACTGCGGAAATATCGACCAACCTCATGTTTGGATTTGCGGGAGTTTCGAAATACACCACACGGGTCTTTTCGTTGATTATAGCGCGCAGATTCTCCGGGTCAGTCATGTCGACATGGGTGATCGTCACGCCCCATTTGGCCAACCCATGCTGCATGAACGCGAATGTGCAGCCATAAAGCGTTTTGTCCACGATCACCTCGTCACCCGGGGACAACAGCGTCCACAAAGTCGCTGTGATCGCACCCATGCCCGACGACAAGGCAAGCCCGGCTTCGGCCCCTTCCAGCGTCGCGATGCGTTGCTCTAACAGATCGCAAGTCGGGTTAGAGATGCGCGAATATATGTGGCCTGCACGGTCACCGGCAAACATTTCGCCCCCTGCTTCTGCCGTCTCGAATGCAAATGTCGAGGTTAGGTGCAAAGGCGGTGTCAACGCGCCTTCATGGTCTTGCGGGTCATAGGCATGGTGAATGGCGCGCGTGGCAAAACCTGTGGATGAGTTGGCGGACATAGCAAGCTCCTATCTGGGTGTCGCATGAACTATGCCAAGTTCCGGCTTTCCATAGATTGCGAAATCTGCCACTTTTAGGATAAATATTAGCATATACTGCCAATAGAGGTGCAAGTGGACAGCAAGGACCGCCAGATTATCCGCGCATTGCAGCAGAACGGGCGTATGACCAATCAAGATTTGGCGGACGCCGTGAATCTGTCGCCATCGCCTTGTTTGCGCCGGTTGCGTAATTTGGAAAGCTCCGGGGCCATTCGCGGCTTCGCAGTGGAAGCAGACGCGGCAAGCTATGGTTTGCCCATAACCGTGTTTGTCCGCATCCGGTTGGAGCGGCACAACGAAGAGGACGTGCAGCAGTTTGAACGGCGCATCCTATCCATCGACGAAGTGTTGGAGTGCCATGTCCTGACTGGTGCGACTGACTATCAGCTACGTGTCGTGGTCTCGGACCTTGATGCGTATGAGGACTTCATTCGCAATCGCATCCACCCGATTGGCGGCATCGCTTCGATCGATACGAGCTTTGTTTACGGCACAGTCAAAAAGACAGCCGTATTCCCGATGGTTGATTAAGGCCAGTTATCCCAGTCTCGCCCGATCATGCGGCGCATTGAAGTCGATGTCGGGACCCTTGGGCACGACGCGACTGGGGTTAATGCTTTCATGACTGGCATAGTAATGGTTCTTGATATGCGCCATATCGACCGTCTCTGCGATGCCGGGCTGCTGATACAGATCGCGGACATAGCCAGACAGGTTTGGATAATCGGCAATGCGGCGCAGGTTGCACTTGAAGTGGCCGACATAGACCGGATCGAACCGCACCAGCGTTGTGAACAGGCGCCAATCTGCCTCGGTGATGGTTTTGCCTGTCAGGTATCGCGTCTTAGACAGCCGAGCCTCAAGATCATCCAGCGTATCAAACAGTGGGACAACCGCCTCTTCGTATGCCTCTTGCGTCGTGGCAAAGCCCGCCTTGTAGACCCCATTGTTCACGGTGTCATAGATGCGGTCATTCAGCGCGTCGATCTCGGCGCGCAAGGGTTCGGGGTAATAGTCGCCCGGCGTCGCACCAATCCCGTCGAAGGCTGAATTGAACATTCGAATGATCTCGGGTGATTCATTCGACACAATCGTTTGTTCTTGCTTGTCCCACAGCACTGGAACCGTGACACGCCCGGAATAATCCGGCTGCGCTGCGGTATAGACTTGGTACATGAATTCAGACCCGTTTACAGCGTCAGGAATGGTCCCCTCACCCGGTTGAAAGGTCCAACCATTTTCCGCCATGTACCAATGCACCACGGAGATCGGGATCATTTCCTCAAGCCCTTTGAGTGCCCGAAAAATCAGGGTGCGATGCGCCCATGGGCAGGCGAGCGAGACATAGAGATGATAGCGATCAGGTTCAGCTTTGAACCCTGCAACTCCGCTTGGCCCGGCGGACCCATCCGCGGTGATCCAGTTGCGAAACTGCGGCGCTTTGCGGACAAACCGCCCACCGCTTGATTTCGTGTCGTACCATTGGTCGACCCATTCACCGTTTTGCAAAAGTCCCATGCGTCCCGTCCTTTTTGGTTTCCGCTAAGATAGGGGTTTGAGCGAAAAGACCAAGGCGCAGTTCCGCGAGTGCCGTTCACAAGTTCGATACTGTACCGCAGTGGGTCCACATCCTCAGTCTGACGCCAGCGCCTCGTCACCTAATGGCCGCATCGTGGCGACCAACTCGGCGACCTTCACCCCGAACTTCCTCATCTCGGATTTGTTCATGATGACCCCATCTTGGGTCAGATACAGCCAATCCGTGGCCGTGAGCGTGTGACCACCGGCCTCTTCTGGCAAAACTATGGTGTATTTCATCGATACGGTCGAACCTGACATAGTGCCCTGCGCCTCGCCGACAATGTCATCGGCTGTCGCTGTGAAAGTATTGCCATTGCCAAGTTTCAGGAACCATTTCCGGTTTTGTTCGCGCCCGTTGGAGTAGGTGAATTTCTCGCTAAGTGTTCCCGTGCTGCCTTCCCATTCACCAACCATCTCGGCCACGAAACTGTTGGTCATTTTCCCATTAGGGCCAAAGATTAAGCCCTCCGATGCAAAACGACCGTTCAGATGCTCCTTAAGTGAAAAGAGTGGCGTCGTGTCGGCATAATCGTCCGGGCTCTGGGCGCGAAAGCTTAGAAGCACGGTTTTGGCGAAGATGGCAGCCAATATCAGCAGCAAGATCAACGAGATGAGTTTCATGGGTGACGGTCCTCGGTCGGAAGCGCCAAAACAAGGGCGAAGGCGCAGAGTTTCAGTATACAGGGAACGATCGCATACGCGATGTTGAGAGTTTCAAGCGCCTGCGGTGTGTTGGATTGCCCGGGTTGAAAGCCGCTTCGCTCCAACACCGGCAGAACGGTGAAGGCGGCAAGGGCAAGGCCCAGTTTGGTCGCGAAAGACCAGATGCCAAATGCGGTCGAAGCGGACAGCCCAGCACGGGTCAGCACAACCGAAAACATCGCCGGAAGCACGACCATATCAGCGCCGAGCGCGGCACCCGAAGCAATGCAGATAATCGCAAAGCCAACCAGGTTGCCGGGCGCAAGAAAGGCTGCGCCGACAAAGCCTGCAATGGTCAGCGGCATGGCGACCACCAGAACTGTTTTCGGCCCCAAGCGCTGGCTGAGTCGTGTCCAGAACGGTACCGACAGACCCGCGCAAAGGAAAAACAGGATCAGCAGAGGCCCTGCTTTTCCCGGCAGTTGCAGCCGATCTTCGACAAAAAACAGAAACAGGGTCGAGGTGATCGCGACTGGCATTGAATTGACCAGCGCGAGGATCAAAAGCCGTATCGCGCCTGCTTTGGTCAGGGCTGCAAAGCTTAGTGGATCTCCCAGAATGGGGGTGCGGCGCCAGATTGGAAAACTCAGGACGACAGCCACAAATGCAACCGCCCCCAAAAACAATCCGTAGGCCGGATATCCCAGCCCCCCTGATCCAAGTGCTAAAAACACCCCCGGCGCAATCGCCGCGATGACCACACCTGCCAACATCCCGCCCTCACGGTAGGCAGCAAGGGTCATCAGCTCTTTATCATTCGGTTCTTTGGCAAGTGTCGCGCTGCGCCCGTAAAGAAGGATCATACCAAGGCTGTAGGCCGAAAAAAGCACTACCAGAACCAACACCAAAGCGATCGTCGCCTGCGGTCCGGGAGCAAGCGAAAACAGGATCGGAAACCCTATGACAAGCCCAAGGGCCGCAAGAACGGCAAAGAGCCCCTGCGCGCGCGGCCAGCGGTCGATGGCCCAGCCCAGAAGTGGGTCCTGAACCAGATCGACCAATCGGATCAAAAGCAGAATTGTCCCGATCAATCCCAAGCCAATTCCCAGATTGACCGAGGCAAACCGGGGCAAATGAATATAGAGCGGAATACCAGCCGCCGCCAACATCAAGGCATAAAGACTGACGCGGGGATAGAGCATCTACTGACCCTTGAGCGTGCGCGTGAAGGATTTCGAACGCGTGTTGTCGCCCAGAAAAATACCCATGAATCGGCTTTTGATCTGCGGATATCTAAGCGTGCAGGTGCGCGCGCCATTGCGCCAGAAATCAATCTTGTCAGTCCCATTGGTCACAGCAAGATAGCTGTCGCCTTTGTTCACCGCTTTGAAGCAGGTGTTTAACTGCGCATCGACCGGGATGCGTCCGCCGGTGCGTTTGAATTCGCGCATTGTGGCCTCGACCAGATCATACTGTGTCAGATTGCGCTTGTAGGTCAGCTCCAAAGCGAAGTCGTCGGCCCAATTGAAAGGCGCGCCTCCAACGGTGAACAGCCGGGCCTGATAAAGGGGTATCCCAAGAAACCGCAACACGGCATTACCGCGAAGTTCGGCCCCCGGTAGCGCGCCCGACACCACGTTGGATTGCGCGTTCGCGGGCTTGGTCGGAGCCAGAAACGACGCGACGGCAATCAGTAGGATCAAGACCAAACTACGCATGGGCATGGGCCAGTTCCACCTGCACAACATTTGTGTGGCCAACGGCGAATGACGCTGCGCAGATCTCGAGATAGTATTGCCAATTGCGCTGGAACGCCTGGCCGTAGCCTATTTCGGATATCTTACGCCTTTGCGCTTCAAACCGCTGGGCCCAGATGCGGCAGGTCTTCGCATAGTCCTGACCGAAGGCAAAACTGTCCTGAACGGCCAGCCCTGCCCGACCGGCCTGGTCCTTGATCACTTGATCCGACAACAGCATCCCACCGGGAAACACATACTGGCGGATATAATCGGACGACGTTTTGTAGGTCTCAAAGAAGCTGTCTTTAACGGTGATCGCTTGCAAAAGCACCCGCCCACCCTCGGCAAGGCTGCGTTTCAATACATCGAAGTAGCTGGGCCAGTAGCGCTCGCCCACGGCCTCGATCATTTCGATCGAGACGATGTTGTCGAAGCGCTCGTCGATATCGCGATAGTCGCGCAGTTGAATGTCCGCCTGTCCGTCAAGGCGACATTCCGCATAGCTGTGCTGGTTGCGCGAGATCGTGACGCCGGTGACGTCACGCCCCCGACGCGTGGCATGTTCTGCAAAACCGCCCCATCCGCAACCAATTTCAAGCACCCGATCACCAGACCCCAGCCGCGACAAAGCGCGGGTGTTTTTCTGGGTCTGAGCATCAGACAGATCGTCGCTATCTTCGGTAAAGATGCCCGAGGAATAGGTCATCCCATCGTCCAGCCAAAGCTGATAAAATTCGTTTCCGACATCGTAGTGCGACCGGATGTTCTTACGTGATCCACGCCGAGAATTGGCCCGCAGCATGGTATCGACCAGACGGAATTTTGCCCGATTGAAGACACTGGCTTGATCATACGACCCCAAATGGTCGCGGTTGCGCATAGCGATGGACATCAACCCCTCGACTGAAGGCGTATCCCACATACCTTGCACATAAGTTTCGCCCAGCCCAACTTGACCATGCGCGGCCATTGCAGACACGGCTGCCCAGTCGTTGATCTGCATCTCGGCCTCGGGGCCGGATGCGCCAAAGTGATAGGTGTCGCCTTCTGGGGTGCGCAAGGTCAGCTGCCCCTCCTGCAGACGTTCACAGGTGGACAGAAACTCCGACTTCAGGGCTTTGTTCGTCAATCGCAATGTCGGTACCTCTTGTTGGCTGGTCTTTGTTAAGCATCTGCACAATGCGCATGGCGCTGGCGATGCCGTCTTCGTGGAACCCGTGGCGGTGATAAGCGCCTGCATACCAAGTGCGGTTCATACCCTGCATCGCACGCAGCTCTTGTTGAGCTCGCAGCGCAGGCTTGTCGAACACCGGATGGGCAAATTCTACCTCGTCGTAAATCTTATCTGCTGCAATCTCTGATGACGGGTTCAAGGTCACGAAAAGCGGATCGCTTTCCGGGATGTTCTGAAGTTTGTTCATCCAATACGTTACGCCGATATCCCCACCCTGAGACCGATAGGCCCAACTAGACCAGCAGGCGCGGCGCTTGGGCATCTGGCCGGGATCGCAGTGCAGCACCGCCTTGTTGGGCTGATAACGGATGGCCCCCAGCGCGTTGGTTTCAAGCTCGGTCGCGTCATCGCCAAGCATCGCCAGCGCCTGATCAGAGTGGCAGGCCAGAATGATGTCATCATAGCCTTTGTCTTCTGTGGTGTCCGTCCGCACGGTGACGCCATAAGACATCCGCGCGACGTCCGTCACTGGGGCACTTGTGCGAATATCCACATCGCGCGCGCGCAACGCGGCCTCAAGCCGGTTAACGTATTCGATGCTTCCGCCTTTCACTGTCCACCACTGATGCTCGCCCAAACCAGCAAGAAGCGCGTGGTTGCGGAAGAACCGGACCAAAGATTTTGCGGGAAACTGATCGACCTCATCCACCGGTGTGGACCAAATCGCACCACACATAGGCATCAGGTAGTTGTTGCGAAACCATTCGCCCAAGCGCAGCTCATCCACCAACTCTCCGATGGTTTTGTCATCATCCTGAGCGGCGTCTTCAGCGCGCTTACCGAACCGGACGATATCCGCGATCATCTTGTAAAACTTAGGACGCAAAAGGTTTCGCTTCTGCGCGGTGATGCATTTTAGGTTGTTCAGGCCGTATTCCAGCCAGCCATCGTCGATGCTGGCGCCAAAGCTCATCTCGCTTTTGGTTACAGGAACGTCCAACTCCCGAAAGAGGCGTGTCAGGTTGGGATAGGTCACATAGTTGAAGACAATGAACCCTGTATCAACGGGTTGATCCCCATTTTTACCCGCCATTACCGTACGTGCATGACCACCCAAACGGGGCGCTGCCTCGTAGATCGTAACGTCATGGTTTGCCGACAGATAATAGGCCGCCGAAAGCCCGGATATTCCCGCCCCTACGATGGCGATTTTCCGTCGTTGGCCCCGTTGTTGGTCAAGCATAAAGGTCTCTTTCCTGAACTACATGGGCTGATTACGGTGACCAGATCGGCCCGGATCAAAAAAAGCTAGCAAAAATTTGGGCTTGCCGGCTGGGGCGAGCCCGGGAAAAATCAACCGAGATGCGGAAATGACGTGATCCAAACCTGCGCTTCATGCGTAATAGGGACACTATGATAGATCACATTCAGGCCAAGACGCTGCACGCCCGTCGCGGAACGTTGAAAAACTCGTTCACATATGGCGTGGATTTCGTGCTGTGCGACCTGTCGCAGGACGCACAGCTGAGCCTGTTCTCACGCAATCGATTCAACCTTTGGTCACTGTGGGACAAACATCATGGCGGGCCACGTGGAACCGGAAGCGGCGTCAATTGGTTCAAAGAGGTCTTGCGCGAACGCGGGATGGATCCAGACGATCATCAACTTTGGCTGCTCACCCAGCCCAACTTTCTGTGGTTTCACTTCAATCCGGTCAGCTTTTGGATCGCGATGAGAGACGGAACTCCTCGCGCGTTTGTTGCGGAAGTGAACAACACCTTCGGGCACCGGCATTGTTATTTCTGCGCGCATGATGATTTCAGACCGATCCAGAAGGCCGACAAGATCTCGGCGATCAAACTGATGCATGTTTCTCCTTTCCAGAAAGTAGAAGGGCGTTACCTTTTCAACTTCGACCTGACCTCGGAACATGTAGACATCCGCATTCTATATCAAAACGACTGCGAAGGCGTGCTTGCGACGCTCGCTGGACCGCGTCGCGTGGCCAGTAACAGATCGCTTGCGTGGGCCGCGCTACGTCGTCCGTTTGGCGCCGCCCGTGTTGTGGCGTTGATCTACTGGCAGGCGCTGATCCTGTATTCCAAACGCGCGCCGTTCAGGCGCAAGCCAGAACCCCCGGAGCCGCTTATTTCGGACAGCCAGACCTATCGTGGAAACGACGTATGACGACGTTCACCGGGAAAACCTATTGGCTGATCGGCGCAAGCGAAGGACTGGGCCGTGCGCTTGCCCGTGATCTGGACCGTGAAGGCGCGCGGCTCGTCATCTCGGCCCGCAATGCCGAGCGACTGGAAAGCCTGTCGCAGGAGCTGTCAGACGCGCGCGTTGTCGCGTTCGACGTAAGCGACATGACGCAAGTTCAACATGCGACCGACGAGGTCGGAGAAATCGACGGTGTTGTCTATATCGCCGGTGCCTACGACCCCATGCCCGCCACGAAATGGAACAGCCAGGCCGCGCTGACAATGTGCGAAGTCAACTTCATGGGCGCGATGCGCGTGTTGGGTGAGGTCGTGCCGACAATGGTCGGCCGCAACCGGGGTGACATCACTCTCATTGGGTCACTAGCAGGCTATCGCGGCCTGCCTTCGGCGATTGGATACAGCGCCAGCAAGGCCGCGCTTGTCAGCCTGGCCGAAACCATGCGGTTCGATTTGAAAGATACAGGTGTGGTCGTTCGCCTGATCAATCCGGGCTTCATCAAGACGCGCTTAACACAGAAAAACAGCTTCAAAATGCCCATGCTGATGACTGCAGAGGACGCTTCGAGGCGCGTACTGAAGGCCATGGGGCGTCGCCGTTTCCGTACCGATTTCCCCGCTCCGTTTTCTTGGATGATGCGTGTACTGGAATACCTACCCGATTGGATCGTCTATCGCGGGAAATAGGGATCGGCGGTGATCATACTATCCTGACCTTTCCAACAAATAATGCCGCCCGACGTGGGCGGCATTTCCATTTCAATGATCGTTAAGGGATCAGTGGCAAGCGGGGCGATTACCCGGCAACAACACCTTGTCGACAACATGGATTACGCCGTTATCCGCCATGATATCCGCGATCACGACATTTGCCATTTCGCCGGTCCCATCAGCAATCATGACCCCGTCCGACCCCTTCGAGATGCAAAGACGCGCACTTGTCAGGGCAGGCTTGAAGTAGTTCGATCCCGAGGGAATCATACCTGCAGTCAGCTTACGGTCATCAACGTGATACAGCAGCACGTCGGTCAGTTGACCCTTGTTTTCTGGCTTCAGAAGAGTCTCGACTGTGCCCTCGGGCAGGGCAGCGAATGCATCGTTCACCGGCGCATATACGGTGAAGGGGCCAGGACCAGACAAAGTCTCGGCCAGACCAGCAGCACCAACGGCAGCTACGAGCGTCGAGAAGCGTTCGTCGGCGGCTGCAATCTCGACAATGTTGTCGGCTTGCGTGGCGTTTGCAGACACTGTCAGTGCGAGTGCGGCGATCACAGATTTAATTGTGGTTTTCATAATTTTTCTCCTTGTTGGTGGGCGACATGCCCGAAGTTTAAGTCGTACCTATGCAAGGAGTACGGGGCGGTTTTCACTCTGGTTCACCACCTCACGAAATCGTGAGTGATTACACTTAACTAGCTGATAAAAAAGAAAGAACCAGCGCAACGCACTGGTTCTTGGCATCCACAAATTCGTATGCGTGAGGGGTGGTTTAGATCCGAAAAAATGGCTGCAAAAGTCGTGGCATAAACGCTCGAAACCTCAGGGGCGCGTCGGTGGCTGCAAGGCAAATGCAAGCCTCGCCCTGATCCGCAATGGGTGTATGATCCAGATCCTCATCCGCAATCTCAATATCACCGACACCGAAAGAACCGGTTTCATCGGTAAAGCTGCCCTGTAGCACCAAGGTCATCTCCATCCCGTTATGCCCATGATCAGGCACCGCCTGCCCCGGCGGGATATAAAGCAAGCGCACAGTCCCGGCATCGCTTGAGGACAGGATCGTCTGGCGAACACCCATTCCAACGGGCCTCCACTTCGGCTCCCGTCCTTTCAGTGCTTCGACGACCGGACGGGGATAGATGCCTTGCCGCCGATAAACGGGTTTTTCTTTCACAGGCGCATCAAGCTGCGCCAGCAAGGCCGCTTTCAGATCACCCGATACAGCAACGGCGTCCGTTCCATCCAGCACCGCGCCGCCAATATTTTGGTGTGCTTCCAAAGCCGCGCGGCAGTCATCACAAAGTGACACATGGCTGGCCACGGCAAACGCGTAGGGATGCGACAAGTTACCTGACGCATAGGCCGCCAAAATGGCGTCCGGGATATGATGGGTAATTGCGGTCATTCTCGCATTCCCTTTAGCTCGTGTCTCAACCGTTCCAGCCCCAGCCGAATACGGGATTTGATTGTTCCGAGTGGCAGGCCCATCTGGGTACTGATCTCTTGATGGGTCAGCTCGCCCATATAGGCCTTCTCGATGATCTCGCGTTGCTCTGGTTTGAGCGACGTGAGCGCTTTTCTTAACTTGCCAGCTTCTTGTTCTACGCCAAGTATTTGGCTTGCGTCAGGTTCGGCCCCCGGATCTTCTGCCAACTCGTCTGGCAGCGGGCGACCTTCCTTACGCACAATATCGATGTGGCGGTTGCGCGCGATCTGATACACCCACGCCGACACTTGCGCACGATGGGGATCAAACAACGCCGCCTTGCGCCAGACCGTCAACATCACGTCTTGAACAATCTCTTCCGCCTGATGGGCCGCGCAGCCCGACCGCATTATGAACCCTTTCAGGCGCGGCGCGAAATGATCGAACAATGCACAGAATGCATCCCGATCGCGATTGTCCCTCACCGCGAGCATCCAAACCGTTTGCTCAGAAACTTCTGACTTGGTCTGGGACACCGGTTTTCCTTTGTGACGAAGCACGGGTGGCGCTGTCGGCCGGGTGCTCGGAGGTTCAAGATCTAGTGTCAACATAACCTCATTACGAGGCGTTATGTAAAGCGGATCACATTCAGTGCGAAATTTCTTACTGCGGCCTGAAAAGGCAGAGCGGAATAGTTTTAACGACCAGCGATCCGGTGAAACAAATGCGTGAATGTGGCCGCGCCAAGGATTGGGATCAGCAGGTTCACAAATGGGATCGACAGTGGGATGGCCATCAGCGTCCCTGCGGTCCAGATTTGCAGGTTGTGGCGCGAACGAAGTTGCTTGGCCTGCGTCCGGCCCACACGTCGCATAGCCGCCATCTGGAAATACTCACGCCCCAGCAGGTACCCGTTCACCACCCAAAACAGCATCGGCGCGAACGGTCCCACGAAGAAAAACAAGATAAGTGCGATCAAGTTGACTCCAACGATGACACCAAGAAACCCAATGCTGTCGCGGATCGTTTCCCCCATCGGCACATGCGGTGCGGGGGCAAGTTCGGGGTAATGACGCTCTTCGACGGCGTCTGCGACCTCATCCAGAAAAATGCCTGTGAACGCACCAGCGACCGGTACCATCAGGACCACTGACAGAACCATCATCACCAGAAACGCCGCCCACCCGGCAATGCCGTCAACCCAAGTGACCTCACCGATAAACGGCAGGCTCAGCGTGTCGGGCACCAGAAAGCCAACCAGCCACGTCATGGCGATCGTAACGGCGATCAGCAGGCCAATGGTCAATGCCAGACCTTTCAGCAGTACGTTGCGGAAACGCGGGTCTGAAAGCTGTCCGACCGAGCGGAAGAAATCATCAAATATCATACGTCTATCCATGTGGTGATGGCGTTCATATCCGGGCGCGGGCGCTCGGGCGGGGCCACAGTCTCGGTGCCGATATGGATGATGCCAGCGACGACCTCGTGATCCTCAAGACCAAAAGCGTCACGCACAAAGCCTCGGTCGAAACTTGCCCAGCCGGACAACCAGTTTGCCCCCCAGCCAGACGCCAGCGCGGCATTCAAAAGCGCCAGACAAACCGCCCCGGCCGAGTAGGTTTGCTCGATCATCGGCACTTTCTCAGAAGCTACCGGGCTTTCTACGACGACCACGGCCAAGGGGCTACGGTCATAGGCCAGCTGCTCTTTTTCAATCTTGGCCGCATCGTAGCCCAGCGCTGCTCCGCGTTCGGAAACAAGTGCATGCGCCCGCGTCAGAGCCGGTTTCCCCAGCACGACGAAGCGCCAAGGTTCTAGTTTTCCGTGATCAGGCGTACGGGCCGCCGCAGTCAACATCACCTCGAGCGTATCTAGATCAGGTCCCGGACCAGTAAGCGTTTTTGCGGGGCGCGAGCGGCGGGTGAGCAGGAAATCAAGTGCGGCTTGGTTGCGGTCAGGCATATGTGTGTCCTTTAGTAAGCATCAACTTGCTTGACCGCCGCAAAGACGGTTGGCTTTGGGTTATGTCGTGTCTCAGGCCGCGGAGGTCAAGATGTTAACTCACTTTACATCGAAGAAATCTGCAAGCTCTGTCAGTTGGGATGAAAAGAACGCTTCTGCTTTCTGATTGGGTTGGCGGGCCGCATAAGTTTCCGCCAAAGGATCTGGCGCCTGAATATTCACGCCCGACATCTCCTCCAACACGGCATGGCCGCAGAACGGAACATAGACCTCGGAATAGCCGCCTTCATGCGCCATCATCAGCCGCCCAGCGCACAATTCGTCCGCCAATTCGACCACCATTCGAGTCATTTGGCGAAACGTATCGGCCGTAGCGAGCATGCAGGACAAGGGATCAATCAACGCCGCGTCATAGCCATTGGCGATCACGATCACCTCGGGTTCATGGGCACGAATGGCCGGTAACACCAACCTCTCCATCGCTTCAAGATAGGTTGCATGGCCACCACCGGGCGGTAGTGGGATGTTCATGTTCGCACCCTGCCCCGCGCCGTCTCCACGGACGTCAGCATCACCGGTATCAATCGGATAGTTTCGCTCCTGATGGATCGAGATCGTCAGCACATCCGCGTCGTCGATAAAGATCGCCTCGGTCCCATTGCCGTGGTGCACATCCCAATCAAGCACGACGAACCGTTTCGCAAGCCCCTTAGCCTGCGCATTTCGGATCGCGATGGCAAGGTTGGCCAAGAGGCAGAACCCATTTGGAAAATCGGGTAAACAGTGATGACCGGGAGGGCGCGACAAGGCGTAGGCGTTGTCGACTTCGCCTTTTAGAACGGCCTCGAGAGCGCCTACAGACAGACCCGCTGACAGAGCTGCGATTTCATAGCCTCCCTGCCCAAACGGAGTGCGCAAACCAAGCTCACCACCGCCGGCATCCGAAGTGCGCTGAAATTCGTCCAGAAACGCCGCAGGATGCACGCGTGACAGCGTTTCACGGTCGGCCTCGGGCGCTGTTCTAGCATCCAGCGCGCCCGTCAGCCCCGTCACATCCATCAGGTTTTTCAGCCGCCGCTTGGTCTCGGGATTTTCCGGCAAGCCGCCGGCAGCCAAGGGCTGCACCAACCCACCAACCGGCAGATTGCCCGCATAATTCCCGCCCGAATGCCAAAAACACTTTTCGTCCCAGAAAAATCCCGTCTTGCGCATGATGTGCTCTCCTTTATCGCCAAATTGGTCCAGAGCGTTTGCATCGTCCAGCCCTTTTGGAAAGTCTGCGCGTATGAAAAAAGGTGCACTTTCTCATTTGGCTGTTTCGGGGGCCAGCCTAAGCGTAAAGGTGACGCCCAAAGCCACGCGTAACGCGATTGAAGAACGGGAGGGCAAGCTTCGCATCTATATCACCACCGCCCCCGAGGATGGGAAAGCCAACAAGGCCGTCGTGAAGTTGCTGTCCAACGTCCTTGGGATAGCAAAATCGCGCCTCGTTTTGACACAAGGCGCGACATCGCGAGATAAAGTTATTCAGATCGACTAGGGTTTAACTGCCCGAACGTGGGATCGATGATGCAGCATAATCTCCATCATCCATGCCACCGTGCCCGGCACCACCCAACGGGTCGTTTCCAAAGCGGTTGGGACCATCGGTGCCCTTCAGGACGTGGAAGTACAGAAGCACCAGCCAGCCAACGATCGGCACCAGCACCAACAGTAGCCACCATGCAGTACGATCGATATCGTGCAGACGGCGAGCGGCAACAGCTAGGCTCGGCAGAAGCACTGCAAGGCTGAAGATCGAACTGAGCGGTGAAAAATCGTTGCCTGCGCCGAAGATCACCGTATCTACGATGCCAAGCACGATGCTTCCAAGTGTCGTGAACAGGGCGAAGAACCAAAATTCGCTCCGCGCAGCGCGACCGGTAAAATCAACATACTTTGATAAACAGGTCCGAATGGACTCCATAAAACTCATATCTGTCCCCTTTTCAGGTCATTTTTTTAACGCAATGCGAGGTTCATCCCCGGCAATCAGTCGGCTAATGTTTGCGCGATGGCGAAAGAAAATCAACAGCGCAAGCGCGATGGACAACAACACCAGTTGAGGCAATCCTAGCAAAAGTGCCACAACGGGCGACAATGCAGCCGCAACCAGCGCCGCAAGGGACGAGATGCGGAAGATCAACGCAGTGACCAACCATGTCGCACAGGCCGCAAGCCCCAGCGGGAAGGCCAACGCCAGCATCGTGCCCAACCAAGTCGCCACACCTTTGCCACCCTTGAACCCAAGGTAAATAGGGAAGCAATGGCCCAAAAAGGCCGCAAAGCCCGCGATTTGGGCGGCATCCTCGGCAAACAAAGCCCGCGCGATCAGCACGGCGGCACCACCTTTACCCGCGTCCCCGATCAGGGTCAGAAATGCGGCGGGTTTGCTTCCGGTACGCAGCACATTGGTCGCGCCAATATTGCCGGACCCGATCTGGCGCAAGTCACCCAGTCCGAAGAGCCGGGCCATCACGATGCCGAAGGGCACCGAGCCCAACAGATAGCCCACAATGGCGACGAGGACTAAGATCATAGGAGAAGTCACAAACTCAGGCATCGCCACCTCCATAAACGCGTTCGCCCGCAACCCAAGTGCCCAGCACGCGACCCTGCATCCGGGCTCCGTCAAAGGGCGTGTTCTTGGATTTGGAAGTCAGTTTGAACCGGTCCAGCACGAAAGGAGCATCAGGATCGAGCAGGACCAGATCAGCAGGTGTGCCTTGGGTAAGCTCTCCACCCGGCAAACCAAAGCGACGCGCTGGATGGAGGGACAGCGCCCGCCAAAGTGCGGGCAGATCGATCAGTCCGGCATGGACCAGTCGCATCGCGGCGGGCAAAAGAGTTTCCAGCGCCACAGCACCCGAAGCAGCCTCTTCGAAGGGCAGGCGTTTGCTTTCTTCATCCTGCGGTGTGTGCATGGATGAAATAACATCGATCAGGCCCGATGCGACAGCCTCGACCATCGCAAGCCGATCGTCTTCCGAGCGCAGCGGCGGCTTAACCTTAAAAAAGGTGCGGTAATCGCCCACGTCAAATTCGTTCAGTGTCAGGTGGTGGATGTTCACACCAGCGGTCACATCAAGACCCGAGGCCTTGGCCCGTTCCAGCGCGGACAACGATTTCGCGGTGGACAGGCTGTCGGCGTGATAGGCAACACCCGTCATCTCAACTAATGCAAGGTCGCGCTCCAGCCCCATCCGCTCGGCCATTGGGCTGACAGCGGGTAGGCCGCGCAATGACGCAAACTTGCCCGAGGTCACTGCCGCCCCTTTCGACAACACCGGATCCTGCGGGTGTCCGATGATCAAAGCGCCAAGCGAACGGGCATATGTCATGGCCCGCGAATAGACCTTGTTGTTTGTGACAACGTGATCGCAATCCGTGAAGGCAACGGCACCCGCGTCCAGCATAAACCCCATCTCGACCATCTCGCGACCGTCGCGGGCCTTGGTCAGCGCACCCATCGAATGCACGTTCACGGGGGCAACCTGCGACGCGCGGCGCGCAACAAAGGCCAAAGTCTCGGGCGTGTCGACCGCAGGCGTTGTATCGGGGCGAATGACCATCGTGGTCACGCCACCAGCAGCGGCCGCCTGCCCAGCCGTGCGGAAGCTTTCTTTGTGGCGTTCGCCGGGCTCACCGATCTTAACCCCGATGTCCACAATGCCGGGGGCAAGATATTTCCCGCCACAATCAATGATGTCACCCGTTTCACCCGTGTTCACACCCGCAATCACGCCATCTTCGATGGTCAGGCTACCCAGCGCATCGGTGCCAGCCTCTGGGTCTATCAGACGGGCATTGGTGAAGGTTGTGGTCATTGAAATTCTCCTGCCTGCGCGCCGGTCTGAATATCGCGGATCATTTGATAGACCCGTTCGCCATCATCGATAAACATGAAACCTTCCTGACTTTCAGTTCTGATATCGGTCACGCCGCTTCGTTGCCTTTCAGTGTCGAAATACACCGAAGGGGACGCTTCGAGGCCAAGGGTGAAGGTCGTCATGTCGTCAATCGGATAGCTGGCGAGCTTGCGGCGTTCGAAAGGCATGTTTGTCGCTATGAACGCGCGTCGATTGGTCAATGTGTAGTGGGTTTTGTATCGGCGGACGGTTGGTTCAAGCGCGTTTCGGTAAATCAAACGCAAACCTAAACCCGTAAAGATCAGGCCAAACATCCAGATAAATCCGCCTTCGCGCGAGGCAACAATCATCCACGCCGTTGAAAATCCGACAAACACAAATCCAAACACAAGAGCCGACAGTTTTATGTCCGCCAAAACAAACTCGCGCCGAGGGTGGCCTTGCCAGATGATACTTTCGCCGGGCTCCAGAATACCGGCCCAAGCAGATGAATGGCGTTGATCCGTCATGCGCGGCCCCGCGCTTTGCCTATCGCGGTCTGCGTCGCTTTCGCGTCTGCTTGATATTTCAGCATGTATTTGTCGCCCGTGCGGGTGACGATTTGGGCGGCGGTGAAGATCACGTTCACCTTGTCGATATTTTCCAGCACGATCGAGCGATCACCGGGTCCAATCACACGTATGTTGGTCAGATACCACGTAAACCCAAGCTGCTCTTTGGCCACATAAAGTCCGCGTACAGCAATGGCCGCAACGGCGCCAACCACCCCCGTCCACGCGTGTGGGTTGCCCATGAATATCAGGATGCCTGACATTAGCACCGATCCCAATGCAGCGAGAAGTACATGTTCTTTCACATAGGTTCGAAGATTACCCGAGAAGCTCTCTAATAGCTGCTCACCCGGTTCAAGGTCGGGTGCTTTCTGATCCTCCAACCGGGGTTCCAACTGGATCTCAGACATAGACGCCCTCCGGCGTGTTCTCTCGCTCTGCCTTCAAATTGCGCGCCAACAAGTCCATAGCGGCCATTCGCACAGCGACGCCCATTTCGACTTGTTCCTGAATGACCGACCGGTTGATGTCGTCGGCGATGGTGCCGTCGATCTCGACCCCGCGGTTCATTGGACCCGGGTGCATGACGATGGCATCATCCTTCGCGTGCGCCAACTTTTCTGCGTCCAGCCCAAACCGGTGATAGTATTCACGTTCCGATGGGATGAACCCGCCATCCATGCGTTCACGCTGAAGGCGCAACATCATGACGACATCGGCGTCTTTCAGACCTTCCTCCATGTCGTCATAAACCTCGACCCCAAACTGATCGATCTGGCTGGGCATCAGCGTGGGCGGACCAACAAGACGGACGCGGTTTTCCATTTTCCCCAAAAGGATCAGGTTCGACCGCGCGACACGACTGTGGGCGATGTCGCCACAGATCGCGACGGTCAGGCGGTGCAGCCGCCCCTTCTCTCGCCGAATGGTCAGCGCATCCAACAACGCCTGCGTGGGATGCTCATGTTTGCCGTCGCCGGCGTTCAACACTGCACAATTCACTTTCTCGGCCAGCAGGTTCACAGCCCCGGAATGCGGATGGCGCACGACCAGCAGATCAGGGTGCATCGCATTCAGCGTCAGGGCTGTATCAATCAGCGTCTCACCTTTTTTGATTGAGCTCGCTTGCATCGCCATGTTCATCACATCAGCACCCAAGCGCTTTCCAGCGATCTCGAACGACGCCTGTGTGCGGGTCGAGTTCTCGAAAAACATGTTGATTTGGGTAAGCCCGGCAAGGACGTCAGACCGCTTTTGCGCCGACCTATTCAGGTCCACATAACTGTCTGCTAGATCAAGAACGGATTTAATCTCCTCAGGGTGAAGTGGTTCAATCCCCAGAAGATGGCGTTGGCGGAATGTCATACGGGCCTCCGTCCTGTTTCCAAGCGCTTATAAGATCGGGTGAAGGCTACGTCCATCCCTTGTGACCACACCGTGTCAGGCGTTTACCTTCAGGCCGGTCACGCATAGGCTACGGGTCATGGAATCGGGACAAGACTGGCATAGCGCGAAGGCGCTTTTGGAGTGGCACATTGAACTGGGCGCGGTGGACGCGATCGGTGACACGCCAGTGGACCGGTATGCGTTGGAACCAACAAAGCCAAAGGCCGAGAAACCTGCTCAGGCCAAGGTCGATGCGCCTAATCGCGCGGCGCCAACGCCGCCTGCGGTCGTACCGCAGATCGACTATGTCGCTTTGGCCAAGCAAGCGGCGGCTGGGGCAAAGGACCTTGATGGCTTGAAAGCCGCGATCAAAGCGTTTGATGGCTGCGAATTAAAGAAAGGAGCACGCAACACGGTGATCGCAGACGGCAATCCCGCCGCGCGTGTTATGATCATCGGCGAAGCCCCGGGCCGTGACGAGGATATCGAAGGTAAGCCCTTCGTCGGTCGTGCAGGGCAGCTTTTGGACAAGATGTTTGCAGCCATCGGCATGGGGCGCGACGCGACAATGTCAAAGGATTCTGTCTACATCACCAACGTGATGCCGTGGCGCCCACCCAGCAATCGCGACCCATCGCCCGAGGAAATGGCAATGATGGTGCCGTTTCTTGAACGTCACGTGCAATTGGTCGCGCCAGAACTTCTGGTTTTGATGGGCAACACACCCTGTTTGGCCGTCTTGGGACGCAAAGGCATTTTGCGGATGCGCGGCAACTGGGATCAGGGTTGGGGCAAACCCGCTATGCCAATGACCCACCCGGCCTATTTACTCAGAAATCCGGCGGCAAAACGCGAGGCGTGGACCGACCTTTTGGAGATACAGTCGAAACTGCGAGATAACGCGTGATCGAACCATTACCAATCTAACGTTCCTTTGCTGCTTTCTAAAACGACGAAAGACACATAATGTCCCATATCCCCGCCGACACCAAACGCGAATTTATTCCCGTCCGCATCGCCATTCTAACAGTCTCTGACACCCGCAAGCTGGACGATGACCGGTCCGGTGACACGTTGGTTGCGCGTTTGGAAAATGCTGGGCACGAATTGGCGGATCGCAAAATCATCCGCGACGAACGTGGTGAGATTGCCGATCAACTGAGGGCTTGGACCCTCGACCCAGAAATTGACGTGGTAATTTCCACTGGCGGCACAGGGTTGACTGGGCGCGACATCTCGGTCGAGGCACACAGGGATGTCTATGAGAAAGAAATCGAGGCGTTTGGCACCGTCTTCACCATGGTCTCGATGAAAAAGATTGGCACATCAGCGGTGCAGAGCCGGGCAACCGGTGGCGTTGCGAACGGAACATATCTGTTTGCCCTACCCGGCAGCCCGGGCGCATGCAAAGACGCATGGGACGACATTCTGGAAGCTCAGCTAGACTACCGCCACCACCCATGCAACTTCGTCGAAATATTTCCACGATTGGACGAACACAAGCGACGGAAATGATCCGTCCATCCGTATAACGCGTAACCATTCTGTCGCCGAATGTCTTGCCGGAACTGTGACTGTACGCCCCTTGCGTTGTGTTCCCGTTGCAGGACAGGATGCGACAGTGCGATGCGGAGAACCTAAATGCGATTTCTTGGCCGCAGCCTGACTGGGCTTTTCCTGCTGGCAACGACCCTAGGGTTGTTGGCCATGGCCGCTGGTATGGTTAATTCTGCCTTCAAAGCACGGGCCGAGCGTGACAATGCCCAGCCGACAGCACGCGAGCGCATGTTTTCGGCCAATGTCATCAAGGTATCACAGCAAACCCTGACACCGGTTTTGACCACATTTGGCGAACTGTCATCGCGCCGCGCGCTCGATATTCGGACACTGACGGGCGGAACGGTGGTCGAGATCGCTCCGAATTTCGAAACCGGGGGCGTGGTGTCGGCTGGCGATCTTTTGTTGCGCATCGATCCAACTGACTTTGAACGAAGCCTGCGTCTAGCCCAGACCGATTTCACACAAGCGCAGGCAGAGTTGCGCGATGCCGCTGCAGCTCTCGATCTGGCGCAGGACGATCTGGAGAATGCCCGCCGCCAAGCTGACCTACGCGAAGCTGCTCTGACCCGTCAACGCGACTTAGTATCGCGCAGCGTTGGCACCACCGCCGCAGTGGAAACCGCTGCGCTGGCCGCATCCTCTGCCCAACAGGCGGTGCTGTCCAAACGACAGGCTGTGATTGCAGCGCAAGCACGCGTCGCCACGGCCGAGGCCACCCTAACCCGCCGTGAGATTGGGTTAGATGAGGCCCAGCTTCGACTGGACGAGACACGGATTATCGCCGAGATCGACGGAACACTTTCAGAAGTTTCAGTTCTGCGTGGCGGCATCGTGACCGCCAATGAAAAACTTGGCAGGATCGTCGATCCATCAGCGCTCGAGGTGGCTTTCCGTATCTCAGCCGCGCAATATGCCAGGCTCCTGAACGACACTGGCGATCTAACGAATACCACTGTCAACGTGAGGCTGGATGCCAACGGTGTAAACCTGACCTCAGAGGGGCGCATCGACCGCGAAAGTGCCGCCGTTGGGGAAGGCCTGACCGGGCGCCAGCTTTTTGCCTCGCTCGCCCCTGCGGCGGGAATGCGCCCCGGTGATTTCGTAACGGTCGAGGTCGCCGAACCGGTTCTGAACAATGTCGTCTTACTGCCGGCATCCGCACTAAATGCACAAAGTGAGGTGTTGGTTCTTGGTCCAGAGGACCGACTGGAATCAACACAGGTCAAATTGCTGCGCCGTCAGGGAAATGACGTGATCGTCGATGCCTTGGGTCTGGAAGGGCGCGAGGTTATTGCCGAACGCAACCCTGCTCTGGGCGGCGGAATTCGTATCAAGCCCGTGCGTGAAGGCGTTGTCACGCCAGAACCGCAGGCCGAACTGATCACGCTTACGCCAACCCGCATCGCTGCCTTGCGCAGCTTTGTTGAAGGCAACAAACGAATGCCGGATGCCGCCCGCAACCGCATCCTAAGCCAGCTTGACGACGGCAAACTGCCCGCCGATACGCTTGACCGGCTTGAAAAGCGCATGGGCAACTGACCGATGGTGCGCGGGTCAAATATCTTGTCCTATTTCACCCGGCACGCGACGGTCGCCAATTTACTTTTGGTAATCTTGGTCGCGCTCGGCCTGCTGGCCTACCCCAAGATGCGCGCGCAGTTCTTTCCCGATGTGGTGGTCGAAAGCGTCTCAGTCTCGACGTCGTGGCAGGGCGCGGGAGCCGAAGACGTTGACGCGGCCATTGTCCAGATCATGGAGCCAGTCTTGCTGGCCGTGGAAGGCGTCGAAAGCGTCAGCTCGCGCGCCTTCGAAGGACGCGCGAACATCACCATAGAATTCGAACCAGATTGGGACGTCGCTCGCGCAGCCGATGATGTGCAAACGGCAGTCGACGAGTTGTCAGACCTTCCAGAAGACGCCGACACCCCGCAGGTCCGACGCGGCGCATGGCGCGACAGCGTGACTGACGTCGTGATCTCTGGCCCCGTTGGGGTTGAGCAATTGGGACGCTTCGCGGACGAGATGATCGTGCGCCTGTTTGAACGCGGCGTGACACGAACCGGCATCCGGGGCTTCGTCGCCCCGCAAACTATTGTCGAAGTCACATCCCTGTCGCTGATTGAACATGATGTCACCATGTCCGAGATCGCCGCGGCCATAGCAGGCGAGGTCACCACCGACCCTGCTGGAGACGTCGCCTCGGGTGCAGCACGGGTCCGCACTGGGATCGCAAAACGCAGCGCCGATCAGATCGAGGCCATCGTGATCAGATCGAACGCTGATGGGTCGAAGCTTCAAGTGGGTGATGTGGCACAGGTCCGGGTCGATGGCGTCGATCGCGACCGGTCATACTTCGTCGGAGATGATCCCGCGATTGCTTTAAACGTATCCCGTTCGGCGCGTGGTGATGCGATTCAGATGCAAGAGATCGTCGAAGAGGTTCGCACCGAACTTCTGCAAACCTTGCCCGCCGGCGTTGAGATTGATCTTGTTCGCACCCGGTCCGAACTGATCACCGCCAGACTCCAGATGCTGATGAAGAACGGTTTGCAAGGGCTGGCGCTTGTATCGCTGCTACTGTTCCTCTTCTTGAATGCCCGCACCGCGTTTTGGGTGGCCGCCGGTATTCCCGTTGCTATGACAACCGCAATATTCCTGATGTATATGTCGGGCCTGACGATCAACATGGTATCCCTTTTTGCGCTGATCATTACGCTGGGGATTGTCGTTGACGACGCTATCGTGGTCGGAGAGCACGCAGATTTCCGCGCCCGCCGATTGGGCGAAAGCCCGGTCGAGGCCGCCGAAAACGCCGCAAAACGCATGTTTCCACCGGTTTTTTCTGCAACCTTGACCACAATCATCGCTTTTTTCGGCCTAACCGCTATTGGCGGGCGGTTTGGCGATTTGATCGCGGACATTCCCTTTACCGTGATCGTCGTGTTGGCCGCGTCATTGGTCGAATGTTTCCTGATTCTGCCCCACCACATGGCCCATGCATTGAAACATACGGCCAAGGAACACTGGTATGACTGGCCGTCGCGACAGGTTAACCGAGGGTTTCGATTGGTCCGTGACAAGGCCTTCCGTCCGTTCATGGGTCTGGTGATCAGGGCACGTTACCCGGTAATCGCGCTGACACTTTTGATCCTAGCAAGTCAGGCATCTATCTTTATCCGCGGCGATTTGACATTTCGCTTCTTCAACGCACCAGAGCGGTCATCGGTGACAGGCAATTTCGCAATGGTCTCGGGGGCGACTAAAGAAGATACATTCGAAATGATGCGCCTTGTCCAACGGGCGGTTGAGGAAACGGCGGCGGAGTTTGAGGCCGAGCATGGCCGCAATCCCGTCGTCCACGCATTATCTCAGATCGGTGGGAATGCCGGACGTGGGTTGGCCGGGGCCGAGACCAAAGACAACGACCTGCTCGGTTCTGTTTCGGTCGAGCTGATAGATGCAGACCTGCGCCCTTACAGCGCCTTTGCCTTCGTCGGTGCCCTCCAGGATGCAGTGGACAATCACCCCCGGCTTGAGGTTCTGTCCTTTCGCGGCAACCGGTTCGGACCCGGCGGTGACAGCTTGGATGTCGAACTTTATGGCGCGACATCCGAGCAATTGAAGGCCGCGTCAGAGGCATTCCAGACAAAGTTGGCTGCATTCCCCGAAATCTCGGCACTAGAAGACAGCCTAACCTATGACAAGGAAGAGCTGATCCTTGATCTAACTGCCCAAGGTCAGGCCCTAGGGTTCTCCATCGAGGATCTGGGGCGCGTCTTGCGTAACCGTCTGAACGGGATCGAAGCCGCGAGCTATCCCGACGGCACCCGCTCGGCAGAAATCCGGGTAGAACTTCCGCCGGACGAGCTGACCTCGGACTTCTTGGAACGTACCCAATTGCGCACCAGTACGGGCGCCTATGCCAGCCTTGCCGATCTGGTGTCGGTTTCGTCTCGCACCGGCTTCGCAAGCGTACAGCGCGAAAACGGCATCCGTTTGGTCAATGTCACCGGCGATATCGATGAGGGAGATGCAGCCCGCGCCGAAGAAATCCAACGCACGATCGAAGCCGAGATATTACCTGAACTGGCACAAGAATTTGGCATCGCATATCAGATCGGCGGGCTGGCCGAACAACAGCAGTCCTTTCTGGCCGACGCGCAAACCGGGCTGATCCTTGTCCTTTTGAGCATCTTCCTAACGCTTGCGTGGATATTCTCTAGCTGGTCACGACCTTTGGTGGTGATGGCTATCATCCCCTTTGGGTTGGTCGGTGCTATCTACGGACACGTACAATGGGATGTGCCGCTGTCCATGTTCTCGGTTGTGGGGTTAATTGGAATGACGGGAATCATCATCAATGATTCAATTGTGTTGGTCACGACGATTGACGAATACGCACGCGAACGCGGATTGGTACCCGCTATCATTGATGGGGCCGCGGACCGGTTGCGACCCGTCATGTTGACAACGATGACCACCGTTCTTGGCCTTATGCCCCTGCTCTACGAGCAATCTCGCCAAGCCCAGTTTTTGAAACCAACGGTCATCACGCTGACCTATGGCTTGGCATTCGGAATGCTTCTGGTGTTGCTGGTGGTGCCGTCTTTGGTCGCCATTCAAGCCGATTTCGGCCGGATGTTACGCGCACTGAAGCGCGTTTGGGGCGGGCGCGAGCGCGCGGCCCTACGCCCCACAATGTTGTTGATGGCGACCACTACATTGATGATCAGCATCGCATTCGCAGCAAGCATTGCAGCATGGGGCCTTAACGCACAATCCATTGCCCGGTTTGTGATGATCAGCGGTGTAATATCGGTCGGAAGCTACGCGGTTGGCGCAATGGGTTTGCATCGCGGCCGATAGCGTATCGACCTAGTCAAACGTCCCGGTCACACGCCCAAGCAGCATGAATGCCCGCGCGGTCCTTGTATCCGCCAACGCAGCAATATCGGCGTCAGACGCATTTTTTTCGAACCCAGCGAATGTCTGGTCAAACTTGCGAAGGAAGTGATGGGCGGCATCCCGAAAAATCGGGTCCTGCCGCATTCGACCTGCACTCAGCGCCAGCGATGAACGATCGCGCACGCCCCCCAGCGCAGCCACACTGCGACCACGCTCTCCGGCAGCGAATTTTCGCCAGATCTCGGGTCGGGCGCGATCGGGGCGCAAATCGTCCATGTAGATCCCGTCTTGTGACAGCAAGGTCAAAACGTCTTGCGACGCCTGAACCAGCCCCGCCACCTGCCGGTCGTCCAAGGCCCGTCGAAGCGCGCGGAACCCCTCGGCATCATCGGCGGTTTCGGGAAAATGCAGCGCGCGGACGAAATCCTCGACAGACAACGGCGGAGCCATATCTTCAAGCGGCGTGCCCAATGCCAGACTGGTTTGATCGGCTGCGGGAGCATCGCTCGGCTCGGATTGTATGGCGGGACTTGGATTTTGAGGCGTCGGATTTGTCAAGCTGGGCATGCCCGGCCTGATCGACGTGAACGTCGCCAGAGCGCTTTCGGTTTTTCGGCTGACCTGCGCGATTTCATCCAGCTTCTGCTCGACCTTCGAAGCTTGCGCTGTGGTTCCGGTAAATCCCTGCTGCTGCTGAATATAAGCAGATCGCATCGCATCGATTGCTACGCTGAGCCGCGCACTTTCATCGCGCATGATCCGGGCCGATCTAAGTGCCGCGACGGCGACCCAGATCACCGCAACTGGCATGATCACCGCCACTAAAGTCATCAAAAACTGAAGCGGGCCGGACAGGCCTTGACCATCCGCACTGCCAAATCCCAGAACCATGAAGAACAGAATGCAGCCCGCAAGCCAGAGGCCCGACAGAAGCAATCCAATCACTTCGCCAGCGCTCAGTGACGGCACCTGGGAATTCAGCGCGTTTAAGCGCCCCGTTCCTAAACTGGCAACGCCACGTTTCTGATCTTCGCTCATGTGTTCCTCTCGCGTCTGACGGTCAGGTCAGATCCATTCAATCTTGAGGATTTCGTAGGCCTTCTCACCACCAGGCGTGCGCACTTCGACGCTGTCGCCTTCTTCCTTGCCAATCAGTGCGCGGGCAAGTGGAGATTTGATATTGAGCTTTCCATTCTCAATATCTGCCTCGGGTTCACCGACAATCTGATAGGTTTTTTCTTCGTCCGTATCCTCATCCACAATCGAGACGGTCGCCGAAAACTTGACGGTTCCCGAAAGATTGGCTGGATCGATCACCTCTGCCAAAGACAACACACCCTCAAGCTCTTTGATACGTCCCTCGATAAAACTCTGCTTTTCGCGGGCCGAGTGATATTCAGCATTCTCGGACAAATCGCCATGTTCGCGGGCTTCCGCGATCGCGCGGATAATCGCCGGGCGTTCCTCAGACTTGAGAGTTTTCAGTTCGTCATTCAGCGCAGTATGCCCCGCGCGCGTCAGCGGTATCTTGTCCATCGAGTATTACTGGTCCTATTCGGCGAGTTCGTATTCAGGAAATGTATAGGCATTGCACCGGTCCGGCGCTAGTTTGACGTCAAAAGAAAAGCAAAATCGAGCGGTTTGCAATGCGATTGTTCCTGACAACGACGTTTGCCTATTTGATAATCGGCGGTCTGATTATTCTTGTGTTCCGAGACAATCCGATTTCGTTGATCGGTGAAATGATCGCCACGATCCCGCACGGCCTGAAGGGGTTCTTAGTTCTCGGGTGGTGGTTAGTGCCAGTTTTTCTGATTTTCGCTTTTTTTAAACGACGACAGCTTTTCTTAAGGCGTATTTCCCATGCGGTACTGGGCGCATTTGCATGTTCGGCCTTCTTTGTGTTCTTCACAATGATAAAAACGACCTTGCCGATGATCGTGCCATTCTGGGCCGATCCGATGATAGCCGACGTGGACCATCTGATGCATTTCGGCATTGATCCATGGCGGATCACCCATGCGCTCACGCCGCACATACCAGTTAACCTGCTTGGCCAAGTATATTTTAGCTGGTGGCTCTTGCCCGCAATGTATTTACCCGTTCTGATCATTATGTTTGATAGCGACTGTACGCGTTTCCGACGGTTCACGATCCTGTATTTTGTGGCATGGATCGGATTGGGGAACGTATGGGCGCTTGCCTTTATGTCCGCAGGCCCGGTGTATTATGATCGTTTATACGACACGAATTTATTCGCACCTATGATCCAAACTCTAGACGGGGCGGGAATCACCACTGGTGCCATCGGCAATTTAATGAACCATCTTTGGGACGCCTACGAGAGTGGTGCACAAAAGATAGGATCCGGTATATCCGCTTTCCCGTCCGTTCATGTTGGAATGGCTACCGTGTTTGCCCTCTACATGTATGAAAGGCACCGGCTGCTTCTTATACCGTCCATCATAGTTGTTGCGATTTTTCAGTTTCTCTCCGTCTATCAAGGGTGGCACTACGCCATCGACGGGTATTTCTCGATTCTATTGATTTGGTTGTACTGGATATATTTGCGTCGCCGTGCTGTGCGGTCATTGGCTTCCAAGAACACCGAAGCCATTGTTACACAATGACAGCGCAAACATGGCTGCCAAGGCTGAAAAAACGCCCGATTGGCCGCATGTAACGCAGTGTCCTGATTGACCCGCCGGATATGCCAAGCTAACGATCTTGCGAAACGGATCATCCGGGGAAAAGAATATGAGCGACATTGAACGCGAAAGCATGGAATACGATGTGGTCATCGTGGGCGCTGGCCCAGCTGGCCTGTCGGCTGCCATTCGTTTGAAACAGCAAAACGCCGATCTGAATGTGGTCGTGCTCGAAAAAGGCTCGGAAGTTGGGGCGCATATCCTGTCAGGTGCAGTTCTGGACACGTCTGGCTTGGACAAACTTATCCCAGACTGGAAGGATAAAGGCGCGCCGATCAATGTGCCTGTGAAGAAAGACAACTTCCTTGTACTCGGACCGGCTGGTCATTTGCGCATTCCCAACTGGCCGATGCCGCGCCTGATGAACAACCACGGCAACTATATCGTCTCGATGGCGAATGTGTGCCGCTGGATGGCCGAACAGGCCGAAGAGTTGGGCGTCGAAATCTTCCCCGGCATGGCCTGTTCTGAACTTGTCTATGGCGAGAATGGCGAAGTCAAAGGCGTCGTCGCCGGTGTCTTTGGGCTTGAGCAAGACGGATCCTACGGGCCGAACACCGAACCCGGCATGGAGTTGCACGGCAAGTACGTCTTCATCTCGGAAGGAGTACGCGGATCGCTGGCAAAAGAGATCATCGGCAAGTACGATCTGCAAGCCGGACGCGATGCGCCGAAGTTTGGTCTTGGCATGAAAGAGATCTGGGAGATCGACCCAGACAAGCACCATGAAGGCACCGTAACGCACACGATGGGTTGGCCGTTGGGCAGCAACGCAGGCGGCGGATCATTCATATACCACCTTGAAAACAATCAAGTTTATGTCGGTTTTGTGGTTCACCTGAACTACAAAAACCCACACCTTTACCCCTATATGGAGTTCCAACGCTTCAAGCATCACCCAGAGATCGCGAAGCTTTTGGAGGGCGGTAAACGTGTAGCCTATGGCGCGCGCGCGATTTCCGAGGGTGGCTACCAGTCAATGCCGAAGGCCTCGTTCCCTGGTGGTGCGCTTTTGGGATGTTCTGTCGGGCTGGTCAACGTCCCGCGCATTAAGGGCAACCACAACGCCATGCTGTCGGGCATCGCGGCGGCGGATGCCGCTGTGAAGGCCATTGCCGCCGACCGCTCGGGCGACGAATTGGCCGACTATGAAGAAGAACTGCGCACGGGCGAGGTCGCTAATGACCTTAAGAAAGTACGCAACGTAAAACCGCTTTGGTCCAAGTTTGGTTTGACCGCATCATTGATGCTGGGCGGGTTTGATATGTGGGTGCAGTCGCTGCTCAAGTTCTCACCGTTTGGCACCGTAAAACACGGCAAGAACGACGCACAAGCAACTGGCAAGGCCTCTGACTATCCGGTTATTGACTATCCCAAACCGGATGGAAAAATCAGTTTTGACCGTTTGACTAACGTTAGCTTCGCGGCCACGAACCACGAAGAAAGCCAGCCTTGCCATTTGAAACTGACCGACCCGAACATCCCGATCAGCGTCAACTTGCCTGAATTCGCGGAGCCCGCACAGCGTTACTGCCCCGCAGGCGTCTATGAGGTGGTAGAGGAAGAAGGCAAGGACCCACGCTTTGTCATCAACTTCCAGAACTGCGTTCACTGCAAAACCTGCGATATCAAGGATCCAAGCCAGAACATTACTTGGACGGTCCCTCAGGGTGGCGATGGGCCGAACTATCCGAATATGTGATCGCAGCAGATCAATTTTTCGACAAAGAGGGGTGGCCATGTGCCGCCCCTCATTGTTTTCAGCGCACACGCCGACTAGGTTCCAAGACATCACCCCCAAATGCGGGGCCATCAAAAAGAAAGTTGCAAGCGTTGCCCCTGACATTGCCCCAAACCAACCTCAAGCCTCGTCACATTGCGTTCGCTTTGATGACGGCTGGCGTTCTTGCGATCAGCACTCCTTTTCCGTCTCAAGCAGACAATGCTTCGGGATCATATCTGATGACCCGGCAAGCCGAACTAGCACGCGACTTCAGTAGTGTTGTTAAATTTGGCCCTCGTGCACTTTCTGATAATCCCGACGACTCAAACCTTTTGGAGAGTCTGTTAGTTGCACATACGGCTTTGGGTGAGGTCGACAAGGCTCTGCCATTCGCGCGACGCTTGTCGTCTGTCGACGATGGTAACCAGCTTGCCGGGCTGACCTTGCTCAGCGATGCACTTACCCAGGAAAACTGGGACGAGGCATCCAAGTTGATGGAAAACGGTGCTTCGTTCGGCGGGGTTGTCGATCAGATGGTTCAGGCCTGGGTTAACCTCGCGCAAGGGCAGATGTCGGATGCAATTGCTGTGTTTGACACGCTGTCCGAGGATGAAGGCACCAAGCCCTTTGCCCAATTTCAAAAGGCGTTGGCGTTGGCAAATGCGGGCGATTTTGAAGGGGCGGCGCACATTTTTGGGGGCGAAGACGGTCCGCTGCATCTAAACCGCTTGGGCATCTTGTCCTACGCACAGGTGCTAAGCCAGCTGGATCGGCATGACGACGCCCTAGCACTTCTGGAAACTCATGATACCGGACAGGTCGACCCCGAGGTCGACACCATGAAAGCGCAGCTAGAAGCCGGTGAGGTGCTGCCCTTTACGGGTATTACGTCATACAAGGACGGGATCGCCGAGCTTCTTTATTTCGTGGCGGAAACGCGCGTAAACGGTCCAGACCCTACCATCGCACTTCTGTTTAGTCGGCTGGCCGAGCATCTGGACCCAGACTACCCAGCAGCGTTGCTATTGTCGGCGCAGTTGCTTGAACAGATGTCACTTTATGATCTGTCGGTCGAAACCTATGGAAAGATCCCCGAAGACAGCCTGATCTATCAGCAGGCCGCGTTGGGGCGGACCGATGTTTTGCGGCGGTCTGAACAGTTTGATGAGGCGATCGCCGAGTTGAACGCGCTGGCCGAGAAATTCCCGGAAACCTTGCGGTTCCGTGTCGCGCTTGGCGACACCTATATGCAGCAACAGCAATTCGACAATGCTCGTGCAGCTTACGATCTAGCCATTGAGGGCTTCACCGAAGACCTGCCCGGCCAGTGGCGCACCTATTTTCAGCGCGCGATTGCGCTGTCGAAAACCGACGACTGGCCAGCCGCAGAAAAGGACTTCCGAAAGGCGTTGGAACTTAGCCCAGAAGAGCCAAGTGTGCTGAACTATCTTGGCTACACCTATCTTGAGAAAGGCATCAATTTCGACGAAGCGCTCGGAATGATCGAACGCGCAGTTGCAGCCCGTCCCAACAGTGGTGCCATCGTCGACAGTCTTGGTTGGGGTTTTTTCCGCACCGGACGCTATGAGGAGGCGGTTGTTCAAATGGAGCGCGCCGTGGAATTAATCCCCATTGAGCCCATCTTGAACGATCATTTGGGCGACACCTATTGGGCCGTCGGACGCAAACGCGAGGCCGAGTTTCAGTGGCGCCGTGCCTTGAGCTTCATTACCGATGACACGGACCTAGAAGAGATGAACCCGGACCGCGTGCGCCGCAAACTAGAGGTCGGGCTTGACGTGGTTCTGGAAGAAGAGGGGGCAGCGCCCCTAAGGCCCGCCGAATGACGATCAGCAAGGTCTTTGCCCCGGCAAAGGTGAATCTCTCGCTACATGTCACTGGTCAACGCAAAGACGGCTACCACCTTCTGGACAGTCTTGTGGTCTTTGCCGATGTCGGTGATCGGATCACCGTCTCGCCCGCAAGCGAGCCGTCGTTAGAGGTTACTGGCCCGCGCGCTGAAGGTGTCCCGACTGATGGCACAAATCTTGTTGCGAAAGCTGCAAGCCTGTTTGACCTTCCGGTGCGTATTATCCTGTCCAAACACTTGCCTTCAGCGGCGGGCATCGGAGGCGGCAGTTCGGATGCCGCTGCGACCATTCTGGCCTTGTCCGAGATTACCGGCGACACGCGCTTGCCAGCAGGCGTAACAGATCTGGGTGCAGATGTGCGGGTTTGTTTGCTAAGACAAGCGGCACGCATGCGTGGCATTGGCGACGATGTTTCACCCTGCCCCGGCCTGCCGCCGCTCTTTGCGGTCTTGGTTAACCCAGGGGTCGAGGTCGCGACCCCCAAGGTGTTTGGAAAGCTGGCGAAGAAAGCAAATGCGCCGATGCCTAAGCGTATTCCTCAGGGCTTGAAAACCGTCGCGTTCGTGGAATGGCTCGCCGCCCAAAGAAACGATCTGGAAGCACCAGCCGTCGCCCTATCGCCTGTGATCGCAAACGTACTGGATGCAATCCGGCGTCTACCCAACGTGAGACTTTCGCGCATGTCAGGGTCAGGAGCGACCTGTTTCGGGTTGTTCGGTTCAGAAGCTGAAGCGCAAAACGCCGCAAAACTGTTGGCAGAACAAAACCCGAATTGGTGGGTCACCCCAACAAAGCTTAGTTGATCCGCGCGACCACGTAATCCGCGATGTCATGCAACATTTCGCGGATTGGGTCGTCTGGCAAAACGGTCAATGCGGCCTTGGCCTTGTCGGCCCAAGCCATGGCCTCAACCCGGGTTTCTTCAAGCGCGTTGTGCTTGTTCAGAAGACCAAGCGCATAGTCCAGATCGCCATCATGCTGGCGTCCCTTCTCGATTGTGCGGGACCAGAAGGCACGTTCTTCGGGATCAGCTTTCGCGATGGCTTTGATCAACGGAAGCGTCAATTTGCGTTCGCGGAAATCATCGCCGATATTCTTGCCGATCGCATCGCCACCAGTGAAATCCAGCAGGTCATCCACGATCTGGAAAGAAACACCCAACGCATCGCCAAAATCGTAAAGAGCTTTGACCTGCTCTGCGCTGGCGCCCGCAATCACACCGCCCACCTCGGTCGCTGCCGAGAACAATGCTGCAGTTTTCCCACGCACAACTTGCAAATACACCGCTTCATCAGTTGCTAAATCCTGCGCGGCGGTAAGTTGCAGCACCTCGCCTTCGGCTATCGTTGCCGAGGCATTGGACAAGATATCCAGCACCCGCAAGCTGCCGGTTTCGACCATCAGCTGGAAACTACGCGAAAACAGATAGTCACCGACCAAAACGCTGGACTTGTTGTCCCAGAGCAGATTTGCTGTCGGGCGCCCGCGCCTTTGGCCGCTTTCATCAACCACGTCATCATGCAACAGCGTCGCGGTGTGAATAAACTCAACCGTTGCTGCTAGGTGGATGTGATACGGACCCTGATAGCCACACAGCTTTGCCGCCGCCAACGTCAACATAGGCCGTAACCGTTTGCCGCCCGCATCAACCAAATGCGCTGTCACTTCCGGAATACGCGGGGCGTTTTTTGATGCCATTCGATCACGAATCAAAACGTTAACGGCATCCATCTCGGCCACTAGATGTTCGGCCAGCCGTTCATGCGGTTTATGTGCAGTTTCGATCAGCATGATCACCTTCGCGTCAACTTGTCTGTCTTCCGGGTCGACAAATCAATCGACCTGCCGTTAAGTCCGAGATTATGAAAGAGCTTCTTCGAACAACAGACCCAACTTTGATACCGTTTGTCACAGCCCTGCTTCAGGGCGAGGATATAGACTGCTTTGCGATGGACGTCCATATGAGCGCGCTGGAAGGTTCCATTGGAATTTTACCCCGTCGGCTAATGGTGCGCGAGAAGGATCTGTTCATCGCGCGTGCAATCTTGCGCGACAATGGCGTTGAATTTGACAGCTAAGCAATGGCCAACGACGACCGAGCCTTAACATATGACGCCTTCTTAGGAGGCAAGCTTACGCTGGCCCAACCCAAACTGGGGTATCGGGCGGGGGTGGATCCCGTGCTATTGGCAGCCTCTGTACCAGCAAAACAAGGACATTCAGTGTTAGAGCTTGGCTGCGGCGCCGGTGCAGCATCACTGTGCCTGGGCCGACGCGTCCTGGGATTAACTCTGGTAGGGCTGGAGCGGCAGGCGGCTTATGCTGATCTTGCGCGACAGAATGCACACGACAACAATATCGCCATGACAGTCCATCATGGTGATCTGGCAAACATGCCGGAATCACTTCGAAGCGAAAGCTTCGATCACGTTATTATGAACCCGCCCTACTTTCTTCGAGACCGCGGCACAGCCTCGCCGGATGCTGCGCGCGAGGAAGCTTTGGGCGAAGATACGCCCTTGTCCACTTGGATCGACCAAGCCACCCGACGGCTTATCCCCCGTGGGTATCTGACTATTATCCAGCAGGCAGAGCGCTTGCCGGCTGTTTTGAACGCACTGGATGACCGAGTCGGAAGCGTCATCGTGAAGCCCCTGTCCCCACGCATTAATCGCGACGCATCGCTCGTGATTGTACAGGCTCGCAAAGGTGCGCGCGGCGCGCTTCGCCTTGCCGCACCGTTGATCCTTCATCAGGGCATGACACACGAGACCGACCGTGATCATTACACTCCACAGGTGGCCGCCATATTGCGCGACGGCGCCGCTTTGCCGCTGGCGTAAGACAAATTGATCGCGAAAAACTGACGCGCTCCTGCAACGATTTCGTGACAAACCCAAAAATCTGTGGTGCACTTGATCTGTTCAATCACATCAGAGGAGATACGCCCATGAGCATGAGTTCGCATCTTGAGGAGCTGCGGAGGAAACACGAGGTTCTCTCTGAAAAGGTCGAGGCCATACAACGTGCGCCCGGCAGCAGCGATCATGAGATTTCTGAACTTAAGAAGCAGAAACTGCAGCTCAAGGAAGAAATTGAGCGCCTCGCAACCGCCTAAAGGCCTATCAGATCGGGTCAGTTGTGGGCGCTTTGTGTCGAACTGGCCCGTGCAGCCATCAATGCCCCCGCTGTGATGAGCAAACCTGCCAGCAAAAGTGTTGGTTTGGCCACAGCGACTCCAGCGGCGATTAAGACCAGCGTGGACAACAGCGGCGCACTGTAGCTAGCGACGCCCAGAAGCTGGATGTCACCGCGCTTGACCCCGATATCCCACACATAAAATGCTGCGCCGACGGGTCCAAGTCCCAGCGCCAAAACCGAACCCCACCCGATTGTCGACGTCGGCCACGCTGTCGTTTCAAAGAGAACATGGGCGACAGCAGAAAGAACGGCGGTCGCCGCGCAAAATACGACGACCGAAGCAGTTGGTGTATCCCCCAATCGACGCGACAACACCGAATACCCAGACCACGTCAGCGCACATAGAAGCGCCAGCCCAAAACCAGGCAGTGCGGCCGCGTCAAACCCCTCGGCCCCGCCAAGCACGATCAGCGCTGCACCGACGAAGGACACTAGGGCTCCGATAATGTGCAATGGCCTAAGCTGCTCACCCGGCAACATGCCAGAAAACAGAACGATCAGAAGCGGCCAGAGGTAGGCAATCAGCCCCGCTTCAGCCGCTGGTGCCATGCGCAATGCCGAGAAATAGAGCGCGTGATAGCCAAATAGCCCAAACGTGCCAAACAGATACACACGCCATGAAATTTGGCGCAGCACCCCAAGTTCGCCGCTCCAGATAATCCATATCAGTCCGAGCCCTCCCCCAATTGTGAAGGCCATCGCGGTTAACTGAAACGGAGGTACGGGGACCGTGCCAACAGTAAACAGCGCCAAAAGTGCCCACAACAGCACGGCGACAAAGCCCACCAAAGTTGCTTTTCTGCGGCTCATATTTGTGCCTCCACTGGTATGATCTGCATGTCGTTGACGCACGACGAGGTCTTGCGCATTTCAGTTAACACCCAAGCGCGAAACGCTGCGATGTCTGGACGATCCTCTTGCCCCAAGCGACACAGAAACCGAAATCTGGCATCCGTTGCCAATGCGGTTTTGAACGGCGCGACCAATCGACCCTCAGACAGGTATCGAGCTACAAAAGTGCGGCGACCAAGCACAACCCCCGCCCCGGCCAATGCGGCATCCAGTGCATGGTCCGGCTGAGAGAACGTCGAGGCAATGCGCGGTTGTGTCTCTATCCCCATCAAGCGAAACCATGCTGGCCAATCACAGTGCGGCTTCAGGAAATCATCAGAGCCATTGTGAATAAGCGGTGCATCCAAAAGATCTTCAGGAGAAGTCATGGTCTTGGCAATTTCCGGCAGCATGATCGGCGTAAGCCACTCTTGTTCCAATGGTTGAGCAAACAGGCCATCATCCGGTCCGTATCCAAAACGGATGGCGACATCGACATCTTCCTTTTGTAAGTCTACGAAACGAAGTCCAGCGGCGAACCGAAGTTCAATATCGGGGTGGGCTTGAGCAAACGCAAAAAGCCGAGGTGCCAGCCACTTAGCCGTGAATGCCGGACCTGCCGTCACAGTCAGAACATTGCTCTGGATGCTGCGGCACGCGGCCCGCCATGCGCCGGTCAGTGCCTCAAAGCCGTCGGCAGCTCCGGGCGCAAGCACTTTGCCAGCTTCGGTCAATTCAACGGCTCTGTTCAAACGTTTGAACAATGGCGCGCCAAAGTGGTCCTCTAACGACTTGATCTGAAAAGAAAGCGCGGCTGGGGTCACATTCAGCTCTGCTGCGGCACGCTGAAACGACATGTGCCGCGCAGCGGCGTCAAATGCACGAAGTGCGGTCAGCGGGGGCAGTCGGTCAGTCATTTCAGTTAAGTATCACTATACTGAAGGCATGGAAAGTCTCGTTTGTACAATGGTCTTTGGCATCACATATCTTGTTCAGAACAGAATAACTTGTAAGGACTTCAGTTATGTTGGAAACAGCGACCACGGACGAGCAACTTAGACTGATATACATCCGCGTGCGCAAGGAGCGAGCTGCTGTGTTCACGAAATTTCTTGGCCGGATTTTCGCGTTTACCCGACCGAAAAGAAAAGAGGCCGCCTTAATCAGGCGGCCCCTCGCATCTAATTGCCCCGCCTGATTAGACGAAGAACTGTGCGCCATTTGCAGAAATAGTCGAGCCGTTGATGAATTGAGCGTCATCCGAGGCCAAGAACGTCACGCAGCGCGCAATTTCTTCTGGTTCACCTAGGCGGCCCGCCGGAATACCCGAAATAATCGAATCGCGCACTTTCTCCGGTACAGCCATCACCATTTCCGTTGCGATATAACCGGGGCAGACAGCGTTGGCTGTGATGCCGGCCCGTGCGCCTTCCTGTGCCAGCGACTTTACAATCCCAAGGTCTCCGGCCTTGGTCGCGGCATAGTTCACTTGTGCAAATTGGCCCTTCTGACCGTTGATCGAGCTGATCACGATGATACGCCCAAACTTGCGTTCCCGCATGCCGGGCCAGATCGGGTGAACTGTGTTGAACACGCCGGTCAGGTTGGTGTCGATCACCTCTTGCCATTGTTCAGGGGTCATTTTGTGGAAAGGCGCATCACGGGTGATGCCCGCATTGGCGACAACCACATCAATCGGTCCAAGGTCAGCTTCGACTTGCGACAAGCCAGCTTTCGAGGCCTCGTAATCAGCCACATTCCATTTGTACGTCTTAATGCCGGTTTCATCCGAGAACGCCGCGGCTTTCTCGTCATTGCCAGCATAGGTCGCGGCCACGTCATAGCCTTCCGCTTTCAGGGCCTTAGAAATCGCCGCGCCAATACCGCGCGATCCACCTGTGACCAGTGCAACTCGAGCCATGTAGTCCTCCGTTCTCGTAATTAAGCTTCGAAACTCTGTTACCTATTTTAGTCCGGATGCGCAATATTGTTGCGCAAAGAATTTTCTGCATTGCAGAGTTTATTTGCCGCATATGACATATTCTTAACAAAAAAGGCGCCCGAAGGCGCCTTTTCATATCCGTCGATGTACAACTTATGGGCGTTCCAGACACATGGCAACGCCCATGCCGCCACCAATACACAAAGTCGCCAATCCTTTTTTCGCGTCTCGACGCTTCATCTCGAACAGCAATGTATTCAGGATACGGCAACCAGACGCGCCGATCGGGTGGCCAATTGCAATGGCCCCACCGTTCACGTTCACGACCTCGGGGTTCCAGTCCATATCCTTGTTCACAGCACAGGCCTGAGCCGCAAATGCTTCGTTGGCCTCTACCAGATCCAGATCTTGAGCCTTCCAGCCTGCTTTCTCAAGTGCCTTATTCGACGCATGGATTGGGCCAACACCCATAATCGATGGGTCCAGACCAGCCGTCGCATAGGACGCGATTCGGGCAAGTGGTTCCAGGCCCCGTTTTTCGGCTTCTTCAGCGCTCATCAATAGCACTGCGGCGGCGCCATCATTGATACCCGATGCATTCGCCGCAGTGACCGAGCCGTCTTTGGCGAAGGCGGGGCGCAGCTTTTGCATTGCTTCCATAGTCGCACCGTGACGAATGTACTCGTCTTGATCGACAACATTCTCGCCCTTGCGGGTTTTCACGGTGAAAGGGATGATCTCGTCGGCGAATTTACCCGCCTTTTGTGCGGCTTCGGCCTTATTTTGCGATGCAACTGCAAATTCGTCCTGCATATCACGTGTGATCTGCCACTGCTCTGCGACGTTTTCTGCGGTTTGGCCCATGTGGTAACCGTTGAACGCGTCCCACAGCCCGTCTCTGATCATCGAATCGATGAACTTCATATCACCCATTTTATGACCGGCGCGTAGATTTGCGACATGGGGGCTGAGGGACATGTTCTCTTGACCACCCGCAGCCACGATCGCCGCATCACCCAACATCACATGCTGTGCGCCAAGCGCCACTGTGCGCAGACCAGAGCCACAGACCTGATTGATGCCCCATGCGGAGCTTTCCTTGGGCAGACCGGCATTGATATGTGCCTGACGGGCTGGGTTTTGCCCCTGCCCGGCTTGCAGAACCTGACCAAGAATTGTCTCACTCACTTCACTTTTGTCGATACCAGCGCGCGCGACGACGCCCTCAAGCACTGCGGCTCCAAGATCGTGAGCGGGCGTATTTGCGAATGAGCCAGCAAAACTACCGACAGCGGTGCGCCCAGCCGAGACGATTACAACATTGGTCATGATTGTTCCTTTTCCTCCTATCAGGGGTCGCAGGCGGAAGCGGCATTCATGCTGGAATACGCAACCCACGATCCACGGTTGCACTTATCCTGTGCTGCGCCGCAGAGAAAATCAAGTCGTGTGGTCATCCGGATTTTGAGGAACCGGCTAGCCCGCCCTTTGCCAATAAGGGTTAAGTGTTGGTGCTCCGAAATAATAGCCTTGCATGCAATCCACTCCGATCGATGCAAGATATTCAGCGTCCAAGTGATTTTCGACGCTCTCGGCAACGGTGAACATATCAAAATGCCGGGCAAGCGACAGCATCGCCTCGGCAAGTATTTGGTTGTCGGGGTCGGCGTGTATTCCCCGGATGAACTCTCCGTCGACTTTCAAGATGTCAAAATAGAAGTCTTTGAGATACTTGAAGGAAGTGTAACCCGCACCGAAATCGTCCAATGCGAAGCTGACGCCTTTTTGCTGCATTTCGCTCATGAATACCTGTACCAAATCAGGCATGGTGATCGCTGTACGTTCTGTAATCTCGAGGATCAGACGTTCACCAATTGTTGGGTTATCCGCAAGACCGCGTTCCAGTACTTGCCGCCAACCGGGATAGCCGATGGAGCGCGCCGACATGTTGATGGCAAGACGAACACTTGGCTCGGCGGCCAATACCTCCAACCCTTTTTCCAGAGCTAGCGCATCAAGCACGCGCCCTTTTTCAGTATCTTCAACTGCATCAATAAAACTGGCGGCGGGAATCACCCGACCCGATCTGTCGTGCACGCGCAACAATCCTTCATAGAACGCCATTCGATCAGGGTTGGCAGTTTGGACCACAGGCTGGAAGGCAAGCTGAACCTGCTTGTGACGCAGGGCATAATCGACCAACGCCAATGCTTCGCTATCACGCAACTCGACGGCGACGGTCAGCGGATCACTTGCGACCGCCGTGTCCGGGCTTTCGTTTCGCTTCAAACTTTGCATGATCCAATATCTCCGTCGCAACGCAGAGACAGTCTTGCGGCAGATATGCTAACAAGCAGTAAAATACTCAATTTCATGAGAATTTTACTGAGATCCGAGCAAGGGAGAAACTAATCATGCACAGATGCACCTGGTGCGGTGAGGACGATCCGCTTTATATCGCCTACCACGACACGGAATGGGGCGTACCTGAATATGACGGCCGCGCCCTGTGGGAAAAGCTCATTCTCGACGGATTCCAGGCTGGCTTGAGCTGGATTACCATCCTTAGGAAACGGGATGCGTTTCGAGAGGCATTTGAAGGATTCGATCCCAAGATCATTGCAACTTGGCAGGAAGCCGATGTTCTGCGTCTGCTGGACAACCCCGGTATCGTGCGCCATCGCGGAAAGATTGAAGCAACGATTGGCAATGCGCAGGCCTACTTGGATCGTGGTGGGTCACAGGCCTTTGCTGATTGGATTTGGAGCTATGTCGACGGCAAGCCCCTTATAGGTGCCTACACCTCATTGGCGGACGTTCCCACATCCAGCGCTTTGACCCTCCAGATGTCCAAGGATCTGAAAAAGGCGGGGTTCAAGTTCTGCGGACCAACCATCGTTTATGCATGGATGGAGGCGTGTGGTCTTTTCAACAACCATGTCACCGGTTGTTTTCGATTTGATCAGGTGGCTAGCGAAGTCCCACCAGCAACTCCCGGCTGGGAACGCCGGTGACTGGAATGCCACGTGCATCTTCGTATGATCGAATCGCTGCGCGCCCCATCTCTCCGATCACCCCATCAGGGCGCCCGGCACCAAACCCTAGATCGTTCAACCGTTTCTGAAGTTCTTGTCGTTCTTCATTGGTCATTCCCCACGGATCGCCGGGGAAATTGGCCTGAATAGCAGACTGCCCCGCAAGGCGATCGGACAGGTGGCCAACGCCGATAACGTAGCTGTCGGCATAATTGTAGGTCTTCAGAACATGGAAATTGTCGAAAATCATGAATACCGGACCAGTTGGACCTGCGGGAAGGATCAATGCGCCCTTCTGCGACCCGCGAAGCGTCTCTCCGTTCGCGTGTGTTACGCCCTGTTGCGCCCAATAGCGTAGCCGTCGACTGTACACGCGGCCTGTCCGCGACAAATCAAACCCTTTCGGTAGCTTCACCTCAACGGCCCATTTCTGACCCTGCTGCCAGCCTTTTGCGCGCAGATATGCGGCGGTCGATGCCAGCGCATCTGTTGGATCATCGGCCCAAATGTCTCGTCGGCCGTCGCGGTTGAAATCAACTGCGTATTGTAGATACGAGCTTGGCATGAACTGCGTGTGTCCCATGGCACCTGCATACGAGCCCCTCATGCGACCAACAGATGTGTCCCCTGAGGCAAGTATCTCTAGTGCAGCCATCAGCTCGGCTTCAAAAAGGTCGCGGCGGCGGCCTTCATAAGCCAGCGAAGCGAGCGTGGATAAGACCGGGGCGGAACCACGGACAGCGCCAAAGCTGCTTTCCATGCCCCAAATGGCAACGATAACTTCGCGCGGAACGCCGTAGCGCTGCTCGATCCGGCCAAGCAGCGTTGGATAGCGGGACATGACAACCTGCCCACCCTTGATCCGTTGTGGCGACGCCGCAGAAGCTAGGTAGTCGCCAAGGGATCGGCTGGTCTCGGCCGGGGATTTGTCTGACTGAACGACCTTGGGCAGGAACGTCACCTTATCAAGGGACCGGAGGGCGTTTTCAGGGATGCCTCTTGCCGCCGCTCGGGCGCGAAAGCCCTTGCGCCAGGCGTCAAACCCGTCGTTTGCCCATGCCAATTGCGGTACTAGGCTTGATGCAAGAAGCAATCCAGCCACCCGCCGCCGTGAATACAGTTCGCACGTCATGCCTGTCGACACCCCAACCGTTGCAGCATATTCCAACGCAACACCCCTTGCGCCGGAAGCATACAATACGCTTGTTCTGATGGTCCTCAAAGTGTCCTGTCGCGGATCGGCAATCTGGCGCTGACGCTGAGTAAATTGCTCGGCAACATTTGGCCCATCGGCTTTCTTCATTGGCTCTCTTCATTGCCTTGTGCAGGGCAATTGCACCGAAGCGCCGCGCCGCGTATAGCAGACATTGAAAGAACGACGCCGCGAAAGGTTCACGATGAGCGAGACGACCAAATCTGCCAATACCATGTGGGGGGGCCGCTTCTCGGCAGGTCCGGATGCCATCATGGAGGCGATCAACGCCTCGATCGGATATGACCAGCGCATGGCGAAGCAGGACATCGAAGGCTCGCGTGCGCATGCGGCGATGTTGGCGGCAACGGGAGTGATTACCGCGGATGACGCCAAGGTCATCCGCGAAGGGCTGTTGACCGTTCTGGCCGAGATTGAGGGCGGAAAATTCGCCTTCTCGACCGCGCTGGAAGACATCCACATGAACGTGGAAGCCCGCCTGAAAGAGGTTGTGGGCGAACCCGCTGGACGCCTGCATACGGGCCGTTCACGTAACGACCAAGTGGCCACGGACTTCCGCCTGTGGGTACGCGACCAAATGGACGTCGCGATTGACGGGCTAGAGGCCCTGATCCGCGCGCTTCTTGGTCAGGCAGAAGCTGGCGCCGACTGGGTGATGCCCGGCTTTACCCACCTGCAAACCGCCCAACCCGTCACGTGGGGTCACCACATGATGGCCTATGTTGAAATGTTTGGCCGCGATATGTCCCGTTTCCGTGATGCACGTACCCGGATGAACGAAAGCCCGCTCGGCGCTGCGGCATTGGCAGGGACGTCTTTCCCAATTGATCGTCACATGACGGCAGAGGCTCTGGGTTTTGATCGTCCTTGCGCAAACTCTCTGGATGCCGTCGCTGACCGCGACTTCGCGCTGGAGTTCCTGTCCTCCGCCACCATCTGCGCCATGCACCTTAGCCGGTTTGCGGAAGAGCTGGTGATTTGGTCGTCGGCCCAGTTCCGATTTGTGCGCATGTCAGACAAATGGTCCACAGGATCGTCCATCATGCCCCAGAAGCGCAACCCGGATGCCGCTGAACTGATCCGTGCCAAGATTGGCCGGATCATGGGCGCTAATATCGGCTTGATGACGGTCATGAAGGGGCTTCCGCTGACCTATTCCAAGGACATGCAAGAAGACAAAGAGCAAGTCTTTGATGCTGCCGACAATCTGATGCTGGCATTGGCCGCGATGACCGGCATGGTGTCGGACATGACCGCAAACACCGAAAGCCTAGAGGCCGCCGCGTCCTCCGGCTTCTCGACTGCGACTGACTTGGCCGATTGGTGCGTGCGCACGCTGAACATGCCGTTTCGCGATGCGCACCATGTAACCGGTTCGCTGGTCGCGATGGCCGAGAGCAAGGGCTGCGATCTTCCAGACCTGAGCCTCGCCGATATGCAATCGGTCAATCCCGAGATCACCAATGATGTATTCGGCGTCTTAGGCGTGCACAACTCCGTCGCGTCGCGCACGTCGTACGGCGGCACGGCCCCATCGGAAGTGCGAAAACAAATAACCCGCTGGAAAGAGGTATTATCATGATCCGCACCGTTCTGGTCATCGCCCTTCTCGGCCTTGCCGCCTGTGGCGCCGACGGTGAGCCCATCCGCCCCGGCAGCGCCGAGGACATTGCAGAACAACAAGCCCGCGCAGAAGCCGACGCCATGTAGGCGCTCCCACTACCGACAGACGAGGCCCAGATGGACCATTTCCTTTACCGTGACGGCGTTCTGCATGCCGAAGACGTATCGATCAACGATATTGCCGCAACGGTCGGCACGCCGTTCTACGTTTACTCTGCCGCGACGCTGACGCGCCATATCGGCCTGTTCAACGAAGCGCTAAGTTGGGCTGATCATCTTGTGTGTTTCGCAGTGAAATCGAACTCCAACCTCGCTGTTTTGAGACTGATCGGTGATCTGGGCGCCGGTATGGACGTGGTGTCGGGCGGGGAATATCGCCGCGCAATCGCCGCGGGTGTGCCGGGCGAACGGATTGTCTTTTCAGGCGTCGGAAAAACCCGCGACGAAATGCGGTTGGCCCTGACCGGCGGCATCCGCCAGTTCAATCTTGAAAGCGAACCCGAGATGCGCGTGCTGTCCGAGGTCGCATCGGAGTTGGGCGTAATCGCCCCTGTCACCGTCCGCGTGAACCCGGATGTGGATGCAAAAACGCACGCCAAAATCTCGACCGGGAAATCTGAAAACAAGTTCGGCATCCCAATTGCCCGCGCCCGCGAAGTTTATGCGGAAATCGCATCCCTTCCCGGTCTGAAAGCCGTCGGGATCGACGTACATATCGGATCACAGCTGACCGAGCTGGCCCCATTCCGCGAAGCCTATTCCAAGGTCGCGGAGTTGACCGAGGCACTGCGCGAAGATGGTCACGACATCACTCGCCTTGATCTGGGCGGCGGTCTGGGCATCCCCTACGAACGCTCCAATGATGCCCCGCCCTTGCCGATTGAGTACGGGCAAATGGTCAGGGAAACCGTTGGCCATCTGGGCTGCGAGATCGAGATCGAACCGGGGCGTTTGGTTTCCGGAAATGCGGGACTGATGGTTACCTCGGTCATCTATGTGAAAGAGGGCGAAGGGCAAGACTTCCTGATCGTCGACGCCGCGATGAACGATCTGGTCCGTCCCGCAATGTACGAGGCCCATCACGACATCATTCCGGTTTCTGAGGTCGCACCCGGCGAAGAAAAGACGCGTTACGACATCGTCGGCCCAATCTGTGAAACCGGCGACACCTTCGCCAAAGGGCGCGATCTGGACGCTCTCAATCCCAGCGACCTGATCGCCTTCCGCTCTGCTGGTGCCTACGGCGCGGTTATGGCATCCGAGTATAATTCTCGCCCCCTGATCCCCGAGGTTTTGGTGATGGGCGATCAATATGCTGTCATCCGACCCCGTCCGACCTATGAAGAGATGCTTGGACGCGATACCATCCCCGCATGGCTGTGATATCAACGCGGGCCAGATGACCCGCCAAAACCTACCTGACGAGGTGCAATCGCACCTCAAATGGCCCTTGCGTTTGACTGGGGCTGGGTTGGTTTTGGAACGGCTCTGGTTGGCGTTTTGGCCGCTTGTATCGGTCCTTTTGGCGACGTTCGCGATCTGGAGCTTTTGGGCATGGACTGTCCCACAAGGCTTGTTAGGTTTTATCCTCATTGCCAGCTTCGCTGCGCTTGCCGCCTTAATCTGGGGCGCCCGTCGGCTCGAATGGCCACGCGAAACAGACCGCGTTTCCCGACTAGATAACAGCCTGTCCGGCCACCCGATCGCGACCCTGATGGATGAACAGGGTGCCGGGCGAGAGAATGACGCATCACGCAGTTTATGGGACGCCCACCGGCACCGCATGAGCCAGCGTATCAAGGGCGTGAAGCCTATTCCGCCCGATCTGAAAGTGGCAAGGAGTGACCCCTACGCGCTGCGCCTGATCGCCGCGACGGGGGCAGCTCTCGCCCTGTTTTTCACACCGTGGATCGAGCTTGCCAGCGGCAAAGGCGTGGCCATTGCCACGCAAGCCCAGACAATCGCAACTACCAGTTGGGAAGGTTGGATCGAGCCGCCCGGCTACACCGGCCGACCGAGCCTGTACCTTTCCGACCAGCCCGCCGGTGCCCTGTCGGTGCCCATAGGCAGCCGCCTAACCCTCAGGCTTTATGGTGATCTGGACGCCCTGTCTGTCACCGCCGACCTGTCCGACACGCCGATCCCGGATCAGTCTCAGCAAAGCTATCTTCAAATCATCACCAGGGACGGCCCGCTTAAGATTGACGGGCCGGGTGGCGCATCCTGGGACATCACCGCCATCGGCGACACCCCGCCCACAGTGACAACCAAAGGTGACCTGACACGCTGGCTGTCAGGCGATTTCTCGCTGGAGTTTTCAGCAACCGATGACTACGCGGTGACGCTTGGCGCGGCCGAACTTGCGCTAGATCTGGATCGTGTCGACCGGCGCTATGGATTGGCTACCGATCCCGAACCGCGCGACACAATCACCGTCGACCTTCCGCTCCCCTTTCTCGGTCCCCGGACGGACGTCGAAGGCATATTGGAAGAAAACCTGATTGAGCACCCATGGGCCGGCCTTCCCGTTGACCTGACCCTAAAGGTCGAAGATGGCGCCGGACAAACCGGAACAGCGCCCGCGCGCGCCATCGTCCTACCCGCCCGTCGGTTCCTGCACCCTGTCGCAAAGGCGCTAATCGAACAGCGCCGCGATCTTCTATGGTCACGTGAGAACGGCAAACGGACCGGACAACTTCTGCGCACAGTGCTGAACCGCCCTGACGAGCTTGAATTGCCATCGGGCACATATCTTCGCCTGCGCGGCGGCATCCGCCAGCTTGAATTGGGAATTAGTCAATCCCAGCTTCCCACGTCTATTCGCGATGAGATTGCAATTCTGTTGTGGGACATCGCGGTTGAGCTTGAAGACGGTCAGCTCGGTGATGCGTTGGAACGGATGCAACAAGCACAAGAGCGCTTGGAACAAGCAATGCGCGATGGGGCCACTGCAGAAGAGCTGGCCGAACTGATGCAGGAATTCCGCGACGCCATGCGCGACTACATGGAGCAACTCGCTCAGAATCAGGAGAACGCTCCGCCCTCTGACCAGCAACAATCCGAAAATACGATCGAGATGAGCCAAGCCGATCTGGATGCCATGATGGACCGTATCGAGGAACTGATGCGAGAAGGGCGCGAGGATGAAGCAATGCAAATGCTCGATCAGATGCGCCAGATGATGGAAAACATGCAAATGGCGCAAAACGGTTCGTCCAACCAACCCGGCGACGAAGCGCGGCAAGGGTTACAGGACACATTGCGCCAACAACAAGGCCTGTCCGATCAAGCTTTCCGCGACCTGCAAGAAGAAGGTCAGGGCAATCAAGCCGGTGAATCCCAAGGAAACGAAGGTCGCGATGGCGGCCAAGGGCGCGGACAAAGCCATGACGGTGCTGGCGGACAAGAAGGTCAGAACGGACAGGGCGAAGGCGACGACCAGCAAGGGGGACAACAAGGTGGCGCAGGTCCGGGCGATGATTTGGCCGGGCAACAGCGCACCCTGCAACAACAGCTCGACGCCCAACGCCGCAACCTGCCCGGTGCAGGTGACGAAGCAGGTCAAGCCGCACGCGAGGCGCTGGATGACGCCGGACGCGCCATGGGCGACGCAGCCGACGCTCTGGAACAAGGTGACCTGCCCGAGGCCCTTGGACGACAGGCCGACGCGATGGAGGCCCTTCGCGAAGGGCTTAGGCAGTTCGACGAAGCGATGCAAAGCCAACAAGCCCAACGCGAAGGTGAACAAGGCAGCAGCCCCGGCGAAGGCCAACGATCAAGCCAACGCGATCCTCTTGGCCGAAATCAAGATGGGAGCAGAGGCGCTATCGGAACAGACAGCCCCCTTGAAAACCGTGACGAGGTTTATCGCCGTGCTCAGGAATTGATGAATGAACTGCGCCGCCGTTCAGGCGACGGAGACCGCCCCGACCTTGAGCGTGATTACCTCAAACGCTTACTCGACCAGTTCTGAGCATCAGCTTTTTCTTGTTAAAAACATTCTCGCCGAAGGCATAAAATCCTTCAAAAGCGCTTACGAGCCGCCAAAGCCGCCGAGATCGTCCCTTCATCAAGATAATCCAGCTCGCCCCCAATTGGCACACCCTGCGCAAGCGAGGAAACGGTGCACCGCCCCTCCAACTCTTCCGCAATGTAGTGTGCCGTGGTTTGACCATCGACAGTGGCGTTCAAGGCCAAAATCACCTCAGTGATTTCGTCGTCGATCACGCGTTGGACTAGCCGCGGGATGCCAAGGTCTTCCGGGCCGACAGCATCCAAAGCGGACAAGGTCCCGCCGAGCACATGGTACCGCCCCTTGAACAAAGCCGCACGTTCCATCGCCCACAGATCGGCCACATCCTCGACCACACAAAGCTCGCCCGTGGCGCGTTTCTCCGAAGCACAAATATCGCAACGATCCGCCGTTGAGACATTGCCACAGATCACGCATTCCCGCGCAGTTTCAGCCACTGCCTGCATCGCATCCGCCAAAGGTGTCAGCACAAGTGCGCGCTTGCGGATCAGATACAACACCGCCCGACGGGCCGAGCGGGGACCGAGCCCTGGCAGCTTTGCCATAAGCTCGATCAGATTTTCGATATCGCGCGGGGCTTCTGACATGCGGTGGGCCTGCCTTAGAATGGCAGGTTCATATCCTTGGGAAGTCCAAGCTCTTCTGTCAGGCGCGACATCTCGCTTTCGCTGCGTGCCTGCGCCTTGGCCTGCGCATCCTTGATCGCGGCAAGGATCAAATCCTCGACCACTTCCTTTTCATCTGGATTGAAAATCGTTGGATCGATGTCCAACCCGGTCAACACACCTTTGGCCGTTGCAGTTGCCCGAACAAGACCAGCGCCGCTTTCACCAACGACAGTCATAGTCGCCAGGCTTTCCTGCATCTCCGCCATCTTGGTCTGCATTTCTTGCGCGGCTTTCATCATCTTGGTCATATCGCCAAGACCACCCAGTCCCTTTAGCATATTCTGCTCCTCAATATCGTCAGGTCCGTTTCGCTTTAGATACGGTCGCGCGGCCTTGGTTACAAGGCGCAGACGCTGCGTTACCTATTCGTCTTCGAACGGATCCCATTCATCTTCGACCTCGGGCAAAGCCTCTACCGCGGCCTCCTGCACCATATCGTCAGCGGTCCGTATCTCGGTGATCCGAGCTTTCGGAAAGTTTGAAATGACGGCCTGCACCAGTGGATGCGCGACCGCTTCTTCTTCTAATGCCAGCTTCTCGCCATCACGGGTTTCGGTGATCGTTGCGGCCTCGCACCCATTCACAAGGGTGACCCCCCAACGCACGCCCGTCCACCCTTGCAAACGCTGTGCAAGTCGCGCGGCTAAATCAGATGGCGCATTGCCCGACGGCGTGAACTCGATCCGTCCAGGTTGATACGACGCCAAACGCACACCGCCTTCGACTTCGACCAAAAGCTTCACATCCCGGTTTGCCCGGATTAGTTCGACGACATCTTCAAACCGGGCGTACCGGGCCAGCGCATTTTCAGGGGCCTGCGACACGGCAAGAGCCGTCGCCCCGCCGCCAGGGACCGTGCCACCGCCCGACTTCGCGCCATACGAGGTGCTATGTCCACCGCCGCCGCCAGCCGGGGCTGGGGCACCACCTGCCGGACCCGCAGGCGGCTGGGGTTGGTCCTTCAACTTACGCACTAACTCCTCGGGTGTCGGAAGGTCGGCCACATGGGTCAACCGGATGACAGCCATCTCTGCCGCCATCATCGAATTCGGCGCCGCCGCCACTTCTTCAATCGATTTCAAAAGCATCTGCCACATGCGCGACAAAACCCGCATCGGCAAAGCCTGCGCCATCGCTTGCCCACGCGTGCGTTCATCAGGTGAGACAGTGGGGTCTTCAACCGCCTCGGGCGTGATTTTGATCACGCTGATCCAATGAGAAACCTCTGCCAGATCACGCAACACGGCCATCGGGTCAGCCCCGTCCGCATACTGAGCACCCAACTCAGTCAGCGCCCCGGCTGCATCACCTTTCAAAATCAAATCAATCAGGTCGAGTACCCGGCCACGATCCGCCAGACCCAACATGGCCCGTACTTGGTCGGCGGTGGTTTCACCAGCGCCATGGCTGATCGCCTGATCCAACAGAGATTGCGCATCCCGTGCAGACCCTTCGGCAGCGCGCGTGATTAGCGCCAGCGCATCCTCGGCAATCTGCGCACCTTCTGCATCTGCAATCCGTCGCAGCATGGCCAGCATGTCTTCAGGTTCGATCCGGCGAAGATCAAACCTCTGACAGCGGCTCAGCACTGTCACGGGCACCTTGCGAATTTCGGTGGTTGCAAAGATGAATTTCACATGCGCTGGCGGCTCTTCCAACGTCTTCAACAGCGCGTTGAACGCACTGGTCGACAGCATGTGAACCTCGTCGATGATGTATATCTTGTAGCGTGCCGAGGCCGCCCGGTAATGCACGCTTTCAATGATCTCGCGGATGTCACCCACGCCGGTGCGCGACGCCGCATCCATCTCCATCACATCGACATGGCGCCCCTCGGCAATAGCAACGCAGGGCTCGCATTGCCCGCAAGGCTCGACCGTCGGTCCACCCTGCCCATCCGGCCCAATGCAATTCATCCCCTTGGCGATGATCCGCGCCGTTGTAGTCTTACCCACACCGCGAATACCCGTCATCACAAAGGCTTGTGCTATCCGGTCAGCCTCAAACGCATTTTTCAGCGTGCGTACCATCGCTTCCTGCCCAACCAAATCAGCAAAGGTCTCGGGCCGGTATTTACGGGCCAAAACCTGATAGGCGGGGGCTGTGGATTCTGTCTCGGACATGGAGTTCCTTCGGACCGGATTCGTATCCGGCTCAGATTAGGGCGGGCGATGGGCCGCGTCTACCGAAGTCTGGGTTGGAGTACACTCTACACCATGCTAGTTCCCCGACATGCGGGAGGCGTTTTCTATATCAGAGCTGAAGGCCGGTCATGGCTGGTTGGGCATTTGCCCGCTGCCCGGTCGCTGGGGGACTTTCAATGACGACCTAACCGCCGTCTTGATCTGGCGACCTACGCTCGTTTTATCGATGACAGAAACACCAGAAATGGTTGCACACGGCGCCAAGGACTTTGGCAACCTTCTGAAACAAGCCGGGATCGAATGGCGCCACTTCCCGATAAAGGATTTTGGAGCCCCTCCGGCCGAAGCTCTTGATGTATGGCCTGAAATCTCTGAAGCCGCACGGCGGGCCTTGCGTAACGGTGGCAAAGTATTGGCGCATTGCAAAGGGGGCTGCGGGCGGTCCGGAATGGTGCTGCTCAAACTGATGGTCGAGATGGGTGAGCCTGCAGAAGCGGCGCTCCAGCGCCTGCGCACCCAGCGCCCTTGTGCTGTCGAAACCGACGCTCAAAGGCAGTGGGGCGCATCAACTTCACGCTAACAACCTTTCCTCAGCGCCCTTTTCGCTTGGAGGAGCCTTTTACGACCCCCTTCACCATTTTCGAGAATTTTCGTTCCCGCGCCCGGCTTTCTGCCACTGTCTCGGTGTTTTTCGCCTCGCCCGCGCGCAGTTTGCGCCAGCGTTCAAGGCGATCAAGGTCCAGTTCGCCAGCCTCTATCGCTTTGCGCACCGCACATCCCGGTTCGGTCTCATGGGCGCAATCTGAAAAGCGACATTGCGTTTCCAGCTCTGCAAGATCGTCAAAAACGCTGTCGATGCCGTCACGCGTGTCCAGCAATCGCAAAGCCCGCATACCGGGCATGTCGATGATCCAGCCGCCTTTCAACATGGGCCGCATACTGCGCGACGTCGTGACATGCCGCCCTTTGGCATCGTCTTCACGGACACCTCCGGTCGCTGCGTCTCCACCAGTTAGCGCATTGGTCAGCGTGGTCTTACCCACACCAGACGAACCAATGAATGCCGCGGTTTGCGGCGCTTTACACCAGTCTGAAACCGCCGCCGCACTGTCCGCTTCACGCGCATTGACCGTCAGCGTGGTCAACATTGGGTCAAGCGTGCGGGCTTCGGCCTCATAGACGCTTGTATCATCGCATAAATCCGCTTTGGTCAGCACCAGAACCGGATAACACCCCGCTTCGTGTGCCAGGGCCAAAAACCGTTCAATCCGTGCAATGTTGAAATCATCATTACACGACGTCACGATGAAAAGCGTATCCACATTGGCCGCAATTAGCTGGACATGCGCATCGGTGCCGGCGCCGCGTCGTTGCAGCATGGACTTACGATCCAGACAATCCTGAATGCGCATTTCAGGGTCGGCAAGAACCCAATCTCCAACCGCCAATTCGCCCGCGACGATGCGTGGAGAAGTCAGGACAACCGACCCTTCCTCGCCCAGCGCGCTCATCTGGCTACGGTGAATTTCAGTAAGTCGATAAGGTGTCAGGTCAGCAGCCTCATCAAGCTGCATCTGAAAAGAAGAGGACCATCCAAGGTCCGAAAGAGTATATGTCATTGATCTGCCTGTTTCAGCATAACGGAACGCCCCGCGCGCAATTGCTGCTTGGGGTGTGCGTGCTCAGGCAGAAAAGGGGAAATCCCGTTTAGCAAATTCCTGCCCGAAGGGTGATGACGACATTCATGAAATCCCTCCGTTTCGATGCGGGCGAAACCGTGTGGCGGCCCTTGGGTTGGTGTCCCTCTCGGCAAAACTTCGTTTCACCTGTCGGGGTTTCAAATTTTGCGAATTTGAAACTGGGTGAGAGGCTGAACACGACCCAAGCGGGGCTCGTTGTGGCTGCTTCCTTCCGGATCTGACCAGGTTGGCGAGGCGCCTGCCCGCGCCAACCTCTCGCCCCTCATATATGAGGGCAAAACCCGCGATGCAAGTCTCTCAGTTCCATATGATACAACGCAAACCCATCTGCCCCACCGGCCCTCGCTTGCGTCACGCTGAGCCACGGATAGGCATTACATACATCGACCGCGCGCGGCGAGGACTTGAAAGCGACGCTTGCGCCGGACACATCCGCGAATGTCCAAATTGGTCGATTATCGACTTCGACTGAAGGTTTGCTCGACAAATAACCCTTCAGAACGCCGCGAATCGAAGCATTCGGCATATCGACCCGACAGTTTTCCGCGGCAACGGGATAGCCACCGCCGCCCTGAGCGCGAAAATCACTGGTGGCCAGAATGAATTGCCGATCCGCGGTCACCGGCACGCCTTGGTGTCGCAAATTCATAATGCGTCCACGGCCAAGCCCGGCAATCGAACCTGCTGGGGTGAACCGTGCAGGCTGGCTGAGATCGATCTGGTAAGTCAGCCCAAGGACGGATTCCAACAGATAGCCGGGGGTGCTGTCTTCTTTGAGTGACACCGCTCGCTCGCCCGGCCCGACCTGGTTAAAGACGCTTGCTGAGCGCTCCAGCCAGTCCATCAGGAATGCGCCCGTAACGGTCATCAAAGCGAGTTCATTTGGGAATACATAGAGGTCAGATAGCGACCGCATCGTCATTTCACCCGTCTGTACATGGGTATAATACCCCGGCCCGGCCAACCCCCCCGACTTAAACGGCGCGCTTGAGGCCAACACCGGCAACTGCGTGCCCAGAACATCCGACTGGTGTCGGCTGGCATGGGCAATCATGGCCTGCTGAACCAAACGCGTGGCCCGATCTGCACCGACCAAGGCAAGATAGTTTTCCAAATCCTGCGTACATCGCGCAATCGGTGTACGCATGTGTGCCAGCGTGTCCCTATGAAGGCTCTCAAACCATGTCGGAAAATTCGCCCCAACCTGGCGTCGCGTGCGCTGCGGAGCTGGTTGTGAATGCTCAACACCTTGAACTTTGCGTAAGGACGCGCGATCAGACCGGACGCTCCATGACTTTCCATCATGCGTTAGCTTTAGATCAACCACCCCGAGATGCGAGCCCCAAAAGCCCGGCACCACTGTCGGTACACCGTTCAATGCCTGCTGCGTTTCGCCCGAAATTGGATACACTTGGTGGGAGTGCCCACCCACGATCGCATCGATGCCCGCCACATGCGATAACGGAATTAGCGCGTTCTCCATCCCGTCCACATGTGCGCAACCCCCGATACCTGAATGTGCCAAAGCAACCACAATATCGGCCCCAAGGGCACGGATATGGGGCACGAAGGCCTCGGCCGCCTCGACGATGTCACGTGTTTCAGGCTGTTCCCCAACGCGCGCGCCGAAGTTCAGCGAACCGGGTGGCAAGAAGCCGACCACACCAATTCTAATCAGTCGAATATCTCCGTTTTCATCGCGAATGTCGCGGTTCAGGATTGCAAACGGAGGCACCAAAGTCGCATCTCGCGTGGGGCTGTCCGCGCGTTTGGTGATTGTGTTGGAAGACACGATCGGAAACCGAGCCTGCTCGACGGCAGTTAAAAGCACGTCGACCCCGCGATCAAAGTCGTGATTGCCGATATTTCCTGCATCGTAGCCAAGATGGTCCATAGCCGCGATCATAGGGTGAATGGCAGGCAGCCCGCCTGTATCCGCAGCACGGTACTGTTCAACCACCAGATCGCCCATTGCGGTGCCGTGCAAGAAGTCCCCGTTATCCAGAAGGAGTGTATTTTCGACCTCGGCACGTGCTTCTCGGATCAGACGGGCCGTATTGGTCAGACCCCATCCTTCGACCGGTTGATCTGACAGGTAGTCATAGGGAAGGATGTGCATATGCAAGTCAGTGGTTGCCAATATACGCAACGAAGCCGTTACCGACACCGCGACTGCGTCTTTTTGCTCCAGTATTTTTAGCACCAGTACCTTCCTTGATCCGACACCGCTGAGAATCCTTTCTCCCCTGTGCTCCAGTGAAAATCATTCAAAAGTATTTTTGAAGTATTTTCATGCAACTTTAGCGTGTTTTTTATTCAATGTACAAATGCGGGTGGTATTCGCCACCCATCCTGCTAGCGTTCGCGCGGAGAAAAACAGGCCGAAACACCATGAAAATCGCAGAGCAAGTTACCTTTGGCGCCGGGCTTCTGAACCGAGCGGCGGAGTTGCGTGGAGATCAGACCAAGATCGCAGACATGGTCGATGCCGCCCGCATTTTGCCCGTTTGGCGCGGCAAGCCGATGGTAGAGCGTCTTCCAAACAACGACTTACGGCTTGCCTACCTTTCATCAGGGCACGAGGTGCTCCGGGACCGCCGGGATAGATTTGTTTTCCTTGGCGTGTGCGAGGATGAGCCCACTTTTGCGGTAGACATATCCAGCTGGCAGCCAGACGGGGATATTCCCGACCCCGCGCATTTTTTGGACACCACCTGGCAGCATCTGCCGGGCACGCCCGAAAATCACGGATTTGCGGAGATTCGGGGTATTATGTCGCTGCTTTCTCCCCTGAACGCCGAGATTGCGGCCACCGCCCGCGCTATTCTTGAGTGGCACCGAATTCACGGCTTTTGTGCCAACTGCGGTGAAAAAAGCGTGCAGGCACAAGCAGGGTGGCAGCGCAATTGCCCAAGCTGCGAACGTATGCATTTCCCGCGCACCGATCCGGTTGTGATCATGCTGATCACCCATGGAAACTCGGTCCTCGTCGGTCGTGGCGTAGGTTGGCCCGAGGGCATGTATTCGCTTTTGGCAGGATTTATGGAACCCGGCGAAACCATTGAAGCCGCCACTCGACGCGAAGTGGTTGAGGAAACCGGCGTCGCGGTCGGGCGTGTGGGCTATCTTGCCTCTCAGCCGTGGCCCTATCCGTCATCCTTGATGATCGGCACGTGGGGTGAAGCTCTTACGACGGACATTCGGCTCGACCCAAACGAGCTGCAAGATGCGATCTGGATGACCCGCGAAGACATGCTGGACGTGTTTGCAGGGCGCAATCGCGATGTTTTCCCGGCTCGAAAAGGGTCAATTGCGCAGTTTCTGCTTTCAAACTGGCTTGCAGATCGGCTTGATTAAGACCACAAAAGTCTGGCCCAACGCCAAAGAACGAGATCACGCATGAAATTCAAAACCCGCGAAGACATCGAAGCCACGATAGAGCAGGTTTTTGAGGCCGTGTCTGATTTCGACGGGATGGAACGCGCAGCCCTGCGCCGTGGGGCCGATGTCTCGCGGTTAGATTCGCTCAGCCAGCCCGGTCCGGGCATGCGTTGGAATGCAAAATTCCCTTATCGCAACCGCACCCGTAGCGCGGATATGGAGCTGATTTCTTACGAGGCACCGCACCAGTTGGAGCTGTTCACAAAAGTATCGGGGATCGAAGCAACCGTAGAAATCGAGCTTCTGTCACTATCGCGCAACCGCACGCGGATGAACCTAAGCGTGGACATGCGTCCAAAAACCATCCCAGCACGGCTGCTGCTGCAATCAATGAAGTTGGCGCGCGCGTCACTGGTGCGCAAATTTCGAAAACGAGTGGCCAAGTACGCGGAAAGCATCGAAGACCGTTTTGGTCCGGGCAAACACCCGATGATGTGAGCCTTAGTCCCGCGCTGGATCGCGTGGGTAAACACCAATGATATCCAACGTCGATGTGAAATAACCCAGTTCTTCCAACGCCAACTGCACACTGCGATCATCCGGATGCCCTTCGATATCCGCATAAAAGCGGGTGGCACTGAAAGACCCATCAACCATATAGCTTTCCAGCTTGGTCATGTTCACACCATTGGTCGCGAAGCCCCCCATGGCCTTGTAAAGCGCGGCGGGGATGTTGCGCACCTCGAATACGAACGTGGTCATCATCCCATGATCACCACGGCGGGTGTGATTGGGCTCGCGCCCCATGATCACAAAGCGGGTGGTGTTGTGGCCGTGATCCTCAACGTCTTCAGCCAAGACATCCAACCCATAGATTTCGCCAGCCAGGGACGAAGCCAACACGCCCTCGCCCACTGTCTTGGTCTGTGACAGCGTGTTTGCGGCTCCGGCACTATCAGCCGCAGCGATGCCACGAATTCCATGTTTGTTCAAAAATGTCGCAGACTGCGGGAGCAAAACCAAATGCGCGCGCACAACGTCGATGTCAGATATCTGCGCCCCGGGAAGTCCCAACAAGCTGATCCGCACCCGCACGAAGGCCTCGTCCAAAATGTGCAGACCACTTTCGGGCAACAACCTGTGAATGTCCGCCACCCGTCCATAGGTCGTGTTTTCTATCGGCAGCATGGCCAGTTCAGCCTGACCAGAGCGCGCCGCCTCGATCACCTCTTCGAAAGAATCACATGGCATCGGATCAAAGTCTGGACGGGACGCAAGACAAGCCTCGTGGGAATAGGCGCCAAGCTCCCCCTGAAAGGCGATACGTTTGGACATTTCACTGACCCTTTCCGCCGAATAGCGCTAAAGTGCAATTGGTCGCGCCTCATATCGCTTGAAACATGGCAATGGAAGCGGCTAGAAGGCTTTTGACTTTGGATGAGACGGAACGCGACATGTTCGACACAATGACTATGACTAAAGCCAGCGCCGCTGCAATCGGCGCCCTGCTAATCTTCATGCTCGGCAATTGGGCGGCAGATATCCTTTATACCGCAGGCGAAAGCCATGCCGGTGAAGAACACGCCGAGACAGCCTATCTGATCGAAACCGGCGGAGACAGCCATGGCGGCGAAGAGAACAAAGAAGATATCATCCCGTTCACCGAACTTCTGGCCAGCGCCGACGTAGCGAAGGGCGAAAAGGTCTGGGGCAAGTGTAAGGCCTGTCACAAGCTTGAGGACGGCGCGAACGGTACAGGCCCGAACCTCTATGCCATTGTGGATCGCCCAATCGCAAGCGTTCAGGGGTTCAACTATTCGGACGCTTTGGCCGGTCTAAGCAGTGAAAGCTGGGACATCGATGCACTGAACGAATGGCTGCATAAGCCCAAAGAGTTCGCACCAGGTAACAAAATGACGTTCTCGGGCCTGAAGAAAGAAACTGATCGCGCAAACCTGATTGCCTATTTGCAGACAATCGGCGGCTAAGCGCTAAGTCGACCGCATTTCAGGGCCGCTCCGACACCGGGGCGGCCCTTTTTTGTTGATTTCACCCCAAATCGGCGCACATCGCACGAACCGATCACCAAATCGCGCCTTGCAGTTTATCGCTTGGGGCCATTAGCTTGCGGGTAACGATAGATCACTCGCGGACGGAGGTTACACGAATGAACAGTGCAAAGACCGGTGTTATCGATCAACGGGATCGCCGACCGCAGATGTTTGCCTTGGGGCTGGCAACGAGTGTCGCATTGCTACTGACACCTTTTGCCGCGCGTGCAGAGACAACTATTAGCCACGGCTTTTCAAACTTTGGCGACCTGAAATATTCGGAGGGTTTTGCACATCTTGACTACGTCAACCCGGACGCTCCGAAAGGGGGCAAAATATCGCTGTCTTCCATCGGCAACTTTGACAGTTTCAACCTGTTTACCCGCAAAGGAAACCCGGCGGCGCTGACCACCATTGGGATGGAACGTATCCTTGTATCGACCGCCGATGACCCCTACGGCCTGTATTGTTTTCTGTGCACAACCATGGAGTACCCGGACGACCTGTCATGGGTCATCTTTAACTTGCGAGATGACGTAACCTTTCAGGACGGGTCCCCGCTGACGGCCGAAGACATCGCGTTCAGCAACAGTATCGTGCTTGAACAGGGTATTGCCGAATATCGCGCGGTGGTGTCGGCCTATCTGAAATCAGTCGAAGTTCTCGGCGACCATCGTATCAAGTTCGAGTTTAATGACGACGCCCCACTGCGCGAACGCATTGGCTTCGCTGGAGGTACACTGGCCCTGTCCAAAAACTGGTTCGAAGAAAATAACGTCCGCTTGGATGAACGCAACGATGCCCCCTTCATGTCCACAGGTCCCTATGTTCTGGATGATTTCGAATATAACCGATACGTCGAATACAAGCGCAATCCTGACTACTGGGGCGCCGACCAGCCATTGTCCATTGGTCAAAACAACTATGACCTGATCCGCGTGGTCTATTTCGCCGACAGCTCTGCAGCCTTCGAAGGATTCAAGGCCGGCGAATACACGTTCAGAACTGAAAACACGTCGAAACAATGGGCGACCGGCTACGATTTTCCAGCCATTCAACGCGGGGACGTGATCAAGGCGGAATTGCCAAACGGCTCTGTTGGTTTGGCCCAGAGCTTCATCTTCAACATGGATCGTCCGACATGGCAAAATCCGGATGTGCGTGAAGCCGTCCGATTGATGTTCAATTTCGAATGGTCCAACAAGGCGCTATTCTATGGCATTTACAGTCGCGTGGACAGCTTCTGGCCCGGCTCTGAGCTTGCTGCGTCTGGCCCCCCCAGCGATGGGGAAGCGGCGCTTCTGAAGCCGCTGGTGGATCAAGGGTTGCTGAACGCTTCTATCTTGACAGATGACGCGGCTCTGCCGCCTGTCAGCGACGAAAAGCGCAATCAGCCAGAGCGGCGGGCCTTGCGGGCCGCTGGCAAACTCCTTGACGAAGCCGGATGGGTCATCGGAGATGATGGTGTTCGACGCAAAGACGGTAAACCACTTGAGCTCGTTTTCCTAAGCTTCCAACCCTCGTTTGACCGCGTGATCAACCCGTTTATCGAGAACCTTCAACGACTTGGGGTCCAAGCTCGGCTGGAACGGGTCGACAGCGCGCAATATGTTGAACGCGAACGCGAGGGTGACTTCGACGTCACCACCCACTCGATCCGACTGGGGTATGAACCCGGTGCCGGGCTTAAGCAATGGTTCGATTCCAGCACCGCGGATGACAGCTCACGCAACCTCATGCGTCTTCGCAACCCCGCGGTTGACGCGTTGATTCCCAGAGTTGTCGAAGCCAGCAACCTTGAAGAACTTACAACGGCCGTGCACGCCCTAGATCGCGTCCTGCGCTCTATCGGCTTTACCGTGCCACAATGGTACAAGAACGTGCACACGGTTGCTTATTACGACATGCTGGAACACCCGGAAAACTTGCCTCCGTTATCGCTGGGCGAGCTGTCATTCTGGTGGGTTAACGAAGAAAAGGCCGAAGCACTTAAAGCATCCGGCGCGATAAAATAATAAGAGCCGGCGGGCCAACCCCGCCGAAAGAGCACGAAGGAAACCCATATGGGCGCATATATCCTGCGCAGGCTGCTGTTGATCATCCCGACGCTGTTCGGGATCATGGTGATCAATTTTTCGCTGACACAGTTTGTCCCCGGCGGCCCGATCGAACAGATCATTGCCCAGATGGAGGGCGGTGGTGATGTGTTTGAAACCATCGCGGGCAGCGGAGGTGACGCGGGTATTGATGGCGGCGGCGGAGAGGACAACTATTTGGGTGCGCGGGGTTTGCCACCCGACTTCATCGCCGAGCTTGAAAAGGAGTTTGGCTTCGACAAGCCCCCGATCGAGCGTTTCTTCTCAATGCTTTGGAACTACTTGCGTTTCGACTTTGGCGAAAGTTACTTCCGATCTATAGGCGTCTTCGAATTGGTGGCCGAGAAGCTGCCGGTTTCGATCACTCTGGGGCTGTGGTCGACTGTGATTGCCTACATGATCTCGATCCCGCTGGGCATTCGCAAGGCGGTTCACGACGGGACAAGCTTTGACACTTGGACGTCAGGCACGATCATTGTGGCTTATGCAATCCCAGGCTTCCTGTTCGCCATCATGCTGTTGGTGATTTTTGCGGGTGGGTCCTATCTTCAATGGTTCCCACTTCGAGGCCTGACATCGGATAACTGGGATGAGTTGCCGTTCTGGAGCAAGATCACCGACTATCTGTGGCACATCGCACTTCCGGTTCTGGCATCGACCATCGCGAGCTTTGCGACGCTGACTCTTTTGACCAAGAACAGTTTTCTGGATGAGATCAAAAAGCAATATGTGGTGACAGCGCGCGCCAAGGGTTTGTCCGAGAACCGCGTTCTTTATGGCCATGTATTCCGTAATGCAATGTTGATCGTGATCGCAGGATTTCCGGCCGTTTTTCTGGGCGTGTTCTTCGGAAGTTCGGTCATCATCGAGACGTTGTTCTCGCTTGATGGGCTGGGTCGACTGGGCTTTGAAGCCGCCCTGCAACGCGACTACCCGGTTATTTTCGGCACGCTCTTTGTCTTTGGGTTAATCGGTTTGATCGTCGGCATCCTGTCCGACCTCATGTATGTCTATGTCGATCCGCGGATCGACTTTGAAGGGCGCGAGGTCTGATCATGGCGATGTCACCTCTTAACCAACGGCGCTGGCGTAACTTTCGTAAAAACCGCCGTTCCTTTTGGTCGCTGATCCTATTTTGCATCCTCTTCGGCTTGTCTTTGATGGCTGAGTTTCTGGCCAACGACAAACCGATCGTCGCCAGTTATCGCGGCGAGCTGTATACGCCGATTTTCAGGTTCTATCCCGAAACTGACTTCGGCGGTGATTTCAGGACCGAAGCCAATTATGAAGACATCGAGGTTCAGTGCCTGATCAAGTCCGGCGGGTTAGAGGCCTGCTGGGACGACCCCGAAGGTGTGATCAAGCAAGCCGAAACCGGCGTTGTGGATGGGCAGAAGATCGACAAAGGCTGGCTTGTCTGGCCGCCGATTCGATACAGCTATACGAGTATCGTCGATACCGGAGGGGCCGTCCCCTCGGCCCCATCCAGCCAGAACATATTAGGCACTGACGACACGTCGCGCGATGTTGCTGCGCGGGTAATCTATGGGTTCCGATTGTCGGTCTTTTTCACCATCATTGTAACCTTCCTGACGTCGATCATCGGCGTCGTTGCCGGTGCGGTGCAGGGATATTTCGGTGGCTGGATCGACCTTGTCTTCCAACGTATTTTGGAAATCTGGAGCTCGACCCCGTCGCTTTATGTGATCATCATCCTGTTTGCGATCCTTGGGCGAAGTTTCTGGCTTTTGGTCTTTGTGACCGTGCTGTTTGGCTGGCCTGCACTTGTGGGTGTGGTACGTGCTGAATTCCTACGCGCTCGCAATTTCGAGTATGTCCGCGCGGCTCGTGCGCTTGGGGTATCCAACCGCGTGATCATATTCCGTCATGTATTGCCCAACGCCATGGTCGCCACATTGACCATGCTACCCTTCATCATCACGGGCACGATCTCGACCCTTGCAACGCTGGACTTCCTTGGGTTCGGACTGCCTTCATCCGCACCTTCGCTGGGCGAACTCACACGACAGGCCAAGGCAAACCTGCAAGCGCCTTGGTTGGCGTTCACAGCCTTTCTGACATTCTCAATCCTGCTTTCGCTGCTGGTCTTCATATTTGAAGGCGTGCGCGATGCATTTGATCCGCGAAAGACCTTTCAATGAGCGTTCTTGACGTCAAAAACCTGCATATCGGTTTCCGACAGGACGGACAGGTTCACCCCGCTGTGCGCGGTGTGAGCTTTTCCGTGGACAAAGGCGAAACCGTCGCTTTGGTCGGTGAAAGTGGGTCTGGCAAGTCTGTCACGGCACTATCGACCGTGTCCCTGTTGCCCGAAAGCGCGCAGATCGAAGGCTCGGTCAAGTATGAAGGGCAAGAGATGATCGGCGCTTCCCCCTCGCGTTTGCGAGATGTGCGCGGAAATGACATCAGCTTTATCTTCCAAGAACCGATGACATCGCTCAACCCTTTGCACACAATTGAAAAGCAATTGGCCGAGTCGATTGAGCTGCATCAGGGCTTGCGCGGCGATGCTGTGCGCGTGCGTATTATCGAGCTTCTGAACAAAGTGGGGATCCGTGATGCCGAAACGCGACTCGCCCATTATCCGCACCAACTATCCGGCGGGCAGCGGCAGCGGGTCATGATCGCCATGGCGCTTGCCAACGGGCCAGAGCTTTTGATCGCAGACGAACCTACGACGGCGCTTGACGTAACCATCCAGGCGCAAATACTCGATCTACTCGCTGACTTGAAGGACAGCGAGGGGATGGGTTTGTTGTTCATCACCCATGACCTGGGCATCGTGCGCAAGATCGCAGACCGGGTTTGCGTGATGAAAGATGGCGAGATTGTCGAAACCGGCCCAACCGAAGAAGTGTTCACCAACCCGCAGCATGACTACACCAAGATGTTGCTTAGCGCCGAGGCTCAAGGCCAACCCGATCCCGTACCCGACAACGCCGCAGAGATCGCGCGTGCCGAGAACCTGCGAATTTGGTTCCCTATCCAACGCGGTCTTTTGCGTCGCACGGTGGGCCATATCAAAGCGGTGAATGACGCCAATTTCTCGGTTCGTGCAGGCGAGACGATCGGGATCGTCGGCGAAAGTGGATCGGGGAAAACAACACTTGCCCTAGCGATGATGCGATTGATCAGCTCCGACGGACCAATTGTGTTTCTGGGTGACAATATACAGGGCCTGAAATCTCGTCAGCTTCAACCGCTACGGCGTGACATGCAGATTGTGTTTCAAGACCCCTTTGGCTCTCTTTCTCCGCGTATGACGGCCGAGGAAATCATCGCTGAAGGCCTGTCTGTCCATGGGCTTGAACCGGGACGAGATCGACGTGAAATGGTGGCCGAAATCATGGTCGAGGTCGGATTGGACCCGGCCACAATGGACCGCTATCCACACGAATTCTCTGGCGGGCAACGCCAGCGCATCGCGATTGCCCGTGCGATGATCCTGCGCCCCAAACTTGTGGTCTTGGACGAGCCGACTTCGGCTCTGGACATGACCGTACAGGTCCAGATCATCGAACTGCTACGCAGTTTGCAACGGAAACACGGGCTGGCCTATCTATTCATCTCACACGATCTGCGTGTCGTCCGTGCCTTGTCGCATCAGGTTTTGGTTATGCGGGCAGGTGACGTTGTCGAAAGCGGGACGGCAGATCAGATTTTTGACGCACCCAAGACGGACTACACCCGCGCATTGATGGCGGCTGCGTTCGAACTAAAAGCGAAAGACGGGGCCTCTCAGTAGCCCCGATCTTAGGATGGTCCGATCACATTGCACCGGGTGTTACGCGCATTTAGCCGGCGACAGGCCAGATCAGCCTGAGTTTGCGACATACCAACGAAGTTCGCATGCCACCCGTCAGAACGTCTGACGACTTTGCGCAGCGCCTCGTCCAGCGTGTCAATCTCTTTCAACGCGGTTTTCAAAAGCTTGCGCTCGGCCTGATAACGTGAACCCAACACACCGACGTTGATGGCCCAGTGGCGACCACCTGACGTCGACATACGCGTTACGACTTCGGGCTCGGCGTTTGCTGGGGCCTGCGGTTCCAGTGATGTCAGCACAATTTTAGCTGGGCGTGGGGGCGGTGCAGCCGCCGTCGCCGGAGCGGTAACATTGCTCAATAGCGCTTGCGGTTTCTGTGCTGTCGCGGGGGCTGTTTCAGCGACCACCACTGGCTCTTGCGCCGGCTCAACTTCAGCTGCAACCTCAGGCTCAGCCGAAGCTGTCACCACGGCGTCCTTGATGCTTTCTGTCAGAGCGGCAAGCTGCGTTTGCGCCGCTTCGTCTTGCTTGACTGGACGAGGCGAGGGGCGAGGGCTGCGTTTAACCGCTGTGATCAGGCGAATTGTCTTGCCGGACGCTCCCGGCTCGACCACTTCGGCGGTGTAAGTTGGCAAGGCGGGTTTGCGCACATTGGCACGGCTTGGCGCGCGCCGAAAGCCCATGTCCATAAGTTCAGCAACCCGTGCGTTGCGTGTTGCGGTCGAGCGTCCTCCGAAGACGGTGGTGATAATCCGCTCCTGTCCACGCTCAGCCGACGCAACAAGGTTGAACCCCGCTGCGCGGGTATAGCCGGTCTTGATCCCATCGGCGCCCTTATAGCTGCCAAGGAACCGCCGGTTCGTGTTTGATACCTTACGCATCCCCGCATCGGTCGTGATCCGCGAAAACAGGTTGTAGTATTCCGGGTGGTCATAAAACAGGTGCCGCCCGAGCTTTGTCATGTCCCGGGCGGTGGACAGATGACCACTTTCGGTCAGTCCGTGAGCGTTCTTGAAATGTGTGCGTGACATGCCCAGCGCTTTGGCCGTGCGGTTCATACGACGGGCAAATGCTGCCTCGGATCCTGAGATCGCGATACCAATCGCGGTGGCTGCGTCGTTGGCTGACTTCACGCCTGCCGCACGTATCAGGTACCTGAATTTGATTTTCTGCCCGGCGCGAAGACCCAGTTTAGACGGGGGTTCGGCCGCTGCCTTCTTGGTGATCGTGACGACGGTATCAGGCGAAATCTCGCCCCGCTTAATCGCCTCGAACGCGATGTAGAGCGTCATCATTTTCGTCAAAGACGCCGGATGAAGTCGCGTATCTGCGTTACGGGAATGCAGCACCTTACCGGTGCGTGCGTCAATTACCATTGCCGCATAGGGCGCTGCCTGCGCGCGCATAGGCGCGAACACAGCCATACAGCCTATAATAGCCAGGAACAGCCCAATACGGGCCCACTGCCACGGACGTGTCTGCACGTCGTCCACCTTTTCTGCCTCAATCGCCTGAGTCTAACGCCCGGCTGATTTGTTTTTTTCAGGCTAACACGAAGATCGCGTTCGAGAAAACATATTATTTTCAAAGCCCTAATTCGTGGCGGTCAGGACACGCCAGCGACATATGGTGGCGGCAGAAGGCCCACCCGCTAGATATGGGGCAAATCGCGCAACATCATGGCAAGTTCGGATAGGTCAGCAAGTGCACGAAATTTGCGATGCGTGACTGGTGGCACGGCATGCTCGTATCCCCATGTCAGATCATGTGGGACATGTATCCCCCAAGCGCCCGCCTCTAACGCTGGAATAACGTCTGATTTAAGAGAGTTGCCAACCATCGCCCCCTGCCCCGTCCCGCCATGTCGCTCGAAGACCGACTGGTACACTGCGGGGGTTTTGTCCGACACAATCTCGACCGCATCAAAGAAATCACCCAAACCGGACTGGGCCAACTTACGTTCCTGATCCAGCAGATCCCCTTTGGTGATCAACACTAGCTCGTGCGTCTGTGACAGAGCCTCGATCGCCGCGCGAGCATGGGGCAAAAGCTCTATGGGTTGTGCCAACATCTCTTGTCCCGCGTTGATCAGCGTCTGGATCACCTGCGTCGAAACCTTGCCTTGCGTGACCTCAATCGCGGTTTCAATCATCGACAAAGTAAACCCCTTCACGCCGAACCCGTAATGTCCGAGGTTCCGCTTCTCGGCTTCCAACAATCGGTCAGAAAGGTCATCGGCATCCACAAAATCCGCCAGCAATTCGGCAAACCGAGCCTGAGTAAGCTGAAAATATCGTTCATTGTGCCACAATGTATCATCTGCATCGAAACCAATTGTTGAGACTTTGCCCCCCATTTTGTATGTGCCTTTCTCAGAACCCAGCGTCGCCCCTTTTCTTCGGGTACGATGCGCCTATATTCTGATACTTGGGCATGCCCAATTGCAACCATCGGAGTGACGATCACATGGCCAGTCAGCCTTTTATACGGTCACAAGGCAGCGGCGCCGATGACGGTGACACTGATCTTGCGGTTGTCACAAAGCCCAAGACAAAACGCCCGCCGATGTACAAAGTCTTGATCCTGAACGACGACTTCACGCCGATGGAGTTTGTTGTGATGGTGTTGGAGCGGTTCTTTGGCATGAACCATGCGCAGGCTTTTGAACTGATGCTAACCGTTCACAAAAAAGGTTTGGCCGTCGCGGGCGTATTCTCGCACGAGGTTGCGGAAACAAAAGTCACCCAAGTCATGCAATTGGCGCGCGAGCATCAGCATCCGCTCCAGTGCACGATGGAAAAGGAGTGACCGCGTCAGCGGTACCCAGCATGTTAGACACACGATTGACCCTTGCGCTGCGCGACGGCGCTTTGCAACTGCCCGATGAAGGTAATCTTCTGGTACTTGGCCCGACATCTGGCCACAATTTGTCAGCGCTGCCCAAAGATCGGGTCACAATCTACAGCCGATTTTTTCCCGACCATCAATATTGGACCGCAAGCGGGTACGACACCGTATCCTCGATCCCCAAGGATGGCTTCGCCGCTGCACTGGTCTGCGCCCCCCGCTCCAAATCGCTTGCGCAATCGTGGATATGGGCAGCAACACAGGCCACAAACGGCGGTTTGGTCCTGTTGGACGGGCAAAAGACGGATGGGGTCGACAGTCTGCTAAAGTCGCTGAAGAAAGCAGCCGCACTAAAGGGTACCTTATCCAAGGCCCATGGAAAGCTGGTTTGGTTTGAAAACGCCGATGTCGCGGAGTGGGCAGCGACCGACACCACCTTAGACGAAGGGTTCATTACCCGCCCCGGTGTGTTTTCTGCCGATGGGATAGACAAAGGTTCAGCTGTGTTGGTTGCGGCAATGCCGCCTGACTTGTCAGGTCGCGTCGCCGATCTGGGCGCAGGTTGGGGCTATTTGGCACGGCACATCCTAGAACGCCCGGGCGTCACGTCACTGGATTTGGTCGAGGCCGATCTGGTCGCAATGGACTGCGCCCGTCAGAATGTTCAGGACACGCGTGCGCAGTTTATCTGGGAGGACGCGACCAGCTTCAGGCCAGACATCCAATATGACATGGTCATATCAAACCCACCTTTTCATACCGGGCGCGCGGGCGACCCCGATCTTGGCCGGGCGTTCATAAAGTCAGCGGCACGCATGTTGAAAGGGTCTGGGCGGTTGGTGATGGTGGCCAATCGTCACCTTCCGTACGAAGATACTTTGACCGAGGAATTCCGCGAAGTTGATGATCTGGGCGGCTCACCCGGGTTCAAGCTTTTGCGCGGCACAAAGCCCCGTCGCGCCCGCCGTTAGGATCAGATAGGCTCACCGGGAATCAGGAGGCAACCATGTCCTTTTCAATCGCAGGCAAAACCGCCATCATCACAGGTGCAGCCAATGGTATCGGGCTGTCCATCGCCCGCCATTTCGCGGATCACGGCGCGAATGTCATTTGTGCCGATATGGACGAAGCGCGGCTGATAGATGAATGGGGACCAAACCCTGAGAACGACGAAGATGAGCCGTCGAACACGCGCATATTTGCGGGCGACCTGCGTGAAAAGCTGACCATCGCGAACCTGCTGTCCGCCACGATAGATGCGTTCGAACGCGTCGATATTCTGGTCAACGCTTCGCGACAGGTGGCTTTGGCCGATCCTTTGGATGTCGACAACAAAGCGGTCCAGATGCTGCTTGACCAGAACCTTATGACCAGCCTGCGCCTAAGCCAGCTGGTCGCCAAGCGGATGATCCAGCAGGGCGAGGATTTGGGCGAAGACGAACAGGACACGCCCTTGGGTGCTATCGTCAACCTGTCTTCTATCGCGGCCACCCGAACCCAGCCCGGTTTGATGGCCTATTCGATTGCCAGTGCCGCACTGGACCAGATGACACGGTCATTGTCGGTCGCGCTTGCACCCAACCGCATTCGGGTGAACTCGGTCGCATTCGGGTCTGTGATGAGCGCAAGCCTGCGCGACACGATCCGCGAGGCAAAGGAAACGCGTGAGGATATCTTGGATGGTACGCCCTTGGGACGTATTGCATCGGCACACGAGCTGGCAGAATCCGTCCAGTTCCTCGCCTCAGAAGGGTCGGGTTTCATGACCGGTCACATACTGACCGTAGACGGCGGTCGCAGCCTGCTTGATGTGGTCGGCAACCCGGCACATTGACGCGAGATCAACACGCTCCTCAACCACACCCTCTCGAAGGAACAGGCCATGGCGGATAAGATGGAAGATCAAAAGGCGCGGGCCAGCGCGTGGTTCCGAGATCTGCGCGACCAGATTGTCAGCGCATTCGAGAGTTTGGAAGACAGCCAGAACACTGGCCCCTTTGCATCCCTTCCCGCTGGGCGTTTCGAGGTCAGCGAAACAACTCGTAAATCCGACGACGGATCCGATGCGGGCGGCGGTGAGATGAGCGTAATGCGCGGTGGCCGCGTGTTCGAAAAAGTCGGGGTCAACATCTCGACTGTCTATGGCAGCCTGGGCGCAGCAGCCCAGAAGGCAATGGCCGCGCGTGGCGTGCCGGGAATGGAGGATGACCCGCGGTTCTGGGCCTCGGGCATCAGTCTTGTGGCGCATATGCAAAACCCCCATACCCCTGCGGTTCATATGAACACCCGCATGTTCTGGACCCCTGGCGCATGGTGGTTCGGCGGCGGTGCGGACCTGAACCCCTGCATTGAATATGAGGAAGACACCGCACATTTCCACGGAAAGCTTGAAGCGGCCTGCGCTGGTCACGATCCAAGCTATTATGACAAGTTTAAAGCTTGGGCAGACGAGTATTTCTTTATCCCTCATCGTGGGCGGGCCCGCGGCGTGGGAGGCATCTTTTATGATGATCTGAATACAGGCGATTGGGAGGCTGATTTCGCCTTCACTCAAGATGTCGGGCGTGCGTTCCTTCCGGCATTTGTTCCGGTGACCAAAACGCGGCGTGATGCGGCGTGGGACGACGCTGACAAGGATGCTCAGCTTATTCATCGCGGGCTCTATGCCGAATACAATCTGGTCTATGACCGGGGCACCAAGTTCGGTTTGACGACCGGGCATGATGCCAACGCGGTGCTAATGAGTTTGCCGCCAGAGGCGAAGTGGATCTAGCACCCAAGATTTGACTGGATAGAGCGTTCATAAGGGGCGTTGCCCCTCGCAAGCATACTCGCTCACCCCAGGATATTTTGACAAGAAAAACTGGGCAGGGCTGCTCAGTCGGATACCTGCCAGCCGGGTGGGCGCGGCTACGGCTTGTCATGCGGCAGGCAAACAGGCAGATTGTTGGGAAAGAAACGAAAGGTATCGCAGTGACCACCTTTAAACTTGATGACTTCCTGCCCTACCAGCTGTCTGTATTGTCCAGTCGGGTAAGTGCCGGTTTTGCGCGACACTATCGCGAAGCCTACGGGATTTCTGTGTCGGAATGGCGGGTTGTGGCGCATTTGAGCCAAGCCGACAGTGTCAGCGTGCGCGAAATTCATGAGCGCGTGGATATGGACAAGCCCAAGGTTAGCCGAGCCGCCTCGCGGCTGGAGGCGTCTGGGTATGTCACCAAGGCGATCAACCCTCAGGATCGGCGTCTGGTGGAGTTGCGGTTAACGGCGAAGGGGCGCGAGATGATTGAAGCGTTGACCCCCATCGCACATGCCTATGAGGCGCAATTGTCAGATTTGTTGGCCGGTGACGATGCGGAGTTTCGGACGCGTGTGGTTCAGTTGTCCAAGGCTTTGGAGCAGGACGTAACTGAGGACATTTAGTCGTCAGGTCGTTTGACGGAGCGTTACAGGCGACAACATCGTCATTGCTGTGCGATCTTTCCCCCAACTTAAAAACATATAGGGGGCATTCATGTCTGATATCGTTATCCTTGACGGCGCGCGCACCGCAATCGGTGGTTTTGGAGGAAGCCTAGCCGCCATTCCGCCCAGTTCACTTGGAGCAATTGTGGCGAAGGAGGCTATGTCACGTTCAGGTGTGGAGGCTGGGCAAGTTGGTAATGTGGTATTTGGTCATGTGATCAACACAGAACCGCGCGACATGTACCTTTCACGTGTTTCTGCCGTTGAGGCCGGTATTCCAAACACGACGCCTGCAATGAATGTGAACCGGCTTTGTGGGTCTGGTTTGCAAGCTATTGTCTCGGCCACGCAAAGCTTGATGCTTGGCGATGCAGATTTTGCGCTGGCGGGTGGCGCGGAAAACATGAGCCGTTCACCCTATATTCTTCCGCAGGCGCGATGGGGTCAGAAGATGGGCGACACGGGCGCGCAGGATATGATGCTGGGGGCGCTCAATTGCCCCTTTGGTACGGGCCATATGGGTGTGACCGCAGAAAACGTGGCGGCTGAACACAATGTATCTCGCGCTGATCAGGATGCGTTTGCATTGGAAAGTCAGGCTCGTGCGGCGGCGGCAATTGAGGCCGGTCATTTCGATAGTCAGATCGTACCGGTTGAAGTCAAGCAACGCCGTGAATTGGTTCAGTTTGCCCGCGATGAGCACCCAAAGCCAACAACTGCAGAGGCACTGGCGGGTCTCAGGACTGTGTTTCAGAAGGATGGAACGGTTACGGCAGGTAATGCCTCGGGCATCAATGACGGGGCAGCTGCGCTGGTGTTGGCACGTGCAGACGCAACCGAGGCGGCTGGCTTGAAGCCAAAGGCCCGTATCATTGGGTACGGTCATGCTGGCGTGCGGCCCGAAGTCATGGGCATCGGCCCGGTTCCTGCGGTCGAGAATCTTCTCGCCAAAACTGGGCTTTCGGTTGGCGATTTTGATGTGATTGAATCGAACGAGGCCTTTGCCTCGCAAGCCATTGCGGTGAACAAAGGGCTTGGACTGGACCCAGCGAAAGTGAACTCTAACGGCGGTGCGATTGCTTTGGGGCATCCGGTTGGAGCCACTGGCGCGATTATCACCGTCAAGGCGCTTTACGAACTGGAACGCATTGGAGGGTCGAAGGCCCTGATCACGATGTGTATCGGTGGCGGTCAGGGGATCGCATTGGCCATCGAGCGTTTGTAGAAATTAAAGGCGTCGCCCGGCTTACTGGCGGGGCGACGTGCTATTTCCAGTCGAAGAAGTCGTCGTCAACGCGTGAAAGCAAGTCTTCGGCTAGACTACGGCCCAACATCGGACCATCGGCGATCTTGCCAGAAATCTCGCCAGCTTCGCTTTCAGACCCATCCGTGCGCAGAATTTCCCCGCGCAAGGTCAGCATGTCGCCTTCCAGTGTCGCAAGCGCTGCAATCGGTGTTTCGCATGATCCGTCAAGCGCGCCGAGAAACGCTCGCTCAGCGGCAAGGCGTTGTCCGGTCTCGGTGTCGTGTATCGCATCGAGCATTTCTTTTGCACGCATGTCATCGGCACGCCGTTCGATACCAATCGCACCTTGCGCGACTGCGTTTAGCATTTCGTCCGTTGGAATGGCTGTCTTGGGGACGCCTTCGATCGCCAATCGGTTCAGTCCAGCCATTGCCAGAAACGTCGCTTCTGCGACGCCGTCCTCAAGCTTTTTCAGTCGGGTTTGCACGTTTCCGCGAAACTCGACAACTTGCAAATCCGGACGGCTATTTAGAAGCTGCGCCTTGCGACGCAGCGATGACGTGCCGACAACGGCGCCTTTTGGTAAGTCACTGATGGTTCTGTAGTTGATCGACACGAATGCGTCGCGCGTGTCTTCACGCGGAAGGTTGCAATCAAGCACCAGCCCCTCGGGCTGTTCGACAGGCATGTCCTTCATCGAATGAACTGCAATATCGATGCGGCCATCCAGCATCGCCTCTTCGATTTCTTTGGTGAACAGGCCCTTATTGCCAATTTCTTTCAGCGCGCGATCCGCGTCGATCATTGCGCGGTCATCACCGGTGGTATGGATCACAATGATCTCGAACGCGGCTTCCGGCAGGTTGAAAGCAGCCATCAGGCGGCGGCGTGTCTCATGTGCTTGGGCCAGCGCAAGGGGGCTGCCACGGGTGCCAATATTCAGCGGGGCGTCGGGGGTCGGAAGTGCGTATGTCATGGCATTCCGTTTAGCCCTGTTGCACAGGGCTGTCTATGCCTGCGACACCCCCTACGCTTGACATCCTGTCGCGGCTGAGTGACCACGCAGGGGACAAAAATCGAAAGGCCGCCCCATGACCCAGCAAAAGACCATTCTACGCGCACTTGCGGGTGAGACCCTTCCCACGCCACCAATCTGGATGATGCGTCAGGCGGGGCGGTATTTGCCGGAATATCGAGCTACAAGAGCCGAAGCAGGCGACTTTTTGAAGCTCTGCTATAACCCAGAACTTGCGGCTGAAGTCACATTGCAACCGATACGCCGCTACGGTTTTGATGCGGCGATCTTGTTTGCCGACATTCTACTGCTGCCACAGGCGCTCGGGGCTGATCTTTGGTTTGTGACCGGTGAGGGTCCGCGACTTTCAACGATCACCAGTCAAGCGGACTTCGACAAGTTGTCGGGCAAAGAAGACATCCACGAGACGTTGAATCCGATCTACGAGACGGTGCGCATACTGCGCCGCGAGCTTCCGGAAGAGACCACGTTGATAGGGTTTGCCGGCATGCCTTGGACAGTGGCGACTTACATGATTGCGGGGCAAGGCACCAAGGATCAAGGGCCGGCACATGCCTTAAAGGCTGAAAACCGTCCGCTGTTTGAGGCCGTGATGGACCGCCTGACCGAAGGCACGATTGAGTATCTGTCAAAACAGATTGAAGCCGGTGCTGAAGTCGTGAAGCTTTTCGATAGCTGGGCCGGGTCGCTGAAGGGCGAGGATTTCCAGAAATACGCAGTAGAGCCTGCACAGGTGATCACGTCTGAGCTTAAGAAACGCCATCCCGGCATCCCTGTGATTGGCTTCCCACGAGAAGCCGGCGACGGATACATTGGCTTTGCCAAAGCGACCGGAGTGGATTGCGTGGCGCTGGACAACTCGGTCAGCCCGAGATGGGGCGCCGAGAATGTGCAGATTGATGGCTGTGTGCAGGGCAATTTGGCATCGAGCCATATGGTCACTGGCGGTCAGGCGCTGGTCGACGAGACGCGCAAGGTTGTTGAGGCGTTCAAAAACGGGCCGCATATTTTCAATCTGGGGCATGGGATCACGCCGGACGCTGATCCAGAGAATGTTCAGTTGATGATCGATACCGTGCGGGGCGGTTGACCCGGTAAGGGGCTTTGCCCCTCGCGGCTCTGCCGCTCACCCCAGGATACTTGTAACAAGAAAAAGAGCGGGCTTGTCAAACCGGTGGCCGCCGTGTCTTCTGCGCGGGTTGCTTGAGGGAGGTCGCCATGCGGGCTGGCATAATCACACTGATCATTGCGTATGTTCTGAGCCAGTTTTACCGGGCGTTTCTGGCGGTTATGACGCCTGCACTAAAGATGGATTTGGGGGCGGCGCCAGAAGATCTAGCGCGGGCATCCGGTGCTTGGTTTCTGGTCTTTGCTTTGATGCAGATCCCCGTTGGCTGGGCATTGGACAATATTGGGCCGCGCAAGGTGGCCGCCGGTTTACTGGCCTTGGGCGGAGCCGGGGGCGCCGCTCTTTTTGCGGTGGCGGCCACGCCTGACCATATACTCTACGCAATGATCTTGATCGGGATCGGGTGTTCTCCGGTTTTGATGGCGAGTTACTTCATTTTTGCTCGCATGTATTCGCCAGCCGTTTTTGGGACTCTTGCCGGGATGGTCATTGGGATCGGGGCATTGGGAAACATTGCGGGCGCTTTGCCAATGGCCTTGGCGATCGAACAATTTGGTTGGCGAACATGTTTGTGGGCGTTGGCAGCGATCACACTGGTTGTTGCGGCGCTGATTATGATCACTGTCAACAATCCCCCTAAGGTCATCACGAAAGAAGGGGAACAGAAGGGTACCGTTCTGGACCTTTTGAAGATGCCCGCCCTTTGGGCTATTTTCCCACTTATGTTCGTGAACTATGCAGCAGCGGCAGGTTTGCGCGGCAGTTGGGCGGGGCCCTATTTGCGCGATGTCTATGGGTTGGATACCACCGGGATTGGCTGGGCCACGATGGCGATTGCATTGGCTATGGTGATCGGAAGTTTCGTCTATGGCCCACTGGATCGGATTTTCAAAACGCGGAAATGGGTGATCTTTCCTGGCAACATGATTGCTGTCGCGCTGGTTTTCCTGCTGTGGGCTGCGCCAGATGCCGGTGTGTGGCGCGTATCGCTGACAATGGCGGCGATCGGGCTTTTTGCTGCAAGCTTCCCACTGATCATGGCGCATGGTCGCAGCTTCTATCCCCCGCATCTGGTGGGGCGTGGCGTGACCTTGATGAATATGTTCGGGATCGGTGGTGTTGGAGTGTTCCAATATGCGTCAGCCGGTGTGTTCCGGTCCGCGCAAGGCCCTGAAGTGGCGGTCACGGCCCCGTATCAGGCCGTGTTCCTGTTTTTTGCGGTGCCGGGATTAATCGGCTGTCTGTTGTATCTGTTCAGTCAGGACCGAACGGACTAAGCGGATTTTCTGGGCCTGCGGCGTCGTCTGCTCGCACCCCCGTTCGGATTGCCCGAGGGCTTTGCGCCTTGCCCTGACGCGCCTCGCGGCTTGCGCCCGCCAGCAGCGCCTGTGCCACCGCCGCCGCGACGGCCTCCGCCGCCTTGCCCACGTTGGGGCCGTTTCTCCTCGGCCGGGCGCTTGCCGCCAAGCACGGGGATTTCGATTTTCATTACCTTCTCGATATCACGCAGAAGGCCCAGTTCGACGCCGGAGACAAACGAAATTGCGTCCCCGTCAGCACCAGCACGCGCGGTGCGGCCAATGCGGTGAACGTAGTTATCGGCCACCTCGGGCAGATCGAAATTGTATACGTGGCTCACGCCCGGAATGTCGATCCCGCGCGCCGCAACGTCGGTCGCCACCAGAATGCGTGCCTCGCCTGCGCGGAAGGCTGCAAGCGCCCTGTCGCGTTGACCTTGGCTTTTATTGCCGTGGATCGACACTGCCTTGAACCCCTTGGTGACAAGGTGTTTCATCAGTTTTTCGGCCCCGTGCTTGGTGCGCGAAAAGACAAGCGAAAGCGCCTCCTCATCATGCTCAAGCAGTTCAATCAACTTGGTGATTTTCTCGTTTCGGCCGGGCACATAGTAAAGGCCTTGTGTCACCTTATCGGCAGCTTTGCCCGGAGGCGAAACCTGCACACGCGCAGGATCGGTCAGATACGCTTTCGACAATTCCGCCATCAGTTTGGGCATGGTCGCCGAGAAAAGCATGGTTTGGCGTGGGCTTCCCAATTCTGGCGCAATCCGGCGCAACGCATGAATGAACCCCATGTCGAGCATCTGGTCAGCCTCGTCCAACACTAGGAAGGTTGCGGTGTCCAGACGGATTGCACGGCGATCCAAAAGGTCAATCAACCGCCCCGGTGTTGCGACCAGAATGTCGATCCCCGGTGCAAGCATGTTGATCTGCTTGTTGATCGACATGCCGCCCACAACGGTCCGCACCTTCAGATGCGTGCCCTGAACATAGGCTCGCAGATTGTCGGCGATCTGGTTCACCAGCTCGCGCGTCGGTGCAAGGATCAGCGCTTTGACCGACTTTGGCTGTCGCTTGTCATGGTTGCTTAAAAGTTGATGGATCAATGGCAGGCCAAACGCTGCGGTCTTGCCGGTACCTGTTTGCGCCAACCCCATCACGTCACGCCCTTCAAGCACTAAGGGGATGGCTTGTATTTGAATGGGTGTCGGCGTCTCGTAGCCAGCCTCGGTCACGGCGGCCACCAGCTTCGGGTCTAGCCCAAGCTCTGTAAATTTAGTCATATTCGTCTTTCTGGCACGCCTTACGCGCACCGATATCACACGGGTCTGGGGCGTTAAGCCCATCGCATAGGTTGCGGCCAATGCTCGCGATCTGGACCGAATGCCCAAGCGCCGAACTGGTCGCTAGCACCCCGCGTGATTTGGGAACTTGTGGAAATGGGCTTTGCGCCCGTTGGTCTGCCTGCCTCACTTTTGGGGCGGGTCGCTCACGCGTCGACCGGACAGATAGCGCGCGTATCACAGCGAAAAGCACACAAGTCAACGATAAATGATGGCAGATCGCGCGTATGACGCTTTCACGCACGCGGCAATTGCGCTATGGACGCCCTCGGTTTGACCAGACTCACAAGGGGTCTGGCGGACTATATGAAATTAAGGAGGCCGTGATGGGCTATAAAATCGCTGTCGTTGGCGCCACAGGCAATGTGGGCCGCGAGATGCTGAACATTCTGGCAGAACGCCAGTTTCCTGTGGACGAGATTGTCGCGCTAGCTTCGCGCCGTTCCCTCGGCACCGAAGTCAGCTTTGGCGAGACCACCATCACCACCAAGGATCTGGACACGTTCGATTTCTCTGGCTGGGACATGGCGCTGTTTGCCGTGGGTTCAGAGGCGACCAAGCAATATGCGCCCAAGGCGGCTGCCGCAGGTTGTGTTGTGATCGATAACTCTTCGCTCTACCGCTATGATCCAGACATCCCGCTGATTGTTCCAGAAGTGAACCCGCAGGCGATCCACGATTACGCGAAGAAAAACATCATTGCGAACCCCAACTGCTCGACTGCTCAGATGGTTGTGGCACTGAAACCGTTGCATGACCGCGCCAAGATCAAACGCGTCGTCGTGTCGACCTATCAGTCCGTGTCGGGGTCCGGCAAAGACGCGATTGACGAGCTGTGGAACCAGACCAAGGGCATGTACGTGCCGGGTCAGGAGGTTGATCCATCGGTTTACCCCAAGCAGATCGCCTTCAATGTGATCCCGCATATCGACGTCTTCATGGACTCGGGTGACACGAAAGAAGAATGGAAGATGGTCGCCGAGACGAAAAAGATCGTCGACCCATCAATTAAAGTCACCGCGACCTGCGTGCGTGTTCCGGTCTTTGTGGGCCACTCAGAATCGGTCAACATCGAAACCGAGGAGTTTCTGGACGAAGACGAAGCGCGCGACATCCTGCGCGAATCCCCCGGCATTCTGGTCGTGGATAAACGCGAAGACGGAGGCTATGTCACCCCGGTCGAATGTGTGGGCGACTTCGCCACCTTCATCAGCCGCATCCGTCAGGATGTAACGGTTGAGAACGGCCTGAACCTGTGGTGCGTGTCCGACAACCTGCGCAAAGGAGCCGCGTTGAATGCGGTACAGATCGCCGAGCTTCTGGGGCGTGAGGTTCTGAAGAAGGGGTGATCACACCCAATCAATCCTGTTTGAAAGCCCCGCTGTTTAGTGGGGCTTTTGTCTTTCATAGTGGAAATTTGCGCCATATACTCAACTTCTGATAAACGAATACGTCCGGCGTCATGATTTCACTATTTCAAAGACTATTTTTGCTATTCCGTGTGTCGGTCCTCGCCATATTTGCGTTATCTACGAAGGGAGTTTCCCAGACGCCGACTGCGTCATTTGTTATCAGTCCAGACTGGGCCCAAGAAACACTGATCGTGGTGCCTGACGACATGTCAGATACTTGCAGCACACCTACCCGCCTCGCAAGAATTGACCTCGCTCGCGAATTAGTACCCCTGTATTTTGATGTTTCCCCATTTCTACACACCGAGGCGACAAGCAAAACAGTCGGTATAAGACGTGCAGGGAAAATGGAGCAAAACCCAGTAAGAACGCAAATTTCATCGAGGTTCTCGAAGAGGTTCTATTCCGACGGAGAGCGTCGCAATATGGCTTCCCTAAACCTGAGAGCATCATTGGTTTTTTGTGACTATGAAGGGTTCCTTGAGTTTATCCGAGCAAGCTACACCCTGTCGGGGGACATCGGAAATTTCACTGTTTTTCATCAAGGTCTTATCGAAACCGATATCCAAGATACGTTGTCCTTAATGTATACTAGTCGATCCTGGACACCGACGAACGGAGGCCAGTTTGAACCTATCGTAGGATCCTCATTTGCCAAATCTCCTAACGACAATTTTGTTGGTCGGTTGAAGTTGACCTTCGATTGGAGAGCAATCCCAATGGAGTTAAAAGAAGGGAAGGAGCCGTTGCTGGTTGATATACGAGCCTCTACCCACATCTACGTCGCAGAAGACAGAGAAGCCCCGTGAAATTGAGCCATCGTTACCACCAATTCAGTCTGAAGTTTTTGCTGAGCTTCGCAGCAATCGTTATCTGCGTCGAAGCAGCTGTCGCCGGTAGTTTGACGATTAAAGTCAGGCAAGTCCAGTATGCTTCGGCGACCCTTTCGGACAGCAAACCGACAGACAAATCTGATCACTGCCCACCCCATTTTAGAACTGTGCACCTTTCAGGCGATATTGATCTTAAAAAGGTTGCTAAGGTGTATACAGAGCCGGAATTCTCTATTCACAAAAGAGCGTCTGACGAAAAACAGCGCGTGGACAACCTCGTGACTGGCCAGATTCAACTCAATCTACTCGGGTGCCTGTTTGGGAAGCATTTTTTGCCTCAAGAAGGCGATGTAACTTTGATCCTCGAACTAGAAGATGGGCAGACCAGCACCCGTACGTTCCCCTATGATCCAGACAGTGGCTTCAACTCCTTCGGGCTGAATTACAGAGCGCTTCTGACTGGTCGACTTGAAGTTTATTGGTCACCGTTCCGCGAAGAAGTGTTTGAAACTGAAAACAAGACACTTGGATCGCTCGTGCTTAGTTTTCCCAGTGAGAAGTTGCCGATTGCAGGCATACAATCGAACAGCGAGGCGCTGCTGGATGGTTTCGGACTTGAGTTGGTTTTACTGTCAGAGACTAGCTCTCAGTGACATCAACCCTTTAAATGAGGCGAACATCAACGATTTGTTCAGAGCACCTGCAATCTACCCCCCCTCAACCACCTTCTTCAAATTCGCGAGCCCTGCTTCGTAGTCAGCACCGATCCAGCTGTCGAACATCAGACCCATCCAACGCGCGATGGGGTTCATGCCAAGCTCGGTGTCAAAACCCCATGTCACTTGCGTGCCTCCGTCAGCGGGGTCCAGCAAGAAGTATGCGTTGGCCAACCCTTGAGCACCAAAGTCCAGCGCTGTGTCCACACGTTCGTTTGGCGTGCTGGCGGTAATCACCTGAATGCCGTTGCCCACATCCGGTTTATCCGAGGCCCAGCGCAAGGTATTCCCGACGCCTTCTTCCGGGCCGTCATAGGTTAGTTGCACGTCTGGGTCGCGCGCTAGCCACGGTGACCAAGCCTCGGTTGCTTGCATGGAATTTACATAAGGAAATATCTTCTCGGGGGCGGCCGCAATGACCGTGGACCGGCTGACTGACACTGACGAAGGTAGCAAAAAGGCCACCGCCACAAGCACAACAATCAGAATCACCAGCCACTTCAATAGGGCTTTAAAAAATCGCATTAATCATTCCCTTCGCTTCAATCTGCGAAGTATAGCATAAATCGCCGATCAGCGCGATTTTAGCGCAACGGTCATGCGAAATCCGCGCCGAATGGCGGTCGCTCCTGCCCCCATAATGATGACCCACAATGCGATCAACAGGGTCGGGTATCCCCAAAGAATTGGCAGGAAAACAGCTACCAATGCCGCGGCTGTCACCAGCGCCATGCGGTGTTGCTTGGCCATCGGGCCGGAAAAGTCCGGCTCCAAACTCTGCGCCGCGCCCGCCTCGCGTGTATAGGCCGTCAAGACCGCCATCGTGGCCGCAGCCCAGCCCAGCGCAGGGCTTCCTGCACCCAGCCCCGCGCCGACCAAGATCAGGATATCGGCATAACGGTCAGGGGCCTCGTTCCAGAAGGGTCCGTCGGGTTCGGCCCGTCCGCCTTCGACCGCGACCATACCGTCGAACAGATTACATAAAAGGCGGCCCTGCACGCAGATCGCAGCGAGGATTAGCCAGATTGCCGAGCTTCCGCCAGACAACCAGAACGCTATACCTGCAAGCGCCGCAAACACGATCGAGGCTTGGCTGATCCGGTTCGGAGTGACCTTTTTATTCACAAGCCAAGCTGCCACACGTTGCGCCCATTTGCGGTCTCGGCTGGCGATGGGTCTGCGTTGGGTCATGGGTTTATTTCCCGATTAGACGGACCAGAAATAACGGGTCAGGTGAAAGAAAACGGGGGCCGAGAAGACGACGCTGTCAAGCCGGTCAATAAACCCGCCGTGACCTGCGATCAGATGTCCCCAATCCTTCACACCCTTGTCTCGCTTAATAGCGGACATGACTAGCCCTCCGAAAAAGCCCATCAGGGTGATGATCAGTGACAGCCCTGCAGCTTCAAGCGGTGTGAACGGGGTCATCCACCACAAGCCTGCCCCAACCAGAGATGCTGTCAGAATACCTCCGACAAACCCTTCCCATGTTTTGGAGGGCGACAGGCGCGGCGCGATCTTGTGACGTCCGATCAATTTGCCCCAGACGTATTGCAGGACGTCAGACAGCTGCACGACCACGACAAGAAAGGCCACCAACAACACGTTCTTGCCTTCGTAGCCGGGGATTTCGAGCGACAAAAGCGCGGGCACATGGCTGGCCGCGAAGACGCAAATCATCAGACCCCATTGGGTTTCCGCGATGCGCGTCAGATACCCATCTGTGTCCCCGTGGACGGCCATCACGATGGGCAGCAGCAGGAACACATAGACCGGAATGAAAACCGAGAACATGCCGTACCAGTCCGCCCAAATCAGCGCATATTGCGCGGGCAGGATCACGAAAAAGCTGATCACAAGTGCCCAGTGGTCGGCGCGTCTTTTGGCGGTCAGGGTCAGAAATTCGCGAAGGCCCGCAAAGCTGAGAACGGCGAAAAGGATAACGACACCTGCCTGCCCGCCCAACATCGCAAGCGCCAGCAAGATGACCATGCCCCACCACGCATTGATACGGGCAACAAGGTTTTCGACCACTTCGTTATCGGCGCCCATCTTTGCGCTGAGGATTTGACCGACGATCGTCGCCACCACAAGGACCGCAAATACGCCCCCTATAAGCGTCGTGAACTCCGCGGGAGCATTCATCGCGCCACCTCTTTTGCCAGATCACCCAGCGCATTTTCGGCGCGGGCGAGGAATGCGGCTTTATCTTCGCCGTCGATAACCTCTAGCGGCGTGCCAAATGTAACAGAACACAAAAGCGGCACGGGGATCACCTTGCCCTTCGGCATGACCGAGGTCAGATTGTCGATCCACGTCGGCACAAGCTCGACATTTGGGCGAGCCTCGGCCAGATGGAACAGACCCGGTTTAAAGGGAAGCAGGGTTTCGTCGGTCAGGTTGCGCGTGCCTTCGGGAAACAGGATCAAGCTTGCCCCGCCATCAAGCGCTTCGACCATCTGTGCAATCGGGTCATGGGTGCGTGTGCTCGGGTTGCGGTCAATCAAAACTGCGTTGAACACCTCACGTCCCACGAAGGTCTTTAGCTTTCCTTTCAGCCAATAATCGGACCCTGCAACCGGACGTGTCTGGCGTCTCAGCGCCGGGGGCAGCACCGTCCAGATGAGAACGAAATCACCGTTCGAGCCATGGTTGGCAAAATAGATGCGTTGTTTCTGGATTGGCTCTATGCCCTGCCAGACACCCCGAACCGCCGTCACGACGCGCGCAAACAGGGAAATCGCGTTTCCGACAATCCCTGCAAGCGCCCTGCGTATCATGCGATCACCCGCCCGCTATCCAACTGGTTTGAATGATTTCGAGGAGGCATCGTAATATTCCAACCCGCCCTCGCCAATATCGGTCCACAGGCCGTGAAGACTTAACCTCTCTGACTCGACCGCCTCGCGCACGAAGGGGAATGTCATCAAGTTGTCCATGGATACGACCACTGCCTCTTTTTCAAGCTCGGACAGGTTGATCTTCGCATCATCTCCGCCCAATCGCTCATACCCTGGCCGCAGAATATCCATCCAGCGTCCGACAAATGATGTTTCCTCGGCCAGTTCAGGGGCATCGCCACGGCACATATCGTGAAACCCTTTCACGCCGCCGCAGGTCGAATGGCCCAGCACAATCACATGCGCCACTTTCAGCGCGGTGACGGCGTATTCAATCGCGGCGGATGTTCCGTGATAATCGCCATCCGGTGCATAGGGCGGCACCAGATTGGCGATGTTACGGTGCAAAAAGAACTCGCCCTGATCTGCGCCAAAGATGGCCGTCACATGGACCCTGGAATCGCAACATGAAATCAACATGGCGCGCGGGTGCTGGCCCTCATCAGCCAATCGGCGATACCACGCTTTGTTGTCGGCATACCCGGTGGCCTTCCAGCCTTGATAGCGTTGAACAAGATAAGTTGGCAGTGGTAGCGCTTTGTCCATGTGTCCCTCCTGACAGGTTTGTTCGTATCTAGGGTGCAATCGAGTGAAATTCGAGGAAATTTTGTAGTATCAGTATACGATTTCTTGAGATCGCTGCGTCACAATCGGCTTGAGTGGGTAAATAGCCAGGGGTGAACCGGTGTCTGTCGTTATGAATCTGAACTTGAAGGAATCCGTACATCTGGATCGTTCGCAGTTCGAGGCGTTGTATGTCCAGCTTGGACCAACAACCGCAGATAAAGAAGTCAACCAAACGTTGGAGGAGTTGGCGATAAGCTTAGCCAACGTGCAAAAAAGTCACCGCAGCGGGCAGGTTGAAGAGGTGCGTGACCACGTTCGCAGCCTGACCAAGATCGCCAACAAGCTTGGCATGACCAGCTTGGGGCGGGTCGCGCGGGACGTACTGGATCTTTCGCGGGGACATGATCCTGCTGGGTTCGCTGCGACACTGTCACGCCTCAGCCGGATAGGAGAACGAAGCCTGATTGCAGTCTGGGACATTCAAGACATGTCCGTGTAGGCGATTTCGCACGTGTCGTGCCTTTGCCTTGCGGTGGCGCGCGGGCGCGTTAAGCTGTGCGCGGATAAAACGACCTGAGGCGCCCATGACCCTAACCTTTGCTCCTGACACAGATGATGTGTTTCCCCTGATCTTGATCGAGAAAGGGGATGACGCAGCCATTGATCTGCTACCAGATCACGCGGCCGCTTGGGCAACAGCCAACGGGTTCAAGGGTGCCCTTGGCGAGGTTTTGGTCGTTCCGGGTCAAGACGGGACAATCGCGATGGCGTTGGCCGGAAATGGCGATCAGGCCGCGCGCGCGCGTAAGCGGTTCGGTTTCGCGGCGGCACGAACGAAACTGCCCTCAGGCACCTATCGCCTTGAACATAACCTTTCACCAAAAGACCTTGAAGAGACCGCATTGGGTTGGTTGCTTGAGGGGTATCGCTTCGACAGATATGCGTCTCAAAGCACCCCCCAAGCTCAGCTTGTTGCGCCCGAGGGATTGGACGCCCAACGGCTGGAGGCCATCGCCGCCGGCGAAGCCCTGACCCGTGACCTGATCAACACACCCACCGAGGATATGGGGCCGGACCATCTGGAAGACGCCATTCGCACGCTTGCAGACGGACACGGTGCTTCGGTTGACGTTGTCAAAGACGAAGCGTTGCTGGATGCGAACTTCCCGATGATCCATGCCGTTGGCCGTGCCGCCAGCCGTGCCCCTCGGCTGATTGATCTGCGTTGGGGCAGCGCAGGCCCGACGCTGACATTGGTGGGCAAGGGTGTGTGTTTCGATACCGGCGGGCTGAACCTGAAGCCCGGAGCCTCGATGGGCTTGATGAAAAAGGATATGGGTGGCGCGGCCACGGTCCTGGGTCTGGCACAGATGATCATGGCGCTAGATTTACCGCTGCGTCTACGTGTGCTGATCCCAGCCGTTGAAAACGCGGTGGCCGGCAATGCGTTTCGACCGGGTGACATTCTGACCTCACGCAAGGGCCTCACGGTCGAGGTGAACAATACGGATGCTGAAGGTCGTTTGGTTTTGGCAGATGCGTTGGCGTTGGCGGATGAAGAGACGCCCGACCTGATGATCTCAATGGCGACGCTGACGGGGGCCGCCCGTGTTGCGGTCGGCCCGGATCTGTCCCCGTTTTATGCCACTGCGGACGGGGATGCAGATGCCCTGCGCAAGGGAGCCCGCCAAGCAGCCGACCCAGTATGGGAGCTTCCGTTCTGGGCGCCATATGAAGCGATGATCGAACCGGGTATTGCCGACCTCGACAACGCACCCAAAGGCGGGTTTGCAGGCTCGATCACGGCGGCGCTGTTTTTGAAACGCTTTGTCACCGACACACCGCGCTATGTGCATTTTGACATCTATGGCTGGAACCCAACAGCCGCCCCCGCCCGCCCAAAAGGCGGCGTCGGCATGGGCGCGCGTGCGCTTCTGGAAGCTCTGCCTGAAATGTTGGACTTGTGATGGACCCGCGTTTAACCCCCGCAAATGACCACGTGGCGCATGAAAGCCTGCGTGGGGTGGTGGAAAGAGAACGCTATGTAGAGGGCGAAACACATCGTGTCGCTGCAGTGGTGGCTGACCTTTTGTCACCCTCTGGCGCACGGAACCGACAGTTGTTGCGTGGCGAAAGCTTCACAACGCTCGAGATGCGTGACGGTCAGGCCTTCGGGTTCGCGCAAAAAGACAGATATTGTGGATGGATCGATGCAACCGCGTTCATTCCAGCTGTGAACGAGACCCCGACACACAAGATCTCCACCGCCAGAAGCTACGGGAAATCGACACCGGGACTTAAAAAACAGGGGCAGATCACCGCCTTGCCCTTCGGTGCGCAGTTGACCTTTATGGGCGAACAAGACGGTTGGGCCGAGGTGGCTTGGAGCAGCGGCACCATCCCGCATAACCTATTTGTCCCAGTCCGACACCTAAGTGCTCTCGACCATCTCGAAACTGATCCTGTATCAGTCGCTGAGAAATTCTTGGGAACCCCTTATCTGTGGGGCGGCAACTCAAGCTTCGGCATCGACTGCTCCGGCCTTGTGCAGGCCGCGCTTTTGGCCTGTGGCATCCCCTGCGCCGGCGACAGCGATATGCAAGAGGCCGCGTTGGGACGCGACATCCCGGACGGGACTCCGCTCGAACGCGGTGACCTGATTTTCTGGAAAGGCCACGTTGCCATGGTGGTCGATGGCACCCGCATGATCCATGCCAACGCGCATGATATGGCGGTGGTTTACGAAGACATCAAGGCTGGCATTGCGCGCATCGACACGCAGGGCGATGGCCCGGTTACATCGCGAAAACGCCTGTAGCTACTCGACCGCCCGGATCAGCTTGCGTTCCAATACGCGCAGAACCGTTTTAAGATCATTGCCGCGTTTCAGGATTTGGCCATCCATACCGATCACGGCATATTGCCCTTGCCGACCACGGAGTTTCGGGCGTTTCTCGATCCGGTACAATGGATGCTCTGCCGTGCGCCGGAAGACCGAAAAAACCGCAACCTCGCGCAAAAAGCTCATGCCGTAGTCGCGCCATTCACCGGCCGCAACCATCCGACCGTAAAGTCCCATGATAATGCCCAGTTCCACACGATTAAACGTAACTTGATCTGCTGGCGGGCCCTGCCCCGGAAAGGGCGTCAGGTTTTGCATGTTCATGCATCCAGACTGCCCATCAATGGTAAATAAATCAATCCCTGCCCTGATTTAGCCTAAGAATCTGACACAAGATAACACATGCGCTCCCTTTTGACGCCACGTTAACCGCGGATACATCTAGGTGTAGAGAGAGTGAAAGCTCATCCCGGTGTCGCAGTTAACAGCCCCCACCCAGTTTGCGGCACCGGGGCTACAAAACAAAATACCTCCCAAAATTTATGCTTCTGGACCTGACAAGTCAGGTGATCATCTGTTGGTCTTTGATAACACTATTGACCGAATGGTCAGCTTTGTGCATCCTCGCTTCAAATGTAGGGGGAATGATGACGCCGCAAGACCGTGCCGAACGCGCCGCCAAGGTGATGTGGGAGGATGATCCTGCCTCGAAGAGGCTAGGGATGTCCTTGGATGCCGTGGCTCCGGGAAGTGCAACGATGACCATGACGATCCGCGACAACATGGCCAACGGTCACGGCATTTGCCATGGCGGGTTCATTTTTACGCTGGCCGACAGTGCATTTGCCTTTGCATGCAACAGCTACAATCAACGCGTTGTCGCCCAACACAACTCGATCACTTATTTGGCGCCAGGCAAACTGGGCGAGACGCTAACCGCGACCGCGCGGGAAACCAGCCGCGAGGGGCGGTCCGGTATCTATGACGTCACCGTCACCGGCGAAGCGGGGCGCGATATCGCGATCTTCCGCGGACACTCACGCCAGATATCCGGCACACATTTCAACGAAAACGACTGAGATGGGGCGGGCAGCGCCCCGCCGAAGGAGAGACATGAAAGACTTGACGCCCCGCAAGGAAGATCTTGACCCGATCGAGATTGCCTCGCGCGATGAGATCGCCTCAACCCAGCTTGAGCGCATGAAATGGTCGCTGCGTCACGCCTATGACAACGTGCCTTTTTATCGCAAAAGCTTTGATGACGCGGGCGTGCATCCCGATGACCTGAACGACCTCGCCGATCTGTCTAAGTTTCCATTCACGGTGAAACAAGATCTTCGCAACAACTACCCGTTCGGGCTTTTCGCAGTGCCACGCACGCAAATCGCGCGGGTCCATGCAAGTTCCGGCACAACGGGGCAGCCGACCGTGGTTGGCTATACGAAAAACGATCTATCCATGTGGTCCGACGTCGTGGCGCGCTGCATGCGGGCCTCGGGTCTGCGCCCCGGTGATGTGTTACACAACGCCTATGGCTACGGGTTGTTCACCGGCGGCCTTGGCGTTCACGGCGGAGCCGAAGCGCTCGGGCTGACAGTTGTGCCTGTTTCGGGCGGGATGACCCAAAGACAAGTGCGCCTAATCGAGGATTTTCAGGCAGATGGCATCACGGTTACGCCATCCTATGCGCTGTCCATTCTGGACGAATACGCAAAACAGGGGCTGGATCCGCGCAAGAGCCCCTTGAAAGTCGGAATTTTCGGGGCCGAGCCTTGGACCAACAATATGCGGCGCGAAATCGAAGACGCCTTCGACATGCACGCCGTCGACATCTACGGCCTGTCCGAGGTGATCGGACCGGGCGTCGCCAATGAATGCGTAGAAACCAAAGACGGGCTACACATCTGGGAGGATCATTTCTACCCCGAGATCATCAACCCCGACACCGGCGAGGTTATCGAGGATGGAGAGCTGGGCGAACTGGTCTTTACCTCGCTCACCAAAGAAGGGTTTCCCATCATCCGGTATCGCACCCGCGATCTGACGCGGCTCTTGCCCGGCACCGCTCGTTCGATGCGACGGATGGAGAAAATCACCGGGCGTTCGGACGACATGATCATCCTACGTGGTGTGAATGTCTTTCCGACCCAGATCGAAGAACAGTTAATGAATGTCCCGTCACTTAGCCCGCATTTCCAGATCGAACTGTGCCGCCCGGGGCGCATGGACGAAATGCACATTCACGTCGAAATGGCCGAGGGTCTGTCGCAAGACGGGGCCGACGCCGCTGCCCGTGCCTTATCAGGCAAGATCAAATCAAATGTCGGCGTCAGCGCAAAGGTGCATGTTGCAGATGCTGGCAAGGTTGCACGCAGCGAGGGGAAAGCTGTAAGGGTCATCGACAATCGGCCGAAGGAGTAACCGATGCCGCGAGGAATAGCCCGCGATCACGAGGAGAAACGCGCCGCGATCCGAAAGGGCGCTGCGGCGTATTTTGCAGAACATGGGTTCGACCGTGCCTCGATGACTGCGGCGGCCAAGCATTGTGGCGTGTCGAAAGCACTGATTTACCATTATTATGACAGCAAAGAAGCCCTGCTGTTCGATATCCTGGACAACCACCTGTCGGGGCTAGTGGCCAACGTAGAAGCTGCGCCAGAAACCGATGGATTGCGTGGATTGGTTCAGGCGATTTTGCAGGCGTATCGGGGGGCGGACGCCGAGCATAAGTTGCAGCTCGACAGCCTTGCTGTGCTGGATGATCGGCAACAAGCCCCATTGATCGCACTTCAACGCCGACTGATCGACATGATGGGTGCCGCGCTGCAAAAAGAAGCCCCCGAGGCGTTTTCGGGCAGCCGCAATCTGCGTGCCGTGACGATGTCGGTATTTGGCATTCTGAACTGGTACTATATGTGGAACAGGCCGGGCAAAGGGCTAAGTCGCGAAGAGTATGCCGATCTAGTTACCGATGTTGTGCTGGGTGGTGTCCACTCACTGTAGGTCGCCCAATGGCGAATTTCGCCGATCACAATCCTGTCATTTTGTTTTTGCAACTTCGTGCGTAAGATCGGATGAATGACGTGTTTCTAGGCGAAAGGATTACCCATGAAACTTCTTAGACCCACATTATTGGCTTTGGCAGTCAGCATTCCAATGGCCACCGCAATTCAAGCCCATCAAGACGCCACGAACCCAGTCGTAATTGAGCGAATGAAAACGATGGAAGCCATTGGCGGTGCAATGAAAACGCTTGCAGGGATGGCGAAAGGCGAAATGGCGTTTGACGCCGCAAAAGCTGATGCAGCCGTCGCAACAATAGCTGAGAATGGCATGATGGTGCCCGAGAAGTTCATGGCGAATGAAACTGATCCCGCCACCGAAGCCCTGCCAGCAATCTGGGAAAACTGGGATGATTTCGTGAAAAAATCGGAAGATATGGTGATGGCTGCGAAAAGTGTCGGCCCGATCACAGACGAAGCATCTTTGGGGGCCGCTTTGGGCCAAATCGGCGGAACCTGTAAAGCGTGCCACCGCGACTATCGCAAGTAAGTATCGACGAATACAACAGGGGCGATGTGTCAACGACGCGCCGCCCTTTTTCTTTTGACTACGAGCACCATACCCGATCGATTTTACCGTCATCATCAATCGAGACATTCAGCCGATCCGGTCGGTAGTCCTGCGTCAGCGCCATGCCGGGCTGAACAACACGGGTGGTTGCGGGCAATTCGACCTCGCGCAGGATTGCAGCATCTTGCCCAACCAATCCAAGCAACCGATCCTTGCCGCAACGCGGCGTTAGATCGTCTTGCGTTGGTGGTGGGCTGCCCGCCTGACAGGCCCACAGCAAAATGATCACGGGTAGAATAACGTGCAGTTTCATTCCGCTATTTGCGCCGGAATGTCGCCCCAAGGCAAGGGGCGGTCGCAGCAAGGTTGAAAACCGCGCTTCTTTCCCGCAACCTGCCGACAACGAACTGAGGGAGAACTACTATGCGCACGCGTGCTGCTGTCGCCGTTGAAGCCGGAAAACCGCTTGAAATCATGGAAGTGAACCTTGAAGGCCCACGTGCCGGCGAGGTTCTTGTTGAAATCAAAGCCACTGGGCTTTGCCACACCGACGAATTCACCCGGTCAGGTGATGACCCCGAAGGCATTTTCCCCGCCATTCTGGGACATGAGGGCGCTGGCGTTGTGATCGAGGTTGGTGAAGGCGTGACATCGCTTGAGGTCGGCGATCATGTCATTCCGCTTTACACGCCTGAGTGCCGTGAATGCGATTACTGTCTGAACCCGAAAACCAATCTGTGTCAAAAAATCCGCTCGACACAGGGCGCTGGTCTATTGCCCGATGGCTCAACCCGGTTCTCAATGCTTGATGGTACGCCTATTCATCACTACATGGGCTGCTCGACCTTTGCCAACCATACGGTCGTCCCGGAAATCGCGCTGGCGAAAGTACGCAAGGACGCTCCGTTTGAGAAGATTTGCTATATCGGCTGCGGTGTAACAACAGGCATCGGCGCAGTGATCAACACGGCCAAGGTCGAAATCGGTTCGACCGCAATTGTCTTCGGTCTTGGCGGCATTGGCTTGAATGTCATCCAGGGCTTGCGCCTTGCGGGTGCCGATCAGATTGTCGGCGTGGACCTGAACCCTTCAAAGGTCGAAATGGGCACGCATTTCGGCATGACCGATTTTGTGAACCCTGCAGAAGTCGACGGCGATCTGGTTGCCCATCTGGTCGAACTGACCGGCGGTGGCGCGGACTACACGTTTGATGCAACCGGCAATGTCGGCGTGATGCGCACCGCTTTGGAAGCCGCTCACAAAGGCTGGGGTGAATCGATCATCATCGGTGTGGCCCCGGCTGGTGCCGAAATCTCAACCCGCCCTTTCCAATTGGTCACAGGACGCAGCTGGCGCGGTACAGCGTTTGGCGGCGCATCCGGCCGGACCGACGTGCCCAAGATCGTCGACTGGTACATGGACGGCAAGATCGAGATCGACCCAATGATCACCCACACCATGGGCCTTGATGACATCAACAAGGGCTTCGACCTGATGCACAAAGGCGAAAGCATTCGCGGTGTTGTGGTTTACTAAACACCAGCCCACATCTGAGCACGTTTAGGAGGGGGCCGTGGCCCCCTCTTTTTCTTATTTGAGCTTGTGAAAACCCCGCAACTTGCTAAATTAGAACCGTTCTAATTTAGGAGCCTTCTCATGCTGTCCGGCACCCTTCAACGTCGTCGCTTTTCGGATCTGTCCGAACAAGAAATCCTCGCCTTGGCGATCTCGAACGAGGAAGACGACGCGCGCATTTACCGTCAGTATGCCGAGCACTTGCGCAACGACTTCCCTGCCTCGGCAAAGGTCTTTGACGGAATGGCCTTGGAGGAGGATGAACACCGGCGCATCCTAATCGAAGCGCATCAAGCGCGGTTCGGCGACGTCATTCCATTGATCCGCCGGGAACATGTGGCCGGGTTTTATGCGCGTCGCCCGGTTTGGCTTGTCGAAAATCTGGGGCTTGAAACGATCCGCGCCGAAGCTCGCGAAATGGAACGTCAGGCAGAGCAGTTTTATCGCAAAGCAGCTGACCGGACCGCTGATGCAAGCACGCGAAAACTGCTGGGTGATTTGGCAGCGGCCGAAGCAGACCACGGCAATCTGGCGGGCGATCTGGAAGCTATGCATCTTGATAGCGACGCCCGATCGTCCGAGGATGCCGACGCCCATCGTCAGTTTATCCTGACCTGGGTTCAGCCCGGACTTGCCGGTCTGATGGACGGGTCGGTTTCAACCTTGGCTCCGATCTTTGCCACGGCCTTTGCAACACAAGATACTCACACCACGTTTCTGGTGGGTCTGGCCGCAAGTGTCGGCGCGGGCATTTCCATGGGATTCACCGAAGCCGCCTCGGACGATGGCGAACTGTCGGGGCGCGGCAGCCCAATTAAGCGCGGGTTTGCGTCAGGCATCATGACCACGCTGGGTGGCTTGGGTCACGCCCTGCCCTATCTGATTACGGACTTCTGGACCGCAACCACGATTGCCATCATCGTTGTGTTTATCGAGCTCTGGGCAATTGTCTGGATGCAAAACCGTTTCATGCAAACGCCGTTCATGCGCGCGACATTGCAGGTCGTGGTCGGAGGAGCCTTAGTCTTTGCTGCAGGTGCGCTGATTGGTGGCGGTTAGGCGGGCCAAAGCTGGACTGACATCACCATGCAACTGGCGATAGCGCATCCGCAGCCTCACACGCATCCTGCGACGAACAGGAGGACACTATGTGTGACGCGACAGGATCTGCAAAACCGACGCTGCTGCTAGAGAACGAGCGCATGCGCGTCACCGAATGGCGCTTTGCCAAGCGGGGTGACAACACGGGCTGGCATACCCATGCCTACGATTACCTCGTCGTGCCGATGTTTGACGGTGTGCTAGACATCGACCTGCCCGACGGCACCCAAGTTCAAGCCGAGCTAAGTAACGGTGTGCCCTACGACCGAAAGGCCGGGGTCGAGCACGACGTCATCAACGGAAATGACTTCGAATGCGCATTTATCGAGGTCGAGTTGCTGGAAGAACCTTCCAACCGGCATCGCAACGCGTAGCCAAGCACCTTTCCTCATGCTAGGGCTGCGTCATGATCGACGTGCTGTTGCAGACCCTGCCATTTTTCGCACTTATCGGCTTGGGCTTTGGCGCATCCGCGCGCGGGTTTTTCCCACCTCAGGCAACAGCTTATCTCACCCGATTTGTCTTCTACTTTGCGCTGTCTGCAATGCTATTTCGGTTCTCGGCCAACCTGACATTGTCCGAAGTCGTCGACTGGCCCTTTATCTGGGCCTACCTGCTGGGCGGAGGCGCGATCTACCTACTGGCAACCGGCATTGCCCTGATCCGCAAACGCGGGCTTGAAGAAGCGGCGGTTGAAGCGCAATGCGCCGTGATCGGCAACACTGGTTTCCTTGGCATTCCGATGTTGGCTCTTCTGATCGGTGACGCCGCCGTCGGCCCAGTCATGCTTGTTCTTGCCGTCGACCTTTTCGTCTTTAGCAGCCTGATCGTAATCTTGATCACCGGATCGCGCGACGGGCGGATCAGCCCTGCTGTGCTGGGCACTGTAACGAGGGGTCTGCTCACCAACCCGATGATCGTCTCGATGGCGCTTGGATTTGCATGGTCTGCAACCGGATGGGGGCTGGCCGAACCAATCGGCAGGTTCCTTGACCTGTTGGCCGGTGCCTCGACACCCGGCGCGCTCTTTGCCATCGGGGCATCACTTGCTGCCAAATCCGCCGAGCGGGTCAGCGTCGCTGCGTGGCTTTCTTTTGCCAAACTGATCCTGCACCCGCTGGCGGTTGGTCTGTTGGCGTTCTTCGTGTTCGAGGTCGACCGGTTTTCGGCTGGCGTCATGGTCGCAGCGGCGGGCCTTCCTGTTGCGGGCAACGTCTATATCCTTGCCCAGCACTACGGCGTTGCGCCGCAGCGCGTTTCGGCTTCAATCCTGATATCGACGATCTTGTCAATACTGACCGTGTCCGCAATTCTTGCTTGGTTGAACCCATGACAATCCTATCCGGCGCTTACCGCCTGTTCTTTCCATTTGCTGCCTTATTTGCTGGAACGGCCGTTCCGATCTGGTTGATTTATTATTCTGGTGTCGTCGACCGGATGGAAAACCCACTGCTGTGGCACCAGCATGAGATGCTTTGGGGCTACCTTCCTGCGGCACTCGCCGGCTTCTTATTTACGGCGATCCCAAATTGGACCAATCGCCCGCCACTTGGACCTAAGATGGTTGCCGCCCTATTCGCGCTTTGGGCCTCGGGGCGCATTATGATGTTCACCGCGCCCGAGGGCGATCTGTCGCATACGGTGACGCTGGCCTTCCTGCCAATCGTGGCGCTTTTGGTACTGCGCGAGCTGATCGCCGCCCGCAATCGCCGCAACTACGTCGTCGGCGCGGTGGTGCTGGCGCTCGGGCTGTCGCAAGCGATTTTCCTGATGTCAGACGCGGCGCTTGGCCTGACTATGGGTTTCGCGCTGGCTTTTGTCCTTATGGTCCAGATCGGTGGCCGCGTGACCCCCGCTTTCAGCCGGAACTGGCTAAAGAAGCGAGGCGAGACGCAACTGCCAGCCCAGTTTGGCACCATCGACCAAATCGCCATTGGCCTAAGCGTCGCGATGGCGGCGTGTTGGGTGGTGTTCGGTGCGCACGTTGTTACCGGTGCACTGGCTGCTGTTGCAGCCATCGCGCTTGCTGTACGCCTGTCGCGCTGGCGCGGTTTCGCAGTTGTCAGCGAGCCGCTGTTATTTGCTCAACATGCCGGTTACGCGTGGCTTCCAATTTCCGCGGCTCTGCTTGCATTGGCATCGCTAACCGATCTTGTCAGCATCGGACAGGTCTATCACGCCATTGGGGCAGGCGCGATTGGGTCGATCACCATGATCGTCATGCTGCGTGCGCTTTTGGGCCATTCAGGCCGCCCTATCGTTGGGACACGGTTTGACCGCCTGTATCTGAATTTCATCCATATCGGAGCGGCGTTACGTGTCACGGCGGATTGGTCCAGCGACCCCAGCCATTTCTACACCCTTGGTGGGATATTCTGGTCGCTTGGTATGATCATGTTCTTCACGCGCGCTTTCCCCATTGCCATCGCCCCGCGTGTCTAGTTAGCTCTACGTAGCAGTTCAAAGGGAGCGACGGATGGAAACGCTATCGGAAAACGCCTGTTTTGGGGGCACGCAAGGGGTGTACAAGCACGCCTCGGACGCGACCGGGACGGACATGACGTTTGGGCTTTTTCAGCCGGTCGAGGCGCAAGACGGTCCCGTCCCCGTGCTGTGGTATCTGTCTGGCCTGACCTGCACGCATGAAAACGCAATGACCAAGGCCGGAGCGCAAGCTTGGGCGGCCGAACAGGGCATCGCGCTGATCTTCCCGGATACCAGCCCCCGCGGCGAAAATGTCGCCGATGATGACGCGTATGATCTGGGCCAAGGTGCCGGGTTTTACGTGAACGCGACCGAAGCCCCCTGGGCCCCGCATTTCCGCATGTGGGATTACGTGATCGAAGACCTGCCCGAATTGGTGTTCAACAAGTTCGCACTGGACCCAGAACGACAAGGGATCACAGGTCATTCGATGGGCGGGCACGGCGCGCTGACAATGGCGATGGCGCTGCCTGAGCGGTTCCGGTCGGTCTCGGCCTTCTCGCCGATTTGCAATCCGACGGCCTCGGATTGGGGGCGCAAGCAGTTGGGCGCATATCTTGGATCAGACGAGTCGAATTGGGCGGCCCTTGATGCAAGCCTTCTGATGGCAGAGCGTGGGTTTGACGGACCAATGTTGATCGACACTGGCACCGATGATCAGTTCGCCGACCTTCTGAAAACCGAGGCATTGGCCGCCGCCATTGCCACCCGCCGCCAACAAGCAACGCTGCGGCTGCAACCGGGCTATGACCACAGCTATTTCTTCGTCTCGACCTTTATGGAAGACCATATCGCGTTTCACGCCGAAGCCTTGTGGACCTAGGCGCGCATGGTCGTCTATGTCGATGCAGACGCCTGCCCCGTAAAGGCCGAAGCCGAGGCCGTCGCGACACGTCACAAAACGAAAGTCCTGTTCGTTTCTAACGGCGGGCTGCGTCCATCCCCAAACCCTTTGGTCGAAATGATCTATGTCGAAGACGGGCCGGACGTGGCGGATATGTGGATCGCGGATCGCGCAGGCCCCAAGGATGTGGTGGTCACGGGCGACATTCCGTTGGCAGCCAAATGTGTAGAAGCTGGTGCACAGGTTTTGCGCCATTCTGGCGAACGCTTTACTCAGGCCAATGTGCGCGAACAATTAGCCATGCGCGATCTAATGACCGACTTGCGCGCCGCGGACCCGTTTCGGCAGGGTGGCGGCAGGACCTTCTCTAAGTCCGACCGCGCGCGTTTCCGTGAAGCCTTGGACATGGCGCTTCGCAGGGTTACCTCAGGCTAACCGGCCATCCATCGGGCCGAGCCCTTTTCGACGTGCTCTAGGTTTTCCGTTCAGGATGTTTAGGGGGTAAAACACGCTCGTTTTCCCCTTTGTTGGCGGTCAGCGCCATGGTTCATTCTGCGCAAGAAGAACGGAAGGAATGGGACATGGAACTGATTATTGGACTTATCTCGGGTGCGGTTGGCGGCAACGTAGCTGGCGGCCTGTTGAAAAACCTGAACCAGGGCACGCTGATCAACTCGATCGCGGGCATCCTTGGTGGCGGTCTGGGCGGCACAATCCTGTCCATGATCGGCGCTGGTGGTGTTGCGGATGCAGGCGCTGGCGGGTTGGATATTGCATCGATCCTGAGCCATGTGGCGACGGGTGGTGTTGGCGGCGGCGCGTTGCTTGCTGTTGTGGGCGTTGTCCGCAACATGATGTCGAAATAAGGCAAAAAGTTATTTTAACGAGTGCAGGGAAGGCTTCGGCCTTCCCTTTTTTCGTTCTGGCAAGGATGTTTGCGCCCCCAGTCTTGCGTATTTCCAGCATGCGTTCTACGCAGTCATAGAAACAGAGCGGAGGGGCAAGCCATGCCACATAGTGACCCGAGGACACTGGTCTCGACCGACTGGTTAGCGCAGCACCTAAAAGACCCTGACCTGCGCATTCTGGATGCCAGCTGGTACATGCCCGATATGGGCCGCGATGCAGAGGCCGAATATCAGGCCGCGCATATCCCCGGCGCGCGCCGCTTCGATATTGACGAAATCGCCGACCTACGATCAGACCTGCCACATACAATGCCCCCGGTTGAGAAGTTTATGTCTCGCGTGCGCGCATTGGGTGTCGGCGACGGGCATCAGATCGTGGTCTATGACGGGATGGGCCTGTTTTCCGCCGCGCGCGTGTGGTGGATGTTCCGCTTGATGGGCCACAAGGACATTGCTGTTTTGGACGGCGGTTTTCCAAAATGGCAGGCCGAAGGTCGCCCCATCGAAGACATGCCCCCGATCATTCGCGACCGCCATATGACCGTGATGCGCCAAGCCCATATGATCAAAGATGTGACCCAGGTGGCTGCGGCGTCGAAACTTGGTGATTACGAGATCATTGATGCGCGCGCTGCCGAGCGTTTCCGCGGCGATGTGCCGGAACCGCGCGAAGAACTGCGCGCCGGTCACATCCCGAACTCAAAAAACGTGCCCTTTGGGACGCTGTTGAACGCCGACGGTACAATGAAGACCCCTGACGAGACCCGCGCGATCTTTGAAACTGCAAAGGTCAATTTGGACAAACCCGCCATCCTAAGCTGCGGATCGGGCGTGACTGCGGCCGTGTTGGCGCTTGCGCTTGAACGCATGGGCCATGACCGCCATGCGGTATATGATGGCAGCTGGTCCGAATGGGGCATGTATTCCGACCTGAAAGTCGAAACCGGAGAGTAGACGATGTTCACCAACCTCAAAGCCCAGCCCAAAGACAAGATCATGGCGCTGATGCAGCAATACCGCGAAGACACGCGCGAGGGTAAGATTGACCTCGGCGTCGGTGTTTACAAGAACGCACTCGGTGTGACCCCGGTGATGCGCGCTGTAAAGGCGGCGGAAAAGGTGCTGTGGGACATCGAAGGCACCAAATCATATACCGGTCTGGCTGGCGATCCGGCCTATGGGCGCGCGCTGTCAAAGCTGGTTCTGGGCGATACCGTACCGTCGGAACGACTGTCCATGGCCGCGCAACCCGGCGGCACTGGCGCGATCCACCAAGCGGTCGAGCTGATCAAGATGGCCTCGCCCGATGCCACAATCTGGCTGTCGGCACCCACATGGCCAAACCATCCGTCAATCATCAAACACCTTGGCATGAACATGGCCGAGTACCGCTATTTCGACAATGAAAGCCGCGCGGTTGATTTCGACGGGATGATGGAAGACCTGAAGGGCATCAAGGCGGGCGACGCTGTGCTGCTACATGGCTGCTGCCACAACCCGACCGGTGCCAATCTGACCCTGCCCCAATGGAAAGAGGTTGCCGCCGTGATTGTCGACAAAGGTGCGACGCCCTTGATCGACATCGCCTATCAGGGGTTTGGTGATGGTCTGGAAGAGGACGCCGCTGGCGTACGCCTGATCGCACAGACCGTACCTGAGGCCCTGATCGCAGCGAGCTGTTCGAAAAACTTCGGCATCTACCGCGAACGGACCGGGCTTCTTGTTGGCATCTCGCAGAACGAAGAACAGGCCGGGATCACCCAGCAGAACCTGACCCACCTAAACCGCCAGAACTTCAGCTTCCCGCCCGATCACGGCGCCCGACTGGTGACCATGATCCTTGAGGATGAAGGCTTGAAATCCGACTGGATGACCGAGCTAGAAGATGTCCGCACCGGTATGTTGGGCCTGCGCGAAAAACTGGCTGGCGAGTTGCGCGCCCGCACGGGGTCCGACCGCTTCGGCTTCATCGCCGACCACCGCGGCATGTTCTCGCGCCTCGGCGCCACGCCCGAACAGGTCGAGGCCCTGCGCGTCGATCACGGCATCTATATGGTTGGAGACTCGCGGATGAATATTGCCGGGTTGAACGAAGAGACGGTGCCGATTTTGGCGGAGGCGATTGCGAAGGTTGGGGTTTAGGCTCCAACCACTTCATGGAATAGCTTCTCTGGAATCCAGTCTAGTTGCACAGCTCTGAACAACATGTCGGTGACGTGAGACTCTGTGTGCTTTCCTAGGCTTGCGGCCTTGGCGGCCTTGATGTAGATTCCTCACACTATCACAATAAGTTACGCCTGTTTCGAGGCGAAAATGAATGGATGACATACTCGTCGCAAAACTTGAGGCGGCAATAGATGACACAATCGTGACCTTAGGAGTGGGCGGTTTCGTCAGGACGCGTGGCATAGCACAAGCATTCGAAGAAATCGACGCGACTACATTCGCGAACGTCATGTACGCAACAGATCAAATGCTGGATGATTTTGAAGGCCATGAAGCGGTCAATCCGGCAAACATTCGTCCAACAATCGCTAAATACAACTTTGACAAGGGTCGAGTTTTCAGAAGAGTCGAAGAGCTTTTTCGGAAGCATTTTGGCGCAGGTGTCGTCAGGTTAAGATGATTAAGTTACCTTTATATTCGATTGGCTTAAAGATGACCGGCAATACTAACCCGAATTAGTCAGGACAAGAAAAGGGAGCCTTCCAGCCCCCTTTTCCACCCTGTTGGCCTTGGTATTTGCGCGGCCAATGCGCGCCGAGAGTTGGTCCCCCGGCGCTTTGTTTTCACCCGTTGGTGAATTCCGGATAGGCTTCCATGCCCAGCTCAGCCATGTCGAGACCGCTCACTTCTTCCTCTTCGCTGACACGCAGACCCATGGTGGCCTTGATGATCGAAAAGAAGATGAAGCTGACCACAAAGACGAAAATGCCGATGGCAAGGAAGCCCATGATTTGGGTCACAAAGCTGGCGTCGGCGTTTGTCCAAGCCACGATGAACGTGCCCCAGAAGCCCGCCACCAAGTGAACCGGGATGGCACCAACCACGTCGTCAATCTTCAAACGATCCAGCAGAGGGACAACGAAGACCACGATGGCTCCACCCAGGCCGCCGATGATCAGCGACTGGAACAGCGACGGGGCCAGAGGCTCGGCAGTGATCGATACCAGACCAGCCAACGCGCCGTTCAGGGTCATCGTCAGGTCGACCTTTTTAAACATCACCTGCGTCATGATCATCGCAACGACAGCACCTGCGGCAGCAGCCATGTTGGTGTTGGCGAAGATACGTGCCACGTCCGAGACATCGCTGATCGTGCCCATGGCCAGCTGCGAGCCGCCGTTAAAGCCGAACCAGCCAAGCCACAGGATGAACGTGCCAAGCGTGGCCAGTGGCAGGTTGGAGCCGGGCATCGGGACCGTGCGCCCGTCCTTGTACTTGCCGATACGCGGTCCAAGGATCAAAGCACCGGCCAGCGCTGCGAAACCACCGGCTGCGTGAACCAGCGTCGAGCCTGCGAAGTCCGAGAAGCCCGCTTCCGACAACCAGCCGCCGCCCCACTGCCAGCTTGCCTCAATCGGATAGATGAAGCCGGTCAGCACGACCACGAAGGCAAGAAACGGCCACAGCTTGATGCGCTCGGCCAGCGCGCCCGACACAATAGAGGCCGTGGTGGCGCAAAACATCAGCTGGAAGAAGAAGTCCGAGGCACCAGACGCATATCCTACATCCACTGCGTCAGCACCGACCCCGACCGGATCAAGCGACGTCACCGCAAAGAACGGTCCCAGCCACCCTGTGATCAGCCAATCCGCAGGATACATGATCCCGTAACCGACCAGCCAATACATGATCGCCGCAATGGAAAAGAGCGCGATGTTCTTGGTCAGCTGCATGGTCACGTTCTTGGAGCGCACCAGCCCGGCTTCGAGCATCGCAAAGCCCGCCGCCATCCAAAAGACCATCACACCGCCCAGAAGGAACAGAACAGAGGTCAGGATAAACTGTGTTTGGGCGGCAGGCGCGCCGCCTGTGTCTTGTGCGATGGCCATGGCGGGCATGGTCGCCAGAAGCATCGCCGTGATTGTAAACTTACGTGTCATATCTTGTCCTTTCGCGCCCTAAAGGGCGTCCACCCCGGTTTCACCCGTGCGCACACGCAACGCGTCGCCCACATCCAATGTGAAAATCTTGCCGTCCCCGATTTTGCCGGTATGTGCGGCCTTGGCGATCGTCTCGACCACATCGGGGGCCAGATAGTCAGCGACGACGACCTCTAGCTTGAGTTTTGGAAGGAAGTTCACGGCGTATTCCGCGCCGCGATAGATCTCGGTATGGCCCGATTGGATGCCAAAGCCTTTGACTTCGGTGACCATCATGCCTGTCACCCCGACCGAGGTCAGCGCCTCGCGCACCTCTTCCAGTTTAAACGGCTTGATCGCTGCTATGATCAGTTTCACGAATTGTCCTTTCTGTCCCACTTCAACGGCGCAAACTGCGACCGTGCTCGTACTCATTCGGATGTGAGAGGTGGGGCTTGAACAGGGTTGGCGTAGGATTGCCGACACCCAAAACGATGGTTGCGCAAAAATTGCTGCACCTGCACAATGGCCTGCACATTTTTTGATCACTGCAAAAAGTCGCAGGACCCGAGGGAACGGGCTACACTCAAAGAAAACGATTCGCTAAATTGGATCGATCGAGCAGACGCGGAACCAGTATTATGAGCCCATCCGGACCCAAACGCCCCAAGCTTGTGGCAGACAAACGGTATTCCAGTAAGAAACCGGCAGCGAAGAAGCCTGCCAAGCGTAAGGCGTCCAAGGCCGCGCCAAAGCGGTCGCAACGCAGGTCGACCAAGCGCTCGCAGCGGCCAAAGAGCATACTGGGCTGGCCGATCTTTCTGATAAAATGGATCTTCCGTTTGATATGGCGGCTCACCTGGAAATCGGCTGCGGTGATCGCGTTGATCATAGGTCTTGCGGTCTTTTACTTCGCGTCGACCATGCCCGAGTTGAACGCGCTTCTGGACGGGCGCGCCAAGGGCTCTGTGACCATTCTGGACCGATATGGTGCTGTCTATGCATGGCGCGGGGACCAGCGCGGACGCACGATCACCACCGAGACCGTCAGCCCATATCTACGCGACGCCGTCGTGGCGAGCGAGGATAAGAGGTTCTATGGCCATCTTGGCCTAAGCCCCCGCGGCATCGCCAGCGCCGTGCGGATCAACCTGCGCGAAGGGCGCGGACCTTTGTCCGGTCACGGCGGGTCGACGCTAACCCAGCAGGTCGCCAAACTATTGTGCCTTGGCGTGCCCTACGACTCCAACAAGTGGAAAAACGAAGCGGCCTACGAAGCCGACTGCCGCAAAGGATCACTTTGGCGCAAAATGAAAGAGGCCATCTATGCCTTCGCGCTTGAAGCCAAGTTCTCAAAAGATGAGATCCTTACGATTTACCTGAACCGCGCCTATCTTGGGGCAGGTTCACACGGGTTCGATGCAGCCGCCCAGCGTTATTTCGCTATTCCCGCATCCGAGTTGAACCCCGCACAGGCAGCAATGCTGGCGGGGATGTTGCCGAAACCTTCGATCTATGCGCCGACGGCGAACCTTAAACGTTCGCAGGATCGGGCGGCGACTGTCCTGCGCCTGATGAACGAACAAGGGTATCTGAGCGACGCAGAAACCGCGAAATTTCAGCAAGACCCAGCTACTCTTTCCCGCGCGGCCAAGGCGCAGGCAGGCGGCTATTTTGCCGATTGGATCATGGGCGACCTTCCCGCCTTCCTGACGCGAAAAACCACCGAAGATGTGATCATCAAGACCACACTTGACCCGCGTATCCAAAAAGCCGCCGAAAAGGCGATGGCCAAGATCTTCGAGACTAAGGTGTCATCCGGGTCCAAAGCGCAGGCCGCCATTGTTGTAATGAGCTCGGACGGCGCAGTACGCGGTATGGTCGGCGGGCGCGAAACCCGCGTCACCGGGGCGTTCAACCGCGCCACCCAAGCCAAGCGTCAAACCGGATCGGCTTTCAAACCCTTTGTCTATGCGGCCGCGCTGGACGTGGGATATCGTTGGGATGACTTCATCTTGGACGAACCATATTGCGTAAATGTTGCCGGATCGGGCGAATGGTGTCCAAAGAACTATACCCGAAAACACTATGGCACCGTCAGCATAACCGAAGCGCTGGCCCGATCCCTGAACGTCCCTGCCGTTAAGATTGCAGAAGATGTCGGGCTAGAGGCCGTGCGCGCCGTGGCATCGATGTTCGGAATAGAAAGCGATCTGGCCGCCGGACCCGCCCTGGCCCTTGGCGCATCAGAAAGCACACTTTTGGAGACCACAGGCGCTTATGCGGGCATCTTGAATGGCGGCTCTGCTGTTATTCCATACGGGTTGACTGAGCTTAATCTTGTTGGCGACAGCGACCCATTGATGACGCAAGCCGGTGGTATTGGTGAGCGTGTAATCTCTCAGCAAGCTGCGCAGCAACTGGTCTATATGATGAACCAGGTTGTCGATGCCGGAACCGGGACGCGTGCAAAGGTGGACGGTGTAGAGATTGCTGGCAAGACAGGCACAACGAACTCTGCCCGGGATGCATGGTTTATCGGCTTCACCGCAGAATACGTCATGGGTGTATGGATGGGGTATGATGACAACACCCCGTTGAAGGGTGTGACCGGCGGAGGGTTACCTGCGGAGATGTGGCATGATGCGATGGTCGCGATCCAATCAGAGCTTGTTCCAACGCCATTGCCAATGATTCACCCAAATGGCCCGCCTCGTTTCGACGGTCAGATCATCGATTCTCAGGGCCAGATTGTTAACGTGCCTCAGAGCAATCGCCCACAAAACGGGCAATCGGTCGGAGAAGCCGTTGAAGATGCTCTGATCGGCGTCTTGCGATCGATCTTTGGGAAGAACTAGGACTTTGGACGGCGACGTCGCGCTCATTGATAGGACAACGGCGCTCTGGCGATGAAAGCGTTTCGACCCAGAGTTAAGACGCAGCTGCAACGCAACGTACTTTTATGGTGCGCTATCAGCCATGACCCTTTGAAGCAGCGAGATCAGCACCGCACGTTCGTCATCTTTGAGTGACTTTAAAAACCTGTCATTCTGATCATTGATCACTGGCGGCAAACATTGCGCAACCGACCGGCCTTGATCAGTCAGATAAATCAATGTCGTGCGCCTGCTTGTCGGGCTGGGCCGACGTTCTACCAGCCCGGCTTTTGTCATGGCATCCAAGTTTCTGCTGACCTGATATTCCGGCAGGTTCAACTTTCCACCCAATTCGCGCTGGCTTTGCCCGTCACGCGCCAACAGCAACATCAATGTCATGAAAAATCGGAAATCGAGGTCCAAGGCCTCGAGCCGCACTTTCATGCTGTCGTCAATTCTGCGCGCCAGCACCTGCATCAGATATCCAAAACTTTGCATTTTGGTACCGCTGGGCCAGTTTTCACCTGACAATAGTAGGCTCCTTTGCATCTTTTTCCTCCTGATACTTGCACTTAGCAACCTTTTACAAGTCTTGCATTTACAACATTTGTATTTGCAAGTAATGTGGCAAAAGTCAAGTACAGTAAAAAGGAATCACCGATGAAACGTCTTGTCCTCGCACTAACTCTGCCATTGTTTGCACAAGCCAGCTTTGCAGAAACGAAACCCGAAGGCCGCAACCTTGCCGAGCTTTCATTTGCCTCAGTCGACGCAAATGGAAACGGTTTCATCGATATGGGTGAAAACAGTAACTACGGCGGTGATGTTTTTTATTCCATGGATGCAGATGACAACGGGCGCCTGACTGAAGAAGAATTCCTTGGCTGGGGATTTGGCTATGGAAGTCTGGCCGAAGAGTCTGACAAAGAGCTTGCCTATCGCACTGCACTCCGCGTGGTGTTCAGCTTCTGGGACCGCGACGCAGATGGCGAAATCACCCCAACCGAACATCGCAAGTCTTTGGCGCGTGACTTTCAGCGGGCCGATCTGGATGACGACGCGCTGCTAAGCGAAAGCGAATATGTTCGTGGGTTTTCCGTCCTCGTCGCCATTCGTGCTGCTTTGAAGCCAGAAAACCTCTGATCCAATCCATTAAGGAGGCAACGTCATGCTACGAAAGCAAGGACCGCTGATCATCTTCGCAATCATTGCGATATTCATTGCCGTTCACTTTGGCCTCGCAGGCCCAAGCTTCGATCCAAGTGTCGCGGGGCCAGCTATGCTTGGCGGAGCGGCCTATCTACTGATGACCTGCTCGATCTTTCTGGCGACCAGGGCCGCTTTTCTAGAAGACCTGTTTGGCGGGTTGGACCGGATGTATCAGGTTCACAAGTTTTGCGGAATTTTCGCGCTGCTGCTGATCCTTCCGCACTTCTTCTTGGCACCAAAAGACCTGCCTGAAGGCACAGATGCGGTGGTGAACTCGCTTACACCATCAGCTCCGGCGGGTATGCTTGCCATGATCCTGCTGATCCTGTCGCTGGTGATCGCGCTGAATCGCAAGATCAGCTACAGCCGTTGGCGGCCAATGCATAAGGCAATGGGTTTGGTCTATATTCTGGCCACGGTCCACTTCTTCACAATTCCAGAGGTCTTCGCGAACACATTCGGTCCCTCCTTGCCAATCCTCTATCTGGCTGGCGCAATCGGGATCGTATCCTTCTTCTATTCGATCTTTGGCATGAACAAACGTACCGCGCTTGAGTATCGTTTGGACGAGGTCAACGGATTGGAGCGTGCAACCGAGCTTGTTTTGTCACCCGTCTCGACACCGATGTCTTACAAAGCCGGTCAGTTCGCCTTTATCGAAATCGAAGGCAAGGACTGGAACGAGCCACACCCGTTCACGATCTCCAGCAGCCCTGGTGAGGATAAGCTTCGCTTCACCCTCAAAGTCCTAGGCGACTGGACGCGTAAAGTGCGAGAGGAGCTCGAGCCCGGCGCAAAGGTGCTTGTGCGCGGCCCATATGGACGGTTCGACACGACCAAAGCGCGTGACAAGCAAATCTGGCTAGCGGGTGGCATCGGGCTTACCCCGTTCCTGTCGTCACTACGAGATATGAAGCAGGACGACTCCCGTGATATTCATCTGGTCTATGCAGCACGCGAAGAAAACGACGCGATCTATCTGGACGAGTTGAAGGCCTTGGCTGCGAAACTTGGCAACATCACTCTGGTTCCGTTGTTTTCAGACGAAGGTAATTTCGCTCGCGTCGATATCATGAAGGAGAAGTTACCCGACCCGTTGGACAGCTACGACTACTTCATGTGCGGCCCAAAACCGATGATTGATGGCCTGATGAAGGGTCTGAAGTCAGAGGGCGTCGCACGCAATAATATCCACACAGAAGCGTTTGAATTCCGGTAGCGAGTGCCTTTGTAAAACTAGAAAGCCCCCGAGGTTCACTCGGGGGCTTTTCCAATTCAAAATGCTTCAGTGATCAACCCGCGTTCAAGTCCGCGATCAACTTGTTCAGATCACCCCCGCGGCGATCCAGCATTGCGCCAATTTCCTTGCGCTCAGATTTCACAATCGAAATCCCTTCGACTTGCATGTCGATGAATTTTCCGTTCTTGGCGGATACAACAAAGACCACATCGAAGGGAGATTTGCCCTTCAGGCTGGTCTTGGTCAGCACCTCAAACCGGCTTTTGACCTTTTTCGATCCAACCACATCAATACGCCCGCCCTGAAACTCGCGGAACCGGCTGCCGTAGCGCCGTGCCACATAGCCGCGGAAGGCTTTAACGAACGCCTTTTTCTGCGACGCACTTGCCGACCGTCCATCTGGACCCAAAGCCGATAGCGCGATGAAGTTAACGTCCGCATATTTTGCAAAGACGCTTTCAAACCGGCTGATCATCTTGGCTTCTGATGCACCAGAATTGATGATCGAATTGATGTCGCCCACCACTTTGGTGATCAGGCTTTCGGCCTTTTCAGCCGAGATGGCAGCCAAAGCGCGCCCAGGGACCAACGCAAGAACGCCCAGTCCAGCCAATCCGCCCAGAACGGCGCGGCGTGTTACCTGAGTTTTGTTACCCATCATACGCATCATAAATATCCTCAAGTTCGTTATCTTCGACTTCAATGCCAAGCTCGTAGCGGCGCGAGTCCAGATAATACAGCTTCATCAGCTCGTAACCTTCTTCGCTTGCATAAAACTCGTCGATCGTATCACCGAATGTATACCGGTCCCCAAACTTTGACAGAACCCAGGTGGCTTTGGGAAGGTGTTCAACTTCGACCGGCAAAACCAAGCTCAGTGGGTTCAAAACGAAATCGGCGACTATACCGACAGCGTCACGCTCTGTTGACGGTCCAAAGACCGGTAACACAACATAATCGCCCTCTGGCGCGCCCCAAACATGCAGCGTTTCGCCAAAATCACTGTCGCGTTCCTCAAGCCCGATATCGGTGGCGATGTCAAACATGCCGAGTAATCCGAGCGTAGAGTTGAACAAGAAGCGAGCAGAGTTGTGCACTGCGTTCTCGATGTTGCCTTGCAGGATGTTGTTCACAACAACCCCCGGCAAGCTCGCATTGTCCGAGAAAACCGAAATCGTGTCACGCACAGGACGCGGTAGCACCTGTCCATACGTATCGGCAGCAGGCGAGACCAAGGCTTGATCCAGCTTGATATTCGCGCCGTGGGTACGACGGTTCTGTTCTTGGTGCGGGTCATCATAGCCGGAGGGCACAGGCGCTTTTGCGCAAGCGCCTACGGTCATCGATACAATGCCAACAACGGCCAGTGACGATTTCATGTTGAGTTTGGTCAAAGCGATATCTGTTTTCAGTAGCAATTAAGTTGTTCTGGTCACACATAGTGTTGTGTTTTTCTATGCATAGCCATCAAGCGGCATGCGGCTTTTTATGTGTCTATTTGGCGACAGTTTACAAGCAGATTCCTGCCGAAGCTGCGAGCGGCTACAACACGATCGAGTGTATTGTCCACTCGCGCTGGCCGGAACGAGTACGATTTACGTGACGACATCGCGGTCAACCATTCATAGGCGGCATAGTTTCCCTCGTCCAACACCGCTCCCGCTGCGTTTTCGCCCTTTTCAGACCTGCCCAGTCAAGCTAGCGTCCGGGCGAGCCCAATTTGTGGGAAGACCAGAATTGAAAGGACAAGAGATGAGCAAATTCGAGACGCGGCTTGCCGAACTGGGCGTTACTCTGCCCGACGCCCCGGCGCCAGCGGCAAACTATGTGCCCTATGTTCAAGTCGGCAACCTTGTCCATGTCTCAGGCCAAATCTCCATGAAGGACGGCGCGTTCCTGACAGGTAAGTTGGGCGACACAATGTCTGCAGAAGAGGGCGCAGAAGCTGCGCGAAGCTGCGCGATCAGTCTTCTTGCGCAAGTCAAAGCTGCCTGCGGTGGTGACTTGGACCGCCTTGAACGCGTGGTTAAGCTGGTCGGCTTCGTGAACTCGACCTCTGATTTTGGCGACCAGCCAAAAGTGATCAACGGCGCGTCCGATTTTATGGTCGAAGCGTTGGGTGACGCCGGACGTCACGCGCGCTCTGCGGTGTCTGCGGCAAGCCTGCCCTTTGGCGTCGCTGTCGAAATCGAAGGCATCTTCCAGATCAAATGACCCACGCGCCGATCCCTCTGCCAGACAGTTTTTTGAAGCGTCCCATCGCGCACCGCGCCTATCACGATATCGGTGCCGGACGTCCCGAAAACTCGCGTGCCGCGATCTTGGCCGCAATCGAACACGGCTATGGGATCGAGCTTGATCTGCAATTGTCCAAAGATGCCGAAGCCATGGTCTTTCATGACTATGACATGACCCGGCTGACTGGAACCAAGGGCCCGATCCAACAACAGACATCCATTGAGCTGGGCCGGATCGACCTTAAACATGGGAACGAAGGTATTCCTACGTTCTCTGAAGTGTTGGAACTGGTCGGCGGGCGCGTCCCACTGTTGGTCGAGCTTAAAGATCAAGACGGCGCAATGGGGCCGCGTGTTGGTGCGCTGGAACGGGCCACCGCCAAGGCGCTTGAAGAATATCACGGCGATGTTGCGTTGATGTCCTTCAACCCGCACTCTGTGGCCGCGTTATCCAAGCTTGAAACCAACCGACCACTTGGCCTGACCACCGAGGCGTTCTTGCAGAAAAACAACCCGTTCGTTCCCGCCGCAACCCGTAACTACCTGCGCGATATACCGGATTTTGAACGTGTCGGGGCTAGCTTCATCAGCCACGATGTGAATGACTTGAAGAATGAAGCAGTCGCGCGCCTGAAAGCACAGAATGTGCCGGTCCTGTGCTGGACTGTCCGCTCATCCGAGGCCGAAACAGAGGCGCGCAAGGTCGCTGACAACATCACATTCGAAGGCTACGTCGCTTGACCACGCGTTGCGGTTCTGACCCAATAGCCCAGTGACAGATACCCAGATCGAAATTCGAACACACCAAAGCTTGACCGGGATCACCGCACAGGATTGGGATGCTTGTGCCTGCCCCGAGAGCATCGACGGTGATCGCCCGGTTGATCCCTTCACGACCTACCGTTTTCTGTCGGCGCTGGAGCGTTCGGCAAGCGTGGGCGACCGCTCCGGCTGGCATCCGCATTATCTGACGGTCCATGCAGACGATCAAATCGTCGCCGTGGCCCCGCTTTACGGCAAATCCCACAGTCAGGGCGAATACGTCTTTGATTTTAGCTGGGCAGATGCGTTCGAACGCGCCGGCGGGCAATACTATCCGAAACTGCAAATGGCGGTGCCTTTCACACCTGTGACCGGACGACGTTTCTTAAGTCGGCCCGGATACGAGACGATTGGTCAGGCCGGGCTAATTCAAGGGATGGTTCAGATCGCTGCCGAGAACGGGCTAAGTTCTGCGCATGTCACCTTCTGCACAGAAGAGGAAGCAGAAGCGGGGAACCAAATGGGACTTCTTCACCGCATCGGTCAGCAGTTTCACTGGGAGAACAGCGACTACAGGAGTTTTGACGCTTTCCTCGAGACGCTAAGCTCTCGCAAGCGCAAACAAATTCGCAAGGAACGCAGGCAGGCGCAAAGCTTTGGTGGTGAGGTCGTCGCGCTCACCGGTGACGCGATAAAGCCGCATCATTGGGACGATTTTTGGCGGTTTTATCAGGACACCGGCGCGCGCAAATGGGGACGCCCCTACCTGACCCGCGCCTTCTTTGATGAGTTGCACGAGTCGATGCGCGACGACCTGCTTTTGGTTCTCGCCTTGCGCGATGGGCGTCCGATCGCAGGCGCGCTGAACGTCATTGGGCGCGAAACGCTTTTCGGACGCTACTGGGGGGCCATGGAACACCACCCCTTCCTGCATTTCGAGCTGTGCTATTATCAGGCCATCGACTTTGCCATCGAGCATGGGCTTGGCCGGGTCGAAGCTGGTGCGCAGGGCGAACACAAGCTGGCGCGGGGGTACTTGCCGGTCACAACACATTCGCTTCACTGGATCGCCGATCCAGGGTTTCGCAATGCTGTGACCGAATTTCTGTCCGCAGAAAAAGAGGCCGTGGCAGAGGATATCGAGATCCTAACATCCTACGGCCCCTTTCGTAAGTCACTGGTCGACGAGGGCGACTAGCTTTGCATATCTTGCAAAAGCGCCTCGCCTGCTGAGGTTTCGCAAACCCCCGGATTGTCTTCTGCATTTAGCACCTTCACCACGCCGTCTTCTGCATAAAGCGCATAGCGTTGCGAACGATTGATCAGTCCGACGGGAGGCGCAGTAAACGCAAGGCCCGCAGCATTGGTGAACGCGCCTTCGGCATCGGCCAGCATCGTAATGCCTGCGGCAGCGGCCCCGGTGCTTTCGCCCCAAGCCTGCATCACAAATGGGTCGTTGACCGAGATGCAAATAACCTCGTCCACACCCTTTTCAGCGAACGCGTCTTTGGTGCGCATAAAGCTTGGCAAATGGGCAGTGGTGCAGGTGCCTGTATAGGCCCCCGGCAGGCCAAAGATCACGACATTGCGGCCATTGGTCAATGTCGACAGTTCGACAGCCTCTGGTCCTTCGGCGCCCATGGTAAGAACTGTGCCGCCGGGCAGTTTATCACCTACTGAAAGTGTCATTTTAGACATCCCTGATTGTGTTTCTCGTTCTGCTAGTCTTACTCTGCATTCAGCCGCGCGTCAGTAGGAATGGAAGCCCATCATGTCTCACATTGTTGTCATCGGTGCCGGACAGGCCGGATCGTCATTGGTCGCTAAGTTGCGGAACTCTGGTTTTGACGGCGAAGTTACGCTTATCGGTGCTGAATCCGCACCGCCGTACCAGCGCCCCCCGCTGTCCAAAGCGTATTTGCTGGGGGATATGGAGCTTGAGCGCCTCTATCTGCGGCCCGAGAGTTTTTATTCCGACAACAACATCACCCTTCGGCTGGGAACCCATGTTGACGCGATCGACACCAACGCCCGAGAAGTTGTGATTGGTGACGAGCGTATAGCCTATGATCAACTGGCCCTGACCACCGGATCGGTTCCGCGTCTGTTACCGGCGTCGATTGGCGGAACGCTTCAGGGCGTTTATGCCGTACGCACGCTAGACGACGTCGATCAGATGGCCCCGGAGTTCGCAGGTGGTCGACATGTTCTGATCATTGGCGGCGGATACATCGGGCTAGAGGCCGCTGCAGTAGCCGCCAAGAAGGGCCTAAATGTCACGTTGGTCGAAATGGCCGACCGCATCTTACAAAGAGTGGCCGCACCGGAGACCTCGGACTACTTCCGCGCGCTGCATCAGTCTCACGGTGTCGATATCAAAGAAGGGGTCGGGCTGGACAGGTTGACTGGTGATGGTCGGGTAACGGGTGCAATCTTGTCAGACGGCACCAAGATACAGATCGACTTCGCCATCGTGGGCGTTGGGATTACACCGGGCATCGCGCTTGCTGAGGCCGCCGGTTTGGACATCGACAATGGTATCAAAACTGACACCCATGGCCGCACATCCGACCCTGCAATTTGGGCCGCTGGTGACTGCACCTCGTTTCCCTATCGCAATGCACGTATCCGGCTGGAAAGCGTGCCAAACGCCATCGATCAAGCCGAGATCGTGGCCCGTAATATGATGGGCGATGACATCGAATACGTCGCCAAACCGTGGTTCTGGTCCGATCAATACGACGTCAAACTGCAAATTGCCGGTTTGAACACGGGATACAATAACGTCGTCACGCGCCGGGACGGCGACGCAGCAAGCGCAAGCTTTTGGTACTATCAAGACGACATGCTGCTGGCCGTGGACGCGATGAATGACCCGCGTGGTTACATGATTGGAAAGCGTTTGATCGAGGCAGGGAAGTCACCAGACAAATCGATCATCGCAGACACCGATGCCGACTTGAAACCTCTCCTGAAATGAGGATTATCGCTGGTCGTTTTCGCGGGTTGGCCCTTGCCAGTGTAGGCAAAGGCGATGCGGGCGCACATTTGCGCCCGACAACCGACCGTGTGCGCGAAAGCCTGTTTTCCATGCTGACCGGCGGACGGTTTGGTGATCCGATAGAGGGTGCCCGGGTGCTCGACCTCTTCGCAGGCACTGGCGCGCTGGGGCTAGAGGCCCTGTCGCGCGGGGCTGCGCGTGTGACGTTGGTTGATGATGGCCGAAAAGCACTGTCTTTGATCCGCGAGAATGTTGCCAAGTGCCGTTGTTCAGACGAAGTCACCATCGTAAAACGCGACGCCACACGACTTGGTGACGGACAGGCGCACAACTTGATCTTCCTTGATCCCCCTTACGGAAAAGCTCTGGGCGAGAAGGCATTGAACGCGGCGATCAAAGGGGGCTGGATCGCCGCGGACGCGTTGATTGTTTGGGAAGACAACGCTGCGATTGAGTTGCCAGATGGAATCGAGTTGCTGGATAGCCGCCGCTATGGAGACACCGTCATTTCAATTTGCGAGGCGTCGTTGTGAATCCTCAAATGGTCATCTTCGACTGCGACGGCGTGTTGGTTGACAGCGAACCGGTCGCCAATCGGTTGTTGGCCGATTTCCTGACAGAACATGGCGCGGTGGTGTCTCAGCACGAGTGTCACGACCTGTTCGTCGGGCGCCCCCTTCAGGACATCATCAACGACGCCACGGCTAAAGGCGGGCAGTTTAAGGATAGTTGGCGCGAAGATTTTTACGAGCGCATGGATACAGCCCTGTCGGGTGGCGTCCCGTTGATTGACGGTGTGGTGACCCTTTTGGATCGGGTGGATCAGGCCGACATGAAAACCGCCATTGTTTCAAACGGACGCTTCGCCAAGATGAAACTGACCCTCGGACCGCATGGGCTTTGGGATCGGTTCGAAGGGAAAATGTATTCTCCTCAAACCCATGGCAAGCCGAAGCCTGCGCCGGATATGTTTCTGTTGGCCGCAAAGAATGCAGGCGTCGCACCAGGCGACTGCGTCGTAATTGATGACAGCCCATCCGGCGTTACAGGTGCCATCGCCGCAGGGATGACATGTATCGGATATGCTCAGGACACACCGAAAGAAAAGCTTGAGGCGTTGGGTGCGACGACCGCAACCAACATGGAACAAGTTGGCGAATTGCTGGGTTTGATCAAGGGATAGAAAGCAAAAGCCGCCCCGAAAGGAGCGGCTTTCGCTGAGTTCAGGTTTCTTTACCGCGCGCGCGTCACCTCGACCGCAGCGCGTGCATCTTTGACCATCGCAGCGCCGTTCAGACCTTTGCTGTTCATATCCTCGATCCATTCGGCAATCACCTCGTCGCCCAAGTCGCGGATTTTTGCGGTCTCCGCCTCTGACAGCTCAGCGATGGCGTTGCCGTCGGCGGCCATCTTTTCGCGACCTTCAACGTCGCCGGTATCATGTGCACGACCGGCCATCGCAGAGGCATAAAAGCCCGAGTTTGCGTCTATCACGGCCTTCAAGTCGTCCGGCAGGCCGTCATACACGTCCTTGTTCATCGCCCAGATGAAATAGAGGTTATAGAGCGACTTATCGCCTGCGATATCGGTGTGGCTGTCCGTCAACTCGTTCAACTTCAGGGACGGCGACATCTCCCACGTGATCACGCCACCATCGACCACACCCTTGGCCAGCGCTTCTGGGAAGGCAGGTACAGGCATACCGATAGGCGTTGCGCCCAATTTGTCCAATAAGAGGGTCGATGTGCGCGACGGGCCGCGCAATTTCAGGCCGTCGAAATCCCCAACTGTGGAGATTGGATCGCCTTTCTTGTGTACGATCCCGCGCCCGTGCATGTGTGCCGCGATCACTTTCACATCCGCAAAGTCATCTAACAGGTACTTCTGAGTGTAGACCCACGCGGCTTTGGACGCTTCTTCACCGGATTTCGTCACCATGAAGGGCAACTCCATGGCTTCGGCTTCTGGAAAACGGCCGGGTTGATAACCGGGGATAACCCAACCGCCATCAATCGCCCCATCGCGGATCAGGTCAAACTGGCTGGGGGCTTTGCCACCCAGTTGCATGGCTGGATAGAGCTCAACCTTGATGCGCCCGTCTGAATCCCTCTCGATCTTTTCGGCCCAAGGTTTCATGAAATAGGTCGGGTTCGCCGACAAAGGCGACACGAAATGCTGGAAGCGCAGCGTTACCTCTTGAGCCGCTGCAGAGCTGGCTGAAATCGCGAGAGCCGCCGCAGCGGTCAACGATGTGATGATGGATTTCGGGGTGAAAGTGCGGAAGTGGGTCATCGGACACCCTCCGTTATTTCTTACAGTCAGCCGCGCATGATTATCGCGGAAGCCGACCCACCTCTTGCGGGGCGGCAATCGGAACCTATGCACGGCATTCCGTGAGTACAATCGGAAAACGGCAAATTTACTGACCTAAGGAAATCAGCGCCATAAAAGTGCTGATTTCAAAAGGATATTTTTCTGTGAAGGGGGAAAACTGGTAGAAGTTTCCCCTAAGTCAACCGGACATTCTAGCTCCAAGTCGGATGGAACTTCCCGGCGGGCGAAAGTGTGAAAATTTCACACCCATCCGCGGTCACACCGATCGAATGTTCGAACTGTGCGGACAGCGACTTATCGCGTGTGATGGCCGTCCAATCATCCGCAAGGATCTTGGTTTCGGGGCGACCCAGATTGACCATTGGTTCGATGGTGAAGAACATCCCTTCTTCCAACATCGGTCCGGTTCCGGGGCGTCCATAGTGCAGGACATTGGGCGGGGCGTGGAAAACTTGCCCCAGTCCGTGACCGCAGAAATCGCGCACGACGGACATGCGCTTGCTTTCAACATGTTCCTGAATAGCGTGACCGATATCGCCGAACGTGTTTCCGGGACGCACCGCCTCGATCCCTTTCATCAGCGCGTCATGCGTGACTTGGATCAACCGATCCGCAAAAGGTTTCAGGGCACCGACCTTGTACATCCGGCTTGTGTCACCGTACCAACCATCTACGATCACCGTGACGTCGACGTTCAGAATGTCCCCATCAATCAGCTCGTCATGTTGGCGTTTCGCTTTTTCGTTCTTACCCTTTGGGGTCTTTGAGCCCGGAATCCCGTGACACACTACATGGTTCAGCGAGATGCACGAGGCATGCTTGTAGCCCTTATAGCCGATGGTCGCAGAGACCGCGCCGGCCTCGTCCACCATCGTCTCGATCGCGGCGTCAAGCTCGGCGGTCGTGGCGCCGGGTTTTACCATTGGGGCAATACGGTCCAGAATGTCAGCCGCCAGACGGCCGGCGGCATGCATACCTGCAAAGTCCGATGTTTCGTAAAGGCGAATGCCTTCTTTGGTCACGCGCATGGTGTCGTCCATGTTAGGTCCTCTTCTTCGCCCCCTAAATAGGATGTTCAGACCAAAGACGCCAGAGGCGCCGCAACTTCGATACGTTCGGGGCTGATCTGGGTACCCAGAACGATAACCTCGATGCCTGCTTTGCGGGCAATTTGAAAAGCCTCGGCATAAGTCGGATCAATATCTCGTGCCAAGTCGAACCGATCACAGTCCGTCCGCTGAACCAGGTAGAGCATCACAGCGCGATGCCCCTGCCCGACCACATTGGCGAGTTCGCCCAGATGCTTGGTGCCGCGTGCGGTCACACTGTCGGGAAACTCTGCAAGTCCGGGCCGTCGAGACAATGTGACAGATTTCACTTCGACATAGGTCAGACCTTCGCCCTCCAAAAGGAAGTCAATGCGGCTGTTTTCACCATATTTCACCTCGGGTCGGACGGTGTGATAGTCGCCCAACCCGTTAACTTCGCGCGCCTCCAAGGCCGCCCGCAAAGCTCGATTTGGGACCGATGTATCGACGCCGGTAAAGTGACCGTTTTCGTGATCGACCAGACGCCACCCAAATTTCAGTTTCTTCTTTGGGTCGTCATTCGGTTCCAGCCATATCTTCGTGTCTGGCTCGGCCAAACCCATCATCGAGCCCGGATTTGCGCAATGCGCAGTCACTTCGCGCCCGTCTTCAAGCGTACAATCGGCCAGAAACCTTTTATAGCGACGAATGAGCCTTGCGGGCACAAGAGGGCTGGGAAATTTCATATAGCAGGCCTATACCGGAAGAAGGAAAGGAACAAGCGATGCCCAACCCGACAGCTGCCATGTTGGTGATCGGAGACGAGATTTTGTCTGGCCGCACACGAGATGCGAACATGTACCATCTTGCGGGCAAGCTAACCGAACACGGCATCGACCTGAAAGAAGTGCGCGTGGTATCTGACGATGCCTCTGCCATCGAAACGGCGGTCAAAGCCCTTTCCAACGCCTACGATCACGTATTTACATCGGGCGGCATTGGCCCGACCCATGACGACATTACGGCTGACTGCATCGCCCGCGCTTTCGATGATCACATCGGCATTCGCGACGACGCGCGCGATCTTCTGGCAGCGTATTACGAAGCCTCGGGCCGCGAATTCAACGAGGCCAGACAACGCATGGCACGCATTCCAGATCGGGCGGTGTTGATTGATAACCCCGTCTCTATCGCGCCCGGCTTTACACTGGGAAATGTGCACGTCATGGCGGGGGTTCCGTCCGTGTTCCAAGCGATGGTGGACAGCGTCTTGCCCACCCTGACAGGTGGCACACCACTTAAATCGCGGACCGTCCGGATCGAACGAGGCGAAAGCGACATTGCGGGCCCATTGGGTCAACTTGCTTTGGATCAAAGCGATCTTAGCTTTGGCTCCTATCCTTTCATTCAGAACGGAGTGTTTGGGTCGAACATCGTCATTCGCGGCACGGATGCCACCCGACTTGACGCGGCTGCAGAAACTCTGACCACGCTATTCCCGGAGGACACATGAAAAACGATCTTCCAAACGGTGACGCCATCATCGAAGCCTGCGAGGCAACCTGGCCACCAGCCGCGACAAACCGCGTTGGTGCCTGGGTTATCCGTGATGGTGCAGGCGGGGGCAAGCGAGTCTCGGCCGCGACTGAAAGCTGGCCCACCACCGAGGCAGATTTGCCTGCGGCCGAAAATGCCATGCGTGATCTCGGCATGGACCCGCTTTTCCAAATTCGCCACGGGGACGAGCATCTGGACGATATGTTGGAGCAACATGGGTACGACATTGTTGATCCGGTGAATTTCTGGGTCATTAAGGCTTCAGAGCTGACGAAAGAGGAAATGCCGCCGGTTTCGGCCTTTGCGATCTGGCCCACGCTATCCATTATGAACGAGCTGTGGGATGCAGGCGGAATTGGCCAAGCACGTCGCGCCGTGATGGAACGCGCCAACTGCCCCAAGACGGGGTTGCTTGCCCGGACAGATGACAATCCTTCTGGTGTCGGATTTGTCGGCATTCACGATGACATTGCGATGGCGCATGCATTGCATGTGGATGAGAAACTTCGCAGACAAGGTGCTGGGCAAAATCTGTTGCGGCAGGCCGCCCTTTGGGCCCAAGAACAGGGTGCGAAGTATTTGGCGCTGATCGTGACCCAAGGCAATCACGCCGCCAATCCGCTCTATGCCAATCTTGGGATGCACCTTGTCGGCCACTATCACTACCGCATCAAAAACTCGCAGGGATAGAACTCCATGGACCGCAAGAACAATGGTGTGACAGCTCTGGATTTGCCGATGGTCGATCCCCTTCCCGAAGACATCCAAAAATATTTCGATATCTGTGATGAGAAACTCGGCATGGTCCCAAATGTTCTGAAGGCCTACGCCTTCGACATGGAAAAGCTACGCGCGTTCTCGGGTATGTATAACGAGTTGATGCTGGGTGATAGCGGCCTGACGAAGCTAGAGCGCGAGATGATCGCCGTGGTCGTCAGTTCGATCAACAGGTGCTGGTATTGTCAGGTGGCCCACGGTGCTGCAGTTCGCGCCCTGTCTGGTGATCCGAAACTGGGTGAAGCGATGGTGATGAACTGGCGAATGGCTGATCTGGACGACCGACAGACCGCAATGCTGTCCTTCGCCGAACAGGTCACAAAGGCCTCTGCCGAAACAACGGAAAAGGATCGCGAGGCACTACGTGATGTTGGGTTCTCGGACCGCGATATTTGGGACATCGCCGCAACTGTCGGGTTCTTTTCAATGTCAAACCGCATGGCGTCAGCCGTAGGCATGCAGCCCAATAACGAATACCACGCGCAGGCCAGATGACCAGTTTGTTGCGTTTCTTTCAGACACTGGCCGTCGCCGTGGCACTTGCGGGTTCTGGAACAGCTTGGGCGCTGGACCTTCCACAAGGCGCAAAGCTTCAGGCAAGTGACCCGCAGGACAGTGCGCCAGTGCGTGTCGCGACAAGTCGCTTTGATGGTGAAACCGTTCCGGTTGTGACCGCCGAGGGTCAGGTTACATGGCAGGCATGGAAGATTGGCGGGACCAGCCGGACGAGCTTTCAAATACTTGTGGACCTGCGCGATCAACTGATGACCGATGGGTACGACATCTTGTTTCAGTGCCAGGCAGTGTCATGTGGCGGGTATGATTTCCGCTTCGACATCGGCCATTTCAGCGCACCCGAAATGTATGTTGATCTGGGTGATTACCACTACCTGAGCGCCCAAAAAGGCGATCAATATGTCAGCCTACTGGTCAGCCGATCCAGCGACAGCGCATTTGTGGAACTTGCGCAAGTGACGCCAGCAGGCGAAACAGCCGCACAGATATCTTCGGCGCAGGCCGGCGGCGTTGCGACGCCATCATCCAAGCAACCTTCCGGTTCGATCGGTTCGGTGTTGGAAACCAGTGGGCGGACCGTTCTGGATGGACTGCAATTCGCAACTGGATCGTCTCAGCTACAAGACGAGGACGTGCCAGTTCTGGCCGATCTTGCCCGCTACCTTGCGCAAAACCCCAACCGGAAAATCGTGTTGGTGGGTCATACAGATGCCGAAGGTAGTCTAGATGGCAATATTGCCTTGTCCCGAAAGCGTGCCACATCAGTGATGAGCACGCTCAGCAAGCTTTATGGCGTCGACCCAAGCCAGCTTTCTGCGCAGGGCGTGGGGTTTCTGATGCCATTATCAGCAAACCTGACGGATGAAGGGCGCGCGCTGAACAGGCGAGTTGAGGCGGTGCTAACCAGCACCGACTAAGTACCTACCAGCTATCGGGCCCCTTATCGGCAAACGCATGGACAAGAAAATCTATGAACGCGCGCACTTTGGGCTGCGTAAAGCGACCGGGCGGATAGACGGCATAGATGCCCTGAATATCCTGCGGCAAATCGGGAATGGCGTCGACCACCAGCCCTTGCTCCAGCGCATCGGCGTAAAGGAAACTTGGCAGATATGCGATCCCAAGACCCGAGATCGCGGCGTTTAGCAGCGACTGCCCGTCATTCACACTTAGCCAACCGGCCGAGCGGACCTGCCGCACCTCGCCTGACGGGGCCGGAACTTTCCAGACATTGCCCGAGCTTTGGCTCGAGTAATGCAGAAGTTTGTGTTCGTTCAGGTCGTCAATGCGGGTGGGGCGGCCATACTGCTCGAAGTATTCCGGGCTGCCGACCATGCGGTGTGTCGTGGTCGAGATTTTGCGGGCGCGCAGCGAGCTGTCTTCAAGCTCTCCCACGCGAATGGCCATATCGAACCCCTCAGAAATCAGCTCGACATAGCGATTGGCCAATTCCATGTTCACGTGCACATCGGGGAAATCGTGCAGAAACTCACCCAGGACCGGACTGAGGTGATTCACACCAAAATCGGTCGCTACCGAGATACGCAACATCCCAGACGGCGCGGATTGCATCGACGTGACAAGCGCGTCGGCTTCCCCTGCATCATTCAGAACGCGGCGGGCGCGGTCATAGTATGCAAGGCCGATCTCGGTCGGGCTAACCCGCCGAGTTGTTCTGTTCAACAGCCGAGCACCCAATCGCGCTTCAAGGCTGGATACATGCTTTGACACCGCCGATTTCGAGATCCCCATCTTCTTAGCAGCATCTGTGAAACCTCCTTGATCCACGACGGTGGCGAAGGCTTCCATTTCAGTCAGTCGATCCATTTCACTCTTTCCACAATATCACCCCAGTGCATTCTGTATCGGGATGAAATGGGGCAAGACTGTGAAGTTCCGCCGACAATAAGGGGGTAATAATAGGTATCGTCCACAAGCCGGAAACGGCGGATGGGTGCTATCTCATTGAAAAGACAAGTTCTGCGATGCTGATCCAAATGGGCAAGCTTATCGCCGACAACAAAGTGGTCTGCGCAATCAATGTCGCAACAAGATTTCTGTCGGCCCCAAATGCCGACGCCAAGACATGTGCTGCCGAGGCCGTCGGCAGGGCCGCGAACACGACCAACACAGACGCGACACCTGCGTCCAGCCCTAAAATCACCGACACAAGCAGAGCAAATGAGGGCAGTGCGACAAGCTTGATCGCACAGATAGAGGCGTTGAACCGATCCAAGCGCGCCAGTGCGCCCCAATTCATGGTCGCCCCGATTGACAGAAGCGCAATAGGGATCGCCGCACGCGCCAACATCTCAAGCGGAGCCATGAGGGGCGATGGCAATCGCCACCCCATAAGGCCAAACACGACGCCACCAAGGCTGGCCAGAAGGAAAGGATTCAATGCGATTTTGGCAACCGTCGCACCAAAACCCAACGCCCCACCACGTGACAGAGCGGAAACAGCAAAAAGATTTGCGACCGGCACACCCATGCCAACCGCGACCGCCATCTCTCCTGCCCCGCCCTGCGTCAGCAACTCAACCGCGACCAGCCCAAGCGCGGTGTTAAAGCGCCAGCCGACCTGCCAGGCTCCGGCAAAATCCAGAAACCGTGTTGGTCCTGTTCCTCGCATAAGCCAGCCCAGCGCTAGTCCAACGGAAAGTATCGCCCACACGACCGGCGCCATTACGATCAATTTGCTCGGATCGATGGGCCTGCTGGCTGCGGCAACGAACAAAAGCGCGGGGAACAGAATCTCGAAGTTCAACCGGTCGAGCCCTTGCCACGCGTTTGCTGATAAGCGTTTGCGCAGCAGACCGCCCAGCCCCACCAAAAGGAAGCTTGGCAAGAGACCGGAAAATACCGAAATGAAAACCATCTGACCTCCGAACGGCGCGCGCTCGGATCAGGTGATCAAAGCGACGCTGCCAATCGTGACCCTTGGTCGATTGCGCGCTTCGCGTCAAGTTCGGCGGCAACGTCTGCGCCACCAATGACATGCGGTGCCTTGCCACGCGCCTCTAACGCGTCAGCCAAGCTGCGTTCGCTGATCTGGCCAGCGCACAGGATCACGTTGTCAACTTCGACAATACGAGGGTTTTCACGTGCTTCACCGGTAGAGACCATCAGCCCGTCATCGGTGATGCGTTCATAGTTCACGCCACCCACCATCTCGACCCCCTTCATCTTCAGGGTTGCACGGTGAATCCAGCCTGTGGTTTTACCCAACCCCTTGCCCAGCGCTTTAGCTTTACGTTGCATCAGGGTCACTTGACGCGCCGGCGCTTCGGGTTTGGGACCGTCGGGTGATAAGCCACCGCGCTGGTCCTCTGGATCAGCAACACCCCATTCAGCCAGCCATTCATCAAGGTTTTCGGTCGGGCTTTCGCCGGCCTGTGTCAAATACTCGGCCACGTCAAAACCGATACCACCAGCGCCAATAATGGCCACCCGGTCCCCGACAGGCGCTTCGTGACGCAACACGTCAATATAGTTTAGAACTTTGTCCGACGCCTGACCTTCGATCCCCGGATCACGGGGTATGACGCCCGTGGCGATGACAATTTCATCGAAACCGTCAAGGTCGTCAGCCGTCACCTCACTACCTAGCTGTAGATCAATGTCGGACGCCGCGACCATGCGGTCGTACCAATCAACAAGTCCGATGAACTCTTCCTTGCCGGGCACTTTCTTTGCCATATTCAATTGCCCGCCAACCTGATCGGCCCGGTCAAACAGCGTGACTTTGTGTCCCCGTTCATCCGCGACCAGTGCCGTGGACAACCCAGCAGGTCCCGCCCCCACAATCGCGATGGATTTCGGCGCATCGGTCATGTCGTAGCTTAGATCCGTCTCGTAACAGGCGCGCGGGTTCACCAAACAGGTCGAGATTTTGCCGCCGAAGGTATGATCCAAACAAGCTTGGTTGCAGGCAATACACGGCGCAATTTCGTCCGCGCGACCTTCGGCGGCTTTCACCACAAATTCCGGGTCAGCAAGGAACGGGCGTGCCATGGACACCATGTCGGCGGCACCACCGGCCAGCACTTCTTCACCGACATCCGGGTGGTTGATCCGGTTCGAGGTGATCACCGGGACCGATACCTGCCCCATCAGCTTTTTCGTCACCCAGGTGAACGCGGCACGCGGCACCGAGGTGGCGATGGTCGGAATGCGCGCTTCGTGCCAACCGATGCCGGTGTTGATGATCGTCGCGCCAGCTTTCTCGATTTCTTTGGCCAGTTGGACAACTTCATCGAAGCTGGAGCCATTCGGCACAAGGTCAATCATCGACAGGCGATAGATGATAATAAACTCAGGCCCAACGGCGGCGCGCACCGCTTTGACGACCTCAATCGGCAGACGCATCCGGTTTTCATACGACCCACCCCAGCGGTCTTCGCGCTTGTTGGTGTGCGTCACAAGGAACTGGTTTAGAAAATACCCCTCCGAGCCCATAACCTCGACCCCGTCATACCCGGCTTCTTTGGCGCGCTTGGCGGCGGTGGCGAAGTCAGCGATCTGCTTTTGGATGCCATCCTCGTCCAGCTCTTTTGGGGGGAACGGAGAAATGGGCGACTTCACGGGGCTGGCAGAAACACAATCAGGACCATAGGCATAACGACCGGCATGCAGGATCTGCATCGCGATCTTCCCACCTTCGGCGTGAACGCGATCTGTCACTGTTTTGTGGTTCGCGATGTCCTGATCGGTGTACAGCCCGGCAGCACCGGGATAGACGCCGCCTTCGGGGTTTGGGGCCATCCCGCCCGTCACAATCAGGGCTGCACCGCCGCGCGCGCGTTCTGCATAGAACTCTGCAACGCGCGGCCAGTCGCCACGTTCTTCCAACCCCGTATGCATCGACCCCATCAAGACGCGGTTCTTCAGCGTGGTAAAACCAAGGTCGAGCGGGGAAAGAAGGGTCGGATAGCTGGTCATACTGGCGGTCTCCTGTAATGTGCGCTGAACGTGGACCACAGCGCGGGCGCTGTCATCTGAAACGCTGCGTAAATCTGGCCGTTACCACGCGCATTCTGCCGCAAGCTGTTCGATCTGATCTGGCGCAAACACCTGAATGCCGCCCGCGCGCAAGGCTGCCGTTGTCACCCCAAAGCCATCGCGGGTCTGTCCATTGTGCAGCCCGCTATGAAGCACGGATGACCCACATGACGGGCTGTTTTCGGTCAATAATGCATAGGCGCACCGTTGGCCCAGCGCGAAGTCCAGAGCCAGCTGCGCTCCAATCACAAAAGCCCGCGTCACGTCCGCACCCGTATCATCATGGACACGGGCGCGACCGCCGAGAACATCGTCCCCGTTGAAACCAGGTTCTATCTCGGCAGGTCGCCGAGGCACCATCATGCCACCGGCCAACTCCGGGCAGAAGGAAACAAGACGCCCTGCTGACCGCCATCGCTCCAAGTGTTCATGATCAAATAGCTTCGCACGACCATCATAGCGAACAGGTTGACCCGTCAGGCAAGCACTGATCAGGAGTCGCGTCATGGCATCAGCTGGTTTCCATGCAATGCCTGCGAAAGGCTCGTTTGAGCATATCAAGTTCCGCGCGCAACAAGTCTACTTCGGAACGAATATCATCATCTAACGGTTCACCCGTCACGATCGTGAATGTCTCTAGCGTGTCACCAGTGTCAGCGTCCGAAATCACGCAGGTCTGAACCCCATCGGTCAGGATATCTGTCGGAATCGGCACCTTTACGACAAACGATCCGGCACGATCGGGATTGGGCTCGACGGTCACACCTTCAAGTGGTCGCGACAGATGTGTGACATCCAACTTCGGCGGTGCGGTTGGGTTTCCTTGTGCTGTAAGAACCCCCTCCCAGACACCTGCCTGAATACGCGCCTTCACCAGATGCAAAGCTTTCACGTCACACTCCTTGTTCGGTCAACAGCCATCAGAATTCAGCCCTTGGGCGACGGCTGAGCGTTATGTCCCGCAAGATCACCTGACTCATCTCGGGATTTTCAAACACTAGGTCAATCCACATACGCTCTACACGTTTTTCGTTCAACTGTGTGAAAGCCAGGTCAAATTCCACAACACTATCGCCATCGCCAACTGGCAACTCGCGGACGATCTGTTCGGTGTTTGGACCATTCAAAACATTCAGACGCGCAAAAGCCTCCAACGGTTTTTCCATCTCGATAATTGCGGTGAGGCGGATCATATGGCTTCGCTTTAATCCGTCCACGGCAGCGAAGGGCAGCTCGATCACCAACGACAAAAATGATCCATCAAAACCGAATACATCCATTCGAAGGCCAAACGGTGCAAGATCGCTTTCACGCGTGTTGCGAATTTGACGGACGGTCAGTTCAGAAACTTGGCAATCGTGAAAAACCGTCACCTCGCGCCCAAACGCAGTCTTACTTTCGACAGACGAGCGTCCGGGTGGGGAAAGTTGACCGCGCCAAAGCTCTGGGCGGGCAGCCCAATCGCTATGGAGCGGTTTTTGAATTGCGTCCGCGCCAATCATTGGCAAAGTCAGGCGGCTATCGGCAACGTGCAACACGCGGTCTAGTATCTGCCGCATCTGGCGCGCGCTTCCTCGTAAGCCGCGAAGGGTCGCGATATCCATCTTGTCGGCATCACGCGCAGCCGCCTGCCAGCGCCTGACCACGCGCCACTGAAGCCACTTATCAAGAATGCCATTCACCCGTCGCGCCATCTGCCATTTCGCCTTGGTTCAGATTGTTTTTGTTGTGCAGCCATTCTTAACCAGAAACCTTTCATACGCGCAAACAGTCGAAAAGGCTTTTCTAACCCCCGCTGCCACGCCCAGAGCCGGAATTCTCCTTCTGAATCGCCGAAACGAACTCTGTCAGCAGGCGAAAACCGTCGTTGGATTTGTATGAACGCTCTTTAAACGTGTTGACGGTGGCGGTCACAAGGACACCATTCTGCTCAAAAAACGCACGCCAGTTGGTGTCGGACAAGGAACTTGGCAACCCAGCAGAACCATCCTTCACCCGTACAAAAAGCACATCGGACGATGGCCGAATATCCAACAGCGTAACAGGCATCTTAGCGCCGCTTCGGCTAAGCGCGCCACGGCCAACGTCACTTTCAACGAATGCTTTAGCCGCTTGCATGCGCGCCTTTGGATCGGACGGTACGTTGGGTGACGAAACGGGTAACGGCAGCACCGACGCTGTTAAAAAAGCCGTCACCTTCGGCGTGGGGTCTGCAGGGTTTTTGGTCATTGCAGAACAGGCACCCAACGGCACAAATGCGCGCCCGGACCCATCATTTATCGAGGTCGCATCAACACAATAACCTGCGGGCGCCGCGATCACGACAGTACCGTCCATCACACCCAAATTCTGGATTAGGCCCTCACTGGGTGCGGTCTTTGTATTGGAGAATATAGGGCTGTTTTTCAGCTCTCCATCGCCGAACCCTAGGCCGCCTGATAAACAGCCAGAGACACCCATCACCAAGATCAGCGCGCCCGCTACTCTTGTCGCTTTCATTCCTAAACGACGTGATATCCCAACCATAGAACCCCCGACAAACTAACCCTCCATAAGACCTAAACACAGAAATCATCCTTTTGCCCAGCCAGAATGAGTGATCCTGGCTCGTTCACGTTCCAAATTTTGGATTTCGCATTGTCCTTCGTCATCACTCGCACCATCATGCGGCAGAGTTGTTCACGAGGTGATATCTGTTTGATGACAAGTTTTTCGCGATCCGATGAAACATCGACCTGGTTTTGGACACCCGCCAAACCGCGCAATCAAATCTGGCGTACAATTGTCGGGCTCATACTCATTCACGCGGTCTTCCTTGCCGCCACGTTCGCGATATTTATGGCCGGCGCGGCGGTCTTGGGGTCGACGCCAGAGCGGATACTTGGCGCGTCCAACCCGGGTGAAACCGCCGTGTTCTTCCTGACTTTCCTAGGCTACCATCTGGGGCTATGGATCACCCTGCGCATCTTGCACAAGCGGGGATATCAAAGCCTGTTCGGACCCACATTGCGTGTCAGTTGGCGCCATTTCAAACAGGGGTTGATGATCGCACTTGTAATCGGAGTGGTGGCAGTGCTGATCGACTTGGTCGGTGGGCTTTTTCTTCCCGCAAATGCGGCGGTTGAGATCGAACAAAACCTCTCGTTCGGCACGTGGCTGGTTATTCTACTGCCTGCGCTTGGACTTATCTTGATGCAAATTTTTGCCGAAGAGCTGGTGTTTCGGGGATACCTGCTGCAACAACTCCGCGCCCGTTTTCGGTCGGTGTGGCTCTGGGCGATCATTCCTTCTTTCATCTTTGGCGTTCTGCACTTCGATCCCTACACATATGGGATCAACGCCGTTTTTTACGTGACTCACACCACCGTCGCCGGAATTGTGCTCGCAATCGTCACATTGCGCACCGGAAACATCGGCGCTGCAGCAGGGTTGCATTTTGCAAACAACGCAATGCTTCTACTTGTTGGGGCCAAAGGGACGCTGGATGGATTTTCGCTATTTCTGAGCGACCTTGACCCGAAAAGCACCACGATGGGATGGTCCATCCTGCTGCAAACCGGCCTTGTTGTGATTGCATTTACACTGTGGTGGAACCGGACCCAACGCAACCAGCCAATTGCAAATGCCTCGCAGGCGGATTAGGTAATTCGAAACCGATCAAGGATGACTGGCGATGAACTGGATCTCGAATTATGTCCGCCCGCGTATTAACTCGCTTTTCTCGCGCCGTGAGGTGCCCGAGAACCTGTGGACCAAATGCTCGGAATGCGGAACGATGCTGTTCCACCGCGAGTTTGCCGAAAACCTGAACGTCTGCACGAGCTGCGACCATCACATGGCAATCACCCCGCGCGAGCGGTTTGAAGCGCTTTTCGATGGCGGTGTGTATGCAGAGGTCGATGTCCCCGCCCCGGTCGACGACCCGTTGCAGTTCAAAGACCAGAAAAAATACCCTGAGCGTATGAAAGCCTCGCGCAAGAACACTGGCGAACGCGAAGCAATGCTGGTGGCCGAGGGCGAGATTGGGCGGACACCCATCGTGGCTGCCGCGCAAGACTTTAGCTTCATGGGCGGGTCGATGGGTATGTTTGTCGGCAACGCCATCATCGCGGCTGCCGAACGTGCTGTTGCTGCGAGGCGTCCCTTGGTCCTGTTCTCGGCCGCTGGTGGCGCGCGGATGCAGGAAGGTATCCTGTCGCTGATGCAAATGCCGCGCACGACTGTGGCCGTTCAGATGCTAAAGGAAGCCGGGCTTCCCTACATTGTCGTTCTGACACACCCGACAACCGGCGGCGTAACCGCATCTTATGCAATGCTTGGTGACGTACATATCGCTGAGCCCAACGCGCTGATATGTTTCGCTGGCCCCCGCGTCATCGAGCAAACCATCCGCGAGAAACTGCCCGAAGGTTTCCAACGCGCGGAGTACCTTTTGGATCACGGGATGCTGGATCGTGTAACGCACCGCAAGGATATGAAGGACGAGCTTGTCACGATCCTACGCATGCTAACCGGTCAAACCCCTGCGGTGAAAGGCGACCTGCCCAAGCCCGAGGAACCCGCGAAGGCTGACGACAAAAAGGAAGCGCCCGCCAAGGATGCCCCCGCTGCCGCCGAGGCAGGCAAAGAAGCCCCGAAAGCGTGAGCGCTCAGACTTCGGACGTCATCCTTGACCGGATGATGTCCCTTCACCCGAAAATCATCGACCTGACGCTGGATCGTGTCTGGAGGTTGCTGCACGCAGTCGGCGACCCACAAGATCAATTGCCACCGGTGATTCATCTGGCGGGTACGAATGGTAAGGGGTCGACGCAGGCTATGCTCCGTGCCGGGCTTGAAGGGGTTGGAAAACGGGTCCACGCCTATACCTCGCCGCATCTGGCACGGTTTCACGAACGCATACGGTTGGCAGGGGAGCTGATCTCGGAAGAGGCTCTGACCGAGGTGCTGGATCATTGCTACGACGCCAATGGCGACGAGACGATCACTTACTTCGAGATCACGACAGTCGCAGCCCTTCTGGCATTTGCCCGAACGCCAGCCGACTACACTTTGTTGGAAACCGGGCTGGGTGGACGCTTGGACGCAACGAACGTGGTCGAAAAACCTGCGTTGACCATTATCACGCCGATCTCGATCGATCACACCCAGTTTCTCGGCGACACGCTGACGGCCATCGCGGGCGAAAAGGCGGGCATTCTGAAACGAGGTGTCCCCTGCGTGGTTGGTCCGCAATCTGACGAAGCGCTTGAGGTGATTGAAGCGCGCGCCGCCAAACTTGGTTGTCCGCTGGCCGTTCACGGCCAACACTGGCACATGTGGGAAGAGCGCGGGCGTTTCATATTCCAAGACGAGACCGGACTTCTGGATCTTCCCATGCCCGCGTTGATCGGGCCCCACCAGTTAGAGAATGCAGGCGCCGCTGTCGCCGCTCTTCGACTGCTGGGCTATGGCGAAGCCGCATGCGAAGCCGCCATGCGCGATGTGACCTGGCCTGCGCGGATGCAACGCCTGCGCCACGGCCCCTTGGTCGAAGCTGCTGGGGATGCTGAACTTTGGTTGGATGGCGGACACAACCCCGCAGCCGGCGAAACACTGGCAAAAGTGTTGGGCGATCTGCCCAAACGCCCCACGCATTTGATCTGCGGGATGCTGAACACCAAAGATATCTCGGGTTACTTGCGACCACTCGCCGGCGTCTCGGACAGTCTGACTGCGGTATCGATACCCGGAGAAGCCAACACACTTCCCGCGGACGTGACAGCCATCGAGGCTCGTGACGTTGGATTGGATGCGAACGAGGCGCCAACTGTTGTGGCAGCGATCGACCAGATCGTCCAATCCAACCCGAATTGCCGCATTCTGATTTGCGGGTCGCTCTACCTTGCTGGCGATGTATTGAAAGAGAACGGCTAGGCTGTTTCGGTGCCGAATGCGCATCGTGATCACAAATTTATTTTTCCAAGACGCCGTCGAACCGGATTCACTTCGCGACTCAACCCCCCGAAAAGAATCACTTTTTTCGACTTGGGCGATTCGGGAAATGATTCGACATAAAACGTTGACAAAATAAGCAGTTAGCTAATACAAATAGGGTATTCTTCAGGTAAAGTTCACGATAAGTGGACGATCTGTCGAGCAGTACATATGACCGGGGGGTCTCATGTTTCGACCGATACGATCTAGGGCAGACGTATTTGTGATCACAAATGCAAATGCCTTTCTATCCAAGACTGAGACCACCCCCGCCATACCTCTTCCCGATACAGGATCATGATCTGGTTCGCGACAATTACGTCCGCCAAATTCACTCCTGCTATCAGGAAACCGGCGCGGTAAGTTAGGCGGGCAGGTTAAACTATTGGGGTCGCCAACGGGCGACCCCTATTTGACGAACCCGTTGGTCGACTTTGGTTCACCGCTTCGCCCCGCGATACGCTATTCGGCACCCCAGTCTTTGTCCTGCATTTCACGCAGTCGGCTTGCGGTACGCTCGAACTCAAACGACCCCTCCCCTTCGATATAGAGCATCTCGGGCTGCGCAGCCGCGGATACAATCAGACGGACCTTGGCTTCATAAAGGGCATCAATCAGGATCACGAAGCGCTTCGCCTCATTGAAGTTTGATCGCCCGAGCTGAGGAATATCCTCCAACACCAATAGCTTTACCGCATCGGCAATCTCCAGATAATCACCGGGCCCAAGCATCACTCCGCAAAGGTCATGAAACCCAGCCCGAGCGGCCCCATTGTGGAACGCGGGCAACACGACGTCTCGACCTTTGATGGCCAAATGCAACGGCGCTGCCTTCCCGCCGGTCAAATCACTCCAGATCAGATCAATAGCTTGGCGCGCCTCTGTACCGGCAGGTGTAAAATAAACCTGCTCACCAGCCAGCCGATCCTGCCGGTAATCGTTCGGGCTGGACAATTCGTGTATGGTCATTTGCTCTTTGATAAGCGCGATGAATGGCAAAAAGAGCTGCCGGTTGAGACCGTCCTTGTACAGATCATCAGGGTGGCGGTTTGACGTGGTAACGACGATAACGTCCGCCTCAAAGAGTTTCTCAAACAATCGCCCCACGATCATCGCGTCGGTGATGTCGGTAATCTGCATCTCATCAAAAGCGAACAACCGGACATCAGCCGCAATCTGCGCGGCGACCTTGGCCAAAGGATCATCAACTTCGGCCTTACGCGCCTGCGCCATACGCTCGTGCACCTCCTGCATAAAAGCATGGAAATGCACGCGGCGCTTTTCAGCGATATTCAGATGATCCACGAAAAGGTCCATCAACATGGACTTTCCGCGCCCAACCCCACCCCAAAGATACAGGCCCTTTGGCAGATCTTCTTGTTTTGCCTGAAATAGCCCACCCAGCAAGCCGCGTTTGCGAACGGGAGCGGCCTCTAAAAAGGCGCGGATGGTGTCCAACGCTGGCAAACAGGCTTCCTGCGCTGCGTCAGTCTTGATCTCGCCCTTCTGGGCCAGCGCGTCATAAATCTCGGGCAAGGTTGTCATGATAGAGGGATAAATCGCTTCTTGTTACGCGGCAAGGTGAGGACGGTCGGATCCTAGACCGGCAAGGCTGTGGTCTTGAATACCGTACGAAGCGCAAAAGAGCTTTGCATCCCCTGCACACCCGGCAGGCGCGCCAGATGCTGGCGGTGAATGCGGGCAAAATCTTCGGTATCTTGAGCAACCACTTTTAAGATGTAATCGGCAGTGCCTGCCATCAGGTGGCATTCCAGCACATCAGGAACACGCGAGACTTCGCGTTCAAACGCCTCGAGCACCTCGTCGGCTTGCCCGGACAGCGTGATTTCAACGAAGACCGTCGTTGCGCAGCCCATCTTACGCGCATCCAGCAGGGCTACATAATCTTTTATGTATCCATCCGCCTCAAGCCGTTGCACACGCCGATGGCACGCCGATTGGGATAGATTTACCTTCTCGGACAAGTCAGCGTTCGAAATGCGACCCGTACGCTGCAGAACTTTCAAGATTCGACGATCTATGCTGTCCACTTCCATACCTCACAAGTTTCTTGCACGTTTTTCACATATGCCGGTGAATTATTCGGATATTCCTATCACACACGCCGCATCTTTTCAAAGCAATTGCGCGACGCCGCAAGCAAGATGGAAACAGGAAATATTTCCCATCTACAGGGACTGAGGAGGATACCCCATGTTGATCGGTTGCCCGAAAGAAATCAAACCACAAGAATTCCGTGTCGGCCTGACACCTGCTGCTGCTGGTGAAGCGATCGGCCGTGGCCATTCCGTAATTGTCGAAACCAACGCCGGTGAAGGTGCTGGGTTCATGGACGATGACTATGTCGCCGTTGGTGCCTCCATTATTGGCACCGCAGAGGAAGTATTCGCCAAAGCAGACATGATCGTGAAGGTAAAAGAGCCTCAGGCCGGAGAGCGCAAGATGCTGCGCGAAGGCCAATTGCTGTTCACATATCTGCACCTTGCTCCCGATCCCGAGCAAACGAAAGACCTGCTGGAAAGCGGTTGCACAGCAATCGCTTATGAGACTGTGACCGACCGCAATGGCGGCCTGCCCCTGTTGGCGCCAATGTCGGAAGTTGCCGGTCGTCTGGCCCCCCAGGTTGGGTCGTGGACATTGCAGAAGGCCAATGGCGGCCGCGGTGTTCTGATGGGCGGCGTTCCCGGTGTTGGTCCGGCAAAAGTTGTCGTGATTGGCGGCGGTGTTGTTGGTACGCACGCAGCCAAAATCGCGGCTGGCATGGGCGCTGATGTGACCATTCTTGACCGCTCGATCCCGCGTCTTCGGTACCTCGATGACGTTTTCGGCGGCACGTTCAAAAACCAGTACTCGACTGCGGCAGCCACGGCTGAACTGATCGAGACCGCTGACATGGTCATTGGTGCGGTTCTGATCCCTGGCGCTGCGGCCCCAAAGCTGATCACGCGCGCACAACTGTCGACCATGAAACCCGGTTCGGTTCTTGTAGATGTTGCCATCGACCAGGGCGGGTGCTTTGAGACTTCGAAAGCCACCACTCACGCTGATCCAGTTTACGAAGTTGATGGCGTCATGCACTACTGTGTTGCCAACATGCCGGGCGCTGTTGCACGTACATCGACCATCGCTCTTGGTAACGCCACCATGCCTTTCATGCTGGCCTTGGCTGACAAAGGTTGGAAGCAAGCCTGTGCAGACGACGAGCATCTGCTGAACGGTTTGAACGTACATGCCGGCAAGCTGACCTACGCGGCGGTGGGCGAGGCTCTTGGCCTTGACACGATCACTCCGGAAGACGCTCTGAAAATCTGATCCTCTGATCAATTCATTGAAAAGCCCCGCCATTTGGTGGGGCTTTTTCTTTGACACAGCAACCATGACGCCACAGTTTGTTCCTATGTCGGAATTATCACCTCCATTTGCCAGCTCCGAGGTCGCCGCGACCTTTAAGACTTTCCCATCCGGCGCGACTGCGCACCTGCTGGCCCTGCGGTCCCTTATCTTTTCAACCGCCCAGGCGACACCGGGGGTCGGACGGATCGAAGAGACGTTGAAATGGGGACAGCCTGCATATCTGACGCCAGACACCAAATCCGGGACGACGATCCGGTTGGGAACCCCGAAATCTGGGGGCACCGCGCTTTATGTCCATTGTCAGACGACGTTGATTTCGGAGTTCCGCAGCCTGTTTCCTGCCGAGTTTAACTACGACGGCAACCGTGCGATTCTGTTCGACAAGGATGTAACATCACTGGAGGAGCCCCTGCGGCTCTTCATTGGAAACGCGCTAACCTATCATTTAAAATAGTGCCAAACGAAAGAAGCCCCGCACATGGCAGGGCTTTCTTCGACATTTGAGATGGTAGCGTGAGGCGGACTTGAACCGCCGACCCCAGCATTATGAGTGCTGTGCTCTAACCAGCTGAGCTATCACGCCATCTCACATCGGTGGCCGAGATATTCCGACCCGGCCCCGGTGTCAAACGAAAAACACCGAATCTCGCACTGTTTCATCGGAAATCCCAAAAGAAAAAGAGCACCCGGTTTCGGGCGCTCTTTCCAATAATTGTTCAAAACCGTTACTTCTTCAGCGCGTCACGGATTTCCGTCAAGATATCAAGCTCAGTCGGGCCTGCGGGTTCTTCCTCTGCGGCCTCTTCTTTCGCGGCTGCGGCTTCCTTGGCTTTGTTCACGTAGCGCACCAGCATGAACACAACGAATGCGATGATCAGGAAGTTGATGATTGCCATGATGAACGAGCCATATGCGAAGACAGCTGCTCCACTATCACGGGCTGCTTCCAGCGAAGCCCCTGCCGCCACGTTGCCAGAAAGCACGGCATACATATTGGTGAAGTCGATACCGCCCATGAACAGCCCGATAATCGGGTTAATCAGGTCAGACACCAAAGCCGTTACGATTGCGGTAAAGGCGGCACCGATGATGATACCAACTGCCATGTCCATGACATTGCCCTTGGCGATGAAATCTTTGAATTCGTTGAGCATACTGTCCTCACTCTGTTTTCAGATGTTACGCGTTTCATAAGTTTACGCGCGTATACTATCCGAATATGGAAGCGCTTGCATCTTGTTTTCCGGGGGAAAAACAGTCGCTCGCTCACCGTAAATTGACGCACAGGTCAACCGGAGAGCTGACCCGTTAGGACGTAACGCAGGATTTCAACGACCTGCTCGGGCTCGCGCGCTACGGCCAGCGCAGCCGCATCGACCTCTTTCAACGCATGATCATGCTCGGGCATTTGTAGCACGATTAGTGACTTGCCTTTCGCTGCTGCATATCCCGCGTCAAACGCCGCATTCCACTGGCGGTATTTCTCGCCAAAGCGAACGACAACGACATCTGCATCCTCGATCCCCTTACGGGTACGGATCGCGTTCACCATCGCACCTTTGTGGTCGTGCCAATACTTGTTGGGCTCTTCGCCCAGAATGGCGACGCCACAATCATCCGAGGCCTCATGATCCGTTACTGGAGCCGAGAAACTGACGTCCAAGCCTTTGGCACCGTCGATGATTTGCTCGCGCCAATCGGTGTGGATTTCGCCGGAAAGATATACGTTCAGGGTCATGATCATCCTCCAAATGAAAACGCAGCCCCGAAGAGCCGCGCTTTAAGTTATCCCCGCAAAGTACCGCCGGTGGCTTTGCCGACCTTCTCGACGATCTTTGCGCTTACCGCCTCAATGTCCTTGTCAGTCAGGGTCGCGTCACGCGGTTGCAGGCGCACCGTGATGGCCAAGGATTTCTTACCCTCACCCAAGCTGCCACCAATGAATTCGTCAAAGACATTCACGTCGGTGATCAGCGCCTTGTCCGCACCTGCGGCCGCATTCACCAGATTGATGGCTTCCACATCCGTATCCACCACAAAGGCAAAGTCGCGTTCGACTGGTTGCAGATCAGATGCGCCCAGCGCCATGCGGCCCGTGCCCTTGGCTTTCGGGAACGGCACTTTCGCCAGATGGACCGCAAAAGCCACAACCGGGCCTTTAACATCCATCTCGGCGATGGTCTTCGGGTGCAGCTCGCCAAATGCGCCAAGGATGTTCTTCGGACCCAGACCCAGCTTGGCCGAACGGCCTGGGTGCCACCACGCGTTCATGTCGCGTACAAAGGTCAGCTTGGCAGGCGCACCGATGGCGTTCAGAACCGCCTCGACATCTGCTTTAGCGTCATAGGTGTCGACCGGACGGCGCGCGCCGAAACGGTCGCGAGGGCCGGTGTTGCCAACAAGGATACCTGTGACCATTTGTTCGTATTCTTCCGGCTCGCCACCGCTGAAGACAGGGCCAACTTCAAACAGCGCCAGATCCATGAAACCACGCGCTTGGTTGCGCGCGGCCGCCTGCAACAGACCCGGCAGAAGCGAGGGGCGCATGTGGCTCATCTCGGACGAAATCGGGTTTGCCAATGCAACGTCATCACCGCCGGTGCCAAAGCGCGCAGCGCTTGCCTGATCAATGAAGCTGTAGGTCACACATTCATTGTAGCCCAGCGCCGCCACAGTACGCCGCGCGATGCCTTCACGCTTTTGCATCGGCGACAAGATCGCTTTGGGCACACCCACATGGGTGCGCGGAAGCGGCTTGCCGACAAGCTTGGTCAGCGACGCTACACGCGCGACTTCCTCGACCAGATCAGCGGACCCCAACACATCAGGACGCCAGCTGGGCACATGCGCCATGTCACCGTCGATGGTGAAGCCCAACGCGGTCAGCGTTTTGCGCTGCTCATCCGCCGGAATGTCCATACCCACGAGGCTCTGCACACGGTCTGTGTCGAGCTTGTACGCGCGGCTCACATCCGGTTCGGCCCCGGCAGTCACCACATCCGACGCTTCACCGCCGCAGAGATCAAGGATCATCTGAGTCGCGGCCTCGATTGCAGGCGCGTTATAGGCCGGGTCGATCCCTCGTTCGTTGCGATAGCGGGCGTCCGAATTGATCTTCAGCGCACGACCGGTCTTGGCGATCTGGATGGTTTCCCAGAAAGCCGCCTCAAGGAACACGTTCGTAGTTTCTTCCGTGCAGCCTGTGGGCAAGCCACCCATCACGCCCGCGATGCTCTCCACGCCTTCACTGTCCGAGATCACGACCATGCCGCGTTCAAACGTGTATTCTTTTTCGTCCAGACCGATCAGCGTCTCGCCACCCTTGGCACGGTGCACGCGCAGGTCGCCTTTGACCTTGTCAGCGTCGAACACGTGCAGTGGGCGGTTCATGTCGTAGGTGAAGAAGTTCGTGATATCGACCAAGGCCGAGATCGGGCGCAGGCCCACCGCTTTCAAACGCGCTTGCAACCACGCGGGGCTGGGGCCGTTCTTCACGCCCTTGATCAGACGCCCCATGAACAACGGGTTCGCGTCCAGCGTATCGTCATCAATGGTGACGTTGATCGGGCTGGGGCCGTTGCCCGCAACCTTGTGTTCGACCATCGGCTTTAGCGTACCCAAACCGCGAGCGGCCAGATCACGCGCAATGCCGCGCACGCCCAGCGCGTCGGGGCGGTTGGGCGTGATGGCGATGTCAATCACGGGATCAACCTTGGTCGGGTCATTGACGGCGAGCCAGTCGACGAAACGGTCACCCACCTCACCCGAGGGAAGCTCGATAATGCCGTCATGTTCGTCCGACAGCTCCAGCTCGCGCTCGGACGCCATCATGCCGTGGCTTTCGACACCACGGATTTTGCCGACGGACAGAGTGATGTCGATACCGGGCACATAGTCGCCGGGCTTGGCAAGGACGACAGTGATGCCTTCGCGCGCATTGGGTGCGCCGCAGACAATGGTCTTGTCGCCTTGGTTGGTCTGAACCGTGCAAACACGCAGACGATCCGCATCGGGGTGCTTTTCAGCATGGGTCACTTTGGCCAGCGTGAACGCACCCAAACGATCCAAGGGGTTGATGATCTCTTCAACCTCTAGCCCCAGATCGGTCAGCGCCTCGGCGATCTCGTCCACGGACGCCGTGGTGTCGAGGTGGTCTTTCAGCCAGGAGAGTGTGAATTTCATGTCTTGTCCTCTGTCTGCATCGCCGGACGGCTTGCCAAATCTTCAACCACTTCGAATTTCTCAAACAGCAACATCATTTCGCGGTCAAATCCGCCGTTGCGCTCAAAATAGGCCTTATGGCCCCGCTGCCAACCTTCCAGCGTTTCGCCCTCGGCATGGGCCAATTCCTCGGTGACATCGCAAAACCGGACCTGCTGCACCGACTTGGTGCGGATCACCAGCGCTGGCGTGCCGTCCCAATTGGCCGCGATATCGCAACGCCCGACCTGAGGCATAGACTCCGGGTCATCCGCGAAGTCACGCAGCGCGCCAGAGGTCGCATGCTTCTGTCCCGCCCGCACCCGCTTGATCAGCTTGGCCGACAGCTTGGCGCTGTCGCCAAACTTGAACGTCCCGGCGCCGGGGTAAGTGACTTGCAGGTCTTCGATGTCGTCGTCGCTCATTGAGATGCCTTATGGTCGAGGTGGTCTTTCGGCCAGGAGATGGTGAATTTCATTGGCGGACTCCTACGGCATAAATGCCAGGTGTAATTTCTGCGATTGCAACAAAATAATGCTTGCCGTTTTCCGCTGTCTCATAGACGTGCAGTGTCTTGGTTTCTTCGCTGTAGAGTGGGTCAGTAAATGTAACAGCCTCGCCTGTCTCCGCGAGTGTTCCATTAATGTCAAACTCCTCGACCAGGGCCTGACGCTCATCCGCAAGCCCCCACGCAACGGCCCAATGGTTGCCGTGTTGGTCTATTGAGTTGGTCTTCACCTACTCAGCCCCCCACGCATCGTCGGAACATCCAACGAACTGAACCCGTAATGCCTCAGCCAACGCAGGTCGCTATCAAAGAACGCGCGCAGGTCGGGGATGCCGTATTTCAGCATGGCCAGACGGTCGATGCCGAGGCCGAAGGCGAAGCCCTGCCACTCGTCAGGATCAACGCCCGCAGATTGCAGCACTTTCGGGTGCACCATGCCAGAGCCAAGGATTTCCATCCAGTCGTCGCCCTCGCCCAGTTTCAGCGTGCCGCCGGCCCATGAGCAACGGATGTCGACCTCGGCCGAGGGTTCGGTGAAGGGGAAGTGCGAGGCGCGGAAGCGCAGTTCAATCTCGTCTATTTCAAAGAACGCGCGTACGAATTCTTCCAGCGTCCATTTCAGGTTCGCCATCGAGATATCTTTGTCGATCGCCAGCCCCTCGACCTGATGGAACATCGGGGTGTGGGTCTGGTCGTAGTCTGATCGGTAAACGCGGCCCGGTGCGATCACGCGGATCGGCGCGCCGGTCTTCTCCATCGCGCGGATCTGTACGGGCGACGTGTGGGTGCGCAGCACGTGCGGCGGGCGGTTGTCGCCACCCTCAATCGTCGTGTCGCGGTGCATATAGAACGTGTCGAATTCCTGACGCGCGGGGTGGTGCGGCGGGATATTCAGGGCGTCGAAGTTATACCAGTCGGACTCAACCTGCGGCCCTTCGGCGACCGAGAAACCCATATCGCCGAATATGGCCGAAATTTCCTCGGTCACTTGGCTGATCGGGTGAATGCTGCCTTGGCGCGCGGGTCGACCGGGCAAGGTCACGTCCAACCATTCGGTGCGCAGACGTTCATCAAGTGCGGCATCTGCCAGCCCGGATTTCTTGGCGGCGATGGCCGAGTTAATCTCGTCTTTCAGGGCGTTCAGCTTGGGACCAGCGACTTGGCGTTCCTCGGGCGTCATCTTGCCCAGTTCGCGCATTTTCAGGGCGACTTCGCCCTTCTTGCCGACCGCCTGCACGCGGATATCTTCCAGCGCCGCCTCATCAGCGGCCCCACCGATTGCGTCCAGATATTTTGTTCTGAGCTCGTCCATGTCGGTCCCTTTACTTCGCACCGCTTCCAGCTAGCGAATACAGGGCAAAATGGCAAGCGGGGGCGGGGTTGTTAAGGGGCGTTCAAGGCGTGAAGTCGGCTTTCCAAAAACGCTGCCTGTTCGGGTGCTTGTGACAAAGCGATGGCCGCGCGGTAGCTAACGGCTGCCTCTTCATGGCGGCCAAGGCGGGCCAGTAGGTCGGCGCGGCAGGCGTGGAACGGTTGATAACCCGTCAACTTATCCTCCGATTCGACCATGGCAAGCAGGCGCAAACCCGCCTCGGGGCTGTCCGCATAGGAAACGGCGACGGCCTGATTGATCCGAAGGATTGGATTGGGTCCACGTTGATAGAGCACATCGTAGAGCGCCACAATTTGCGCCCAGTCGGTAGACTTGAAATCCCGCGCCTCGGCATGAACTGCGCTGATCGCGGCTTGCAACGCATATGGGCCAGCCGGGCCAGTTGAAAGTGCGGCTTTGGTCAACGCCAAACCATCGCTTATTCGTCCACGGTTCCAACGTGCGCGGTTTTGCGCGTCGAGCGGGATAAAGCTGCCGTCTTCACCCCTTCGGGTCAGTCGGCGACTGTCCGACAGCAGCATGAGGGCCAGTAGCCCCTTTGCCTCGGCGTGGTCGGGCAGCAAGTTGGTCAGGATACGGCCAAGACGGATCGCCTCTTGCACCAGTTCCTCGCGCATCAGCTGCCCTGCAGAAGCATGGCAGCCCTCGGTGAAGATCAGATAGATCACCTTCAGTACCGTATCGGTACGGTCGTGCAAGTCGTCAGGTTCAGGCAGCTTGAAGGCGATACCCGCGCCAGCGAGTTTCTTTTTAGCCCGCGTCAGGCGCGCGGCCATCGCGTCGGTTTTGTCCAGAAAGGCCTTGGCGATCTCGGCTGTGGTCAGGCCGCCCAGCGCGCGCAATGTCAGGGCCACGCGGGATTTTTCCTCAAGCGCCGGGTGGCAGCAGGTGTAGATGAGTTCAAGTCGGTGGTCTGGGATCATCATATCCCGGTCCTCGGGGTCATCGCGGTGTTGCTCCAGCCACAAGGCAAGTTCGCTGGATTTCCGCTCGGCGGTTTGACCGCGCCGGATGCGGTCCAGCGCCTTGCGGCGTGCGACTGTAATCAGCCATGCGTCAGGATTGCGTGGTGCGCCCTTGCGCGGCCAAACCTCAAGCGCGGATACAACCGCGTCCTGCAAGCTGTCTTCGGCCAACGCATAGTTGCCGGTGGTGGATACGAGGGAGGACAAGATGCGCCCCCAGTCTTCGCGGATCAGCCGCGCAACAAGCGCCTGTGCTTCGACCGGGGGCAGCATTTAGTGTCAGTCGAAGATCATGACGGGACGAACTTCGATCCGACCGTATTTGGCATCCGGGATCTTGGCGGCATAGTGCAGCGCTTCGTCCAAATCCTTACAATCAAGGATGTAGTAGCCGCCCAATTGCTCTTTGGTCTCGGCAAACGGGCCGTCAACAATCTCAGTTTTTCCATTACGCACAGAAACGGTGGTTGACGTGGCGACGGGTTCTAACGCGTTGCCACCATTCATCTTGCCCGCATCTTCGACTTCTTTGGTGAAATCCACATAACCCTGCATATAGGGGCCGAATTCGTCAGTGCCCGGTTGGGGGCCATTGTCTTCGGCATTATAGATCAAACACATATATTGCATCGGAGTTTCCTTTCAGATGTTGGGAAAGACTTCAGGCCTTTCTGTGTACCAGACGTTCGGGAAACAGCAAAATCGACACTCGGGTCAAAATATTTTTGAAAACCCGAGATCGACGTCAGTTTTTGTCATTCAACACGTTTTCTTTAAAGGCGACTTCGAAGGCGGCCTGTTGATCGGCATCGGCTTCAGTCTGGAATTTCGCTTTCCACGCGCTGTATGGCATGCCGTAGTAAGCTTCGCGCCCTTCTTCTTTTGACATCTCGATTCCGCGCTCGTTGGCGGCTTCCTGATACCAACGTGACAGGCAATTGCGACAAAAGCCCGCCAGATTCATCATGTCGATGTTCTGCACGTCCTGACGATCCTCCATCAAGTGCTTTTGCAGACGGCGGAAGGCGGCGGCTTCAATTTCAATGCGGGTCTGGTCGTCCATATTTGTGCTCCGTTTTTCGGGCTGGAATTTGACGCATAGGACAAGGTGCGGCCAACAAGGTCAACCGCACCCGTCAGGTCAAGACATCAACTTCAATGCAAGCCACGGCGTAATGCCGAACACAAGCGTGAGCAGCTTGAAGTTCGCGAGATAGGTAAAATACGCGGCGTTGAGCGCCTCGTCTGTCATGTGAAACATTGATGAATGTATTCGGATTGCCATTCGTTTCATCACCACCACGCCAAACGTAGCGAGCAAAAGGAAGGCAATATTGATGACCGAAATCCAACCAAAGAAAGAGGTCATGTTCTCAAGTGTCATGGCAGGTCTCCTTTCATTGTTCCCTACCAATTATATGGGAGTGCGCTGAACGCAGGGCAATAAATCTGCGACGATTTGCCGATGCGAACTGTGACCCACTATAACCCGTTATTCGCCAGAACTTCGGTCAGGATTGGCGCAAGCCGCTCCGCCCAGTTGCGTTGCTGGTCATCCGTTTCGATAAGATCGTTGCGAATTTCAATCAGGACATTGACGCGTCCCGCGGCCAAAGCATGGCGATCAATGCTGTCGCCGTCCAGATGGCCGCCATAAGGCTCGTTTTCCCCAACACAAAGGTCGGGTTCTTGTTGTAAGCGCGCGATTAAAGGCGTTGCCAGTCGGCTGTCATGTTCATGCAGGACGGCAATGTGCCAAGGCCGCATCCCTCGCCCCTTGAGCTGCCGCGTGTAGGAGTGCATCGCCACAATCACCGTGTTTTGCTGGCGCGCTGCCAGATCGGCAACAGCCTGATGATAGGGGCGATGAAACGCGTTCAGGCGCCGATCACGCTCAACGTCGTCTGCGTGCCGATTTGCAGGGATGATCGTCCCATCATATAGCTTCATCAGAAGCGTTGGATCATCCTCGCCGCGATTGGGATCAATCACCAATCGCGAGAAGTTCGACAGAACAGCCGGTGCATCCAGAAGGTCCGAAAGGTGTCGTGTCACCCCAGCCGCTCCCACATCATATGCGATGTGACGGGCCATGTCCGTCGCCGAGATGCCCAAATCGCCACCACCGACGCAGTCAGGCACGGTGTTCGCGGCATGGTCGCAGGTGATCAGCCAGCGGGCCGGGCGGTCTTTTCCGATGATCGTGTAAGGATTGTATGTCATGTTCGTGTCGTCTTAATTTGTCAGACCCATTTATGCGAGGCTTTTGGCAAGCGCCAGTTGTCAGCGCTAACATTTTCGGGCATAGAGCGTTCGAACCCGATTTCAGACCGATAAACAGGAGATGCGCCCCGTGAGACGCCATCGCAACGTCAAGATTGTCGCCACGCTTGGCCCCGCCTCCAACGACTACGAAACGATTCGCGCACTGTTCGAGGCAGGCGCAGATGTGTTCCGCATGAATATGTCGCACGGCACGCATGACGAACAGCGTGAGCGTCACGCGATGGTTCGCAAAGTTGAAAAAGACGTGGAGCGTCCGATTGCCATTCTGGCCGATCTCCAGGGCCCGAAACTGCGCTGCGGCGTGTTTGCGGAAAGTGCGGTGGAAATCGAAGTAGGTCAGGATTTCCGGTTCGACCTGAGCGACGCCCCCGGGGACGCAAATCGCGTCTGCCTGCCCCACCCCGAGATTTTTGCGGCACTTGAGAACGGATCATCACTTTTGGTGAACGACGGAAAACTGCGGCTGAAGGTCAAGGATTGCGGCCCAGACTTCGCCGATTGCGTTGTTGAAGTGGGCGGTACGATCTCGGACCGCAAGGGTGTGAACGTGCCTGACGTGGTCTTGCCACTGGCGGCTCTGTCGGACAAAGACCGCGCCGACCTGGAATTTGCGTGCCAACTTGGTGTCGACTGGCTTGCGCTTAGTTTTGTCCAACGCGCAGAAGATGTAACCGAGGCCCGCGAACTCGCACAGGGGCGCGCCGCGATCCTGTCGAAGATCGAAAAACCCGCAGCTGTGCACGCATTTGACGCGATACTTGGTGTGTCTGACGGGATCATGGTGGCGCGTGGCGATTTGGGAGTCGAGTTACCCGTGCACGCGGTTCCCCCGATCCAGAAACGCTTAATCCATGCCTGCCGGCGTGCAGGCAAACCTGTGATCGTTGCGACCCAAATGCTGGAAAGCATGATTGAAAGCCCGATGCCCACACGCGCCGAGGTCTCGGACGTCGCGAATGCCATCTATGATGGTACTGACGCCGTTATGCTGTCTGCGGAAAGCGCGGCCGGTCAGTATCCGATTGAAGCGGTAACGACAATGAATTCGGTGGCTGTTGAAGTAGAGCACGATGAGACTTACCGCGAGCAGGTCGAAGCGTCCCGCGTAGCCTCACGCAGCGGAATTAACGATGCTATCGTTGCTGCGGCGCGTGAAATTGCAGAAACCACTGACATCAAAGCAATTTGCTGCTTCACGCAATCAGGCACGACAGCGCTTTTGACCTCGCGGGAACGCCCGCGCGTTCCGATCATTGCGCTCACCCCTCTGCGAGGTACAGCACGGCGTTTGTGCCTGTCTTGGGGTACAAATTGCTTCGTAACCCCCATTCAGGTCGAACGCTTCAAAACTGCGGTCGTTTCTGCCGCGCGTGCAGCGCGCAGTGCCGGATTCGCAACGGAAGCTGACCAAATTGTCGTAACCGCCGGTGTCCCCTTCAATGTGCCCGGCACTACGAATATCTTGCGCGTAGCCCCGTGTGATGAACGGCTTATTTTTGCCGCAGATCAGGAGTAACCTGACTTCATCGCATCCTTACGGGGTGTGGAGGAGACAGTTATGAGGGAAGACACGTTTATTGTTGTCGGGATTATTGTGCTTACACTATCAATCCCGTCGTTTTTTTCCGCGATCCGCGAGGGGCGCACGCCGCGTGTACCCGCGATCATGTTTATGATCGGCGGTGGCTTGGTGGCAATCGCGCTTCTACAACGCCCCGGAGGGTATCAAATCGATGATATTTTCACGGCGTTCCGCACCGTTTTTGGGCGTTTGAAGGTGATGTTGTCGGCCTAGGCCGCGATCACTGCCGAAAACTCAGAATCCGCTTGCCAGCTTGAATGATTCCGCCTATATCGCGCACTTCATGCGTGGCCGGCTTAAGTGGCATGCCGAGTCGCGTCCGAACCGAACCCCACGAAGGAGACGGAAATGCCCAAGATGAAGACCAAATCAAGCGCCAAGAAGCGCTTTAAGGTGACCGCGACCGGCAAGGTCATGGGAGCCCAGGCTGGTAAACAGCACGGAATGATCAAACGGACGAAGAAATTCATCCGCAACGCACGCGGCACGTCCGCTCTGTCCGCCCCCGACGCTAAGATCGTCAAGGGCTACATGCCCTACGACCGCTAAGAGGAGATACAGATATGTCCCGCGTTAAAGGTGGAACCACAACCCACGCCCGTCACAAAAAAGTCGTCAAGGCCGCCAAAGGCTATTACGGCCGCCGCAAGAATACCTTCAAGGTAGCGCGCCAAGCCGTCGACAAAGCGAACCAATACGCAACTCGCGACCGTAAGAACCGCAAGCGCAATTTCCGCGCGCTGTGGATCCAACGGATCAACGCTGCTGTGCGTTCGCATGACGAAAACCTGACTTACTCGCGCTTCATCAACGGCCTGAACATGGCTGGCGTTGAAGTGGACCGTAAGGTTTTGGCCGATCTGGCCGTTCACGAACCCGAAGCATTCGGTGCCATCGTCGAAAAAGCACAGGCTGCTCTGGCTGCGTAAGCCTTTCAGTATTTAAATTAGAAAGCCGTTGGAGAAATCCAGCGGCTTTTTTCGTTGGGTTCTGGTCAACAAAAAACGGGCCGCCTACGCCGCCCGTTTTGCGAGTTACACCTTGGTATCAGACAGCCTGCTTCATGCTTTCGTCCAGATAGATTTCACGCAGGCGCAGCGCCACACTGCCCGGTGTCCCATCTCCCAGCACGGCATCGTCAATCTGCACCACTGGCATCACGAAGGCTGATGCGGACGTAAAGAACGCCTCGTCTGCGTTCTGGGCCTCCTCGATGGTGAAATTACGCTCCTCGATCTCCATCTGAGCTTCCTCAGCAAAGCGCAACACAGCCGCCCGCGTGATCCCATGCAGGATATCATTGGACAGACCGCGCGTGATGATCTTGCCGCCTTTAACGATATAAACGTTGTTCGACGTCCCTTCGGTTACGAACCCATCCTCGACCAGCCAAGCATCATCTGCACCAGCCGCCTTGGCCATCATTTTCCCCATAGAGGGGTAAAGCAACTGAACCGTCTTGATGTCGCGTCGTCCCCAGCGGATATCATCGATCGAGATGACCTTCATCGGCTTCACGGTCGCTGCCAGTCCGGGCTTAGACTGCGTAAACAGCACCACCGTCGGCTTGACCTCGGCGGGGTCCGGGAATGCAAAATCACGGTCGGATGCTGCCCCGCGCGAAATCTGAAGATAGATCAGCCCTTCATCAATCTCGTTCAGTCGAACCAACTCGCGATGAACCTCAAGCAGATCTTCGGTCGAGATGGGGTTTTCCATATCCAACTCGGTCAACGACCGTTTCAACCGCTCCGCATGCCCGTCAAACGCAATCAGTTTGCCATCCAACACACTTGTGACTTCGTACACCGCATCCGCGAACAGAAAACCACGGTCAAAGATCGAGATTTTGGCTTCCGTCTCGGGCAAGTACTCTCCGTTCACGTAAACGGTACGGGTCATGTCAGGTCTCCTTGGTGTGACGCCAGTCGGGCCAGTTGACCCGCGCGGTATTTCCTGTTCTGGCTGTTGATACTCAGGTCTTGATAAATTGCAAAAGAGAAATCCTATGCCCAGCGCCACCCAATCCGCAGCCATCATGCTTACAGCCGGAATTGGAATACCAATCCTGGCAGCATTGAATGCCGCGTTGGGTCAACGGTTGGGATCTCCGATTGCGGCGGGTGTTATCCTGTTTCTGGTGGCGTTGCTGACGACAAGCGCCGTGTTCTTCTTTTCGAGCGGATCGGTAAAAGGAGCAACCAGCGCCCCGCCCCACCTTTTTCTGGCCGGATGTCTTGTTGCGTTCTACGTCCTGACCATCACATGGGTCGCCCCAACATTCGGCGTCGGCAATGCGGTGTTCTTTGTGCTGATTGGTCAACTCATCTCTGCGGCGGTCATTGATCATTTTGGCCTCTTCGGCGCGCAGCCCTCGCCGTTGACCTTGTGGCGCTTTGCCGGAATTGCGGTCATGGGCTTCGGCGTGTTTCTGACCCAAATCGCTGGTCGCGGATAACAGCCTCACCCCCAAAGCGCCGCTTCCGGCGGGTGCACACCTTTTTCATCGAAAAGCAGAGGCACGTCACGGTCTTCGGCAAGCAACAGCGGTCCGTCCAAGTCGGTCACAATCACCCCTTGCGCGACCAATGTCGCGGGTGCCATCGCCAAAGACGATCCGACCATGCAGCCCACCATGACATCATAGCCGTCAGCCAACGCCGCCTTACGCAATGCCAAAGCCTCGGTTAGCCCGCCGGTCTTGTCCAGCTTGATGTTCACCACGTCATACTTACCCTTCAGCCCGGGCAAGCTGGCGCGATCATGGCAGCTTTCATCCGCACAAACCGGTACGGGCCGATCCATCCCGATCAAAGCTTCATCCTCACCGGCAGGCAGAGGTTGTTCAACAAGTGCAACGCCCAACCGAACCAGATGCGGCGCAAGGTCTGCATACACATCAGCCGACCACCCCTCGTTCGCGTCAATGATGATCTTTGCGTCCGGCGCACCCGCGCGAACCGCTTCCAATCGGGGCATATCATCCGGCGTGCCCAGCTTGATTTTCAACAAGGGACGATGTGCGTTCTTAGCTGCCTGCGCCTGCATCTCCGCAGGCTCCGCCAGTGACAGAGTATAAGCCGTGATCTCCGGTCCGGGTGCAGACAACCCCGCCAACTCCCAAACGCGCTTGCCTGCTCGCTTCGCCTCAAGGTCCCACAAGGCACAATCAATCGCATTCCGTGCCGCCCCGGCAGGCAAAAGGTCATACAACGCCTCCCGCGTGACATCGCCGGGCAGGCCCATGATCTCGTCGGTCACACTCTCCAGCGTTTCATCATAGCGCGCATAAGGAACACACTCGCCCCAGCCGTCATGCGACCCATCGCTCACGCGAACAGTCAGGACCTTCGCCTCGGTCCGTGATCCGCGCGAAATGGTGAAAACCTGCGCCAACTTAAACACGTCCGCAGTGACCGAAATACGCATAGCTGCCCCTTATTTTCTTTCCCTAAATATCCCGGGGGGTTCCGGGGGGCTGGCCCCCCGGCTTGAACACAATCAGCTTACACAGCTGCCAGAGCATCCACCAGTTTGCCTGCACCATAACGGAATGGATCGGTGGCGGGCAGACCCATGTCTGCTTCCACTTTGTTCAGATAGGTTTTGGCATCCTCATCGGACATGTGTTGTGTGTTCACGGACACGCCGATAACCTGGCAATCCGGGTTCGCCACCTTGGCCAACGCCAGCGCAGTATCTCTCAGATCTTCCAGCGACGGTTGCTGATACTCGGGCAGACCCCGCATATGTTCGCGGGTCGGCTCATGCGCAAGAATCAAAGCATCCGGCTGACCACCATGGATCAGCGCCATGGTGACGCCCGAATATGACACATGGAACAGCGAGCCCTGCCCCTCGATATGATCCCAGTGATCTTCATCGTTGTCTGGGGTCAGGTACTCCACTGATCCCGCCATGAAGTCGGCAATGACAGCGTCTAGCGGCACGCCATCACCTGTGATCAGAATGCCGGTCTGTCCGGTGGCCCGGAAGGTCGATTTCATGCCACGCTTGCGCATTTCTGCATCCATGCAAAGAGCGGTATACATCTTGCCAACCGAGCAATCCGTTCCAACGGCCAAACAGCGCTTGCCGGATCGGGTCTTGCCGTTGGCAATCGGGTAATCAACTTCTGGAATACGCACGTCATGAAGCTCTTGGCCGGTGGCTTCGGCCACCGCCACAAGATCAGGTTCATCACGCAGAAGGTTGTGCAGGCCAGAGGCAAGGTCGAACCCCTCTTCTAGCGCTGTCACAAGAACCTTCTTCCACTCTTTGGAAATAACGCCGCCTCGGTTGGCCACACCGATGACCAGAGTTTTTGCACCCGCTTCCTTTGCCTCTTGCAAAGTCATGTCGGTCAGCCCCAGATCGGCACCACAGCCTTCCAGCCGGAATTGGCCCACGGCATTTTCCGGGCGCCAGTCTTTGATGCCCTGTGCCACCTTCGCGGCCAGTTGGTCGGGCGCGTCGCCCAGAAACAGAAGATATGGGGTCTTGATCATAGCGCCCTCCTGGCAAGTGAATCCCGTCCGGACGTAGATATTCGGATTCGTCCGCAAAAGGATTTTCAATTCGCACTCTGCTGCACCTCAATGAGCAATTATCCATCGCTGAATGCTAATCTGCTGAAAGATACTTGCATGTTCTAGGACAAGAACGACGATTACTTCCCCCTGTGTGTGTTTCTGCGGCAGTTTTCGCCGGAGAGAATTAGTTCCAAGCACGTGTATCCCATCATCACCCATATGCGCCCGCAGCAATCGGCTTGCTGCACCTGCAAAATGCGGCTTGAACGGCGCCGCGCAATAATCTATCCCTCACTACAACCGCTTAGAAACTTTCTTGCACCGAGGTTCCCATGTCCTTTCGCCTTCAGCCTGCTGCTCCAGCTCGCCCAAATCGCTGCCAATTGTTTGGCCCCGGATCAAACACCAAGCTCTTCCCAAAGATGGCAGTCTCTGCCGCGGATGTGATCAACCTTGATCTGGAGGACAGTGTTGCCCCTTCTGACAAGGACGCGGCCCGCGCGAATATCATCGACGCGCTGAACACCATCGACTGGGGCAATAAGTACATGTCGGTACGGATCAACAGCCTTGATACGCCCTATTGGTATCGCGATGTTGTGGATATTTTGGAACAAGCGGGCGACCGTCTGGATCAGATCATGATCCCCAAGGTTGGCTGCGCCGAAGATGTTTATGCGGTGGACGCACTGGTCACAGCCATCGAACGCGCCAAGGGCCGCACCAAACCCGTCAGTTTCGAAGTCATCATCGAAAGCGCTGCCGGCCTCGCGCATGTCGAAGCAATCGCCGCGTCATCGCCCCGCTTGCAAGCCATGAGCCTCGGGGCGGCCGACTTCGCGGCCTCGATGGGTATGCAAACCACGGGCATCGGCGGCACACAAGAGAACTACTACATGCTGCGCGAAGGAGAGAAACACTGGTCGGATCCCTGGCACTGGGCACAAGCTGCGATCGTTGCCGCTTGCCGCACCCACGGCATTCTGCCCGTCGACGGCCCGTTTGGCGATTTCTCTGATGACGAGGGATATATCGCGCAGGCCAAACGGTCTGCCACGCTGGGTATGGTTGGCAAATGGGCCATTCACCCCAAGCAAATCGCATTGGCCAACGAGGTTTTCACACCTTCCGAAGCAGCCGTAGCCGAGGCGCGTGAAATCCTTGCCGCAATGGAGCAAGCCAAGGCCAACGGAGAAGGCGCAACGGTTTACAAAGGACGTCTGGTCGACATTGCCTCGATCAAACAGGCTGAGGTCATCGTCGCTCAGGCCGAACTGATCGCGAATTCCTGAACCAGTAGACTAGAGCGGCACGCGCGCTGTTATTCAGCGCGCGTGCCGCTGCGACTATGACGCCAGAGGCATGCAGATTTCCGTTAACAGATCCTCTGGATCGGTTGTGCGCGGATCATTCAGGTAGATTTCGTAGCTTGGCGCATCGGCCGGTGTTTCACCAGAGCTCGGCAACCAGCGGCCGTAAAGCGCATCATATGCCGTTTTGATCATGGCGTAGGGCCCTTTGTAGGTCAGAACAGCCTCGCGACCGGCGGGAATATCCATCACCTCGAAATCATCCGGCACATCGCCACCGCGCCACTGAGCACCCGCAAAACTGCGCAGGTCTTTTTCGGCGACGGCGTCAGGATCGTCGAAATAGACCCCCATCATAGGACCACATTTACCCCATAAGTCACGTGCACTGATCATCGTGGCGCTTTCTTCGAACTTCTTTCCGATCTCCATATAGGCCCCCTTGTGGGACAGGCCGATCAATCGTTTCCCATCGGTTTCTCGAATATCAACAGTGTGCATCTTTAGTTCTCCTATTCGCTGCAATAGTGCCGGGGCATCAAGCCTGCCAGCGGTTCGAAAGGCGGTCGGAGTTTTGCCGTACGACGCGCGAAACGTGTGCGTGAAGCTGCGCGGATTTGGGTAGCCGCACTCCTTAGCAATCACATCGATCGCTGTGTCTTCGCGCACCAATCGGCCCGCAGCACGGTGCAAACGCATACGCCGCACCGCTTGTGCGCATGTCTCGCCCGACATCGCGTGAAACACGCGGTGCCAGTGGAACCGCGACATCGCCGCAACATCTGCCAACTGGTCTAACGACAAGTCTCCATCCGGATTGTCGTGGATATAGTTCAGCACCCGCAGTAGTCGATCTTCGTATTGCAAGACATGCTCCTTTCGCCTTTCCACTACGTATTGCCCGACATTCGATGCATAAATCTTGCCGAGTTATGCCTGCCAAGAACAGAGCAGTAGTTGTATTGCGTCGTTTCAAGCGGCATATAGCTATGAACGATATCAAACGGGGCATGAGCCATGACCAACTATCTTGAGTTTGAAAAACCGCTGGCTGAAATCGAGGGCAAAGCAGAAGAACTGCGCGCGCTTGCCCGAGCCAATGAAGAGATGGACGTCGAAGGCGAAGCTGCCGGATTGGATGCCAAGGCCGAGACCCTGCTGAAAGACCTCTATGACGACCTGACCCCTTGGCGCAAATGTCAGGTGGCCCGCCATCCTGATCGTCCCCACTGCAAGGACTATATCGAGGCGTTATTTACTGAATACACCCCATTGGCCGGTGATCGTAACTTTGCCGATGATCACGCTGTCATGGGGGGGCTTGGCCGGATCGGTGACATCCCCGTCGTCGTCATGGGTCAGGAAAAAGGCAATGATACGAAATCGCGGATTGAACGTAATTTCGGCATGGCGCGTCCCGAGGGTTATCGCAAAGTCATTCGCCTGATGGATTTGGCTGATCGGTTTGGATTGCCGATTGTCATGCTTGTTGACACCCCCGGAGCCTATCCCGGCAAAGGTGCGGAAGAGCGCGGACAGTCCGAAGCAATCGCCCGCGCGACCGAGCGTTCGTTGAACGTCAAGTCACCCGTTATCTCGGTGATTATCGGCGAAGGCGGTTCGGGTGGCGCGGTGGCGCTTGCGACGGCCAACTCTGTGATGATGCTGGAGCATTCGATCTATTCCGTGATCAGCCCCGAAGGCTGTGCTTCGATCCTTTGGAAAGACGCCGAAAAGATGCGCGAAGCGGCCGAGGCGTTGCGCCTGACCGCGCAAGACCTGAACCAGCTGGGTGTTGTAGACAAGATCATCCCCGAGCCCGTGGGCGGGGCCCAGCGTGGCAAAACGGAAACGATCGAAGCCGTCGGAAAAGCCATCGAAGAAGAACTTAAGGCGCTCAAGAAACGTCAAAAGGGCGACAAGCTTTTGAAAGAGCGTCGCGAAAAGTTTCTGAAGATGGGCTCCAAGGGCCTTGCCGCTTAATAATATCCAGAGATGGACTGCCGATAATCACGTCTTCGTGGGCGGGGTTGGCAAGCCAGCACACAAGGGTGATATGCACGAGAGATCAATAAGCGCTTCGCGATGAATTTACGTCTAAGTTTAACGCGAAATGCTCGATACCTCTTGATGTCGTGGGCGTTCCGAAATCAAGTTGCGAGCCAACTTAATCTCGAAACGCTCTAAGGAGGCCCGCGTGGACTGGAAAGCATTCATTGCCGAAACCGAAGGCAACATCAATCACCTCGCAAAAGACATTCCCACAACGCTGAAGGGCTTCGGCCAGATGGGTGTTGCTGCGAAGTCAGAAGGTGCGCTGAGCGAAAAAACCAAAGAGTTTATCGCGTTGGGCATCGCCATCGCGACCCGTTGCGACAGCTGTATCGGCTTTCATACCCGTTCCCTGGTAAAACTCGGCGCGACCATGGACGAGTTGAACGAGGCCTTGGCGATGGCCTCTTATATGGGCGGTGGTCCATCGATTGCCTACAGCGCCAAAGCGCGCGAGGCGTTCGAACAGTTCAGCGCTTAAACTGCTAAGTCAACCAGACTGGAAGCGTTGGACCACGTCGCCCAGCGCCTCTGCACCCGTCCAATGATACGCATGCCAGCCAGCAGCCTTGGCTGCGGCTGTATTGGCCTGACTGTCATCGATCAGCAGGTGCTCACTTACTGGGGCATTAGTGTGGTTCGACGCACGCATGAAGAACTCTGGGTCCGGTTTGGCTGCACTAAGGCGCGCCGAGCTTAGCATACCGTCAGCATAGACCTTTAAGCCTAGGTCGTCCCAGAGATACTGCGCCCGAAGCGTATCTTGATTTGTTGCAAGGTAAACCTGCATCCCCGGCTTTCGCAGGTTTTCCATCGCTTCCAGAACAGATTCCTCCAATCTGGCATCGTTCGCGAACCAGTAGTCGATCAGCTCAGACGATGACAAATGAGGCGCTATGTCGGTCAGCACATTGCCCAAAACCGCATGAAGCGCCCGTTTTCCCGTAACGATATCGGACCAATAGGGGCGGAAGAATGCCTCGTGAAGGTCCTCTGGCGAAACGCCTAGATCGGCCTCAAGATCCGTTTTCCATGGCAATCCATCCGATGGCCGCCCTGTCACCAAGACGCCGTCTACGTCCATCATCAGCTGGGTGATCATCTTCTCACCACATCGTCGACTTTGCGCGATCCGGCCATTCTTTGTCATAAGCATCACCGTCGAACGCGCCCGAAGTGATCTCTTTCATCATCGCACCAATCGTAGGCAAATCGGTGCTTTCATCACCCGACGTCCAGATCTTCGCGCGCACGATGGCGCGGGCGCATTGGGGGTATACCTCGTGGATACGGATCACGATGACGGTCCGAGGTTGTTTGCCGGATTTCTCGAACTTCGCGCACAGGGCGTCGTCTGTTGTCAATCGCGCCTCTCCGTTCACACGCATGACATTTGCCGATCCCGGCACCATGAACATCAGAGATACGCGGGGGTCGCGAACGATATTGCGCAGACTGTCGAGCCGTTGGTTGCCGCGCCAATCCGGCAAAGCAAGCGTTTGTGAATCAATTTCCATCACGACAGGGCCATCGTCGCCTCGGGGGCTGCCGTCGGTTCCTTCATCGCCCACTGTTGTCAGTACGCAAAAGCGCGACGCCAGAATCCATTTGCGATAGGCAGGTGTCAGGTGGGTGGTAACTTTCCTCATCGCCATTTCGACAGGCGCGCCATACAAAGCTTCCAGTTCCGCTTCCGTCATTATGAAGTCCATTAGTCTACAATCTCCAACCCAGCTTCACGCATCAAGGCGTTAGAGCCTGTTTCAACGGCCGTTTCCAACTGCTCCATGAACGCCTCCAATTCGAGCCCCGGTTCGATACGAGGGTGAAACTCCACCACTGCCAGACCCGGATAGCGCATAATCCCATGCCGCTTCCAAAATACACCAACGTTGGTTGAGGCCGGCACACAAGGTTGCCCAGTTTCGCGATAGAGTACGCCAGTGCCGATTTTATATGGCTTCTTAGCCCCGGCCGCGACGCGGGTGCCTTGCGGAAAGATCACCAACTGACCGGGCTTCACGGTTCCAGCACGGACGTCTGCAACCATCTGCTTGATCGCCTGCCCACGCTTGCCACGATCGACAGGAATACTGTTGGTATATTTCGCATACAGGCCGATCACAGGCGCCCAAACGAGTTGCTTTTTCATGATGTATTTAGGCGCTGGCAAAGCACTGGCGATCATAATGATATCAAGGAAACTCTGATGTTTCGCACCGATGATAACCTCGTCCGTCGGCGGCTCGCCCCGAATTTCAGAGCGCAGTCCGACCATCCAAGACGCGGTCCATCGGACCCACCTGCAATAACTATGAATGGCGATCATCGCGTATTTCTTGTTGATCCAGATTAGCGGCACAAATCCGAAGCCAATGATTGGAAGAACCAAATACATCTGGATGATAAATAGCAACGAGCGGAGCCATTGGATCGCATGGCGCATTAGCGTTTCTCCTGCAATACGGTCTGGGCAGTGCGACGGGTTGCCAGAAAGGCCACGAGCGCAGCGAATGGTGGGATCAGCAAGAGCCAAAGCCATTGCCAGCCCTTCAAACCAAGCCCAGTCAGCAAGCTTGGCTCGTCCCCGGTCGAGGGAAGGAACATGATAGCAACCGCACCAAGCAGAGTTCCAGCAAAAGCACCGCCCAGCGCGCGCAAAGTGTACCTGCGAACGAATGCGTGCGCGATATACCCATCCTGTGCGCCCACCAAACGCAAGACACGGATGACTTGTTCATTCGCGGCAAGTGCTGCCGACGCCGCCAATGTGATTACCACGGCTGCGAGCGCCGAAATCAGCGCGATCGCTACAAATCCCAAAGTTCGCAAGCGGTTGGCCGCTTTCACCAGCGGCTCTCTCCAGCGGGTGTGATCATCAAGAATTGCCCCGGGTGCTTCGCCTGCCAGCCGTGCGCGCAGGCCTTCGGGGTCAAAGCCCTGATCATCTTCGATCACTTCGACAAGCTTTGGGATCGGTAATTGGTCCAGTGGCAAGTCGGGTCCGAACCAGGGCTCTAGCAATGCCCGCTGTTCGTCGTCCCCAAGTGGTCGGGATGACTTGATACCGGGGGTGGTGGCCAAGACCTCCATCACAGCGAGGACCTGCGCGTCCATCTGATCGGCAGGCGCGGATATACGAATTGTCGAACTTTTGGCCAATGCCTCGCCCCAACGATCCGCCAAACGGCCCGTTGCAAGGGACAGCGCCAGAGCGAACACCGCAAGAAACGCCATCGAGGCCGCCGCAAACACCGTCAGGCGTGCAGTGAACCCGGTCGGCGGAACAACCCGGTCTGCCTGAGCGTCACCGGTGACGAATTGGGTTAGGTTTTTCAGGCGCGCGTTCATAGGTCGGCTCCTGCCTGATGGACTTGCTTGTTCGAAATCCGAAGGACACGGGCCTGAACTTGTGCCTTCGTGGAGCGGATCAAGTTCATGTCGTGCGTCGCGATCAAGACTGTTTTGCCCATACGGTTCAGTTCAATCAAAAGCTTGAGCAATCGAAGTGACATCTCCCAGTCTACATTACCAGTTGGCTCGTCCGCCAAAATCACATCGGGGGACATGACTACGGCGCGGGCCAGCGCGGCCCGCTGGCGCTCTCCCCCGGACAGTTCAGGCGGCTTGGCACTGCTTTGCTCGGTCAATCCAACCCAAGCCATCAGATCGTCAAGCTCAGACGGGTTTGCAAGGCTGCGCCCCGACACCGTCAAAGGCAGCGAGACATTCTCTGATAGGCTGAGATGGTCCAGAAATTTGCAGTCCTGATGTACGACTCCGATGCGGCGACGGGCCGCAGCGATATCGTCCCGCGACATCATTCCTGCATCCTGATCAAACAGAGCCACACGCCCCTGCGTCGCGATCAGTTCTCCGTAGCACAGCTTTATCAACGTCGTTTTGCCCGCCCCTGACGGCCCTGTCAGGAAATGAAACGATCCCGGTGCGAGATTTAGTGAAATGTCAGATAGGAGCATACGATCCCCATATCCGTAGGACACTTGTTCTAGCTCGATCACAATTTGTCCTCACACTTGTTTGGCGACAGTTTTGCCTCAGCTTTGCAATTGTTTCAATGCAGAGCTTGCAATGGTTTGATTTTCGCCGTGAAACTGCCATATTGAGTTTGAAATGGCAGGAAAAACCCCAGCTTAATATTGGGGGATCGAGGGAAATAATGCGTCTGGTTTGCCCTAATTGCGGCGCTCAGTACGAAGTCGACGACCGCGTCATGCCCGAAAACGGGCGCGATGTTCAATGCTCCAATTGTGGACATGCTTGGTTTCAGCTTCCTCCGAGCGCAGAGCCCGAGGAACCCGAAACCCCATCACCTTTTGACGATATCGACGACGTTGGTAGCGACGACGACGATGATGCGCCTTCTGAACGCGCCGGGGACAGTTCGGCTGACGATGGCACCGAGGATAGCGCGGACGACGACGATCACGAAACATCCTCTGATGAAGGCGTCGATGATCCAGACACCGCGCAAGGCGAAAAGGCTGCACGCTCGTTGAATGACGATGTGCGCAACATTTTGCAGGAAGAAGCTGCGCAGGAAATTCATGCGCGCGAAGCCGAACGCGAAAACATTGAGACTCAGACCGATCTGGGCTTGGAGGAAGCACCAAAAGCGACTCCTGACATTCGAGTGGTCGAGCAAGACACATCAAACGATGATGCATCGGTTGGAGCAGACGATCTGAAAGGTCGCGATGTTCTTCCAGATATAGAAGAAATCAACTCAACACTTGATGCCCCCGAGGATGAAGCAGAGATTTCCCTTGCCGCGGATGACGCAGAGGGTGAAACGCGATCCGGTGGCTTTCGCAGAGGGTTCGTGCTCGTCGTGGTCTTGGCGTGCTTGTTGGCGATCCTATACATCTTTGCGCCCGCAATAGGTGAACGTATTCCTGCGCTTCAGCCTGCGTTGGAGCAGTACATTGATGTGGCAGATCGGGTTCGGGTCGCACTTGAAGACACTATGCGCAACGCGATTTCGAAAATGCAGGGGCTAATTGATAAGCCAGAGAACGGCTAGTCCTACACAACGGTCAGTTGCTGCGGAATATCCGGGATTCGCCAATCATCTCTTCCAACTCAGAGATCCGGTCAGCGCTGTCGCATCTGCTTTGAATCTCGGCAACCAAAGCTTCGATCATAAAGTTGATGGCAAGTGTCGAATCCCAACTGGACGGCACTTCAACGCGACTGCGGAAGCAATGTGCTGCATAGCGTTCAATTGGCGACCCCCATTGATCGGTGAACAACACAATATTCGCGCCGCGATCCACGACCAGTTTGGACAAACGCTCCAACTCTTTTTCATACCGCCGGATATCAAACACGATCAGGGTCGAGTTCGCATCCATATCCAACAGTGATTGCGGCCAGACGCTGGGGGAAAAGTCCAACTGAGTGACGCCGGACCGGATGATTTGCAGGTGATTGAAGAAGTAATGCGCGTTGGACCGCGTTATACGCCCACCCAGCAGATAGAGCTTTCGGCACGGGTCAGACAAAAGCGCCGCGGCTTTGTCAAACTCGGTCAGGTCCAATCGCTCCAGGCTGCGGTTGATGTTGTGGGATACAGCTTCGGCGAAGCGGCTGACGATGTGATCTTTGCCGCCCGCAAGTTCGGCAGCCTCTAGCTTCGCCAGCGGCTCTTTCATCTGCGCAGCCACTTCTTCGCGGATTGCGTCCTGCAGGTCCGGGAACCCATTATAACCCAGCTTGCGCGCCAATCGAATGACGGTTGGAGTAGACACCTCGGCGCTTTCCGCAAGCTTGGTTATCGACTGCAGCCCAGCCACCAGCGAATCGTTCAGCAAGGTGGCTGTCAGGCGGCGTTCTGCCGCTGTCAGCTCGTCCTGCTTCTCGCGAATTTGGTCTTTAACGAGGGGTTTCTTTCCCATTTGTCTCCAAATCACTCAGTCTTCTTGGGTTTGTAGATATCGTTACAGAATATTTCTTGACACCCACAGTACTACCGTAGTGATAATTACACAGCTTGAAACTGGGGGGCAAGAGAGATGCGCGCACCGAATTGGCCAGCCGCAGCGCTGTATCATGCCTCTGGGCGTGCGCCGATGGTAATTATTTGCGAGCATGCATCGAGCTTTATTCCACCGGAATATGACGGTCTGGGACTCGACAAGGCCGGACACACATCGCATGCAGCATGGGACATCGGAGCGTTGGATGTAGCCAAATGCCTTAGCACCTTGCTGGACGCCCCGCTTGTGGCTGGGCAGGTTTCGCGGTTGGTCTATGATTGCAACAGGCCGCTCGAAGCTTCCGACTGTATCCCGAAACGTAGCGAAGTCATTGACATCCCCGGCAACGCAAACTTGACCGATACAGAACGCAAGCGCCGCTTTGACACTGTCCACACACCGTTTCACGACAGCGTTGACTGGTTGATCGACCGCCAGACAGAGCGATCATTGTCGCCCGTCCGTCTGGTTACGATCCATAGCTTCACGCCCATTTTTCACGGGCAGCAACGCGCGGTCGAGATTGGTTATCTGCACGACAGCTCGACCAAGCTAGCGGAAGCCGCGCTTGAAGCCGAAGCGGGTCTTGGATCATTTAATACCGCGATAAACGAACCTTATGCGGCGCGCGATGGCGTGACCTATTCGCTGGCAAAGCATGGAACCGCGCGCGACATCGACAATGTCATGATCGAGGTTCGCAATGATCTGATCGACACTCCCACCAAAGCACAGAACATGGCGCAACATTTGGCCGGCGTCCTGCGTTCCGCAGTTTCATTGGACAGCTCATCAAACCGGGAAGCCATATGAACCTGCTTCGCAAATTCATCCACATTGTTGACCAGATCAACTATCGCATCGGTCGGGTCACCATGTACGGCATTTTCGTCATGATGGCGATTTTGCTGTGGTCGTCGATCTCAAAAACCTTCTTCAATCCATCGCTTTGGACGCTGGAGATGGCGCAGTTCGCGATGGTGGCTTACTATATTCTGGGCGGGCCATACTCGATCCAGATGGGGTCAAATGTACGTATGGACCTTCTTTATGGTGGGTGGAGCACGCGACGCAAAGCGGCCATCGACACGATTACCGTTATGTTCTTGATCTTCTATCTTGGCATCCTGCTTTGGGGTGGCATCGACAGCACGGCCTATTCCTTCAAATATGGCGGCGAGCGTAGCCCAACCGCCTGGCGCCCCTATCTGTGGCCGATCAAAATGATCATGTGCGTGGGCATCTCTTTGATGCTGCTGCAAGCCATCTCTGAGCTATTCAAAGACATTCTGCGCCTACGCGGCGAGGAGATCGACCATGTCGTATGAGATGATCGCGATCTTCATGTTCGCCACGATGATGGCGATGCTTCTGACAGGGCAGCGCGTGTTCGGAGCCATCGGCTTTGTTGCCGTGATTGCGGCCCTCGTGCTTTGGGGCGACAGAGGCGGTTATGACATCGCATTTTCATCCGCCATGAAGCTGATGAAGTGGTATCCGCTTCTTACCCTGCCGATGTTCATCTTCATGGGCTACGTCCTGTCGGAATCAAAGATCGCCGACGACCTTTACAAGATGTTTCATGTCTGGATGGGCGGACTAAAGGGCGGGTTGGCTATTGGTACAATCGGGCTAATGGTCCTGATCTCGGCCATGAACGGGCTGAGCGTGGCTGGCATGGCCATTGGGGCGACAATCGCGCTCCCGGAGCTCTTGAAACGGAACTACGACAAAAGGATGGTGACTGGCGTGGTCCAAGCGGGATCGTCGCTTGGCATCCTAGTGCCTCCATCTGTTGTACTTGTGCTATACGCGATGATTGCCCGCCAACCCGTCGGCCAGCTGTGGTTGGCAGGTGTTTTTCCGGGCCTGATGATGGCCGCGATGTTCATCATATACATTGCAGTTCGCTGTCACCTGAACCCGTCACTCGGCCCAGCGCTTCCGAAGGAAGAGCGTGACATACCCATGTCAGAAAAACTTGCCCTGCTGCGCGCTGGAATGCTGCCCTTGGTCATTTTCGCGGCCATGATGGTGCCTTTCGTAAACGGCTGGACCTCACTTGTTGAAAGCTCAGCCATTGGGGCGCTGACCGCCTTTGCGGCAGCGGTCCTCAAGGGCCGGATGACCCGAGAAGTGTTCGAGACCTCGGTACGGATGACCCTTGGCATCAGCTGTATGTTCATGTGGATCATCCTTGCCGCGCTGGCATTCGGAGCTGTGTTCGACGGGCTGGGCGCAGTTAAGGCAATCGAGTCTCTGTTTACTGAACGCCTGGGCCTGAACCCTTGGGTTATCCTGATCCTGATGCAGCTTAGCTTCATCCTGATGGGCACGTTTCTGGATGACACCGCCATGCTGGTCATCGTCGCACCCCTATATGTACCACTAGTGTCGGCCCTTGGGTTCGATCTGATCTGGTACGGAGTGCTCTACACGATCACCACGCAGATCGCGTATATGACGCCACCTTTCGGCTACAACCTGTTCTTGATGCGCGCCATGGCCCCGCCCGAGATCACTTTACGCGACATCTACGGCTCCATTCTGCCTTTCGTGCTGGTGATGGTGCTTGCCCTGACATTGGTCATCCTGTTCCCGGAAATCGCCCTTTGGCTGCCAGGATGGGTATACGGAAACTAGGTAAAGAGCCCGGTCAACGGGCCCGATTTTTTGCAACAAGGAGAAAGACAAATGACAACGAGACGTAAGTTTATCGCCGGCGCCGGAGTTGGCGCGTTGGCAGCGCCACTTGCTACTCCGGCGCTTGCACAATCCACGATCAAATGGCGGATGCAGACCTATGCGGGACCTGCACTGGCCGAGCATGTGATCGATCCGGCAGTCAAGATGTTCAATGAAATCGCGGGTGACCGTATGCAGATCGAGCTGTTCTATGCCGACCAGCTGGTCCCAACCGGCGAGCTGTTCCAAGCCATGCAGCGCGGCACAATTGATGCGGTTCAATCTGATGATGACTCGATGGCTTCACCCACCGAAGTCACGGTTTTCGGCGGCTATTTCCCATTTGGATCGCGCTACTCTTTGGACATACCGGTTCTGTTCAACCAATGGGGCCTGAACGAGATTTGGGACGAGGAATATTCCAAAGTTGGTGTGAAGCACGTATCGGCAGGCGCATGGGATCCATGCCATTTCGCGACAAAAGACCCGATCAACAGCCTTGCTGACCTGAAGGGTAAACGCATCTTTACTTTCCCAACGGCTGGCCGCTTCCTAAGCCAGTTCGGTGTTGTACCCGTCTCGCTTCCTTGGGAAGACATTGAGGTAGCTGTTCAAACCGGCGAACTCGACGGCATCGCGTGGTCGGGCATCACCGAGGACTACACAGTGGGTTGGGCAGACGTGACCAACTATTTCCTGACCAACAACGTGTCAGGCGCTTGGGCCGGTCACTTCTTTGCCAACATGGATCGCTGGAACGAACTGCCAGAGGACCTGAAAACGCTCTTCAAGGTTTGTGCCGATCAATCACACTACTACCGTCAGTGGTGGTACTGGGGCGGAGAAGCCAATCTGCGCGTCAATGGCACCAAGATGAAGCTGACCACCATCCCGGACGAGGAATGGAAGACCGTCGAAGACGCCGCCGTTAAATTCTGGGATGAGATCGCGGCCGAAAGCCCGGTCAAAGCCAAAGTGGTCGACATCTTCAAAAAGTATAACGCCGAGATGCAAAAGGCTGGTCGTCCATATCGCTACGGCTAAGCTATGCAAACAATTGCCGGGCGGGCCTTCCTGCCCGGCTTACATGAATAAAGGTCCACAAAATGTCGCCAAATCTTACCTTTGATGATCTGAAGTCCCAAGTCGCTAGTGGCGAGGTTGATACAGTGTTGGTCTGCTTGGTCGACATGCAAGGCCGCCTGATGGGCAAACGTTTCCATGCGGGCCACTTTATCGCTGGCGCGTGGGAAGAAACCCATTGCTGCAACTACCTGCTGGCCACCGATCTAGAGATGGCAACGCCGGACGGATATGCCTCGACCTCTTGGGAAAACGGGTATGGCGACTATGTCATGAAGCCCGATCTTGACACACTGCGCCCGGTGCCTTGGCTTGAGGGCACGGCGATGGTGCTGTGCGATGTTCTGGATCACCACACACATAAAGAAGTCCCCCACAGCCCGCGCGCAATCCTGAAGCGGCAGGTTGAACGGCTTGACGCCATGGGTTTTGACGCCATGACCGCGACCGAGCTGGAATTTTTCCTGTTTGAGAAAAGCTTTGACGAAATCAGCAAAGGCGGCTTCCGTGATCTGACCCCGATCTCTGCTTACAACGAAGATTACCACATCTTGCAGACCACCAAAGAAGAGCATGTGATGCGACCGATCCGCAATCATTTGTGGAACGCGGGCCTGCCGATCGAAAACTCAAAAGGCGAGGCCGAGGCCGGTCAGGAAGAACTGAATATCAAGTATTCCGCCGCCATGAACACGGCCGAGTTTCACACGATTGCCAAACACGCAGTGAAGGAAATCGCATGGCAACAAGGGCATGCAGCGACATTTCTGCCGAAATGGCATCATGACAAAGTTGGATCCTCTTCCCACGTTCACCAGTCCTTGTGGAAAGATGGCAAGCCCGCTTTTGTCGATGCGGATGACAAGTTGGGCATGTCCGATCTGATGAAAAACTATATGGCCGGGCTTCTGAAATACGCGCCCGACTATACCTATTTCATGGCACCCTATATCAACAGCTATAAGCGGTTCATGAAGGGGACATTTGCGCCTACGCGGATCATCTGGTCGGTCGACAACCGCACCGCCGGGTTCCGCCTTTGTGGCGAGGGCACCAAGGCCATTCGGGTCGAGTGCCGCATTCCGGGCTCTGACATGAACCCCTATCTGGCGATGGCAGGTATGCTTGCAGCCGGGGTCGCTGGGATCGAAGATGGGTTGGCACTTCAAGAGCCCACCGTCGGCGATGTTTATCAAGGCGACACCGGTATGATCCCTGGCAACTTAAAGGCTGCAAGGGACACGCTGCACGGCTCAAAAATGTTGCGCGCGGCGATGGGGGATGACGTTGTGGATCACTACACCCGCGCTGCCGAAGTTGAGATCGAAGAATTTGAACGCGTTGTGACCGATTGGGAAATTGCGCGTGGATTTGAAAGGGCGTAAGGGGGCTTTGCCCCCCGCCTGCGGCGTCCCCCAGGATATTTTCTACAAGAAAAAAACGGGACCTACTTAGAATGAGGAAGAAATGAACCAGGTGTTGAAATGTATCTCACCGATTGATGGATCGGTTTTCGCAGAGCGTGAGGTTCTGTCCGAAAGCGCCGCGTCTGAAGTTGTGGCGCGTGTGCGGACAGCGCAGGTTGACTGGGCCGCGCGACCGTTGTCGGAGCGGGTCAAGCTGGTCATGGCTGGAGTTGCTGGCGTCGGCGAGATGAATGATGAGATTGTGCCAGAGCTTGCCCATATGATGGGACGCCCTGTCCGCTATGGTGGGGAATTTGGTGGCTTTCATGAGCGCGCGAACCATATGGCCGAGATTGCAGCCGACGCTCTTGCAGATATCGAAGTTGGTGAGGATGCAAACTTCAAGCGCTACATCAAACGGGTGCCACATGGTGTCGTTTTCGTCGTCGCACCTTGGAATTACCCCTACATGACTGCGATCAACACGGTTGCGCCTGCGCTGATTGCTGGGAATGCCGTGGTCTTGAAACACGCCACGCAGACATTGCTGGTTGGCGAGCGGATGGCGGCTGCTTTTCATGCAGCAGGCGTGCCCGCTGATGTATTCCAGAACGTCTTCTTGTCCCACGACGTGACCAACAACTTGATCGCGGGAAATGCGTTTGATTTTGTGAACTTCACAGGATCAGTCGGCGGCGGGCAGGCGATGGAGCGCGCGGCGGCTGGCACCTTTACTGGTGTGGGGACTGAGCTGGGCGGCAAAGATCCGGGCTATGTCATGGAGGACGCGGATCTGGACGCAGCGGTCGACACATTGATTGATGGTGCGATGTTCAACGCGGGCCAATGTTGCTGCGGGATCGAGCGCATTTATGTGCATGAGAGCCTGTTTGACGATTTTGTTGCCAAAGCCGTGGAGATCGTGAAGGGGTACAAGCTGGGCAATCCGCTGGACAGCGAGACAACGCTTGGCCCAATGGCAAATGTACGGTTCGCAGCCGAGGTGCGAGCGCAGACCGCTGAGGCTCTGGCGGATGGTGCAATCGCTCACATCGAGACGTTTCCCGAGGATGATGGCGGCGCTTACCTGACGCCTCAGATTCTGACCAACGTGACCCACGATATGCGCGTCATGCGGGACGAAAGCTTTGGTCCCGTGGTCGGTATTATGCCGGTCAAAGACGATGCTGAGGCGATCCGGTTGATGAATGACAGCGAGTTTGGTCTGACCGCCTCGCTCTGGACCAGTGATCTGGACCGCGCGCAAGCTGTGGGTGATCAGATCGAAACCGGTACGGTCTTTATGAATCGTGCGGATTATCTTGATCCGGGCCTGTGTTGGACCGGATGCAAAAACACCGGGCGTGGTGGTGGATTGTCGGTCATCGGCTATCAGAACCTTACCCGTCCCAAATCTTACCATCTGAAAAAGGTGACTAAATGAGCCTTCAAGGAAACTGGTCTTATCCGACCACGATGAAGTTCGGCGCGGGCCGGATCAAAGAACTACCTGAAGCATGCGCGCAGGCTGGGATGAAACGCCCCCTTTTGGTGACCGATAAGGGCTTGGCCGATCTGCCAATCACCAAGGAAACTTTGGACATTATGGAGGCGGCTGGCCTTGGTCGCGGGCTATTCTCGGAGGTTGACCCAAACCCAAACGAGGTAAACCTGACTGCTGGTGTGGCGGCCTACAATGCAGGCGGTCATGATGGTGTGATCGCGTTCGGCGGCGGCTCCGGGCTTGATCTTGGCAAGATGGTGGCCTTTATGGCTGGCCAGACACGGCCTGTCTGGGATTTCGAAGATATTGGTGACTGGTGGACCCGCGCGGATGCAGATGTGATTGCGCCCATTGTGGCTGTGCCTACGACCGCAGGCACCGGATCCGAAGTGGGGCGTGCCAGCGTCATTACCAATTCCGAAACGCATGAAAAGAAGATCATCTTCCACCCCAAAGTTCTGCCCGCCGTGGTGATCTGTGACCCAGAACTGACTGTTGGGATGCCGAAATTCATCACCGCTGGCACCGGCTTGGACGCCTTCGCCCATTGTGTCGAGGCCTATTCAAGCCCGCATTACCATCCCATGAGCCAAGGCATCGCGCTTGAGGGGATGAAGCTGGTGATCGACAACCTGCCGCGTGCCTATGCAGACGGCACCGATATCGAGGCACGCGCCAATATGATGAGCGCGGCAGCGATGGGCGCAACTGCATTCCAAAAAGGGCTTGGTGCGATCCATGCGATGAGCCACCCAATTGGCGCCATGTACCACACACACCACGGTACAACGAACGCGATCTGCATGCCTGCTGTTTTGCGCTTCAACGCGCCGGTTATTAAAGATCGATTTGATCTGGCGGCTGGGTATCTGGGGATTGAAGGCGGTTTCGAAGGGTTCCAGAGCTTCGTTCAGGACTTCAACGACAGTATGGCAATCCCGCATCGTGTCGGCGAACTTGGTGTTAGCAATCCGGACGTCAAAACGCTGGTTAAAGGCGCTTTGATTGACCCGTCATGTGGTGGCAACCCGATTGAGTTGACGGAAGCCAACCTGACGGCATTGTTTGAAGAGGTTCTTTAACTTCGAAAACGACACTGATCCCCGCTCTTGCGGGGGTCGGTCACTTCGCGATGATCTTGTACAGACCTTCACCGGTCAGATCACATCGCCCGACCTGCGCCATGGAGTTACTCAACTCCTCGGTCAGAACATCCCACAAACGATGCAACCCTTCTTCACCGGCGGCAGCGATTGCGAACTGCAAAATGCGCCCCAGCATGGTGAAATTGGCACCGGCGGCATAGGCTTTCAGGACATCCTCGCCCGAGCGTAGCCCACTATCATAAAGCAATGTGAAGCCATCACCCAGCGCCGCGCGTATTTCTGCGAGCGCCGTGATCGGCGCGGGCGCGCTTTCAAGTTGGCGCGCGCCATGGCTCGACACTTGGATGGCATCCACTCCGGCTTTCTTCAGGCGAACTGCGTCTTCGACATCGACAACACCTTTGATGACAAGATTACCGTCCCAGCTGTCCCGCAAGCGTTTGAGTGTATCCCAGTCCGCCCGCGCGCGGGTTTCTTTGCGATCAAACTCGAATCCCTCCATTTCGAAATTTGCCATTTCTGGGCGGCCGTTGAACAACGTACGCAATGACCATTCCGGGTGCAGGGCGAAATCGACAAATTGGCGTGGGCCGATGCGGAAGGGCATGGTGAATCCATGACGTAGCTCACGCGGACGGCGGCCGACGATTGGGACATCGACCGTAAGAACCAGAGTGTCGAATCCAGCGGATTTGGCCCGCTCAACCAATTTGAAAGAACCTTCGCCATCTCCGCTGAAGTAAAGCTGAAACCACGCGTTCCCATTGGCTTCGCTGATCAGGGCCTCCATCGGAGTGGATGACACAGTGGATATGCCAAGTGGCACATCATAGCGCGCGGCAAGTCGCGCCAGCATCATGTCCGCCCCGGGGCCAGACAGATTGCACATCCCCATTGGGGAAATACCAAAGGGGCGTTTTGCAGCACTACCAAACAACGGTACATCCAACATGCGCTGGCTGACATCCCTTAGAATGCGAGGGCGCAGGCAGACGTCGTCCAATGCCTTGCGATTTCGCGCATCACCGCAACCATTGCCTGCGGTCCCGTCGATATAATCAAAGACCATCCAGGGCAGACGCCGACGCGCCATGCGCCGAGCGTCCTCGCTACAATGGATGCGTGTTGCCCGCGACATGGGCCTAGGCAGTGACCGCTTTCATGAACCGATCGCGGATCACGACAGGGTCCATGGTGATCACAGGCATCTTGGCGTTGCCGCTTTCACATTTGCTGACGATGATTGTCATCTGCTTGGCATCCAGCGCGTCTTGAACGGCCTTACCAGTATCCTCGGCCTTGCATTCAACCACGTTTTCGCAGCCGCAAGCTTCGGCCACTTTCGCCAGCGATGTTTTCATCCCTGCATAGGTGGGCTGATCCCCCGTCGAGCCATATGAACCATTATCGATAATCAGCAGGATGTAATTATCCGCGACATTGTTCGCGATCGTCGGAAGGGTTCCCATATTGGTCAGGATCGAACCGTCACCGTCAATCACAATAACCGGTTTTGGCTGAGACAGCGCAAGCCCAAGACCGATGGAAGACGCCAGTCCCATTGTACCAAGCATGTAAAAGTTGGTGGGCTGGTCGTCGATGGCGTGCAGTTCCTGACTGGGAATGCCGATATTACAGACAACAAGCTGGTCCCGCAGGATCGGAGCAATTTCTTTCAGAATTTCAGAGCGGATCATATTAGTAGCCTCCCCAGAACGACGCATCCGTCAGGATCGCCACGGGCTTGTTGCACATGAATGTGTATTTCAGGATGCTGTCCAGCTCTTCCGCGTCGGACCGTTTGTGGAAATGGAAGGTCGGAATGTGCATCTGCGCCAAAAGCGCCTTGGTGTGCACAGCCATTTCGACCTGACAGGCCACTGGCTCACCCAGCTCTCCGCGATATGAAATCAGCATGGGCAGCGGCATCCGGTAGTATTGGGTCAGCGTGGCCAACGTATTCAACGTCACGCCCAGCGCGGTGTTTTGCATGATGATGGCGGGACGTTTGCCACCCATGAAAGCTCCGGCGCAAAGGCCCATACCTTCGTCTTCTTTGTTGGACGGGATGTGAAACACCTCTTCTCGTGCTTCAAACTCTTCGATCACGCCCGCAAGCTGCTTGCACGGCACTGTTGTGACGAAGGAAACGTCGTTGGCGACGAAATCGTCAACGATCTTCTTGTTAATGTCCATGGACCCTTGTCTCCGATTGGTCGCACCCTCACTGGGCGCGTGTTCCTATATCTCTGTGAATTAGCGGGTGCGTTGTACGTGTACGGCGCAACGGCAATGGCGCACTACGCGTGCAGCTGTTGATCCGAGGAAGAAGTCACTCAACCCTGGCTTATGGGACCCGATCACGACGCAATCCACATCATTGTCATGCGCGTAATCAATAATGGTTCGGGCCGTATGACCTTTCAAAAGCACCGGTGTCACGTCTTTCAGACCAGCCGTTTTTTCTTGCAGTAGTTTCCGGGTTTGCTCTTTCACGGCGCGCACGGTGTCCTCGTCCAGATAGGTGCTAACCGATCCGTGGGTGGCTTCCATCACATGCAGGCCGGTAATCTCACCCCCCTCAGCAAGAAGGTTGCGTGCGATCTCCATCGTTTCGGCCGAGATGTCGTGATCCAGAGCCATCGGGACCAGAATTTTCTTGTACATGCTATCCTCTATCCATCAGTTTATGCGTTGGCCCAAGGGTCCAGAACGATTTTGGGAACGGCCACCAGCCCATTTCGAAGGTCTGAAAACGCAGCGGCGCCATCAGATAACGCCCGCGTCTGGGTCCACTTCATATCCCCCAAGCGGCCATCGAATATCGCTTGCGCCGTCGCGCGAAAATCTTGGGTGGTATAGGTATAGGTGCCGATAAATGTGATTTCTTGCAAGGTCATACGGCGGATATCCAACCCACCAGTATCCTCTCCCAACCCGATATGCAGGACGACACCACCGGGTTCTGCCAAGGCCGATGCGGTCGCACGGGTCGCCGCGTAACCCACAGCATCTACAACAAGACCAAACTGGCCTTCTGCACGTTCAACCGCGTGCTCATTACATGTGTCGGTCAGAAACGCGCGACGTTCCACATTGGGTTCAACGATTGTGATATCAGATAGACCCATCGCCCTAAGCGTCAGGGCCGAGCCTAGCCCAATCGCGCCACCACCCAACACCAGCGCTGTACGTGATGCTCTCGGGTGCAGCGCTTCTAACCCAAGCCGGGCAGCGTGCCAGCTGACCGCCAATGGTTCGGTCAGCGCGGCCCAACTGATCGGCACATGATCAGGCACCGAAACAAGATTGGTGTCTGGCATCGTCACATATTGGGCAAACGCCCCTTCGCGTGGTGGCATCGAAATTATTTGACGGTCTGGGCACAGGTTCTCGCGTCCTGTTTTGCAAGCATGACACGTTCCGCAATGGACCAGCGGGTTAATCGTCACCCGTTCTCCATCACGCCCGCCTCCCATAATTGTTCCAGCAGCCTCGTGCCCCAATATCAGAGGGGCTGGGCGGCGATCATCATGTCCAAGATAGGCATGCATGTCCGAGCCGCAGATCCCTGCGGCCTCGACCCTGATGAATTGTTCACCTTCACCGCAAATAGGGTCATCTGCATCGCGATATCCCAGTGTTTCTGGCGCATCATAGATCAGTGCTTTCATTTCGCCGTGAACCCTCCGTCAACCATCAAGACTTGCCCCGTGACATAGGACGAAGCCTCGGAGCACAGGAAAAGCAAAGGGCCATCCATGTCGTGCATCCGTCCATTTCTGCCAATGCAGGTCTGCTCGGCGTTGCGCCTCGCAAGGTCCGCGTCCTGAAACACGGCCTCTGTCAGCTCGGTCGGGAAAAAGCCCGGGCCGATGGCATTGGCGGTTACACCATGGGGCGACCATGCCTCGGCCATCGCGCGTGTTAGCTGCCCAACACCGGCCTTGGTCGACCCATAGGCAATCCCTCCGGGGAACGCTCGGGTCGTTTGAAGCGACGCGAAGTTTACAATGCGCCCCCAACCCTTGTCCGACATTGCGGGAACCAATGCCTGACTTAAGAAGAACGGAGCCGTCAGATTGATCGCCACTGTGGCGTCCCACCCTTCTGGCGTCACTTTGTCGGCAACCTCACGCGTGTTCAGCCCTGCGGCATGGACAACAATATCCGGCGCACCGAAGGGCTCTGCCAACTGCTTGGCAAAGGCAGGGATCGAGTCGCGATCAGACAGATCCGCCGCAACAGTCGCGACATTGTCGCCCTGGCCTGAACGCCAGTCTTCAAGTGCCTCACGCCGACGGGCAACACCGACCACTTTCGCACCAGCTGCGGCCAGAACCGAGGCTGCATGCTGACCAAGGCCTGAACTGGCCCCGGTCACACATGCCACACGCCCCGACAGATCGAAAAGAGATCGTGGATCAGCCATCGGCTGTCAGGTCAAAAGTTTCGTCGGGGAAGTACTTCGCCAAACGGACATCTGCCGCGCGGGCGTGTCCCTCCATCCCTTCGAGGCGAGAGATGCGGGCCGTGGCTTCCGCAACGGATTTCGACCCTTCTCGGGTCGACCGTTGCCAGGTAACGATCTTCATATACTTGTGGACACTCAAGCCACCCGTATACCCAGCCGCGCCCGATGTGGGCAGCACGTGGTTGGTTCCAGATGCTTTGTCGCCGTAGGACACCGTGGTCTCTTCACCAAGGAAGAGCGATCCATAGCAAGTCAACCGATCAAGCCACCAGTCGAGGTCCTCGGCCTGAACCGTCAGGTGTTCAGGGGCGTAGTCATCGGATGTTGCGGCCATTTCTTCACGGTCCGCGCACAAGATCACCTCGGCATAATCGCGCCATGCTGCTTTCGCATTGTCGCGGTTCACGTCGGGAAGGTCGTCAATCAGCCCCGGCACCATTTCCAGAACTTTCTCGGCAAGCGCGCGATCATCCGTCACCAACCACACAGGCGAATTGTACCCGTGCTCGGCTTGGCTGACGAGGTCGGTTGCCACGATATGTGCATCCGCCGTTTCATCGGCAAGGATCAAGCTGTCGGTCGGGCCAGCGATCATGTCGATACCAACGCGCCCAAACAGAATGCGCTTGGCTTCGGCGACAAACTGGTTGCCCGGCCCAACAAGAATATTGGCTTTCGGCAAACCAAACAGACCAAACGTCATCGCAGCGACACCCTGCACACCGCCCATGGCAAGGATCTTATCCGCGCCACAAATATGCGCTGCATAGACAATTGCCGGCGCCACCCCGACATCAGGGCGGGGAGGAGAGCAGGCCGTGATGTGACGGCAGCCAGCCACCTTGGCAGTCGTCACGGTCATAATCGCACTGGCCACGTGGCTATACCGGCCACCAGGCACATAGCACCCTGCCGCATCAACCGGGATCGCCTTTTGGCCAGCGGTCAGACCTGGAACAACTTCGTATTCCACGTCTGCCACCGTCGACTTCTGCATCTCCGCAAACCGTTTAACGTTGTCATGTGCAAATTGGATATCCTGTTTCAGCTTCTCAGGAACCAACGCGCAAGCTGCTTCGATCTCTTCAGCGCTCAACAAAACAGGGCCATCATATTTGTCGAACTTTGCGGCATATTCCATCGCCGCCTTATCGCCTCCAGCCTCGATATCAGCCAGAATGTTCTGCACAGTTTCATGCACATCAGATGCATCGGATTTCGACGTAAGTGTCGCTTTCTTTAGGTACTCACGGGCCATATTCTGGGCTTCCTATTTATAGATATCGGGGAGCAATGTTGTTGAGACAGCTGGTACATACGCGATCAGCAAAACAACACATAGCATACATAGAACAAAAGGGACGGCACGGGCCGCGATTTTCAAGATCGATTCACCAGTTATACCGGAGACAACGAACAGGTTCAGACCCAGCGGCGGTGTGATGAAACCCACGCCCAGTGCCGTGATCATCATGATGCAGAACTGAATTTCGTTCATGCCTATGTTGTCCGCCAAAGGCTTCAGGATCGGAGCAAGGATCACGATATTCGGTGTCGTCTCCATCACGCAACCAGCGGCAATCAGAATTCCGATCATCAGCAAGATCAACACATAAGGATCATCAGTCAGGGCCGTTATCGACGTCACGAAACCCTGCGGTACGCCCATGATGGCCAACGCCTCGGCCAGCGGTGCGGAAAACGCAATGATCGGCAAAATGACGCCGTTTACCTTGGCGGAACTGACCAGCATCGCTGGGAAATCGGCGAGTGACAAAGTGCGCAGAATGAACCCCATCGCGATCGTTACGACAACAGCGGTCGCGCCTGCTTCGGTCGGCGTCAGACGACCTGAAAAAATGCCGTAGAAGATGATGCCGGGAACGATGAACGCATACCAACCAGATTTCAGGGACGCGCGCAGATTGGCGAACCATTCCGCGAAGGTCATCATGCCCCCGCCTTCATAGTGGTAGATGCGGTTGACGATCAAGTTTGTGATCAGGATCGCAAAAAGGATTGCAAGACCGGGAATCAAAGCGGCCAGAAACAGGGTAGATGCGGAAATGCCCAGTACAAGACCAATGATGATATAAGCGATGGAAGGCGGGATCAGAATACCGGTACAGGCACCCGCTGCAACAAGCGCGCAGGCATATGGGCGCGGATAGCCGCTTTCGACAAGCCGGTTGATCGTCATCCGGCCAACTGCAGCAGCACCCGCTGCGTCGGAGCCTGAAATGGCGGCGAACATACCACACACCAGAACTGTGGCAGATCCGAAACCTCCTTTGGTCCAACAGGTCAGCGCCTCGGCCACGTCAAGGAACTTGCGGCTAAGTCCGGTGCGGACCAAAACGTCCCCGGTTAGAATAAAAAGCGGCACAGCCGTCAGCGCAAAAGCGTCGATGCCGGTAAATAGGCTTTCGCCAATCAGGCTTAGCGGCAAGTCGCCCGACATATATAGCATGATTATGGCAGCGGATCCGATGGCAGCCCAGACAGGAACGGCCAGCGCGATTAAGGCAACGAACAGAAGGACGGGAAGGTAGAAGTCCCAACCTAGCTCGACGGTTTGATTGACTTGATTCCAAAGCATTATCTAATCCTCAATCAAACAGTTTGTCGCCTTCGAAGACGGGCGAACCGTCTCGAAGCGCGCGAACATCACGGCGGAAAGATTGGATCAAACGCCAGACCATCAACCCAAATCCAGCTGGCACAGCCATAAGAAACCACACCTTGGAGATACGCAGCCCATCCGTCACTGAGCCAAACTTGGCCGATACGTGAACCGTTTCAATCGACCAGTAGAGGGCGATGATGGCGACTGCGAACATCACAAGGTCGCCGAATATATACAGTAACGCTTTGGGACGCGGCCCGAGGTAGTGCATCAACACATCAATACGAATATGCGCGCGTTCCTTGACGGCAGCAGCGGCCCCGATCCAAGCAAGATAGATGAAGGAATATCGGACGATCTCTTCGCCCCAAATCGACGAGTAGGCGAAGATCTCGCGTCGAAGCACTTCGATCGCCATCGTGACGACGAGCATGACGTAAAACGTCAATAGCAACCAACGCTCGGCGTTTCTGTCTATGTTGCGTAAAATATCCATGTCGCATCCTGCACTTGGGCGGAGTTTCCCTGTCGCCAACCTGAAAGGGCCTGCGCCAAGGGGTCGAATTTGGAGGAGAGAACGGGCGGGCGCATCGCTCTGCGCCCGCCTTTGTCTTTAGGCGTCGTGGACGTAGTACTTGCCTTGCGTACCAGCCGCTTCAACAAGCTTCTCGAACGCATCCATCGAGCCAGCCAATTCTTTCTTGAAGGGGTCCCATTCCGGCAGCTGATAACCACCAGCAGATTTCCATTCCGCCAGTTGATCGTCCGTCAGGCTGTGGAAATTCACACCGGCCTTTGCCAGCTCAGCCATTGCGTAGGCCCGTGCGGATGGAACCTTGGCAAGGTTCTGATGCGACGTCATCTCGCCCGCCCATTCAATACCCGCCTGTACATCACCTGGCAGGCTGTTGAACCACTCAAGGTTCATCGAATAGACTTGGCTATCCGGCACGGCCTGCGTGAACGTGACGTTGCTCAGGATGTCTTTGAAGCCAAAGACATACAGCGCGCCAACCGATGGATCGAGGGCATCTGCGACGCCTTGCTTAATCGCTGATGGCGTCTCGCCCCAAGCAACCGGCGTCGGGTTCGCACCGACCATCCGGTAGTATTGTTGAAGCATTTTTGAACCCGGAACGCGGAACTTCACACCCGACATATCCGCCGGTGTAATGATTGCGTCGCCACCTTTACGTACCGCTACAACCCGCGGGTCAATCACGACATAGAACAGAGGTTTAAAGCCAGCAGCCTCGACCTTCGGATGCACTTCGCTTTTCCACGTATCGGAATGCACAAGGTTGGTGAAACGCTGGTTCGACCCGCAAAGATACGGCATGTTGATCAGATCAACCGTCGATGCGAATGGCGCGAAGTTTGACAGCGAGTGTTGCGCCGCCTGAATTGTTCCGCCCTGCACTTTCTGAACCAGCGAGCCGCCAGCTCCAAGCTGACCACCCGGGGCCAGTTTCACATAGACTTTACCGTTGGTCGCGTTCTGGATGTTCTCTTTCAGGTCAAGCTGCATGATCGGATAGCTGCGCGACGCGCCCAGCACATAGGCTGTCGCCACGGTCATGATATGATCCGCTGCCTTCTCGCGCTCGCGCTCTTCGTTGGCTGTCTGTGCCACAGCCTCAGAGGACCACAGCATACCGCCCGCACCGGCGACCAACGCAGCTGTGAAGCTGCCACTTGCAGCAAGCTTCAAAAAGTTGCGCCGTTCGGCCGATTTCAATTCCTTGGTTTCTTCTTTCAAGACGTGTCCTCCCTATGGACGTTCAGCCGCCATTCTTTGATTTACGGGCGGCTTCTTTTTGGAGAATGGCCACAACGAACAGTGCCGATGCGACGAACAGAACTATCATCTCGCCGACGTCTCCCAGGTAGGCCGTTCCAGAATTCGCCCCAATGGCGACGTTTAGTGCAAACACACAGAACACCAGAAGGGATGCGATCAGAAACATAGGGCTTACCTCGTCGGAATCAGTTCTGAACTCAATGTAAGCGCTTACATCGTGACAATGCAAGCGTTTACATTGTTTTGCAAAAACTGCATATTTTATTTAGAAAAACCGAATGTGCCCGAGCTCTTTCGCCGAAAGCAAAAAACCATGTCTTCTCAACGCAATGCCCCAACACTCGACGATGTCGCGCGGCTGGCAGGTGTGTCGACGGCAACGGTATCACGCTGCATCAACACGCCCGATCGCGTCATTGAAAGCACTCGAAACAAAGTCACAACCGCGATTAATCGGCTAGGATACTCACCCAATTTTGGCGCCCGGGTTATGGCGGCAAAGCGGACCAACACAATTGGCGCGATCATCCCAACGATGGAGAACGCGATCTTTGCGCGTGGCCTGCAAGCCTTTCAGGAAGGTTTGCGTGCAAAGGGCTATACGTTGCTTGTGGCGAGCTCGTCCTACCAAGCGGACATCGAAGAAGAACAGATCCGCTCACTCGTGTCACGCGGCGCGGATGGGCTTTTGCTGATCGGCCATGACCGGGACGCGACAATCCGCAAATTTCTTAGCCGCCAAAACATCCCCGCGCTGGTCGCTTGGACGCACGATCCGGACGCGGACCTACCCTCGATAGGATTTGACAATCGCAAAGCCATGCGTGCGCTCACCAGACAAGTGTTGGATATGGGCCACCGACGCATCGCCCTGATCTCAGCCGCAACCAAGGGCAATGACCGGGCGCGCCTTCGAGTACAAGGGGCAAAAGATGCGCTGCGCGAAGCCGGACTGAATCCCGACGACCTTCGGATTATCGAGACGTCATACGCTATCGAAACCGGCGCCACTGCGTTTGCCGATCTGATGGCCGACGCCACCCCGCCTACCGCTGTCATGTGCGGCAACGACGTTATGGCGGCCGGCGCGATCCGGCAGGCGCGCGATATGGGACTAAGCGTTCCTGGAGACATCTCAATCACGGGGTTCGACGATATTGAGCTTGCCCGGATCGTCGAGCCACCCTTGACCACAATCCATGTCCCCCATCGCGACATGGGCAGTGGCGCGGCCGAAATACTGGTTGATATGGTCGAAAACAAAAGTGCCGGTACGACGGTCGAGCTTGACGCCACGGTCTGCATTCGCGGCTCACTCGCTGCCCCAGCAGATTAGGTCTCCGCTGGCGAGAACATCACCCCAGCACCGCCACAGTGCCGTTCTAAAGATGCCGCGCAACCTTCGAATCGCTAAGTCTGTGCGCGCAGCACCCAACCCTCTTTCTGAGCAATTCCTACATAACATATTGTTATTATATGATTTTATAATGTCCTACATTATTGTTGATTTTGTCCGACATTATATCTACCGTCCTGGCACAATCATGTTAGGAGGGTCTACAAAGTGTCGGCCAAGTCGCAAAACACGCAGAGTGGTCAAGCTCAAGGCACACCGAATGCACTTGATATGCTTGAGATTAGCGACAGTAAGCGGGGTGTACTGGACGCCCTCTCTTTGATGATTGAACGCGCAGGACTTGGGATCGGGGATCGCCTACCGCCAGAAGTTGAGATCGCAAAGAAACTAGGCGTGGGACGTGCAAAAGTCCGTGAAGCGCTGACCGCATGGCAGAACATGGGCATTGTGACGCGCAACAAGAAAGCCGGCACGCGATTGGCGACCGAGGTCGCTTCGAACTCGATCCATTTGCCCGTCACGCTTAAGCTTGAGGCGGAAAGCCTTCTCCGAACCCATTCAGTCCGCAAGCCGCTAGAGGTCGAATGCGTCCGCATGGCCGCGCGAAACGTGGACGACCACCATTCAGGCGCTATCCTTGCCCGATCGGCAGAGCTAATGAAAATCTACGACGCTGGCGAAGATTGGCGGGCTGCAGATTATCGGTTTCACAAGGCCTTGCAGGATGCATCCGGAAATCCTTTGTTCGGTCAGCTTATACAGCAAATCCAACAAGCATTTGGGGAGATGTACGAGGCGCCGTTCGGCCAGCCGCAACTTGGTCAGGCGTCGATCCCGCTCCACCCACATCTGGCCCACGCTGTCGTCGCCGGGGACGAGGCCGAGGCCATGCGGATCATGACCCAGATTTTGGACATGGTTGAAGCCGAAATTCACAAGGTGATGGAGACATATGATGTCTGACCCGCACGCACTCGCAACGCTGTTGAACTCTGTTATGGCGGACGCAGAGGGCGCTGTCACACCGCCCATTGTTCAGACGTCCTTGTTCACGTTCGACAACTACCAAGATTTCGAAGACCGTATGGCCGGCCGAACAAATCAGGCGATCTACACCCGCGTACAAAATCCGACCGTCGCTGCATTTGAAAACTTGATAGCCACAGCTGAAGGAGGTGATGCTGCCGTCGGGTTTGCATCGGGAATGGCTGCCATATCATCAACTTTGTTGGCGTTTGTAAAACCCGGTTGTCGCATCGCCTGCATTGAACACGTTTACCCGGACACCTATCGGCTGATGGAACGTTTGCTGCGCCCCTTCGGTATCGAGATCACATATCATTCAGCTCAGGAATTCGAGGACAAGCCAGAGCTTCTGAAAGGTGTCGATATCGCCTACTTGGAAAGTCCCAGCTCGGTCGTGTTTCAACCCATGGATCTGCCCCGAGTGGCCAAGCATGCCAGACACCACGGCACCCTAACAATGATCGATAGCTCATGGGCCAGCCCTGTATTTCAACAGCCGCTGACATTGGGGATCGACATCGTCCTTCACTCCGCCTCGAAATACATATCGGGGCATTCAGACACGGTTGCGGGGGTGGTCGTCTCCTCCCTCGATCATATTTCTCGCATCCGTGATCTGAGCCTTCCACTTTTGGGTGGCAAGCTTGCACCTTTCGAAGCGTTTTTGCTGACCCGTGGATTGCGAACTCTTGAGGCAAGGATGAATCAGCACGAGGCCACCGCGAACCTCTTTGTGGACCGTTTGGCCACGCTTCCAAATGTCCGCAGAGTAAATAGCCCCGGTGCAAATACCGTGCCCGGCCTGACCGGTCGATCCGGCCTGATGTCGGTTGAATTTGATGACAGCGTGGACATTCCCAAACTGTCAGATGCGTTAAGCCTGTTCAGGCTTGGTGTCAGCTGGGGCGGCTTTGAAAGCCTGATCCTGCCAGCCCGTGTGGGACTGGCACAGGCCGGCGAACAGAATTCGATGCAGAAATTTGGCGTCTCTCCCAACTTGGTTCGTCTGAACATTGGGCTGGAGAACGCCGAAGACCTTTGGGCGGACTTTCTAACCGCCCTGAACCAAAGCGCGACCTGAGAGGGTGAAAAGACGCTGACCTCCAACAGAAAAGAAGGAAACTCCTATGAGACATCTTTTAACTGGTATTAGCACCGCCGCCATGTTGATGGCTGGGACTGCCTACGCTGACACCACCCTGAAATTGGTCGAAGTGATCACCAGTCCTGAACGCACAAAAGTCTTGCAAGGGCTAGTCGACAACTTCGAAGACGCAAACGAGGGTGTAACGGTCGAGATCGTCAGCCTCCCTTGGGGACAGGCGTTCGAAAAACTCGCAACCATGGTGGCCGGTGGCGACATTCCTGATGTCGTTGAAATGCCCGACACTTGGCTCGCGCTTTATGCGGGGTCTGATCAGTTGGCCAGCCTAGAAGAGCACATTGCTGGTTGGGAACATGGCGAAACGCTGACGGATAAAACGCTGGCGATGGGCCGGCAGGTCGGCGACGCTTATATGATCCCCTACGGGTTTTATCTGCGCGCCATGTTTTACAACAAAAAACTGCTGGCCGAGGCAGGCGTAGAGAGCCCGCCCACGACCATGGCGGAGTTCATGGACGCCTCGGCAAAAGTCTCGGCGCTTGATGGCAAGTCGGGCTATTGTCTGCGCGGAGGCCCCGGCGGAACCAACGGTTGGATTATGTTTGGAGCCACCATGAATGGCACCAACGAGTTCTTTACCGCGGATGGCAAAAGCCGGATCAACGAACCCGGATCTGTGGAAGGTATCCAATTCATGATGGACCTGTATCAAAAGGGCTATGCCCCGAAAGACAGTGTCAACTGGGGCTTTAACGAGATCGTCGCAGGTTTCTATTCCGGCACGTGCGCCTTCCTTGATCAGGACCCGGATGCCTTGATCGCCATCGCCGAGCGGATGCCCGCCGAAGACTTCGCAGTGATCCCGATGCCCGTGGGCCCATCAGGCAAAGCGTTCCCGACCATTGGTTTTGCGGGTTGGTCGGTCTTCAAGTCCACAGACCACGAAGCTGATGCATGGAAGCTTGTTGCGTCCCTGTCTTCGCCTGAAGCGAACGCCACCTGGGCCAAACGCGTTGGTGTGATCCCAATCCACAAAGGTGCAGATCAGGACCCTCACTTCAAAACCGATCAGTTCAAAGGTTGGTTCGAGGAACTGAATGGCGAGCAATACGTCCCAACAGTGATGCCTACCTACCTGGAACAGTGGGGGTACTTTGCCAGCACAGTTTTGTTGGAAAGCAGCCAAGAGGCCCTTCTGGGACAACGCACCGCGCAAGAGGTCGCGGATGAGTGGGCCGCGCTTCTCACAGACGAATATGCGAACTGGAAAGCAAAACAGTGACAACCACCGCTCATAACAAGACCTTGCCCGGCACCCGCCGGGCAGGTCGCTCGCTCTACTGGCGGTATATGGTGGAGCCCTTCATCTATCTATCGCCTGCTATTGTCCTGATTGGGACGGTAATGCTGATCCCATTGATCATCGGAATTTCCTATTCCTTTCAATCCATCGAACTTCTACGACCATTCAACACCGGTTGGGTGGGACTAGAGAATTACCAAGCGCTTTGGTCTGATCGGAAGTTCTGGGTCGCGCTGGAGAATACCTTTTGGTGGACGTTCTGGTCGATCGCATTTCAATTCATGCTGGGCCTTGGCCTTGCGATGCTTCTGAATACCCAGTTTTACGGAAAACGGGTATTTCAAGCTTTGGTGTTCTTGCCATGGGCGGTTCCCACCTTTCTCTCGGCCCTAACCTGGGCATGGTTGTTCAACCCAGTCATCGGCCCCCTGCCGCATTGGTTGGCGGCGCTCGGGATCATATCAGAGCCTTACAATATCCTCGGGGATCCAGAGCTTGCCCTTTGGGGCCCGATCACCGCGAATGTCTGGTTCGGTGTACCCTTTTTTGCGATCACCCTTCTGGCGGCTCTTCAATCCATCCCCGGCGAGCTTTATGAAGCCGCCGAAATTGACGGCGCAACGCCGTGGCAGTCTTTCACCAAAATCACCCTTCCATTTCTGGCGCCAATGATCGCGATTACTGTGATGTTGCGAACCATCTGGATCGCGAACTTTGCCGACTTGATCTACGTTATGACAGGCGGTGGACCGGCAAATTCGACCCAAATCGTCAGCTCCTACATCTTTACAACGGCCTTTCGGAAACTCGACTTCGGCTATGCCTCGGCCGTTGCTGTCGCATTGCTGGCGATCTTGCTCGTCTATGCAGTTGTGTTGCTGTGGCTACGCAAGAAACTCGTCCGGATTTAAGGAGAACCAATGTCCGTACGCCGCAACAATCCGATCCTAGCTATTGGCAAATACACCGCGCTAGCAGCATATCTGACATTCGCGTTGTTCCCGCTCTATTGGCTCTTCAAAATTGCTATCACGCCAGACCGGTTGATCTTTACCGAAGGCACCAACATGTGGCCGTCAACGCTAACGTTCGGAAACTTCCGAACCGTGATTTTTCAAACAGATTTCGTGACCTATTTCGGTAATTCTTTATTTGTCTCGCTAGGTACAGCCGCGATCACGACGTTAATCGCCGCCGGGGCTGGCTACGCATTTTCACGGTTCGATTTCGGCGGCAAGAAGCTCATCATTGCTGTGATGTTGATCACCCAGATGTTTCCCCTTCTGATGATCATTGCACCGATCTATAAAATCGTGTCGTCGCTGGGAATGCTAAATTCTCTGACGTCGCTAATCGTGGTCTACACGGCTTTCAACATCCCTTTTGCAACCTTTCTAATGCAGTCCTTTTTTGACGGTATTCCAAAAGACTTGGAAGACGCCGCCATGATGGACGGCTGCTCGCGCTTTCAGGCACTACGCAAAGTCATCTTCCCGCTTACCTTGCCTGGATTGGGCGCGACTCTTGGTTTTGTATTTACAGCTGCATGGTCCGAGCTTCTGTTTGCCCTGATGCTAATTTCCAAGAACGATGCGATGACGTTCCCGGTTGGATTGCTCACTTTCGTCTCCAAGTTTTCGGTCGACTGGGGGCAGATGATGGCCGCAGGCGTCTTGGCGCTGATCCCAAGCTGTCTCTTTTTTATCTTCATTCAACGCTACCTCGTGCAAGGACTGACGTCCGGCGCGGTCAAAGGATAGGAGCCACCGATGGCACGTATGCAACTTGAAAACGTCGTGAAACGGTACGGAGCGGTTGAAGTTCTGCGGGACATCAACCTCGACATCCAAGATGGCGAGTTCGTCGTTTTGGTCGGACCATCCGGGTGCGGTAAGTCGACACTTCTTCGGATGATTGCCGGATTGGAGCCGATCACGTCTGGGGACTTTTTGATTGACGGAGAGCGCATGAATGACGTGCGGCCGCGCGATCGAGACATTGCAATGGTATTTCAGTCATACGCCCTTTACCCCCACATGGATGTGGCTCGGAACATGGGTTTCTCGATGGAGATCCGCAAAGACCCTTCCGAGGACCGTGTCTCGCGCGTCCAGCAGGCCGCTGACACCCTTGGACTAAGCGCGTTGACAGAACGGCTTCCTAAAGCGTTGTCCGGTGGGCAACGGCAGCGCGTGGCCATGGGGCGGGCGATCATTCGTGACCCCCGCGCCTTCTTATTTGACGAACCTCTGTCGAACCTTGACGCAGCCCTCCGTGTCGAGATGAGGTTAGAGATCGCGCGCCTGCACCAGAGATTGGGTGCAACCATGGTCTATGTCACTCATGATCAGGTTGAAGCCCTAACCCTTGCTGATCGTATCGTGGTTTTGCACGGCGGGGATATTCAACAAGTTGGCAGCCCGCTCGAGCTTTATGAACGACCCGCCAACAAGTTTGTTGCGCAGTTCATCGGCTCTCCCACAATGAACGTGGTACCTGTAACGGGGGGCGACTGCTCGGTGACCCTTACCAATAACGCGACAATTAATCTGCCCCATCTACCGGACACAGTCCACGCGTCCGAACTGGGTATTCGACCAGAACATATTGACGTCGTTGACGATAAGACAGCGGATTTTGCCGGTGTGGCGGATGTGGTCGAACACTTAGGATCGGACACTAACATTTACATGAATGTTGATGGTGTTGGTCCACTGATGGTTCGAGTACATGGGAACATCCCCGCACGCCCCGGCGACCGGCTTGGTTTGAGCCTCCAACGTGAAAATACCCATTTATTTGCCGCGGATGGGACGGCACTTCGACGGGCAGCGGCGATGGCAGCCTGATCCAAAATGCCGGAGGCTAATCCGCAGTGATTTTTAACAAGCCGTGCAGATTTTCGCCCAACCGCGAGATGTGCTGAGCCAGCGGAATCAGCGTTGCCTGCAACGCGTGATAGATGTCGGGTTTTCCATTAAATTGCGTGACGGTTGGACGACCTTCCGCATCAATCTCAGGATACCAACCCCCATGCTCGTGGTCGATGAAATGAGCGTCGGCAAACTGCCACAGGCGGGCGTACCAGTCCTTTTGCGCTTCGGTTCCGCCAAGCTTCAAAAAGCAGGCTAGGACGCCAATCGCTTCGGTCACAGGCCACCAATATCGATCCCGAATGTATGGTGTGCCGTCAAACTGCAACGTGTAAGCCAGACCGCCTTTTTTTGCATCCCACGCATCCTCAAGCGCACGCTGAACCAAGCTCCATGCCTTATCTGGGGATCCATCATTCGGTCTTCCCTTCAAATCCCAGCACTGCAACAACAGGCGCGCGAGTTCGAAAGAATGGCCGGGGGTTGTCCCCGCTGGACGGAACATTGGGTTCCCCGAATAGCTGCGGTCGATCTGCCAAGATTTGGTGTAGTGCTCGGGCAATCTCCACCCCTCGGATAGCGCCATTCCATCTATGAAAAATCGCAAAATGCGGCCAGCTTTGTCCAAATAACTCTGACGCCCGGTAGCCTCGAAGGCAGTGAGCAGTGCCTCCACCCCGTGCATATTCGCATTCATTCCGCGATAATCCGAGAATGGCGTCCAATCCCGGTTCCATTCGTCAGCGAAGAGGCCTGCATCTTCCTCCCAGAACCGCTGCTCCAGCACTTCGGTAACATCGTCAATCAACCGATCCGCATCAGGATGACCTGAAAGTTTGGCGCTCGCCCCAGCCAACAGCACAAATACGTGCCCATAGGCCAGCTTACGGTCATCATGGATGTCTACTCCGTCTAATGCCCAAAGATAGCCACCATGCTGGGCATCGCGATGCCGCTTCCAAAGGTAGGAGAGGCCATGATCAATAATCTGATCGCACCCGTCAGCCCCCGCACATTTCGCAAGCGCATAGGAATGAACCAACCGCGTTGTCGTATGCAACTCCTGCACTGTCCCCACCAACGGTTTGCCGTCATGACCTAGTACGAAAAACCCGCCTTCGGGTCGCAAGCTTGCTTTGAAGAAAGCAATTTGGCGATGCGCATCGTTCACAAGCCAACTGCGATGCTCCGGAGTGTTGAAGCAATGGCGACTTTCGATTGCGGAGGAGTCGAGAAAATCAGAGGGCAAAGGATTCCCCTTTCGTCATCAGGGCTGTGTTGGTGCCGTTTGGGCGCGCGGCTCTCTTCGGCGGGCTACGTACTCTAAAATCCGACCTCGCAGTACACTCAAATCTTTGAACGATCTAACAGGCAAGCAAGCTCGCCCAGCCACGTATGACTCTTCGTCTGGTATGAATGGAGCACGCGCTGAGATGAATACGCATGATTTCGATATCGTCACCATATGAATCCAACGATCAAGCCGCAACACGATAGCTGGCACGGCCAAACGGTGGCGCTGGGTCAATAAGCGACTTTTTCATCGTATGCAGACTTGTGTCTGCTCCGCCCAGTCATGGCCAAAGTACAAACAAAAAACCGGCCTAGGCATCTGCCATAAGCCGGTTTTTGGTATTGGTTGCGGGAGCAGGATTTGAACCTGCGACCTTCAGGTTATGAGCCTGACGAGCTACCGGGCTGCTCCATCCCGCGCCAATGGGGTTTATATAGGCCCAGTATTTCGGAACCACAAGCGCATTCGGCGATAATTCGTAACAAAGATGACACCGGTTTTCCGCTCACGTGACAAACGACATCTGTTCAGGTAACCATCTGAGAACATGAAGGGATATTTGTATGGACGGCACGCTTGCAGTCTTGTTCTTGCTGACGGGTTTGATCGATATGTGGGTCAATCATTGTGATAGGAGCTGCGTCAAACCCGTGGCGGCCGTCGCCCGGCATGCGATCTCTGCTGGTGATCTGATCTTCGAGGCCGATTCCATCGGCGGTGAACTCTATTACAGGTACGACCTCCCGGTAGCTTTTGGTCCTTTCCAGCCAGCGGTCGGCGTATCAGTCGATAATCTTGGAGACTTCTGGTTTGGGGCAGGAGCCGTAAACTCATTTCATCTTTGGGAAGACCGAGCGTTTGCTCAGCTGTCTTTCATGCCGGGCATTTGGATGCGTGGAGGCGGACCTGTCATGGGTCATCCCATAGAGTTTCGTTCAGGTGTAGATGCAGGATACCAGGATCCAGCAGGCAGGCGCTATAGCCTTTCACTTGATCACCGTTCCAATGGCGACATCGTTCCGATCAATCCCGGTCTGGAAACCCTACAGGTCCGAGTTTCCCTTCCCTTGGAATAGGTACCGTCGCCAGAGCATCCCGATCCAAGGCCACTGTTCGTTGCCAGTGATCCCATCCGGATTTGCCCAAGCACTCCGAAACGCGCATAATTGGCGTGTGAAGCGATCCTGCATTCTCATATCCACCTTTGCTGCCACGTTGTTAACTGGTCAGACATGCTCTGCGTCGGGATATGAGGCGTTAATAAACACACCCGAGAAAGACCCCTGCCACCTGTTCGAACAAACTGCAGGCCGGGTGGTACTCTTTATCGACATGCCAACCGAAGGCAAAGAAGTGCCAGTCACGTTGCCGCGTGAATATCTAGAGAATCGCAGCGACTGGTTAAGTGGCTTGCGACACGGATCCGTTTTCTTCCGGCTTATGATACACAATGCATTGCCGGTGCATCGACAGGATGCAGAGCGACTTGACGCAGCTAAGCAGCGATTACCTGCGGGTATCGGGTATGTTTCGCTGCTGCTTGGCGATTTTGAAGAACTGAGTTCCATTCTTGCGACACTTCGGGGACCTTCGAGCACTTCGTCGGCTGATGTACATGTCCAACAGCCTGACCGATATGGACTTAACCACGCGCTCGGTCATTCATCAAGCGACCAGGAGGTTTTCACACATCTCGGGTCAGATGAACTTTTGGATACAGTGATTGAATGCCGACCTGACGGATCGACCGGCAGATCGTGTACGCATTACATGAGTTCGCATTCGCTTGACGTTGTATTGGAGTACCCAGAAGATTTTTTGCCTCGTTGGTTTGATATCCGCTCGCGTGTTTCTCGTTTTTTGGGTTGTGCGACGTTGTTTGATTAGGGTTGTTGTGAACGTCAAACGCCGCCAGCGTTATGCTGACGGCGTTTTGTTGTATTTGATATCGTTTAGAGAGATTTAGCTTCTTACTAGGTTTGGCGGTGACCTACTCTCCCACGTCTTAAGACGCAGTACCATTGGCGCAACCGTGCTTAACGGCCGAGTTCGGGATGGGATCGGGTGTTTCACTGGTGCTGTGACCACCAAACCGAGAAAGAAGCTATTCCAAGTCAGTACACTTAGGTGTGTATGCTTTTGATAGATCAGTATAGTTGCGCTATCGCTTCGCTACTTGAGCGCGGCGTAGAACTGTCTTCTACTGGATCAAATCAAGCCTATCGGACAATTAGTACCGGTCAACTGAACGCATTACTGCGCTTACATCTCCGGCCTATCGACGTGGTAGTCTTCCACGGTCCTCAGGGATACCTTGTTTTGAGGGGGGCTTCCCGCTTAGATGCCTTCAGCGGTTATCCTGTCCGAACATAGCTACCCAGCACTGCCGTTGGCACGACAACTGGTCCACCAGTGGTTCGTTCACCCCGGTCCTCTCGTACTAGGGGCAACTCCTCTCAAGTATCCTACACCCACGGCAGATAGGGACCGAACTGTCTCACGACGTTCTAAACCCAGCTCACGTACCTCTTTAAACGGCGAACAGCCGTACCCTTGGGACCTGCTCCAGCCCCAGGATGAGATGAGCCGACATCGAGGTGCCAAACACTGCCGTCGATATGGACTCTTGGGCAGTATCAGCCTGTTATCCCCGGCGTACCTTTTATCCGTTGAGCGATGGCCCTTCCACTCGGGACCACCGGATCACTATGGCCGTCTTTCGACTCTGCTCGACTTGTCAGTCTCGCAGTCAGGCTGGCTTCTGCCATTGCACTCAACGAGCGATTTCCGACCGCTCTGAGCCAACCTTCGCGCGCCTCCGTTACTCTTTAGGAGGCGACCGCCCCAGTCAAACTACCCGCCACGCAGGGTCCCGGATCCGGATAACGGACCGCGGTTAGATATCAAGCAGAACAAGGGTGGTATCTCAAAGGAGGCTCCACCGCAACTGGCGTTACGGTTTCAAAGCCTACCACCTATTCTGCACATGTTGTGCCTGATATCAGTGCGAAGCTGTAGTAAAGGTGCACGGGGTCTTTCCGTCTAACCGCGGGAAGCCTGCATCTTGACAGGCAATTCAATTTCGCTGAGTCGATGTTGGAGACAGCGGGGAAGTCGTTACGCCATTCGTGCAGGTCGGAACTTACCCGACAAGGAATTTCGCTACCTTAGGACCGTTATAGTTACGGCCGCCGTTTACCTGGGCTTCAATTCGGAGCTTGCACTCCTCCTTTTAACCTTCAGGCACCGGGCAGGCGTCAGACCCTATACGTCGTCTTGCGACTTCGCAGAGCCCTGTGTTTTTAGTAAACAGTCGCCACCCCCTGGTTTGTGCCCCCAGTCAATACTTGCGTAGAAACTGGGCCTCCTTCTCGCGAACTTACGGAGGTATTTTGCCGAGTTCCTTCAACATCGTTCTCTCAAGCGCCTTGGTATACTCTACCTATCCACCTGTGTCGGTTTAGGGTACGATCTAATAGAGGGGCTATTTCCAGGAACCTCTAAGCAGCCCATTCAATCCGATAAGGATGAACTACCTTCGAGATCCGTCACCACCTCATGGCCCAGGAATATTAACCTGGTTCCCATCGACTACGCCTTTCGGCCTCGCCTTAGGGGTCGGCTTACCCTGCTCAGATTAGCTTTAAGCAGGAACCCTTGGATTTTCGGCGACAGGGTCTCTCACCCTGTTTGTCGCTACTCATGTCATCATTCTCACTAGTGATCTCTCCACCGGATCGCTCACGCGCCGGCTTCACAGAAAGCTCCGTGTCTCCGACACTCATTTTTAATGTCCTACCGCTTCGCTACTTGAGGACGAGCCTCAAATAATTAAGCAATACAACGAATGAGTTAAAGAGACATGGAACTATGTCACACTACGCTCTGCTACCGCGTGCACATAAGTGCACACCCTAAGCTTCGGCTCATGGCTTGAGCCCCGGTACATCTTCGCCGCAAGACAACTTAAATTAGACCAGTGAGCTGTTACGCTATCTTTAAAGGATGGCTGCTTCTAAGCCAACCTCCTGGTTGTTTTGGTCGTCTCACCTGCTTTCCCACTTAGCCATGAATTAGGGGCCTTAGCTGTAGGTCAGGGTTGTTTCCCTCTCCACAACGGACGTTAGCATCCGCTGTGTGTCTGCCGGATAGTACTTCTCGGTATTCGGAGTTTGATTAGGATCAGTAAGGCTGTAGGCCCCCATTACCCATTCAGTGCTCTACCCCCGAGAGTATTCGTCCGACGCTCTACCTAAATAGATTTCGCAGAGAACCAGCTATCTCCGAGTTTGATTGGCCTTTCACCCCTAGGCACAGCTCATCCCGATCTTTTTCAACAGATGTGGGTTCGGTCCTCCAGTGCATGTTACTGCACCTTCAACCTGGCCATGCCTAGATCACTCGGTTTCGGGTCTGATCCACCTAACTCATTCGCCCTATTAAGACTCGCTTTCGCTGCGCCTACACCTAACGGCTTAAGCTTGCTAGATAGACCAAGTCGATGACCCATTATACAAAAGGTACGCCGTCACCCCTCAAGGGGGCTCCGACTGATTGTAGGCGTTCGGTTTCAGGTACTGTTTCACTCCCCTCGTCGGGGTGCTTTTCACCTTTCCCTCACGGTACTGGTTCACTATCGGTCAGTAAGGAGTACTTAGCCTTCGAAGGTGGTCCTCCGATCTTCAGACAGAATTTCACGTGTTCCGCCCTACTTAATACGTCCAATCATGCTTCATATACGGGACTGTCACCCACTATGGTTGTGCTTTCCAACACATTCTATCCACACTCATGGCTCGGCTGGTCCCCGTTCGCTCGCCGCTACTAGGGGAGTATCAATTGATTTCCTTTCCTCCGGGTACTTAGATGTTTCAGTTCCCCGGGTTTGCTTTTATAAACCTATGTATTCAGTCTATAAATACCTGTCTCAGAAAGATATAAGCTGCTCGAAAGCAATTATATCAAACTGTCAGGTGGGTTGCCCCATTCGGAGATCTTTGGGTATAGCGTCTATTCTCAACTTCCCAAAGCTTATCGCAGAGTATCACGTCCTTCATCGCCTCTTACTGCCAAGGCATTCACCAAACGCCCTTCTCGCGCTTGATTTGATCCAGAAGAAGACAGACCTTTTGTATATCTGACCTCTTATCCCCCCAAAATTAATCAGGCGGACAATCTGGACCAAAAGCATACTTTCCCGCGCTTCTTAACTGTTCCGAAGAACCAGATCGCAGATGTCGGTCTTTGATCCGTTAAGAAGCACATGTTCAATCCTTGCGGATCAAACGCGTTCAAATCCGTGCGGATTTAAACGTTGGTTAGTGTACTTGACTTGGACAACATCGTCGTTTCAGGCGGGATACCTTAAAGCAACCGAGGAAAGGGTCGCTAAAAAGCCTTCCTTGTAACCCGTCCCATCAACTCCTTGCGGAGATAACAAAACGGAAGGAACCACGCTGAGATCAACACACACGCGTGTGACCAACAATGTTGTTTATTTCTCTCTATACGATGTCAATTTGCATTCGATTGGATCGAATGAGCAAATACTCTGAAGTACTTGCTGATTTGATCCTGTGGGTCGCTCTCGACCATTCGCTGTACCATTCGCTGTGCGAATAGTCTGCCGCTTTCCGTCAAGAAGGAGCGTTGTTAATCCAATTCCTTTGGAATTGGATTTTGGTGGAGCCTAACGGATTCGAACCGTTGACATCCTGCTTGCAAAGCAGGCGCTCTACCAACTGAGCTAAGGCCCCTAAAGCGGATTGCAAAGCAATCTGCGGGTAGCCGAAAGGCGATTTTACAACGTAAAATCTGCCGAAAGGCTTAAAGACGTCTGCCCCAACCCATCCTGAAGGCCGCTCTCGGGACATTTGACTGCGTCAAATACCCTGTCGCTTCCCGTCAAGAAAGACTGTCGCTCATCCAATTTGCTTGAGCAAATTGGATGTTGGTGGGTCGAGGAGGACTTGAACCTCCGACCTCACGCTTATCAGGCGTGCGCTCTAACCACCTGAGCTACCGACCCTTACCAGACCGGCAGGTCTGTCTTTGGAATTTACTGTACTGAAGAGATATGAGGACGGCCTGGTCCGTCTGATGTTGATCTGCAAAGGACAGATCATTGCTAAGTGATCTACGAGTGAGAACAAGTTCTCGCTGCTAAGATCATCCTTAGAAAGGAGGTGATCCAGCCGCAGGTTCCCCTACGGCTACCTTGTTACGACTTCACCCCAGTCGCTGATCCTACCGTGGCCGCCTGCCTCCCGAAGGTTAGCGCAGCGTCGTCAGGTAGAACCAACTCCCATGGTGTGACGGGCGGTGTGTACAAGGCCCGGGAACGTATTCACCGCGTCATGCTGTTACGCGATTACTAGCGATTCCGACTTCATGGGGTCGAGTTGCAGACCCCAATCCGAACTGAGACAGTTTTTTGGGATTAACCCATTGTCACTGCCATTGTAGCACGTGTGTAGCCCAACCCGTAAGGGCCATGAGGACTTGACGTCATCCACACCTTCCTCCCGCTTATCACGGGCAGTTTCCCTAGAGTGCCCAGCCGAACTGCTGGCAACTAAGGATGTGGGTTGCGCTCGTTGCCGGACTTAACCGAACATCTCACGACACGAGCTGACGACAGCCATGCAGCACCTGTCACTGATCCAGCCGAACTGAAGGAATAGATCTCTCTAAACCGCGATCAGGATGTCAAGGGTTGGTAAGGTTCTGCGCGTTGCTTCGAATTAAACCACATGCTCCACCGCTTGTGTGGGCCCCCGTCAATTCCTTTGAGTTTTAATCTTGCGACCGTACTCCCCAGGCGGAATGCTTAATCCGTTAGGTGTGTCACCGAATAGCATGCTACCCGACGACTGGCATTCATCGTTTACGGTGTGGACTACCAGGGTATCTAATCCTGTTTGCTCCCCACACTTTCGCACCTCAGCGTCAGTATCGAGCCAGTGAGCCGCCTTCGCCACTGGTGTTCCTCCGAATATCTACGAATTTCACCTCTACACTCGGAATTCCACTCACCTCTCTCGAACTCAAGACTAGCAGTTTTAGAGGCAGTTCCAGGGTTGAGCCCTGGGATTTCACCCCTAACTTACTAGTCCGCCTACGCGCGCTTTACGCCCAGTAATTCCGAACAACGCTAACCCCCTCCGTATTACCGCGGCTGCTGGCACGGAGTTAGCCGGGGTTTCTTTACCAGGTACTGTCATTATCATCCCTGGCGAAAGAGCTTTACGACCCTAAGGCCTTCATCACTCACGCGGCATGGCTAGATCAGGCTTGCGCCCATTGTCTAAGATTCCCCACTGCTGCCTCCCGTAGGAGTCTGGGCCGTGTCTCAGTCCCAGTGTTGCTGATCATCCTCTCAAACCAGCTATAGATCGTCGACTTGGTAGGCCGTTACCCCACCAACTATCTAATCTAACGCGGGCTAATCCAATTCCGATAAATCTTTCCCCCGAAGGGCGTATAAGGTATTACTCTCCGTTTCCAGAGGCTATTCCTTAGAACTGGGTATATTCCCACGCGTTACTAACCCGTCCGCCGCTCGGTCCCGAAGGACTGCGCTCGACTTGCATGTGTTAGGCCTGCCGCCAGCGTTCGTTCTGAGCCAGGATCAAACTCTCAAGTTGAAAAGCTGTTACCAGCTTATCCTTGACGTTCGAACCTCTGCACATATCGTCCCAACCGACTAAAGTCGGGACATTCAACATCCATGCCTTACTGAAAGCATGAATGCGTCTCTGTTTGTTGTGCTTCAGTTTACAAAGTAAACAAAAGCCGTCCAAACAGTGAAGCTGACTATCCATCATCGATAAGGCCGAAACCATACCTAGGTAGTTGACATATGCGCAGTTGTTTGTTCATCGAAATGAACCAAACCGCCCACATATCTCTTCAAATACCATCAATGTCAAAGAGCGTGGCCCAAAAAGGACCGAGACAAAATCAACCGGAAGCACCGCATCTCTTTGGCGCAACCCGCATCAAAAACCTCAAAACTTTCTCCGCGCTCCCTTGCCGCAACTCCGTCGCGCCGCCGTCCCGCGTCCCGTTGTGCGCCATCAGCGCCGCCGGTGAAGGGGGTTCTAGGCTTACCCGCAGAGAGTCGCAACCCCTTTTTTTAGAAAAATGGCATATTGGAGGAAACTTTTTCTGGAGTCTTGAAAACAAGGGGTTTCGGCAGCTCGTGGGTGGTTTCGACGATGATCGTTAATGGGCCAGCCCGGATTTCATTCGAATATCAGCGCTTAACTGCGGCAAATATCGATCAAATCACGCGCTCAAAGCCAGCCGCCAGTCCCACGACCCCGTTTATCCGCGTGGAATCAACGCATTTCAGTGTTCAAAGAATCGAATGGCTGCGATTCTCATGCCACTTCGGAGACTGATCAAACTGAAAACGCCCCAGAACGACAGAACCCGGCACGAAGGCCGGGGTTCATCAGAGCCGATCGGCAGGGCTTACCTATTGTAGCTCTTCATGTACTCGGTCCATGTCGGAACACTATCCGACGCTACAAACCGGCGCACAGCAGACTGAGTGTGGATGATCACGTCAGCAATCGCGTTTGCCAACGGAACGACCGGGGAGACGATGGCGTTCATTTGCTTGGTCCTAAACAGGGTGTATTTGTTAGCGCCCAATTAGGTGGGTGCATGTGAGACCACCAACGCTGTTTGAGAATGGCCAGGTTGCATGGATCGCAATGGTTGGGATCCAACTTAATCAACGATTGTTTTAAACCACCCAGCCCAGCCTGCTGGTTCCGGTGTTTGGCTAATGTAAGCAAGCTGTTCGATGTCTGGTAATCTGAGAACCCATTTCCGAAAATACATCCGTTAATCTTCACCAGCCCCCATCCGCCATCCCATGCGCCCGCGTTCGTAATCAGGGAATACAAGCCATGGAGGAGCGAGTGGTCGCGGGAGGGCATTCAAGCGATTCTCCGAGGCATCAAGCTGCTGTCGCAACTCGATAACGAGATCTGGAGCGAGTGAGCTGCCCTCGATTTTCCATGATTTCTTATTCATTGACTCTGGGATACGATTTCTTGAGTGGCGAAACTGGTTTTGATCAGGAGCTGAAGTGAAGAAAGTCATATTGAAACTACCACTTTCTATTGAAGCGGACCTTTCGCGGTTCGTCGAGACCTGCATCAAAACCCAAGTCAAGCTCATTGCGATTTGGGGTGCCGGGGCGGCTGCGATTGAAGATGAGATTGATAGCTATATCGTTAGTGATGGAATGGACCCCTCGAGGTTCATAATAACGACATCACATGAACTGGAAGATTTTGATGAGGTCGTTCGCTTTGTTGCTAGTTTTAGAGGCGTGGAGAACGAGACGCCCTCAATTGTAGAACTCTAACGAAAACACCCCGGCCATTTCTGACCGGGGTGCTTCATTTCTTCAAGAGTTGGTCTAAGCCTCAGCTCAGCCTTTCTCTTCCACAATCTCAACCATGTGCGACACTTTGGAGATCATGCCGCGAACAGCAGGTGTATCTTCAAGCTCACGGGTTTTGTGCATTTTGTTCAGGCCCAGACCGATCAGCGTGGCGCGCTGGTCTTGAGGGCGACGGATCGGCGAGCCGATCTGTTTTACAACGATGGTTTTAGCCATTGGTCAGATCTCCTTACGCGTCTGCGGCTTCGGCAGCGGGTGCCGGAGCTTCAGATTTCGCGCCCAGAATGTCCGCAACTTTTTTGCCGCGACGTTGGGCGATCATGCGAGGGCTGGCCTCTTTGTTCAGACCGTCAATGGTGGCGCGGATCATGTTGTATGGGTTCTGCGAACCGATCGACTTCGATACAACGTCTTTGATGCCCAGCATTTCGAACACGGCACGCATTGGGCCACCAGCAATAATACCGGTACCTTCAGGTGCTGTGCGCATGATCACTTTACCAGCGCCGTGACGTCCTTCGACGTCATGGTGCAGGGTGCGGCCTTCACGAAGTGGCACGCGGATCATTTGACGCTTGGCTTGCTCGGTGGCTTTGCGGATGGCCTCGGGGACCTCTTTCGCTTTACCTTTACCGAAGCCTACGCGGCCTTTTTGATCGCCAACGACGACAAGTGCGGCGAAGCCAAAGCGCTTACCACCCTTAACAGTTTTCGATACACGGTTGATCGCGACCAGGCGATCTGCAAATTCCGGTGCTTCGTCGCGATCGCGACGTCCCCGGCGGTTATCACGTTCTGCCATCAGAACATCCTTTCATGGTGGCGCGCTGTTCACGCCGTAAAAACTCAATCCAAGTGGGCGATTGCCCCCGGATCATCGGAGGGGCGTCGGGTTGACCCAACGCCCCTCTCTGTTGATTAGAACTTCAAGCCACCTTCACGGGCTGCGTCGGCCAAGGCCTTCACTTTGCCGTGGAACAGGAAGCCACCGCGGTCGAAGTAGCATTCTTCGACGCCGGCTTTTTTCGCACGTTCGGCAATCGCAGCGCCTACTTTGGAAGCGGCCTCTACGTTGTTTTTGCCCACAACGCCCAGATCTTTTTCCATCGAGGAAGCGGCGGCCAGGGTTGTGCCCTGAACGTCGTCGATGATCTGAACACTGATGTTCTTGTTGGAGCGGTGCACCGAAAGGCGCAGCTTGCCAACATTGTGCTTGCGAAGTTTGTTCCGGACGCGCAGGCGGCGCTTGAGGAACAGGGTCCGTTTGCTGTTTGCCATCTGTCTGGTCCTTACTTCTTCTTACCTTCCTTGCGGAAGATATACTCGTCTTTGTATTTGATACCTTTGCCTTTATAGGGCTCGGGTTTCCGCCATGCGCGGATATTGGCCGCGACTTGGCCGACGAGTTGTTGATCGATGCCTTCAACGATGATCTGTGTTTGCTTCGGAGCGGTCACTGTGACGCCCTCCGGTGCAACATAGTCAACGTCATGTGACAGGCCGAGGTTCAGTTTCAGAGTGTTACCCTGCATTTGGGCCCGGTAACCAACACCGTTGATTTCCAGCTCTTTCTTGAAACCGTCAGTGACACCAGTAACCATGTTGGCAACCATTGTGCGGCTCATGCCCCACTGCTGACGGGCGCGCTTGGACTTGCCACGCGGCTCGACATTTACCTGGTTGTCCTCAACGGTGATGGTGACATCATCGGTTGCGGTGAAGTTAAGGACACCTTTCGGGCCTTTAACTTCGACGGACTGACCTGAAAGCGAAACAGTAACGCCTGCGGGCAGCTCGACCGGTTTTTTACCAATACGAGACATTAGAAAGCCTCCTTAGAATACGGTGCAAAGCACTTCGCCACCAACATTCTGGTTGCGAGCGTTTGCATCGGACATGACGCCTTTAGGGGTCGAAACGATCGACACACCCAGACCCTGACGGACCTGTGGGATGTCTTTCACGCCCATATAGACGCGACGGCCAGGGGTCGAAACCCGCTGGAGTTCACGGATAACCGGAACACCGTCAAAGTATTTAAGGCTGATTTCAAGTGTGGGGTGCCCACGCTCGTCAGTGCCATTTTCGTAACCGCGGATGTAGCCTTCGTCGGCCAGAACATCCAAAACCCAAGCACGCAGTTTGGAAGCAGGTGTCGAAACAACCGACTTGCCGCGCATTTGCGAGTTACGGATACGGGTGAGCATATCGCCGATAGGATCGTTCATATCTATCTCTCCCTTACCAGCTTGATTTCACCAGGCCGGGGATTTGGCCGTTCGAGCCAAGTTCCCGCAGCGCGATCCGCGAAACTTTCAGCTTACGATAGTAAGCATGAGGACGACCGGTCAGCTGGCAGCGGTTGTGCAAGCGTGTGGCCGACGAGTTACGCGGCAGTTTTGCAAGCTTCAGGCGGGCGGTGAAACGCTCTTCCATTGTCTTGCTCTCATCGTTTGCGATCTCTTTCAGCGCAGCGCGTTTTGCGGCGAATTTCTCCACCAGCGCCTGACGCTTTTTCTCGCGTTCGATCATTGCTTTTTTAGCCATGTCTTTTCCTTCCCGCGGATCAGCTGTTGAAGGGCATGTTGAAGTGCTTCAACAGGCTCTTTGCTTCCGCGTCGGTGTTCGCGGTGGTGGCAATCACGATGTCCATGCCCCAGGTCTCATCAACTTTATCAAAGTCGATTTCTGGGAACACGATGTGCTCTTTCAGGCCAGTGGCATAGTTGCCGCGGCCGTCAAAGGAGCTGCCAGGAACGCCGCGGAAGTCGCGGATACGAGGCATTGCGATCGTGATCAGACGGTCCAGGAATTCGTACATCCGGTCTCCGCGCAGGGTGACTTTCGCACCCAGCGGCATGTCCTCGCGAACACGGAAACCAGCGATCGATTTCTTGGCTTTCGTCGTCAGAGCTTGCTGACCGGCAATTGCCGTCAGGTCTGCCACAGCCGACTTGGCTTTCTTCGAGTCCTTAACGGCCTCAGCGCCACAACCAATGTTCAGAACGATTTTATCCAGACGCGGGATCTGCATGTCGTTCTTGTAACCGAATTCCTCTTTCATGGCAGCGCGGATGCTGTCCTTGTAAGCGGCTTTCAGGCGGGGGGTGTAGTTTGCGGTATCAAGCATCAGACAGTCTCCCCTGTGGTTTTGGCGAAACGCACTTTCTTGCCGTCTTCCTCGCGGAAGCCAACGCGCGTTGCTTTGCCGTTTTTGTCCAGCAGAGACAGGTTAGACAGTTGGATCGGCATCGCTTTCGGGATGCGGCCACCTTGGCTGGTCTGGCTCTGACGGGTGTGGCGGATGGAAACGTTCACACCGTCTACAACGGCTTTGCCAGCTTTCGGGTCAACAGAGGTAATTTCACCCTGCTTGCCTTTGTCTTTACCGGCCAGAACGACAACCTTGTCGCCTTTTTTCAACTTAGCAGCCATCTTACAGCACCTCCGGAGCCAGCGAGATGATCTTCATGAAGTTCTTCGCGCGAAGTTCGCGAACAACTGGTCCGAAGATACGTGTGCCGACGGGTTCGTTGCTGTTGTTCAGAATAACCGCGGCGTTGCGATCAAACCGAATGGCAGTGCCGTCGTCACGACGGACTTCTTTAGCGGTGCGAACGACGACGGCCTTACGGACATCACCTTTCTTAACGCGACCGCGTGGAATGGCTTCCTTAACCGAGACGACAATGATGTCGCCAACGGATGCGTACTTACGCTTGGAACCACCCAGAACCTTGATGCACTGAACACGGCGAGCGCCGCTGTTGTCAGCTACATCCAGATTTGTTTGCATCTGGATCATGTGGTTTCTCCCGACCTTTGGGGCGCCGATGCGTGGCGGATCCCCCAGGGTTTCGACTTGTTAAGTCGTCCGGGAAGGCAAAACTTAGCCTTCCAGAACTTCCCAACGTTTGGTTTTCGACTTCGGCGCGCATTCAATGATGCGGACGGTGTCGCCAGCCTTATAGGCATTCTTCTCATCGTGAGCCCGGTACTTTTTGGACTTACGGATGGTTTTCTTCAGAACCGGGTGTGTGAAACGGCGTTCAACCGACACAGTTACGGTTTGTTCATTTGCGGCGCTTGTTACAGTGCCTGACAGGATACGTTTGGGCATTCTACTGGCTCCTCTTACTCAGCCGCAGCGCGGGCTTGTTCGTTCAGAATGGTCTTCACGCGAGCAGCGTCGCGACGAACCTTACGCATCTGAGCGGTGTTTTCGATGGCACCAGTGGCCTGCTGGAAACGCAGGTTGAAAGCCTCTTTTTTCAGATCTGCCAGCTTTTCGCGCAGCTGGTCAGGAGACTGATCACGCAGTTCCTTGGCGTTCATTCGCCTTTTCCTTTCCTTGCACCAGAGAGCTCTGCCCCGTTTGTTGGCAGGTCACCCCATGTCTGGTGGGTGAATGTCAAAACACACGAATCCCGTCGCCGGAATCCATGAGATGTGCGTCTATAGGGGACAGGCATGGGCGTGGCAACAGGAAAGACGCTGGATTGCCTTGTTTTCTTAGGCCGCGTTCAGATACCCAACAAAAAGGGAAATAAAGGCACCAACATGGACGACCATGATTGCCCGATCTTTCCACATGACACCAACCGCGAACCACAGCCCGATCCCGATAAAAAACATGAAGACGTTTAAAGGGACTATGTTCAATCCTGTGAGCGCATATCCGACCAATTGGACGGCCGTTGCGATCCATTTTACGATGTCTACGGTTTTCATCTCGTGCCTCACCAGTTAAATGTGCGCCAACTCTGGTCGGCCAAAAACGCTAACCCGTACGCGTTGTGCATCACAAGATAAAAGAGCGCTCGCACAGTATGAAAGTCTGGAGTATCACTCCACCATGGCCAATATATCTTCCCTCTTCGTGACCCGCCTTTACCACGCTCAGCTGTCAGAATTTGACCCCAAGGTCAGCCAAGACGAGCTTTATGACAGCTGCTATTCCATCGCCGAGGATGACGAGGCGGGGCAGGAATGGTGCGAGGCCGAGGGCTATCCCGGCTACACCTCCTATGCCTCCCTAACCGACCTGCCGTGGCGGTTTCCGATCTTCAAAGATCTGGTGGACGCACTGGACAAGCATGTCGCTGCCTTTGCCGAGGACTTGGAATTCAATCTGGATGATCGCAAGCTGGAACTTGAGGATATCTGGATCAACATCCTGCCGCCCGGCGGCTATCACTCCGCACACATCCACCCGCATTCGGTGATCTCTGGCACAACCTATCTTGCCCTTCCCGAAGGGGCCGGCGCCCTGCGCTATGAAGACCCCCGCCACGTCCACATGATGGCCGCCCCACCCCGCCGCAAGGACGCCCGCGAAGCATTGCAAGGTTTCATCACCAAGCGCCCGGCCGAGGGCGACGTGCTGCTGTGGGAAAGCTGGTTACGGCATGAAGTAATGCAGAACACCGGTGAGGAAGAGCGGCTGTCAGTGAGCTTTAACTACAAGTGGGGTGAGTGATCGTTTGGAAGATCTGAACGATACCCCCCTTGCCGACCTGACAGTCGACTTCGGCACCCGCCCGACCATGCCCGCCCTGCCCCACGCCACGGACGATGACCGGCGCGCGGGACGGCGGCTGGCGGCGATTCACAGGATGCACCTGAACGACGTGGGCCGGATCGGGATCGTGCTGGACCGGATCGAGGCGGGCGAAGCGTCAGGCAAGGACCTGACGAACACAATAACCTCAGCCGAGTTTGCACAGAACGTCCGGCAATTCGGCGCGCTCTGTGGGCGGGAGTGCAAAGTGCTGAACGGGCATCACGACATCGAGGAATACGCCTTGTTCCCCGAACTCGCCGGGAAAGGCAACGACGCCCTACGCGCCGTGGTCGAACGACTGAAAGAAGAGCACAAGGTCGTGCATGAGCTGCTGGTCCGTCTGGAGCGCGCCGCGATGGCGCTGATGTTCGAGGTCGACCAAGAGAAGTTCAACGAGGCCCGCGCGTTGTTTCGACAGCTGGAGACCGTGGTGCAGTCGCATTTTGGCTATGAAGAGACTCAGCTGGAAGAGGCGATTGGGGTGTATGGGATCGGCGTATAGCCTTCCTTTTCGGCGCAGATTTGCCAGGCAGAGACGGCAACGATAGGAAAAGGGCAGACGGCGGATACCGGCTGCCCTTTGATGAGGTCACGCAGTCCTGAGATTACTCTTCGTAGGCGGCGTCGACGATGATTTCGACCTTCAGTTCAGGCCGGGCCAGCTTGGCTTCACCGCAGGCGCGCGCCGGCGCATGGCCCTCGGGAACCCACGCGTTCCAAACCTCGTTCAACCCGGCAAAATCACTCATATCTGCCAACCAGATGGTCGCACGCAGCATGTTTTCGCGCGTCGATCCGGCCTTTTCCAGCAGAGCATCCAAACGGCGCAAGCATTCTGCAGTCTGCTCTTGAATAGTCTCGCCCTCACCCACCTGACCAGTGATATAGGCGATGCCCTTGTACTTAACGATCTTCGAGGAGCGCACCCCGGTTTCAATACGTTCAATCATGCCCTGTCCTTCCATTCGCATGCATGTCTATCTCGAAATCGGGGGTTTTGGGGGAAAGTGCAATCAGGAATTAAGAGGATGGGCAGAAAGCCTCTGACATGGCGAAGCGAGGGCCACGCCCGACCCTGGGTGGGCGTTTTGGTCGGTTACGTTTCTTGGGGCATTGCCCCGCTGCGAACGATCCTGCAGTTTGAGTCGTTGCAATACGCCCTCCCGGGGGGGGAGGGTCGGGCGTGGCCCGTGCACTACACGGGCTCTGACTCAGGCGGTCCGACCGAACGCACCTGCTACCGAAAATCGGAAACCAGCTTCTCGGGATTTGATTTACAAAACTTACCAAAGGCGATGTTCACATCCGCTACTTCTTTACCTAGTCCAGCAGCAAACGCCTTCAAATAGAAAGTAAGGTTCATCACAAGAAGAACGTCCTTAACATGTGCGCTACCTGCCGATATTTCGGAGGCCGCATCGATTGCCGTAGAACAAGTAGTACTTGTAAACAACTGATGCATAACATCTCCGACCTCTTTAGTCGTTGTTTCAACACCTTCTGCAAACGAGGAGTTGGTCAACAGAAAAACGGCAACTAGTTGATTAAGGAACTTCAATTTCCAAGAGCATGTCACAGCTTAGTTCTTCTCCATCATCACAATCTAAACCAGTCCGCTCGCTTACTAGGGCCTGTTAACACTATTACTTAGTGCTATTTGATGCTAGGTATCTGTTATGAATGAGATAACAGAAAATCAATACGCGCTGATCCAGCCCTACTTGCCAGTCCAGCGCGGGAATGTGC
>NZ_JBGEHL010000004.1:0-361773 GCF_041403445.1 Aliiroseovarius conchicola
TGTTTCGAAGGCTGAAAGGATACCGGCGCATCTTCTCAAGGTTCGAAAAGCTGGACGTCATGTACCGCGCTTTCCTGAATTTCGCCCTAATCGTCGATATGATTAAGTGTTAACAGGCCCTAAAAAGGGCGGTCCGTTTGGGCCGCTCTTTTTAGTATAGAATGTTGTTATGCAGCCGAGCAGTAATTCTGCTCTTTGATCCAGCTGCGCATGCCTTCGCGTTTGCGCTTTGAGTGGAACGGGCCCCAATCGGCAGCCACGCCCTTCATCCCCTTCGAGACAACATTGTCGCGTGGAACGGTTGTTGAAAGGATGCGAACTGCGCAGCTGAGGTTCAGCTCGCCATTCTTCAGAGCAGCCCCCGATTTCGCTTCGCAGCCATAACCGCGCGCAGTCGCAGGCAAGATCTGGACCAACCCGTACCATTTGCCACCACCGCCAACGGCTGTTTGGCGCCATGTGCTTTCATAGAAGGACAATGTCGACAATAGCCCGGCCCAGAACGCGTTACGCCCTTCGGTGTTTTGCGCTGCGTAGCCCGGGCACCATTGGTCGATATCGTCTGGCACAGTTTGTGCCAGAACCGAGCCGTGGGTCTCTAACGCGTCAATGGCAGCGTTGGTCCAGGCAGCGGCCTGCGGCTTCTCATCCCATTTCATGGTCAATACGGGCGTGCGCAGCCCGCGCGTACCCAAAATGTCTTCGGCTTGTACGGACTGCGTCAGCGTCAAAGCAGCCGCCAGCCCCAAAATCAATCTTTTCATCGTCCCCACCAAGGTCCGTTTTTACTCGCTTGCTGGCAGGTAGGGAGTTCGGTTGCAAAGTTCAACCATTCGATTGCCGCACCGCAGCAATTGGCGTGAATTCGCTGATATGCCTTATATGCATGGCGGATATGCCCTGCCACATTCTACCATTGGCGGAAAATTCAACCATTCTGCGGCGCAGCACAAGCAGAGATTGACCACCACCATCTTCAGACGAACCGGTAGTGAGTGGCTATGATCAGGCCCAACCTCTTGCCCCCTGCGCGCCCCTGCCCTAGAAGGCCTGTGGATCAAGAAATTCGGGAAATATGCAAATGCTGGATCATCTCGCCTATGAAACCCCTGCCATTAAAACCATTGCTGGGGCAAAGGAAGATTGGGAACTGGTTATTGGGATGGAAATCCACGCTCAGGTCAGCTCGAATGCCAAGCTTTTCTCAGGTGCTTCGACGAAGTTCGGCGCGGAACCCAACTCGAACGTGGCTTTCGTGGATGCGGCCATGCCCGGCATGCTGCCCGTGATCAACGAATACTGTGTGGAACAAGCGGTGCGCACTGGGTTGGGCCTGAAAGCCGAAATCAACCTGTTCTCAGCATTTGACCGCAAGAACTACTTCTATCCTGACTTGCCGCAGGGCTATCAGATTTCGCAGCTTTACCACCCGATCGTGGGCGAAGGCGAAGTGATCGTAGATATGGGTCCCGGCATCGCGCGCAAGGTCCGCATCGAGCGTATTCACCTTGAACAAGACGCCGGTAAATCCGTGCATGACATGGATCCGAACATGTCCTTCGTCGACCTGAACCGTACCGGTGTCGCGTTGATGGAGATCGTGTCACGTCCCGATATCCGTGGCCCTGAAGAAGCCGCGGCCTATGTCACCAAGCTGCGTCAGATTCTGCGCTATCTGGGCACCTGTGATGGCAACATGCAAAACGGTAACCTGCGCGCGGACGTCAACGTCTCGGTCTGTCGCCCGGGCCAGTTTGAGAAATACATGGAGACACAGGATTTCGGTCATCTGGGCACCCGGTGCGAGATCAAGAACATGAACTCCATGCGTTTCATTCAGGCCGCGATTGACTACGAAGCCCGCCGCCAGATCGCCATTCTGGAAGATGGTGGAGAGGTTGTGCAGGAGACACGCCTTTATGACCCGGACAAGAACGAAACACGCTCCATGCGGTCTAAGGAAGAGGCGCACGACTATCGCTACTTCCCCTGCCCTGACCTGCTGCCACTGGAGATCCAGCAAGATTGGGTGGATGGCATCGCGCAAACGTTGCCAGAGCTGCCAGATGAGAAGAAAGCGCGCTTCGTTGCTGGCTTTGGCCTGTCCGAATATGACGCCGGCGTCCTGACCGCAGATGCGGAAAACGCTGCTTTTTTTGAGGCAGTGGCAGAGGGGCGCGACGGCAAGCTTGCCGCCAACTGGGTGATCAACGAGCTGTTCGGCCGCCTGAAGAAGGACGACAAAGGCATCAAAGGCAGCCCCGTTAGCCCCGACCAACTGGGCGGGATCATCGCGCTGATCGCCAAGGGCGATATCTCGGGTAAGATCGCCAAGGACCTGTTTGAAATCGTCTATACCGAGGGTGGCGACCCGGCGGAAATCGTCGAAGCACGCGGCATGAAACAGGTCACCGACACCGGTGCCATCGAAGCCGCTGTGGACGACGTGATCGCCGCCAACCCAGCGCAAGTCGAAAAGGCCAAAGAGAACCCAAAACTGGTGGGCTTCTTTGTTGGTCAGGTGATGAAAGCCACCGGCGGCAAGGCCAATCCCAAAGCGGTGAACGAGATCGTGACAGCAAAACTGGGGCTTTAAGTTGGCTTCCACGCCGAATACCCCGGCCTCGCGATCAGATCTTGCTCGCCGTTTGGCGAAAGCCGCGACACTTGAGGGTGAATTCCTGCTGCGATCTGGCCAAGTGTCGAACCTTTATTTCGACAAATACCGGTTTGAAGGTAATCCATCACTGCTGAAGCCGCTGGCGCACGCGATGTGTGCATTGTTACCGCCAGAAACCGAGATCATCGCGGGTCTTGAATTGGGCGGTGTCCCTCTGGTCACCGCTATGGCCCTTGAAACCGGCTTGCCCGCCGCATTCGTTCGGAAAGAAGCGAAAACCTACGGAACTTGCCGCGCGATCGAGGGACAGGATATTGCCGGAAAACGCGTGACCTTTATCGAGGATGTAATCTCGACCGGAGGGGCCGTCGCAGACGCCCATCAGCTTGCCATGCAGGAAGGGGCCGACGTCTTGGCCGTGATTTGCGCGATCTGGCGGGGCGAAGGCGAACCTTCAATCAAGGATGTTCCATCGCTCGCTGTGCATCCGGTGTTTACGCGGTCCGATCTTGAAGTCTGAGTCCACTTGGGTGCGGTAGATTTCGATAGAATAAGAAAGGGGCGCTAAAGCAGCATCGGAAACAGCTGGTCAGAGGCGTCTCAGATTAGAAGTTCGTCGACCAAAGACGCCCGCGTGTTCCGAACGTTGTACCTTTATTTTTACCGAATGTGTATTCAATGCCGAGCCCATAGAATACATCGGATTGGCTGAGCCCGCTGATCGACCCGGTGCCATCGTACTTACTTTGGCCGACCTTAGCTAACAACGATACGTGCTCGGTTGGGCGATAGTGAAGAACCATTGCGAAGTTCTTTGTCGAGTAACCGGCATCTGGCAGAAATTTGGATTTCATCATCAAATCTGCATTCTCTTGATCGTAAGAAACGCCTAAAGACACTTTTGGGGATAGCTCTACTTTGACTTCGGCACCGCGTTGCCGTGAGCTATAGTTTGCAAAGATAAAGTCCTGATCGCTGAATTGGGTCCAATATACCTCGGCCGTGATGTTACCGAATGTGATGTCCGCTTCGGCGCCATAGAACGCGACTGGGCCAGACGTCAGAGAATTAGCGCCGTAGAATGCGCTAACAGTAATATCTTGGTTGACGTGGTAAAGGGCATGCATCGTTCCCGACAGGCTTTTCGAGCTGCCCAGTGAGTTGTTATTTGAATAGCCGCTCAAATCCAGTTGCAGCCCAAAATCTGACCCGAAGCCAATTTCCACGGACCCAGTTAACGCTGCGGTCGACAAGTCTTCCGAGCCAGTGACCGCGCCATAACCCAACGTGACATCGACCCCGACTAAGTCCACTGCGAACACCGGCGTCGATACAACCAAAAGAACGGCCGTGGCGGACGAAAGTTTATAGATGTTTTGCACGGCTTATTCCTTACATTAGACCAACGCCAACCCACTAAACTTCATACATTGCAGGCTGAAAAACGTCTCTGGCTTTCCTTCCCGCTTTGGGCCGCAAGTTATCTGCCCACTTGTGTAGGCTAGATGAACTTCCCGATTGCTAGCACATGCTTACTGCGAATGTGAGTAAATCCAAACATCGCGCGTGGCACGGCGGCTTGGTTTTGTGCGACGAGTTTGAAAGATACCCGCAGTCTCGTGACCAAGGCAGGCAGAGTAGAATGTCGCGTGTTTACATGGGTTGGTCAAACCTAGACGGGTCAGTACTTGACTTTTCCACCCCAATCCATAACCATTTAGTTATGATAAAACCCGCCGGCCCCACACTCGACGCCGTATTCAGTGCCCTTGCCGACCCTACGCGCCGGGCCATTCTGGCGCGGCTGGCACAAGGTGAGGCGTCCGTGTCAGAGCTGACTGAACCCTTCGAGATTAGCCAGCCTGCCATCTCCAAACATCTCCGGGTTCTGGAGACAGCTGGATTGGTTGAACGCGACAGAGGGCATCGCGCCCCTGCCCGCCTCAAAGCCGCTCCGATGAAAGCCGCGATCGACTGGCTTGAGGACTTCGAACGCTTCTGGACCGGAAGTTTCAACGAGCTGGACAAATTGCTGAGCGATTTAAAATCAAATGACAGGAAGGATACCCAATGACCGATTTACCCACCTACGTGTTGGAGCGCGTATTTGACGCCTCGCCCGAACTGGTTTGGCGCACTTGGACCGAGGCGGAGCTGCTTTCACAGTGGTATGGTCCGGGTGTCGAAACTGTCATCCATAAGCTTGACGTCACGCCGGGCGGCGTTTGGCTGAACGAGATGCGGATGTCGAAAGGATCGTCGTTTGAGAAGGCCGAGTATTCAGAAGTGAAACCATTTGAGCGTCTGGTTTGGAGACACACAATCACCGACAACGATTGGCAACCAGCGGCGAACCCAATGATGCCTGACTGGCCCCGCCACCTGATGACCACGGTTACGTTCGCACCCAAAGGCGACAAGACCCATATGCGGCTGGAATGGGTGCCGGATGGCGCAACAGAGGCTGAACTGGCGTGCTTTAAAGGCGCGATGGCCGGGCTGGATCACGGTTGGGGAGCAGGCATGGACATGCTGGCTCAAATTCTTGCAGATCTGCAATCGTAAGGTTGATTGTGCAGGCCCGCCACAGGCCTGCGCGCAATCCTGCTGGGGTTGGCCTTCATGGCTGGCCCCAATCACTTTCACCTGCTAATGAGGCGCCTTGAACGCACCCAGACCAGAGTGGCCCCATGTTTGAATACGAAGTGATCCCCGCCCCGCGCAAAGGTAAAAAAGCACGAGGCGTCAAAACCTCAGAGGCGCGCTTTGCCCATGTGATGGCCGAAATCTTGAACGAAATGGCCGCTGAAGGGTGGGAATATCAACGCACAGACACGTTGCCGAGCGAAGAACGCTCGGGCCTCACGGGCCGGACGACGGTCTATCACAATATGCTGGTGTTCCGACGCGCACTGGATGTGGAGGTGGAAGCAGACGAGGTGGCAGAGGCCCCGTTGGTCGAAGCGCCCGTGGCGCCTGTTGAGGAAAATCCGGCCCCGGCGCTTCCATCCGCTGCCGAAGCAAATGAAGTCAGCGATCACGCCCCGGCTGTTGAACGAACCGACAATAAATCCGACGGTTAGTCCGAGACGTCCAGCGCCAATGCGTGGATCTGTGCCACAAGCTCCGGTCCAAGCGCTTTGTGAATGGCGCGGTGGCGCGCAATTCGCGACATCTCGGCGAAAATCGGCGCGCGGATGATGACCTGGAAATGGCTTTCTCCGCCTTCCTGATACCCCGCATGCCCCCTGTGCTTTTCACTTTCATCAATAACTTCAAGCCGTTGAGGTGAAAACGCATCTTGTAGTTTCGAAGATATTTGCTCGGTTCTGGTCATTTCTTGGTCTTTCCCTCTTCAATCGCCTCGAAAATGCACTAAACTCTCTGGTCCGAGTCGAAAAGAGTATTCCAATGTCTAAAAGCGATCCCTTTGGTTTTGATATGTCGGTCTCGACCGCCAAAAAGAAGAACCCGCGCGGCAAGCGTGGAATGTCCGGGGCGTTCGAAACCTCGCAACGCGTCTGTGAACATGATGGCTGCCAAGAGGCTGGTCAGTACCGCGCACCCCGTTCGCCCGATCATCTGGACGAGTTCAAGTGGTTCTGCAAAGACCACGTTCGGGAATATAATCTGAAGTGGAACTTCTTTGACGGCTCCACCGAAGAAGAAATGAACGAGCAGATGGAAAAAGATCGCGTGTGGGAGCGTGAGACCAAGCCGATGGGCACCAAGGATGAACAGCGCGCCTGGGCCCGCTTGGGCGTTGATGACCCCCATCAGGTGCTGGGCGAAAATGCCACCCGCAATCCGGGCAAGTCCATCACCGGCACCCGCAAACTGCCGCCTACAGAACGTCGCGCCGTCGAAATTCTAGAAGCCAAGGATCACTGGACCAAGGCCGAGATCCGCAAGGCCTATAAGAAGCTGATCAAGGTTTTGCACCCCGACATGAACGGTGGTGATCGCAGTTTGGAAGAACAGCTTCAGGAAGTTGTCTGGGCATGGGATCAAATCAAGGAAAGCCGCAGCTTTAAGTAGGTCGGGTTTCAACGAGATTGTACCAAAAGGGCGGCCATTGTGTCGCCTTTTTCTTTGCCAATATGCCCAGTCACGCCACGTTTCTAGGGCCACCTTGTCCTTACGTCACAAATCTGGCGACCTTCCCCTTGAACCCGCCCCTTTGATCGGGCATCACACTCTGGTTGCGACCCGCGAGGAGAAGGATCACCCAATGGCAGACGGCACACTGGATATGAACGCGAAGCCCACCGAAGACATCTCGGTGCGCGAGGTTTTCGGCATCGACAGCGACATGGTTGTCAAAGGCTTTGCTGAGCGTATGGATCGCGTGCCAGAGCTTGATACGACGTATAAGTTTGATCCCGACACGACGCTCGCGATCCTTGCAGGCTTTTCGCACAACCGCCGCGTGATGGTTCAGGGCTATCACGGGACAGGCAAGTCGACGCATATTGAACAGGTCGCGGCCCGCCTGAACTGGCCTGCCGTGCGTGTGAACCTTGACAGTCATATCAGCCGGATCGACCTGATCGGTAAGGACGCGATCAAGCTGAAAGACGGGATGCAGGTCACCGAATTCCAAGAAGGCATTCTGCCTTGGGCGCTGCGCAACCCGACCGCGATCGTGTTTGATGAATACGATGCCGGTCGTGCGGACGTTATGTTCGTGATCCAGCGTGTATTGGAGCATGACGGTAAGCTGACCCTTCTGGACCAGAACGAGGTCATCACCCCCCACCCGTCCTTCCGCCTGTTTGCCACCGCAAACACCGTGGGTCTGGGCGACACGACCGGGCTATATCACGGCGTGCAACAGATCAACCAAGCGCAGATGGACCGTTGGTCGCTGGTCGCCACGCTGAACTATCTGAGCCACGACGCCGAGACCAACATCGTGCTGGCGAAGAACCCGTTCCTGAACACCGAGGCTGGCCGCAAAACCGTTGGCCAGATGGTCACCGTTGCGGACCTGACCCGCACGGCCTTCATGAACGGCGATCTGTCGACTGTGATGAGCCCGCGGACCGTGATCAACTGGGCGCAAAACGCGCATATCTTCCGCTCGGTCGGCTATGCCTTCCGCCTGTCCTTCCTGAACAAATGCGACGAGCTTGAACGCCAGATCGTGGCGGAGTTCTATCAGCGCTGCTTCGACGAGGAACTGCCGGAAAGCGCGGTGAGCATGAGTTTGGGTTAACTATGTTAAGACGTTTACTTCTAGTTTGGACACTCGTTATCCCCGCAAGTAGTCTTGCGGAAACTGGCACAACAGCGTTTTTTGAGAATGCATTCTGCTCAGGTTTCTATGGCGGAATTGCCAGTCTCAGCCTAGGTCACAAAACCTTTCTAGGTGACGTATCATTTCCGACTTCAAAGGAGCTTCTCACCGCTTCAAAGGATGCGAAGGCTGCCATCGTCTTTGCCAAAGACACTGGCATGATAGATGGGGACTTATTCAAGCGTTTGGTAGCTATTACCGTCGCTGGCATTGATAACAGTTCCCAGATCAAACGGTCGATCAGGTCCGAAGATGAACTTTATCGAAAGTTTGCCAAGCAACATCTCAAATCGACATCTGAGCTATGTGATGGAGTACTCTCTGACCAGAATCTCGCAATCGCGCCCAAAATAGGTTGGTAGCATGAGCAAACCCACCGACAACCCTGCTGATCCGTTCAAGAAAGCGCTGGCTGAGGCGACGAAGACGCTTGCGGACGAACCCGATCTGTCGGTCAGCTTCTCGGTCGACCCTCCGGGTATGTCCAATGATGCGGTGCGTCTGCCTCAGGTGACGCGCCGGATGACACGGGATGAGGTGTTGTTGGCGCGGGGCACGGCGGATGCCTATGCGATGAAGCTGCGTTACCACAACGAGGCGACGCACAATAAGTATGCGCCTGCGTCCGGCATGGCGCGCGAGATTTATGAAGCGATGGAAACCGCCCGGTGCGAGGCGATGGGCGCGCGCGACATGCCCGGTACTGCGGGCAACATCGACGCCAAGATCGAAACAGACGCAGTGCGCGCGGGCTATGACCAGATCACCGCGCCTGCGGATGCCCCGCTGCCCGTGGCTGCGGGATATCTGATGCGCCATCTGGCGACCGGGCGCGACCTCCCGCCCGCTGCTGGCAATGTGCTGAACCTGTGGCGCGACTTCATTGAAGGTCAAGCCGGCGACCATTTGGACAACCTTGGTGAAAAGCTGAGCGACCAAAAGGAATTCGCCCGATTTGCCCGTCAGATCATTGATGATCTGGGATACGGTGATCAACTTGGCGATGATCCCGACAACGAGGACGACGACAGCCAGGACGACGCGGAAGCCGAAGAGGATCAGGCCGAGGACGATCAGCAAAACGAGCAGTCGCAGGACGAAGAGGAGGGTGAGGCCGACCCCGAACGCTCTCAGGACGAGCAGATGGACCAGTCCGAGGCTCAAGTCTCGCTTGATGATCTGGCTGACGATGAGATGAGCGACGAGGCGGAAATGCCCGAAGCGGATGCGCCGCTTGAGCAGCCCTCGCCCCCGCCCGCCTCGGAAGCAGATCCGGACTATCTGGTCTATAATGCCGAGCATGACGAAGAGGTTATGGCCGAGGATTTGGCGGAGCCTGCTGAATTAGAGCGTTTGCGCGCCTATTTGGATCAGCAGTTGGAGCCTTTGAAAGGCGCAGTCAGTCGTTTGGCCAACAAGTTACAGCGCCGTTTGCAAGCGCAACAAAACCGCTCGTGGTTGTTTGATCAGGAAGAAGGCATTTTGGACGCTGGGCGTCTGGCGCGTGTGGTCGCCAACCCCACCACGCCGTTGTCGTTCAAACAGGAAAAAGACACTGAATTCCGCGATACCGTCGTGACGTTGCTGTTGGACAATTCTGGATCGATGCGGGGCCGTCCCATCTCGATCGCGGCGATCTGTGCTGACGTACTGTCGCGCACGCTGGAACGCTGTCAGGTCAAGGTCGAGGTACTGGGCTTCACCACCCGCGCTTGGAAAGGCGGCTTGGCCCGTGAAAAATGGCTGGCCGACGGGCGTCCGCAACAGCCCGGTCGTCTGAACGATCTGCGTCACATCATCTATAAGAAAGCCGATGCCCCGATGCGCCGCACGCGGGACAATTTGGGTCTGATGATGAAAGAAGGCCTGCTGAAAGAAAACATCGATGGCGAGGCTTTGGAATGGGCGCATCGCCGGATCACTGCCCGGCCTGAGCAGCGCAAGATCTTGATGGTGATTTCGGATGGCGCGCCGGTGGATGATTCAACTTTGTCCGTCAACCCTGCGAATTACTTGGAAAAACACCTGCGTGACGTGATCGAAATGGTCGAAAAACGCAAGCAGGTAGAGCTGCTTGCCATCGGTATCGGCCACGATGTGACCCGCTACTATGACCGCGCTGTGACCATCACGGATGTCGAGCAATTGGCAGGCGCGATGACCGAACAACTTGCTGCGCTCTTCGACAGTGACCCACGCGCCCGTGCGCGTGTGATGGGCATCAAGAAAGCGGGCTGACCCCTCTTTCAACTGGTGGCGATGTGCGGCATGGTGCGCGCATTCGCGTCCGCTTTGCTGGGCGCGGCAGTATTTACCAGTCCCCAGTTCCACAAACCTACCGACCGGAGTTCTTTATGTTCCAGACGTTTGACAGCTCTGCCGATCCCACACGCGGCCCCGCCCGGCTAGAGCGTTTGCGCCGCGCGATGTCCATGAAAGGCTTGGATGGGTTCATCGTGCCACGCGCCGATGCCCATCAAGGCGAATACGTGGCTGATTGCGATGCGCGGCTGGCTTGGCTGACTGGGTTCAGCGGCTCTGCAGGGTTTTGCATCGCGTTGAAGAAAACTGCGGGAATATTCGTCGACGGACGCTATCGTACACAGGTGCGTGTGCAGGCGGATATGGACGCGTTTACTCCCGTGCACTGGCCCGAAACTCAGCCCGGACCTTGGTTGAAGGATAGTTTGGCTGATGCGTCTGCCAAGATTGGATTTGACCCGTGGCTGCACACGAAAGGCGAGATCGACAAGATCGAGGCAGCCCTTGAGGGCACAGAGATCAAACTGATCCCGACCGACAATCTGGTGGATCAGATTTGGGAAGACCGCCCGCCTGCCCCAAATGGGAAGATCATCGAACAACCCATTGAATTTGCGGGCATGTCCAGCGCTGCCAAGCGATCCGAGCTTGCCGATGGCTTGCTGGCGGACGGGCAAAAAGCCTGCGTGATGACACTGTCCGATAGCATCGCGTGGATGCTAAATATCCGCGGCGACGACATCCCGCGTATTCCGGTTGTTCAAGGTTTCGCGATCCTGAATGACGATGGATCAGTCGCCTTTTTCACCACAGAGGGCCGAGTGATCGAGGCCAAGCTGGACGCAGATGTATCGCTTCATTCAATCAAGGACTTCTCAACCGCGTTGAAAAAACTCGACGGTCCGGTGCGGGTCGACAAAGCCTCAGCCCCGTTGGCGGCTTCGCAAATTCTTGAAGATGCTGGGACCCAGATTGCGTGGGGCGATGATCCTGCGGTCCTGCCCAAGGCGCAGAAAAACCCGACCGAACTTAATGGCGCGCGCGAGGCGCACCTGCGCGACGCCGCCGCAATGGTCGAGTTTTTGGCGTGGTATGACGGCGCGGATAAATCCGGCCTGACCGAGATTGATCTGGTCACGACGCTGGAAGAAAAGCGGCGTGCTGGCAACGCGCTTCTGGACATCTCGTTCGAGACGATATCGGGGGCCGGACCCAATGGCGCGATCATGCATTACCGCGTCACCGACGAGACAAATCGTAGCTTGGAAGACGGTAATCTGGTGGTTCTGGACAGCGGTGGTCAGTACCGCGATGGCACCACAGATATCACGCGCACATTGCGGGTCGGCGATATCGGGGAAGAAGAAAAACGATGCTATACTCGTGTGTTACAAGGCATGATCGCCCTGTCGCGTGTCTATTTTCCTCGCGGCCGCTCGGGTCGGGACTTGGACCCCATCGCACGTTATCCCCTCTTTGCGGCCCACCAAGACTTCAACCACGGCACGGGGCATGGTGTTGGTGCATATCTGTCTGTTCACGAAGGTCCGGCGCGCTTCAGCCACGTCTCTGACGTGGAACTGCTGCCCGGTATGATCCTGTCCAATGAACCGGGATACTACCGCGAAGGTGCGTTTGGCATCCGTCTGGAAAACCTTGTGGTCGTGGAAACGGCCATCTGCCCGGAAGGCGGCGATGCAGATCGCGATATGCTGTCTTTAGAGACGCTGACGTTTGTTCCGTTCGATACGAGTCTGGTCGTCGCAGATATGCTGTCGGGCGAAGAGCGTGCGTGGCTCAATGCCTATCACGCCTTCTGCGTCGAAAAGCTTCAGGGCCGCCTGAATGACGCGACGTTTGACTGGCTCAAAACCGTTTGTGCGCCGATTTGACACGCAAGCGTTGCAAAAATTCTGTTACAGTCTCGCGACATCACTTCAATTCAAGAGGACACCATGGCTGACCAAATCAAGATCCGCCCGGCCGAGGGCAAATGGACCATTCGTGCAGGCGGCGCAGTGTTGGGCGAAAGCCAGTCAGCGCTTGAGGTGATCGAGGGCGACGGGACACCCGTGATCTATTTCCCCGTGGCCGATGTGGCGATGGCGTTTTTGGACAAATCCGACACCGTCACCACCAACCCTTACCTGGGCGAGGCGCGACATTATTCCATCCAGACCAAATCGACCCTGATCGAGGATGCGGGTTATATATATGACGCGCCGGTCGAAGATCTGGCCTCTCTCAAGGAACATATCGCGTTCTACGCGGAAAAGGCAACCGTGGCGCGGACTTGACCCCTAGTGAAAGTCGAACGGGGTTAAGCTCCCTTCTGAAAGCAGGTGACGCAACGCATAGGTCACTGAAAGCGCATCATCCAATGCATCGTGATTTTTCAATGCAGGATGCGGAGCGCCGAGATAGTCGGCAAGGTTGGAGCTGCGGGTTTTCTTAATATCTTCGTAGGACATACCCGATTTCAGGGCCAACGAACAAATGTTCCCAAACCTCTGAATCGGCAGAGGGGGTGCAATTCCCTCTATGTAACAGCTGATGGCCAGCATGTTCAGTTCATCCTTACCCCAGGACCAAAGCCGGTCATCGCCTGTAAACTGGTGCAATTTCTCAAGTGCATCTGCTAATGAGATCCCATACGCATCTATGTCCGCAGGCGTCACACCTGTAAGTCGAGAGAAAAAGGGATCGAGCACGGCATCGTTGCCAAACCTATCTTTGGCACAAATGTATATTCTGAGCGTATTGAGGATTGGAAACCCCTCGCCCATCCCCAGCTTAACTGCGCCAATTTGTACCGCAACAGGGTCAGGATCATGTGGCCCGCACCAAAACCGAGCCTGCGCCCCTTCGGTCACCAAGAATTCTGTGTCAAAAATTACAACCGTATCCATGCGAAATCGCTTTCAGATTATTGGCTCCGACACCGTGCCGCCACCTACCGCCGCTGCGACGCCCGTTGTGGTTGGTGCAGACGTTGGCAAACCCTTCGCCACCCGCACGGCGAGATAGGCGAAGGCCTGAGCCTCTAACATGTCGCCGTCTAATCCGGTGGTATCGATGTCCTCGACCGGACCCGAAAGGCGATGGCGCAATTCGTTCATCAAGGTGGCGTTGTGGCGGCCTCCGCCAGTCACAAGCACGCGCGAAGGGGAGCTTGGACAGTGCTTCAACCCTTGTGCCACAGCAACGGCAATGCAAGCGGTCATGGTGCGTAAAGCATCGGCATCTGACAGATGGGAAGCCATATCAGACAAGTTCTGAAAATCATTTCTGTCCAAAGACTTGGGCGGCATTTTTAAGAAATAAGGATGGTCTAGAAAATCTGAAACGATCTTTTCATCCGCCACTCCTGATCGCGCCAAAATGCCATCCTCATCATGGCTTTTACCAAGCCGCATCTGCATCAGGTCATTCATCGGTGCGTTGGCAGGGCCAGTGTCAAAAGCAAGGCACGCGCCAGGGGCTTCCGGAGCGGTAATTGCCGGATCGACCCAAGTGATATTTCCGACCCCGCCGAGGTTCAGAAAAACCACCGGCTGCTCGGCACCTATGTACCCGGCACACGCATGGTGAAAGAACGGGGCAAGTGGCGCACCTTCGCCGCCTAAATTGACATCTGCGCTGCGAAAATCCCAGACCACCGGAAGATTAAGAGAGCTGGCCAGAGCCTGCCCGTCCCCGCCCTGATGAGTGCCGCGCCCATGCGGATCATGCGCAAATGTCTGGCCGTGAAAGCCGATAAGCGCCGGTGCCGGCCCCTCTTCCACCAGCCGCGCGATGACGGCGTTGTGTACCTCTTCCACGATATGGGCTGCGGGTGCGATTTCTGGCGCGTCGTGCCATTTGCCCATCGCTTTGGTCAGCACCGCGCGTTCTTCGGCGGTATAGTCAGCGAACGCGGCCGCCCCGAACTCCACGATCCGAACCCCATCGGTTTCGATCAACGCCGCGTCGACCCCATCCATTGACGTGCCCGACATACAGCCCATGGCCCAGACGGGACCGCGGCTAAGCTGCGCGCTAAGTGCCTCTTTCCCGATGGTGTTCAACACGCTCTTTTCCTTTGCCCACCTCCCGTCTATACGAAAGGTTCAACTGTTAAGATGGACCAAAACACTATGACCTACCACCCAAAATCCGACTTCATGCGTGTGATGATCGAGCGCGGCTTTCTGGCCGATTGCACCGACTATCAATCGCTGGACGAAGCTTTTGCCGCGGGGGTCGTGCCGGCTTATATCGGGTTTGACGCCACAGCGAAGTCGTTACATGTGGGGTCTCTGATCCAGATCATGATGCTGCGTTGGTTGCAAAAAACCGGGCACCAGCCGATCACGCTGATGGGGGGTGGTACCACGAAGGTGGGTGATCCATCGTTCCGCGCAGATGAGCGCCCGTTGCTGACACCGGACCAGATCGACGACAATATCGCCGGGATCAAAAAGGTGTTTGCCAGCTACATCGACTATGATGCAGATGGCCCCAATAAGGCGCTGATGCTGAACAATGCCGAGTGGCTGGATGGGCTTAATTACCTCGACTTCCTGCGCGATATCGGGCGGCACTTTTCGGTCAACCGAATGCTGGCTTTTGAAAGCGTAAAGTCACGACTGGATCGCGAGCAGAGCCTGTCGTTCCTTGAATTCAACTACATGATCCTTCAGGCCTATGACTTTTTGGAACTGAACCGCCGCTATGGCTGTTTGTTGCAGTTGGGCGGTTCGGATCAGTGGGGCAACATTGTGAACGGGATCGACCTGACACGCCGCGTGTTGGATCATGAGATTTATGGCCTAACCTCGCCGCTGCTGACCACGTCCGACGGCAAGAAGATGGGCAAATCGCAGCAAGGCGCGATCTGGCTGAATGCAGATATGCTAAGCCCGTACGAGTTCTGGCAGTTCTGGCGCAACACGACCGACGCCGATGTAGGTCGCTTCTTGAAGCTATACACCGAGCTACCGATCGAGGAATGTGACCGTCTGGGCGCGCTGGAAGGTCAGGCAATTAACGACGCCAAGATCATTTTGGCCAATGAAGTCACAACCTTGGCGCATGGGCGGGATGCAGCAACAGCTGCAGAAGCCACCGCGCGTGAGGTGTTTGAAAAGGGCGGAACCGGTGAGGATTTGCCCACCGTGACGTTGTCAGTGGATGACCTAGGTGACGGCATTTCGATCATTCAGTTGTTCGTGAAAGCCGGGCTGGTGAAATCGGGGAAAGAGGCCAAGCGTCTGATCGCTGAAAACGGCGCCAAGGTGAACGACGCAGCACTCACCGATGCAGGCCGCATGATCGCGGCGGGCGAGCTGGCTGAGCCGATGAAACTGTCCGCAGGTAAAAAGCGCCACGCTCTGGTGGTGTTGGAGGGATAGGGGCTCTGCCCCAGTGGGACACCCGTTTTGGGTCAGTGAACAGGTAATTACAATCGCATTCGCAAACACACCGAGCACATCATGCGAGGGATGAAAATGGTCATACGAGAAGCCACTCCTGAAGATGTTGGGCAAATGAGCGCTTTTCTCCAGGAACTGACCGCTTCAGGCAAACGAACAAGACCCGACGATGAGGTTTTTGTTCTCGAGAACTACATCAGTGACCAAGACAAAATTAGCTGTTCCGTGGCAAAATCGGATGGAGAGGTCTTAGGATTTCAATCTTTGAAAATAGCGAAGAATGGGAACGAATGGGACGTCGAGCCAGGGTGGGGCATCATCGGCACACACATAAAGCCCTCCGCTGCGCGACGAGGCGTGGGACGCGCGCTCTTCGATGTCACCCGAAAGGCCGCAGGCAAAGCTGATCTCTTGCATATTGACGCATCGATCTCAGCTTCGAATTCGGAAGCTTTGGCTTATTACGAGGCAATGGGATTTCGGACGTATCGAACGCCAGACGGTAAGATCTGTAAATGTTTTGTCGTCGACGTGAATCACCGGTAATTGCTTGAAGTGGCAATGACGCCTCATGTATGAGCATCCGGTCATGTGACGCAAAACTTGTCCTAACCGCGCAAGAACCGCAAAGGGATGCGCGCGCGTTTCGATAGGTCTGAATTATGTCGCCGTCCGTACCACCCACATCCGATTGCAGCCTTCCGCGTCGATTGCTACCGTCCGGGTAACGAACTCTGCACGAGGTCTTGCATGACGCCCCTGAACCCAAATCTTGCTGCCACATTCCCGCCACCTGTGATGGAGGCGCGGCGATGGGTTGAGGGAAAGAGTTTCCCCGCAGAGCAATCCATGATCAATGTCAGTCAGGCAGCCCCTGTGGATCCCCCACCCGAGCCGATGCGTCAGGCGATGGCGGATGCGGTTTTACGCCAACCAGAGACGCATCTTTATGGTCCGGTGTTGGGCCTGCCGGCCCTGCGGTCGGAATTGGCGTTCAACATAACGCGTCATTACGGCGGCGCAGTGACCGCGGACAACATCGCCATAACCTCTGGCTGCAATCAGGCCTTCTGCGCTGCGATTGCAACTTTGACCGCACCGGGGGACGAGGTTATCCTGCCGACACCTTGGTACTTCAACCATAAAATGTGGTTGGATATGGGGGGGATCAGCACTGTTTCGCTCCCGACCGGCGATACACTTCTGCCCGATCCGGCGAAGGCCGAGGCGCTGATCACCGCGCGCACGCGTGCGATTGTGTTGGTGACCCCGAATAATCCGACGGGCGTTGAATACCCTTCCGCTTTGATCACCGAATTCTACACGTTGGCCAAGTCGCGTGGCATCGCATTGATCATTGACGAAACCTATCGCGATTTTCATTCGCAATCCGGCGCACCGCACACGCTGTTTACCGATCCAGATTGGGACGAGACCCTCATTCAGCTTTACAGTTTCTCGAAATCATATCGTCTGACCGGGCATCGGGTTGGCGCCATTACGACCTCCCCTGCCCGGTTGGCGCAGGTCGAGAAATTCCTCGACACCGTCACGATCTGTCCGGCGCAACTTGGGCAGCATGCAGCGCTTTGGGGTCTTCGTAACCTTGACAATTGGTTGGCGAGTGAGCGGGACGAGATACTGGCACGCGCGCAAGCGATGCGTTCGGGATTTGCACCGCTGGCCAACAGAGGTTGGCGTCTGATGGGGTGCGGGGCCTATTTTGCCTACCTCGAGCACCCTTACGACATGCCCTCGGACGCGTTGGCGCAGGCTTTGGTGGACAAGGCCGCAATCCTTGCCTTGCCCGGTACGATGTTCACACCAGACGGCGATCTGGCCGGGCAAAAACAGGTGCGCGTTGCCTTCGCAAACATTGATCCAGACGGAATCGCGACGGTATTGGAGCGGCTCGCAGCTTTTACGCCCTAAGGCTTTGCTCTTAACACATATTGGCATTCCCGTTCCGACCGCCTAAAACCCCTTGGAACAGGTGGTATAAGGAACACGCGTATGGCAACCGGCAAAGTCTCTCGCACGTTTGGCTGGATCTTGATGGGTCTTGTGATGGTGGGGCTCGTGGGCTTCGGCTCGACCAATTTCGGCGGCTCTGCGCGCTCGATTGCTACGGTCGGTGATACCGAGGTGGATGCGAACCGTTATCTGCGCGAATTGCAGTCCGAGATGAACGCGTTGCAGGCACAGACCGGCCAGCGTCTAACCATGGAGATGGCGCGTAACATCGGGCTGGACCAACAGGTTCTGGCGCGGGTCATTGGCACCGCCGCCCTAGAGGATGAAACCGCGCGTCTGGGCATCTCTGTGGGCGACGAACAATTGCGCGACCGGATCGTTGATATTCCCGCTTTCATGGGGGCCGACGGTCAGTTTGACCGTCAGGCATATAGCTTTGCGTTGGAGCAATCCGGGCTGACAGCCTCGGAGTTTGAGAAGAGCTTGCGGGCAGAAGTAAGTCGCCAAATTCTGCAAGCCGCCGTTGCGGATGGCGTCGAAGCTCAGCCAGCCTATGTCGATGCGCTTTATGGCTATGCGCGTGAAGCACGCGACTTCACATGGGCCGCCATCGGTGTGGATCGCCTGACCACTGCTCTGCCCACGCCGACGGCCGAGAACCTGACCGCCTACTACGATGCAAATCAGGCGACATTTACTCTGCCCGAAACCAAGGTGATCAGCTATGCGTGGCTGGACCCCGAAGATGTGATCCCGACCCTAAATGTGGCCGAGGATCAGATTGCGGCGCTCTATGCCGAGCGTATCAACGAATATCAGGTGCCCGAGCGCCGATTGGTCGAGCGTTTGGTATTCAATTCAACCGAGGATGCTCAGGCGGCGGCTGACGCGATTGCTGCGGGTGACACAACGTTTGAAACGCTCGTGGCCGACCGCAATCTGGAACTGTCAGATATCGATCTGGGTGACCTTCCCAAAGAAGACCTTGGCGCAGCTGGTGACGCGATCTTTGCTTTGGCCGAACCGGGTGTCGTTGGCCCGTTGGAAAGCGATCTTGGTCCGGCGCTGTTTCGGATGAACGCCATTCTGTCGGCCCGTGAAACCAGTCTTGAAGACGCGCGCGAAGAGCTACAGGGCGAGCTTTCTGCCGATGCGGCCCGTCGCGTGATCAGCGATTTGGTCGCTGAACTTGACGACCAGATGGCAGGCGGCGCCACGATTGAAGAAATTGCAGAAGCACACAACATGCGTCTTGGCACGATTGATTGGACCGCTGGCATGTCCGACGGCATCGCCGCCTATGACACGTTCCGCGAAGCTGCAGGCGCTGTGACTGTCGATGACTTCCCCGAAATCACACTTATGGCAGATGGCGGCGTGTTCGCCATGCGTCTGGACGAGTTGCAGCCCCCGCGCCTGCAGGACCAGTCAGAAGTCGCAGATGCGGTGTTGGCAGGATGGGAGCAAGAAACACGTCTTTCCTTGCTGGCAGACGAAGCAGCGGCTTTGATCCCAGAGCTGGAAGGTGGCGAAAGCCTGGCCTCGCTTGGTTTCACCGAGGTGTTGGAACAAGGCCAGACCCGCGAAGCCTTTATCGAAGGCACGCCCCCCGCCTTGATCAACGATGTGTTCGATATGGAGGCAGGGACCTGGCGCGTGGTTCCGACCACCGAGGGTGTCATTATGGCGCGATTGGATGCGATTGTTCCTGCCGATCAGAACAGCGAAGATGCTCTGGTGTTGAAGGAAAACTTTGCCGCTGGCACGGCGCAGCAACTGGCACTTGACGTGGAGCGCGCCTTCTCACGCGCGATTCAGGATCGTGCAGGTATCGAATTGAACCGCGCCGTCATCAACGCGGTGAACGCCCAGCTGCAATAACCCGCACCTAGGTCCAGACCCGGCCCGGAAAGGAAATACCATGGCTCTGACACCCTCGTTCGAGGAATTCGAAGCCGGCTGGAAGGCGGGTAAGAACCAAGTGGTCTATACCCGTTTGGCCGCCGATCTGGACACGCCTGTCAGCCTGATGTTGAAGCTGACCGAGGCCCGCCGCGACAGTTTCATGTTGGAAAGTGTGACCGGTGGCGAGGTGCGCGGGCGCTATTCCATTGTGGGCATGAAACCCGACCTGATCTGGGATTGCCGGGATCAAAAAGCGCGGGTCAACCGCATGGCACGCTTTGACGGTGATGCGTTCGAAGATATGCAAGGCGATCCGCTGGATGGTCTGCGCGCAATTCTGGCGGAAAGCGCGATTGAATTGCCAACAGACTTGCCCGCCGCGTCAGCTGGTCTGTTTGGCTATCTGGGCTATGATATGATCCGCTTGGTCGAGCATCTGCCGGATGTGAACCCAGACCCGCTGGGCCTTCCTGATGCGATGATGATGCGGCCGTCTGTGGTTGCCGTGCTTGATGGCGTGAAGGGAGAGGTCACACTGGTCTCGCCCGCTTTCGTGGGGTCCGGTCTGTCGGCCAAAGCGGCCTATGCCCAAGCGGCTGAACGGGTGATGGATGCGCTGCGCGATCTGGATCGGGCAACGCCCGGTGAGACGCGTGATCTGGGTGAGGCGCGCGAGCTTGGCCCCTTGGTATCCAACTTCACGAAACCCGACTATCTGGCTGCGGTCGAGACAGCGAAAGAATACATCCGCGCGGGCGACATTTTCCAAGTGGTTCCCAGCCAGCGTTGGACGCAGAACTTCCCCCTGCCCCCGTTTGCGCTTTATCGCAGCCTCAGGCGCACGAACCCGTCGCCCTTCATGTTCTATTTCAACTTCGGTGGCTTTCAAGTGGTCGGCGCGTCGCCCGAAATCTTGGTGCGGGTCTTTGATCGCGAGGTCACGATCCGCCCCATCGCAGGCACCCGCCCACGCGGCAAAACGCCCGAGGAAGACAAGGCCTTTGAGGCCGATCTGTTGGCTGACCAGAAAGAGCTGGCCGAGCATCTGATGCTGCTTGATCTGGGGCGCAACGATACGGGCAAGGTCTCGAAAATCGGGACAGTGCGCCCGACCGAGGAGTTTATCATCGAACGCTACAGCCACGTGATGCACATCGTCTCGAACGTGGTGGGTGAGCTGCACGAAGATCAGGACGCGCTGTCGGCGTTCTTTGCTGGTATGCCCGCCGGGACCGTTTCAGGGGCGCCCAAAGTGCGCGCGATGGAGATCATCGACGAGTTGGAGCCCGAGAAACGCGGCGTTTACGGCGGCGGTTTGGGATATTTCAGCGCGGGTGGTGACATGGATATGTGCATCGCGCTGCGCACAGCCGTTGTGAAGGACGAGAAGCTCTATATTCAAGCCGGTGGCGGTGTCGTTTATGACAGCGATCCCGAGGCGGAATATGAGGAAACGGTGAACAAGTCGAAGGCCATCCGGCGCGCTGCCGAGGATGCAGCAATGTTCACGCGGGGTGGGAATAGCTAAGGGCGCATAAGGGGCGTTGCCCCTCGGCCTGCGGCCTCACCCCAGGATATTTTCGACAAGAAAAAGCAGCAAACTAGTGCTGTGGATAGGTAAGTCTTTCATGGTGGTTCGAAATGAACAGGATGTGGAAATACTCTTTGGCGAGCATCAAGGCATCTATGACGTGAATGATAGGCCGCAAAAGCTGCTATTCTGGTTGTTCTTTTCCATCTTTCTTTTCTCGCCACTTGGATTGATACCGATGTTCTTGGATGCAGACCCCCGACGGTTCTGGGTGCTATTGGCCGTTTTCGCCACCGGAACCCTTGCTTTTTCAGTGCAACTTGCTCGCAAGCGCATCCATCAGATAGTGATTGAAAATGATAGAGTAGTGGTTCGGCCAGCAGGTTACGAGATTCGAAGGCAGGACATCGTTTCCGCAAAACTTGGCAAGAGCAATGGCCACGCTGTCCACGTTTCTTTGCTGGTTAACGCCAGTAGTTTTCGGTATTTTATCCCGTCATTCACTTGGCTTTGGAAAAACGTATCGTTCAGTCTGGACGAACCCCACCGGTGCGACTGACTGTCGTCATCCCCCCAGCATCCACTCCCCATCCGGCCAAAACGCGTGATATGCGAATGCGAAGAGGACATCGTGGGGTACATCGCGGCCTTTTGCGTCTTTAACCCGTATGGTGCCCACGTCACGCCCTTTTGAGATGCGTGCTGTATCAAGGGCGGATGCCTGTCCCTCGTTCCAACTGATCGTTACGCCTGCCTCGGTTATTTCGCCTTCTTTCGCGAGGCGTGAGACCGGCCACGCGCGTTCACCTACACGAACGACGCGGGCCAGAGCGGGCACTCCGTGAGGGGGTTGCTCGCCGGTAAAGAAAGGATATGGACGCTGGCGGCTGTCATATCCGGCATATGGGTTTTGACCGTAGGGGCGGCGTGCATTTGGTTCGTCCATCACCAGCCCATCGGGATTACGCTTCGCAAACTCGGCCCAGCTTTCCATCCACGCGGGCAATTGCGTCAGTTGCGTGCCAGCCAATTCGCCGACGATGCCTTCGCCGATGGCTTGTTGCCACCATGTCTCGGTTTCGCGGTCATACATGACCATGTCGGAGTTTCTGAGCTTGCCAGTCACGCCGAAGGTCAGTGTTTTGCCGTCCACCCGGCGATCAAAGACCATCCCGGAGTTACAGAGCGGGCAGAAGGTCACAGCAACCGGTTTCCCGCCGACTTTATCATTCACGATCTCGTGCCACGTTAGGTAGCGCAAAGGATAGGCACGCGGCGTATCCCCTTCTAGCTCCAAGGTAATTACGGGTTCGCGCGCGCCCAGGCGGCCTTCTTCCATGACATTGATAAATTTCGGATCAGATAAGGCGGGAATGCCGTCGCGACCGGGGCCGCCTGACATGATCTCATTCCATTCCGTCACTTTGGTCATCGTGAAGTCAGTTTTGGGAAACTCAGATTGCCACTGGCCGGGATCGGCGCGGGCTTCATGCGCCCATAGCCCCATGGTGATGGCAAGCATCGTCATTAAAATACGCATGGGGCCTCTCCTTTTATCCGTCCGGTGTCACCACACTGACAGAGAAAGAAGAGGCCCCATAGCCCCCCTCACGGGGGTTTGAGCGAATGTGCGCAGTGGTTAGTCGATGGCTTATTCGACCACGCGTGCCTGAGCGATCACGTCCGGCAGGCTGGTCACAGCGCCGTTGTTGCCCTCGCCACGTTTGATTTTCTGCACAACGTCCATCCCGTCGGTCACTTGCCCGACCACCGTATATTGGCCATTCAGGAAATCACCTTGTTCGAACATGATGAAGAACTGGCTGTTGGCCGAGTCGGGGCTCTGCGACCGCGCCATGCCAACGATGCCCGGTGCAAAGGGAACATCCGAGAACTCGGCAGGTAGGTCGGGATAACTCGAGCCCCCCATGCCAGCCCGGCTGGTGTCGGCGCTGTCCAGTCGGCCAAACTCGACATCACCGGTTTGCGCCATGAACCCGTCGATCACCCGGTGGAAGACGACACCGTCATAAGCGCCCTCTTGTGCGAGTGTCACCAGACGTTCGACGTGTTTCGGGGCCAGATCGGGGCGCAGCGTAATGACCACATTGCCTTGCGCCTGCCCTTCGATGGTCAGCTCTAACTTGGGTGCGTCGCCAAGCGCGGCCAGATCAACCGGCTCTGGTTCGTTGGGCCAGAACGAATAAATCGCATAACCGACGATCAATGCCACCCCGGCCAGAAAGGCGACCCAAAAGGTCGTCCTGTCACGTTTGCCGTATTCCTCAGACATCTGCCGCAACCTTGACCGAAATCATCATGTCAGGCTCTGCTGGCGGCTCGCCACGGGTGATGGCGTCGACATGTTCCATACCGGACGTCACGCGGCCATAGACCGTATATTGACCGTTCAGGAAGCTGTTGTCCTTGAAGTTGATGAAGAACTGGCTGTTGGCCGAGTTCGGGTTTTGCGACCGCGCCGCACCCAGCGTGCCACGATCATGGGGCAGTTTGGAGAATTCAGCTGGCAGATCAGGCAGCGACGACCCACCAGTGCCAGCGTGGCGCAGGGTCATCGGGTCTTTGCCGTTGGCGACATCGCCGGTTTGCGCCATGAAGCCATCGATCACACGGTGAAAAACAACACCGTCATATTCGCCCGAGCGCGCCAGTTCCTTCATGCGCTCGCTGTGCTTCGGGGCCACGTCGGGCAGAAGCTCGATCACGACAGTGCCGTTCTTCAGTTCCATCAGGATGGTGTTTTCGGGATCTTTGTATTCGGCCATCTGGGCCTCCTGTAGTCTGAGTGTTGTGTCTTTGGCGACAAACTATGCGTGGGCGCGCAAAGATGAAAGGGGCGATCAAGGCATTTTCGCCCCCGCCTGTTGACCCGCGCACGCTTTTGGTGTGCAACACGTCGGTAGCTGATGGAGGGACCAATGGCCTGGAAAACACTCGACGACATGGAGCTGGACGGAAAAACCGTTTTAGTACGTGTAGATATCAATGTGCCGGTCGAAGATGGCGTGGTCACCGATGACACCCGCATTCAACGCATCCTGCCCACCATTCGCGACATAATGGCGGCTGGCGGGAAGCCGGTTCTTCTGGCCCATTTCGGACGTCCCAAAGGTCAACGCGTGCCGGACATGTCCTTGTCGGTCGTCCTCCCCGCGCTGGAAGCCGCGTTGGGCGTTCCGGTTAAGTTTGCCGACGACTGCATTGGTGGCCCCGCCAAGAAAGCCGTCGCCGCGCTGGAACCCGGCGAAGTGCTGCTGTTGGAAAACACCCGGTTTCATGAAGGCGAGACCAAGAATGACGGTGGTTTCGCTGCCTCGCTGGCGGCATTGGGCAATATTTATTGCAACGACGCGTTTTCGGCGGCGCACCGTGCGCATGCCTCGACCGAGGCCCTGGCACGGTTGCTACCATCCTGCGCTGGACGCTTGATGCAGGCTGAATTGTTGGCGCTGGAGGCAGCCCTTGGTGACCCCGATCGTCCATTGGTTGCCGTCGTGGGCGGCGCAAAGGTGTCCACCAAGCTGGACCTACTGGGCAACCTGGTGGGAAAAGTGAACCACCTGATTATAGGTGGCGGAATGGCCAACACCTTCCTTGCCGCGCAAGGCATTGATGTTGGCAAGTCACTGGCCGAACACGACCTTGCGGAGACAGCGCGTGACATCCTGACCAAAGCCGAAGAGGACGGGTGCGAGATTATCCTGCCGTCAGATATCGTGGTTGCCCGTGAGTTTGCTGCTGGTGCGGCCAATGAAACACTACCGGCCGACGCCTGCCCCACCGATGCGATGATCTTGGATGCAGGCCCCGATACGGTCGCGCGGATCGCCACCACGTTCCAGAATGCAAAGACGCTGATCTGGAACGGCCCACTGGGTGCGTTCGAGATCGAACCGTTCGACGCGGCCACCAACGCCGCAGCGCGCAAAGCCGCCGAGTTGTCCGCTGAAGGCCACTTGATTTCGGTCGCCGGCGGCGGCGACACGGTCGCGGCCCTGAACAAAGCGGATGCGGCTAAGGACTTTACCTATATCTCCACCGCTGGTGGCGCGTTTCTGGAATGGATGGAAGGCAAGGAATTGCCGGGCGTGGCGGCACTCTCCCAGTAACCATTTGAAAGTACTATATATAATCAGCCTCGCAGCATAAATCTGCGGGGCTTTTTCTTTTTCAAAACACCGCTTGACTCTTATCTGACTATTTTAGTAAGTTAATCACATCAGCCAATCGCACCCGCGACCAGCCGGAGACCTGAAAGCACCAAACACCTGCATCAGGAGCGCGAAGATGACTGATTTATTTAAAGGCCCCAAAATGGCCACCACCAACATCCCATCCCCCACGCAATCCCTTATGCCCATTCTGCCCGGCCTGAAATCTCTTGCCGCATGGATCGAGGCCTGCCTTGAAGGAGACCGCACATGACCGCCCCCCTGCCCAGCTCGGCCTTTGACACCGACACGCACGCCGCGCCGCCGCGACACGACGCAATGGCCCTGACTGATTTCGGCAAGAAAGCCCAGATTGTCCTGAACGACATGGTCTACACCCTCACGATCACCCGTGCCGGAAAGCTGATCCTGACCAAATAACCCCGGCACACACAGAATGCCGCGGCGCGTTTCGGTCTGCGTTCCCCGTCTTCCGAACTCCGCGCGCCAAAGCTGGGGGCAAGGTCCACGACCGTTTCATCCAACCTTGCCCCCATCCCCCCTACACCCCTGCCCTAAATTCTTCTTGGTTCCGTTAGCGCCAGCAGAATTGCATGCCTTCGCCCTCTCCCTTAATACGGGGGAAATTCATCCAAATTGATATGGGGTCGACATGCCGAACAAAGCACAACTGGATAAGATCAAAGCCGGTCAGGGCTTCATTGCAGCCCTGGACCAGTCGGGCGGCTCCACCCCGAAAGCGCTGCGCCTTTATGGGATCGAAGAAGACGCCTACTCCAACGACGCTGAAATGTACGACCTGATCCACGCCATGCGCTCGCGTATCGCGCAAGCCCCGTCATTCACAGGCGACAGGGTGATCGGCGCGATCCTGTTCGAAATGACCATGGATCGGGAAATCGCTGGCAAACCCACCGCCACATATATGTGGGAAGAGCGCGGCGTCGTCCCCTTCCTGAAAGTCGACAAAGGTCTGGCCGCCGAAGAAAACGGCGTGCAACTGATGAACCCTATGCCCGAGCTTGATACACTTTGCGAACGCGCGGTGAAAGCGGATGTGTTCGGCACCAAGATGCGTTCGGTCATCAATGCGGCGAACCCAGAAGGTATCAAAGCCAACGTCGCCCAGCAGTTTGAGGTCGGCAAACAGATCCTCGGCCACGGCTTGATCCCGATCATCGAACCAGAGGTGAACATCACCATCGATGACAAAGCCCAAGCGGAAGAGATCCTGTTGGCTGAGTTGAAATCCCAGCTCGACGCGCTGAATGACGACCAGACAGTGATGCTGAAACTCACCCTGCCCGAGGTCGCGAACCTTTACAAACCTCTGGTCGATCACCCACGTGTCGCCTCTGTCGTGGCACTTTCCGGCGGATACTCTCGCGCCGAAGCAAACGCGCGCCTGTGCCAGAACACCGGCATGATCGCCAGCTTCTCTCGCGCCCTGACCGAAGGACTTTCTGCACAACAATCCGACGACGCGTTCAACGGCGAAATTGCCGAGACCATCACCAGCATCTGCGACGCCTCGAAAGCCGGCTAATCACTGCCGTGCTTCGACAACGGCCCGCGCTTCGTTGCGGGCCGTTTGCATAGCTGCTCCATTTTCTTTCCCAAAATATCCCCGCCGGAGGCTCCGCCGCCCACCACCCGCGCGTCCGGTAAGAAAATCCGCCGACCGATTCGATTTAGGATTCACATCGCGAATCACCTGTGCCATAGTGCCCTTGCACCGTCCGAAAAGAGATGGGCAAGAGGCAGTACATACAGACAGGAAGCCTATGGGCGCACCTCGTACACAAGCTGGATTTGGTGGAGCAATCTACTTCGTCGTGGTCGTTGGCCTCGGCATCTACTTCACGTTTGCCAGCGTACAGGGCGACTATGGTTTATTCCGTCGCGTGCAAATCGAGGCTGAGACGCAAGCGCTTATGAAAGAGCGTGATGTGCTCTCGGCCGAGATTGCCGCCCTTTCCAATAAGACGCACCGATTGTCAGACGAATACCTCGACCTCGACCTGCTTGATGAACAAGCCCGTTCGATCCTGGGCATGGTCCGCGCAGACGAAGTTGTATTGCGGTAGCTTCCCACTCCCAATCTAAAGAGTTGCACACGACGCATAGCGGCCTGCTTTGCGTAACGGCAAGTTTTTGTCGACCTAAAGGCGCAAACTCTGTATAAGATAGTTTAACACTAAACTATCGTTAAGATGCAAGCTGACGCCAGGAGGAGAACGCCACATGGCAGCCCGGAAAAGCGCCCAGAAAAAGTCCGCAAAATCAAATACATCCAAAGAAGAGCTTCTCGAGTTTTACCGCGAGATGTTGTTGATCCGTCGATTCGAGGAAAAGGCAGGACAGCTCTATGGCATGGGTCTGATCGGCGGATTCTGTCACCTCTATATCGGACAAGAGGCTGTTGTTGTCGGGCTAGAGGCCGCAGCGAAGGAAGGCGACAAACGCCTGACCTCTTATCGCGACCACGGCCACATGTTGGCCTGCGGCATGGATCCCAAAGGCGTCATGGCTGAACTGACGGGCCGCGAGGGTGGGTATTCGCGCGGCAAAGGCGGCTCGATGCACATGTTCTCGACCGAGAAGCACTTTTATGGTGGCCACGGGATTGTCGGCGCACAGGTCCCCATCGGCACCGGCCTCGCCTTTGCAGACAAGTACAAAGAAAACGGTGGCGTCACATTCACGTATTTCGGCGATGGCGCGGCCAATCAGGGCCAGATCTACGAAAGCTTCAACATGGCGGAGCTTTGGCAGCTGCCGGTGATCTATGTGATTGAAAACAACCAATATGCGATGGGAACAGCGTTGAAACGCGCCTCTTCCACGCCTGAGCTCTACACCAGAGGAGAGGCGTTCGGCATTCCGGGCGAACCCGTCGATGGCATGGATGTCGTCGCGGTGAAGGAAGCTGGTCTGCGGGCGACTGAACACTGTCGTTCAGGCAATGGCCCTTATATTTTAGAAATGAAAACATACCGTTACCGTGGTCACTCCATGTCGGACCCTGCCAAATACCGAACCCGTGAAGAGGTTCAGAAAGTCCGCGAAGAGCGTGACGCGATCGAGCATGTGCGCGAGCTTCTTTTGCAGGGCAAGCATGCATCCGAAGACGACCTGAAGGCAATAGACAAGGAAATCAAAGCTGTCGTGAATGATGCGGCTGAGTTTTCGAAAACAAGCCCAGAACCCGCGCTCGAAGAGCTGTGGACCGATATTTACGCCTGACCAAAAGCGTTTCGGGAATAACTGGCGGCGCCGGTTATTCCCGAAACGCCTGGATCATCGAGAGGTTCTACTGCGTTTCGGCTCAAGCCTGTTTCAGGCTCAAGCCAAAACACTTTAGGACAGAGGAGAAAAAAGAATGGCTACTGAAGTATTGATGCCCGCCCTGTCCCCCACGATGGAAGAGGGAACACTGGCGAAATGGATGGTCAAAGAGGGTGACGAGGTCGCATCGGGCGACATCCTTGCCGAGATTGAGACCGACAAAGCGACGATGGAGTTTGAAGCGGTTGATGAAGGCATCATCGGTAAGATCCTGATCGCTGAAGGCTCTGAAGGCGTGAAGGTAAACACGCCCATCGCTGTGATGATCGAAGAGGGTGAGAGCGCGGATGATATCGCAGCTCCCGCTGTCGCGTCCGAAGCCGCTGCCCCCGTGGCCGAATCTCCTGCCTCAGCCGTTGCGGCCCAACCGATCACCCCCGTTGTGGTTGCTGAACCCGACATTCCGGCCGGCACCGAGATGAAGTCAACGACTGTGCGTGAAGCATTGCGTGACGCGATGGCCGAAGAAATGCGCGGCGATGACACTGTGTTCCTGATGGGCGAAGAAGTCGCCGAATATCAGGGTGCTTATAAGATCAGTCAGGGTCTGCTCGAGGAATTCGGTGCCAAGCGCGTGATTGACACACCGATCACCGAACATGGTTTCACCGGCCTTGCCGCTGGTGCTGCGATGGGCGGCTTGAAACCGATTGTCGAGTTCATGACCTTCAACTTCGCTATGCAGGCGATTGACCACATCATCAACACCGCCGCCAAGACGCGCTATATGTCAGGCGGTCAGATGTCCTGCCCTATTGTGTTCCGTGGTGCCAACGGTGCCGCCGCCCGCGTGGGCGCACAGCACTCTCAGGATTATGCGGCATGGTATGCGCAGATACCCGGTTTGCATGTGGCAATGCCCTACTCGGCCTCGGATGCAAAAGGTCTGTTGAAATCGGCCATTCGCGACCAGAACCCCGTTGTGTTCCTTGAGAACGAGTTGATGTACGGCCAAAGCTTCGATGTGCCGGTCATGGATGACTACACGGTGCCCTTCGGTAAAGCGCGTATCTGGCGCGAGGGTTCGGACGTCACCATCGTCAGCTTCGGGATCGGTATGAAATACGCCTTGGAAGCCGCCGATGCGCTGGCCGAAGACGGTATCTCGGCCGAGGTCATCGACCTTCGCACATTGCGTCCGATGGACACCACAACCGTGATCCAATCGGTGATGAAGACCAACCGCTGCATCACAGTGGAAGAAGGCTGGCCGGTTGCCTCGATCGGCGGTCACATCTCGTCCGTGTTGATGCAGGAGGCGTTCGACTACCTCGACGCACCAGTCATCAGCCTAACCGGTAAGGACGTGCCCATGCCTTACGCCGCCAACCTAGAAAAGCTCGCGCTCGTGACCACGAAAGAGGTCATCGATGCCGCCAAAGCCGTAACCTATCGTTAAGGAGACACTGATATGGCAATCGAAATTCTCATGCCCGCCCTGTCGCCCACGATGGAAGAAGGCACGTTGGCGAAATGGCTGGTGAAAGAAGGTGACGAGGTTGCATCTGGCGACCTGTTGGCCGAGATCGAAACCGATAAAGCCACGATGGAGTTTGAAGCCGTTGATGAAGGCATCATCGGGAAAATCCTTGTGGCCGAGGGCAGCGAAGGTGTGAAAGTGAACACCGCCATCGCGATCCTTGTTGAAGAAGGTGAAGAGGTTGGCGACACCGCCGCCAGCGCACCTGCTGCTGCCGCAGCTGAGGCCGCTCCTGCAGCGGTTGAAGCTTCGGCACCCGCCGCTTCTGCTCCCGCGGCCCCTGCCCCGCAAGCTGCTGATGGTACACGTGTTTTCGCGTCTCCACTGGCACGTCGCATTGCGGCTGACAAGGGTTTGGACCTGACGCAGATCACGGGATCAGGCCCGAAAGGTCGGATCATCAAAGCCGACGTTGAAGGGGCAACTGCTACCAAAGCGGCTCCTACCGCCGCCCCGGCTGCAACAAGTGCACCTGCTGCATCAGCGCCCGCGCCATCCGTTTCGGCTGATGCGGTCGCCGCGATGTATCAAGATCGCGAGTTCGAGGAAGTTAAGCTTGACGGGATGCGCAAGATCATCGCCTCGCGCCTGACAGAAGCCAAGCAAACCATTCCGCATTTCTACCTGCGCCGCGACATCAAATTGGACGCGCTGCTGAAGTTCCGCAGCCAGTTGAACAAGCAATTGGAAGCGCGCGGGACCAAACTGTCGGTCAATGACTTCATCATCAAGGCCGTTGCCATCGCGCTTCAACAAGTGCCTGAAGCCAACGCCGTTTGGGCCGGTGATCGCGTATTGCAGATGAAAGCTTCGGACGTTGCGGTTGCGGTTGCCATCGAAGGCGGTTTGTTCACGCCAGTGTTGCAGGATGCCGATCAAAGATCGCTGTCTAGCCTATCGACCCAGATGAAGGACCTCGCTGGTCGCGCCCGCGAACGCAAACTTGCCCCGCATGAGTATCAGGGTGGCAGTTTTGCAATCTCAAACCTCGGCATGTTTGGCATCGATAATTTCGACGCGATTGTGAACCCACCCCATGCGGGCATTCTGGCCGTCGGTACTGGCGTCAAAAAACCGGTCGTCGGGGATGACGGAGAGCTGACAGTCGCCACGATCATGAGCGTGACCATGTCTGTGGATCACCGGGTGATCGACGGTGCAGTGGGTGCAAATCTGTTGAAGGCTATTGTCGATAACCTTGAGAACCCGATGACGATGCTGGCTTAAGCGCACTGGCACAGAGTTACCGTAAACGGCCCAAAACAGGCATTCTGTTTTGGGCCGTTTTTTTGTCAGTACGGTTTGGGCATTGATATTTCAAAACAAAAGGGCGGCGCAGATGCGTCGCCCTTGGCCAATTAGAGGGATCACTTTGATCCGCTTAGGGGTCGGTTACCCGGCCACTGCGACAAGAAAAAGGGTTGAGAAACCAACCACAGTCGCAAGCCAAATTTTCATCATATCAGGTCTCCCACCAACAGCGTTTCGAGATTAAGTTGGGCTACAACTTGATTTCGAGACGCCCACAATATTATTAGGTTCCGAGCGTTTCAAACAATTGTCGACTTTAACAATAATTCAAAACGCTTCAGTGTTCAGGGGTTCCGTATAGATGAACTCGCCAGATTAAAACATTGATCTGCCGCAAGTTTGCGGATTTCCGCCGATGTTATTGGATAAGCGTCTGATCCATGCTGAGCGCAGGGCGATCGCAACCGGCCTCGCCCACAATCCGTGCGGGCACACCGGCGACGGTCTTGTTGCGCGGAACTTCCTCCAACACGACCGACCCTGCGGCTATACGAGAGCATTCCCCAACTTTGATGTTGCCCAGCACTTTGGCCCCGGCTCCGATCAAAACGCCATCTCCGATTTTCGGGTGACGCTCTTCATCCTCTTTGCCGGTTCCGCCCAGCGTCACCGAATGCAGCATCGAGACATTATCACCAACCACGGCGGTTTCCCCGATAACAATCGAATGGGCGTGGTCAATCATGATCCCGCGACCGATGCGCGCGCCGGGGTGAATGTCGATCCCGTAAACCTCGGAGCAGCGCATCTGGATGAAATAGGACAGGTCCTTACGCCCCTGTGTCCACAGGTAATGGCCAAGGCGATAGGCTTGCATCGCCTGGTAGCCCTTGAAATAGAGCACCGGTTGCAACATCCGGTGGCAGGCCGGGTCACGATCCAGAACGGCAGTGATGTCTGCACGAGCGGCTTCGGCCAGTTCTGGACATTCCGCATAGGCCTCGTCCGCGATTTCGCGCAGCAACACCATGCTCATCTCGTTCGAGCTGAGTTTGGCAGCGAACCGGTAAGATAGCGCCTTTTCAAGCGTGCGGTGGTGCAACACACATGCGCCGACAAGCCCGCCCAAAAGCGGCTCATCTGCGATGGCTTGCTTGGCTTCTTGGGTGATCCGATCCCAGACCGGGTCGATTTCGGTCAAAACTGCGCGTTTCTCGGCCATGTTCTATCCTCAAGTTGAACGCTTCTTTTACACCACATAAGATCGGAGTTCAAAATGCAAAGCTGTGATGGGTAAGATATTTGAAATGAATGAAACGCAAATCGAAACCTACCGCAAACAGTTAACTACAGAGCTTGAAACGCTGGACCGGGACGACGCACGGGGGGCCTTGGGCCAGAAGACGGTCGAGCTTGATCAGCAAGCTGTCGGGCGTTTGATCCGTATGGATGCGTTACAAAATCAGGCGATGGCGAAGGCGACTGGTGCGCGCCGGACTGCCCAGCGCACACGCATTCACGCAGCCTTTGCGCGGATGGATGAGGGTGAGTTTGGGTATTGCGAGGATTGCGGCGAGGCGATCCCGACGGGCCGTCTTGACCTTGACCCCTGCGCCGCAAAATGCGTCAGCTGCGCGACCGGTTAAGAACCGCGCGACGATCATTGCGTGCTTTCAAGGCGGCGAAGACCGTCATCATGCAATCCACGTAGTCAGGATCGTTCGGAAACGGCTCTGCCGTACGTGGGAGAGACATTGCGACCGACCCCAAACTGCCATTGCCCCAAGCGGGATGGGCGCGGCCCAGCGCGCGGCGATAGCGGTCTGCGGCCTCGGCGCGATGCAGCATCTCCAACATTGCACCGGGGCGTTTGGGGGCCGGCAGCACCAGTAAGGCGCAACCGGCTGCGGCAACATCACCGGGAAGAACAGGGCGCATATGCTATAACGCCACGTCCAACCGAGTATAGGGACCAGGACCAAACCGGTCCGAGACCTGCGCGATTTCGACCACATACGCACCTGACACCAGATCAGCACTTCGCAGAGCAGAACTGTACGTCCAATTCGCGGTTGTCACTTCAACCTCGCGCTTGACGCTGATCCCGTCAATGATCCGCAAACGATAGCGTTCGCTGGCCTCGCCCAACGGCACCTCAACATCGCCCCAGTTGTCACCGTCAATCCGGGTGCGCCTGATCCACGAGATGGCGTGGTCGCCTGAGAGATCCGTCGCATTCAAATGCACAGGTGCATAAGGTCGCAAGCCAATGCCCTTGAATGCGTGAACCTCGTGCAAATAGGACGGGTCCGACAGTGGTTTACGCGCAGGGCCGATCCGGTAGTGCCGGTTCAATCCACGGGCAGAGGACGGCAGCGCGATCTGCGCCTGATGTGCGCCCAACATCACAACATAACTGCCCACCGGCCAGCTATCCGGCATAACAGCGTCCGTGCCCGCCTGCCCTCGCAGGCGCAAGGTCAGGTCGTAAGTCCTTTCGCCCACCAATTCAGCCCCAGCGAACTGAAAGACCTCCCAGTTGCCCGGGCTGCCGTCACCGATCACCGCCACATTGGCGCCGTTGATCATATCAGTGATCGAGGTCGCAAAAAGCGTCCCTTCGGTCAGTTTCACCCGCAGTGCAGGCCCTCGGTCGATCACTCCATGTGGCGCGTTGTTCAAAACGGTTTCGGTCACGCCAATGATCGACGGGTTGGTCACCATCCGGTTCAACGCATACCCGTTGTCAGAAACGGAACTGTACAAAGCCACCTGCCCCGGCCAAGGGCGCGACGCCACCGCGATACGCGGCTGATGCGGAACCTCGTCCCCTGTGAGCAGCGGCAAGTCAAGAAACAGCGGGAAGACAGGCGCTGGCGGGATATAGGGTTTCACCGCAGGCGCTGGCTCCACACTATCGGAGGGTTGGAACAAGCCGGGCTCGACCCGAACCGCCCGAATGGTCTGCACGCTGGTTTGTTCGACATGGTCCAACCGATATTGCTCGGTGCCTGCGTCGGTCTCAAGCTCGATCACATCGCCTGCTGCCATGTCGAGTTCTGACGGAGGCAACGCAAACGTGGCCTTGTCCCGGGCCACACGCGCTTCGGACAGCCAGCGTTCCACGATGGTACGTGCCTCAGTGCGGGTCATGATCAACGGAATTTCCGAGGCCGCAACGGACCTGCTTGTTTCATCCGGGAAGATCGCTTCGACCGAGCGGATGTCGTAATCCCCTTCGCCTTCCACATAAGTCAGGCGCACGCGACCGGCGATTTCAGCCTCGGGGTCACGTATCCGTTCCAGCGTGGTATCGCGATCAGGAGACAGCGCCATTTTTTCAGAATCCAACACATGGTCGACACGTCCGGTACGGCTTTTGAAGATCAGGACGCCTTCACGCTCAATCGCTTCGAACCCGTAAGCCAGCATCAAAGGCTGAAGGGCCGACCTTGCCCCACCGATCTGGTCCACCACATAGCCACGCACCAACCCGTAAAGTTTGGATACGTCATAGCGGGTGACACCTGAGCGGTCACAGATCTCGGACACAACCGAGGCCAGAGACCGCGAAGACACGCGACCGTTCAGCCAGTGGCCACGATTGTAATTCGCCCCGTCACTCCACAGGCCCTTCAGATTCGGGAACTGAGGGAACGGCCGAGCGTCCCATGCCCAAACATGGGCCCGGCTCATATCAAGCATCTGCACACCAGTGGCACTGTGAACCGGGTTTTTCTTCGGGTTGCCCCAGTAATCATACGTCGCGCGTAGGTACTGCGCCTGCATCAGATCATCGCGCCGCCCGTTCGAATAGTATGGCAGCTGGCTTTCCGAGCTTTTGGGATCGAGAAACTTATTGGGCTGGTTTGTGCCCTTATCAATCGCGGCACACCCCAGTTCAGTGAACCAGAACGGTTTTGATCCGGGCAACCAATCGGTCGGAACAGTCTGACGCACACCCGCCACCCGGTTGTGGTGTGAACGGTCCCACCAATTGCGTAAATCTTTGTAGCGATAGACCCAAGGCTCGTTATGGGCGCCATCTGTGATCGGTGTACGGATTTGAAGATTGCGGGATTCAGCATTCTTATAATACCAGTCGTACCCCTCGCCGCCTTCGATGTTGGATCGCAAATAACCTAGATTATAGATCGAACCATAATTCGCATCCGCATGGTCGAACCCATCGCGCCAGTCCGACATAGGCATGTAATTGTCGATGCCTATGAAGTCGATCTCGGGATGGCTCCACAATGGGTCGAGGTGATAGAACACATCGCCCGATCCGTCTTGCGGGTGGTAGCCGAAGTACTCTGACCAATCAGCAGCGTAAGAGATATTTGTGTCTGGCCCAAGGATCGAACGTACATCAGCGGCAAGTTGGATCAGTTGATCGACCACCGGAAAACTGTTGCCCGGTCCGCGAATTTGGGTCAGTGCGCGCAGTTCAGAGCCGATAAGGAAGGCATCCACACCACCCGCGGCAGCACAAAGGTGTGCATAGTGCAGGATAAAACGGCGATAAGAATACCCGGCGGGGCCCGTATAGCTGACGCCATTGGCCGTTACGGCAAAATCACCAGGTTGCGCGTTGCCAAAGAAAGCTGCGACCTGTGCGGTGGCCAACGGCGTTCCGTCCGGCGACGCCACGTGGCCCGGCGCAAACGAGGTCGTAATACGTCCTCGCCAAGGCAGAACCGCTTGACCTAGATTGCCGGTCCACGGGTCCGGGAGCAAATTTCCTTTCATCTGCTCCATAAGAATGAACGGATAGAACGTGGCCTTGCGCTGCCCTTCTGAGGCAAGGGCAATGGCCTCCATCACTGCCCTATCAGACGGAGTCCCCCCATAGACAGGCCGGTCCTGATCGTCGCGCGGCACCAAACCCGCCTGGTTCCGGTCAAGGCCGGATACGCTCCATGGCATACTGTCGCCATCAACGGCTTTCTGCTCAACCCGCGGGCGGATTTGGCAATTGCCACAGCGCAGATCACTGCCAAACCATGAAACGACCAACGCCGTATTCTGACACCCCGGCAGCTCCTGTTGCATCATCCGGTACGAAGTCTTGAAGTCCGTCCACCCGGACGGTGAATTCATGTTCGACCCTTCGACCACACCCGGCCCGCTTTTGTAGTAAACAGGCGTCGTGGCAAGCGAGTACTCTCCAGTCCCCGGGATCAACGCGACGGCCCGCGTGCCTCGCGCGACCTCTTTTGGTTGGTTGCGTTGTTCAGGTCTAAACACTTCGAAACTGAACTGAGGCACCCGATTTCCATAGGACGCCAGCGGCAGATCCTCGATCACCACATACGCCACACCGCGATAGGCGGGAGCGTTGCCGGCGCCCTTGACGGCCTCGATCTTGGGATCCGGCAGCTGCGTCTCCGTGCCATTATAAGTCCGCATCGTAATGTCACTGCGTGAAATTTCGTTGCCGTCCGCCCAGATACGCCCAACCCGCGTAATCTCACCCTCGCAAAGCGCAATCGCAAGACTGATCGAGTAGCTATAGGTCGTGACCTCCGGTTCTGGCGGGGATGGCATGCCTTTACCGCCGCCACCGCCGCCTGTCGTCGTCACTGTTTCCTTAAAGCGCGTGGCCCAGATCACCTGACCGCCGACTCGCGCGCGCCCATAGATCATGGGAATGGCGGCCCCTTCTGATGCGCCGGTCAGGCGAAGCCGGTCCACTTTGCCGGTCTCTACCGCCTCGGACCCCTCACCCAGAATACGGTTATCGATCGCCTGACCCAGCGTGGCCCCGATCGCTTTGCCAATCACCACCGATGACAGCCCAAGAATACCGCCACCGATCGAGGCACCAGCGGCCGCACCGACTGCGGAAAGAATAATCGTTGCCATCAGCTTGTCCTTTCAGGAAATGCAAAGCAGGCCACGACACGACGGGCCCACGGGGAAGACAGAGAGTTCTCGACCACACCGTGGCCGCTATAGGCGTGGATGAAGGCAGGCGATGCACCATCGCGCGACAAGATGCCCAGATGCTTCGCGACCGACCCGCCATGCATACGAAAAAGCAGCACATTGCCGGGACGGGCATTCTCGACGGGCCGTTCGCGCAGATGCGCACATGCAGCCTGCCACAGAGCCTCGATCCCGGCCGCTTCGGCCCAGTCGGCGGTATAGGGCGGCACCGTCGCAGGTTCTTCGCCGAACATCTCGCGCCAGACGCCTCGGATCAGCCCAAGGCAATCGCATCCGACACCTTTGCGAGACGCCTGATGCACGTATGGCGTGCCCAACCAATCGCGCGCCTCGGCAACGATCTGGTATTCCAACTCGGTCACGTCAGTCATTCGAGGTCGGGTTGAACGGATTCAACAGGCCATCGAACAAACCCGAGGCATCGTTGGTTTCACGCGCGTCACCGCCGTCGTTCCGGCCATGACCAACAGGATAGGACATCAGCCAATCCTCGCCGGGGATGTCCGGGAAGCCGCGGAAATTGCGCATATTGTTAAACTTGACGCGACAGGTGCCCGGCAGTTTGTCACAGCCAGCTTCCAGACGCACCATGTCACCGGGCTCAATCTCGGCGCGGAGCGCTTCCCACAATTCGACCTTGCGCTGCCCATCTGCGAGCTTGCGATCGTTCTTGATCAGCCCCATAAGCCCCTTCGCCTGCCCGCTAAGAACCACAAGCCGTCCGCGTTCGAACCAGCGGTTGGGATAGGGCCCCATATCCGAGAAGCTGAACGTGGTTTCGTCCGTGTTGTCGTCAATTGCGATTTCCAACCGATAGCCAGACTGGTTCAGATTGAACCGGCAGGTGCCATCGCCAAGTACCGCCGAACACGGCAGCTGGTAGGCGCGGCCTTGAGGTTGGTTCAGCGCTTCTGACAATCCGTTCAGCTCGGCCCGAAATCCGCCCGCTTCGCGCGCCAATTCGCCGACAGTCCCGCGAAATCTAAGGTAACGCTGATTGGTATCAACCCAATTGACCAACCACGCCTCGACCTCGGCCCCGTCATAGCGTCCGGCGCGTATGTCTGCTTCGTTGATCGACGCCGCATTCAGCACACCCAACGCTTCGGTGTTGTCAACGGACAGACCGGTCGTCTGGCTCAGTGCGCGCGCCGTCATGCCGGTATCGGCCCGGTAGGGTACATTGTCTATTTGCATGTCCTGATCGTGATCGGTGAAACCAAACACAACGCCATCACGTCGCGTGACTTTCCAGCACCGCGCAATGGTTGTGACACCTTCCCCTAAATGGGCCTGTAGTTCCTGCGAAAGCGCCATCAGACCCGCACCTCCACCACTGGAACGTTCGGGGCATCGCCTGCGTGGAAAGACGCAACCGACGTCTGAATGCCATCCGTGTCAAAGCGAACAGGCACGTCAAACTCGTAGCCCCCTGTCACTTCGGCCCCGGTCTCGGGCGCCGTCACAAAAGTGACATGGCCGGTGTCATGATCAACGGTGAAATGTGTACCCTCAATCAGCGGATCGCCCTTCAGGCCAAGTTTCACCGTCCCCTCGACCAGCTTCTGAATGGGACGGGCATAAGTATCTGTGCCAGACCGATAGGTCTTGGTCACCGCAAACACAGTTGTTTCGCCATCACCCCAGGCAATCAGCTGATCAGTGTAGTCTGGATCCTTTGACGGAAGCCCACTTTTGTAATCCGACCAGTCCTTCCACCGGAACCCGAAGAGCTGCCCGCGCCGCGCTTCAAAGAACGCAATCAACTTCTCGACATCATCAAGCGAGCGCATGCCAATCCCCGCGTCATAGCGGCGGCGCGAATGCTCCCACGGCGTGTTGCGTTCTTCGAAACCATTGGCCAGCGTGACCACCTCCGTGCGCCGCTCAGGCCCACCCACCGATCCAAAACTCAGATTTGCCGGAAACCGGACTTCGTGGAATGACATGGGTCAACCCTCCTCGGTTAATGAAATTAGCGGTGACGTTGGCTGCGCGACAAAGCGCGCGACATTTGTGATGCGATCTGGCTGCGAGATTTTCGGAAGCCTTCGACATCGGGGGTCGAGATATTCATGGTGATGTTGACAGGACGGCCGCCGCCACCCGCCTGCACCCCAAGACGCCCATCCGCCCCACGGGCAAGCGGCATGATCGCTTCTGCCCCGGCCTCGCCCATCAGGCCCGTTGCCCCACGCATCGGGAATGTCGTCGGGCTTGAGACGACCCCGCCTTTGGCAAACGGCACAACGCGTCCCTGCGCAAACGCACCGCCCTTCTCGAACGGCAAGAACGCGTTGGTCAACGCCCCAACACCCTGCCCCAATATGTCGCCGAAATGGTTGGTCACAGGCTTGATCGCCGCGTTATAGGCCGCATCAGTCATCGACTTGGCCACCGTTTTAAGCGCGTCTGACAGCTTCATGCCATCGAAGACCAGGCCGTCGAACGCTTTGCGCAAACCGGACGAAATGCCATTCGACAGTGTGTTCACGTCCGCGCTCAGATCAGACACGGTTGAATGCATACCTTTGAGTTCAAAGACAAACCCAGCCGTCATTGCCTGCGCACCGCCCAAGGCGGTTTCCAAGGCGTCAACTTGGTCTTCAAAACTGTCGATACTGTCTAGTCCAGCCATTAATTCTATCCTTCAGAGGGCCCGCCACCCGTGTCCGGGAAGGCCAAGGCCAGTTCCTCCAACCGCGACCGCAAACAGGGCGCGGGTTTGTCATCAAGACCGGCCATCACGATCAGCTCGATCGGTGTCAGCGCCCAGAATTCGGCCGGGCGCAGACCCAATTGTCCAAGCCCCAACCGCATCAGGCCTGACCAGTCGAAGGCAGGAGCCTCGCTCACACAGTGGCCTCGCTGTCGACGGGTTGCGCAAAGGCACGGCTGAGAAGCTGACCAGCCGCCTGCGCCGCCTTGACAGCCCCACCCTCAATCTCGGCAGACAACAGGTCTTTCGCAGTCCCCTGCCAGCCCCCGCCTCGTAGCCCGGCCACGATCAGGGCCAGCACGTCACGACTGGAAAACGCCCCACTTTCGAACCGTTCGACCAAGCCGATGATCGTGTCTTCACCCAGCTGCGTCTCAAGCTCTGCCAAAGCACCCAAGGTCAGCTTCATCACCCGCGAGGTGCCGTCGATCACCAACGAAACCTCACCTGTCCAGGGGTTCGCCATGATCAAAGCGCCGTGAAGCTAAGTTCACCGGCCGAGGCCATCGACAGCTCATATGTCGCCTCGCCATTATGCGATCCCGCATATTCGACCGAGGTGATCATGAACGGCCCCTCGACCACGCCGAAATCGGGCACGATCACTTGGAAATTTGGCACTTCGTTGTCGAAAAAGATCTGGCGCGCACGCTCGTCGGTTGTCGCGTCCTTGAACACGCCCGAGCCCGAGATCGAGGCGGACTTCACCCCCGCTCCGCCCAGAAGCTCGCGCCAACCGCCGGTGCTTTCCAGACTGGTCACATCAACGCTTTCCGCATTGAAGCTCAGCCGTGTGGCCCGAAGGCCTGCAATGGTCTCGAACACGCCGGTGTCGGTCATATCGAGCTTGATCAAAAGGTCCTTGCCGTTTTGCGCAGCCATGGGTTCACTCCGTTAATTCAAATGGATTAGTCGTCTTGCACACGCGCGCGGAAAAGCAGGTCGATCCGACGCACATCAGCGTCCTCGACCCTCCGCGCCCGCGCGCGATGGAAATTCAGGTAAACAAGCGAGCCGCGCGCCAAAACCAAGGTGGCATCGACCAGCGCGTCACTAACGGCAGCCGCCACTTGTTTGGCCCCTTGGAAGCCGGCCGCGTCGGTTACAACGCTCACCGTGATTTCATGCAGCGCGCCATAGCCCGTCTTGTCGGATCGCTCGCGCACGTCCTCTGGTCCAAGGCTCACGTAAGTCCCGGTAATGATCCCAGCAGGAACCGCGTCGTAGATCGCGCCGGGAACCAAACCAGACAGCGTCGTGTCCGCCGTAAGCCGCTGATAAACCGCCTGTTGCAAGGCAGCTGAAACGCCATAGCTCATGCCGAGACCTCCTCTTGCGCAAAACAGGTCAGATAATGCGCACCTACATCCGCTTCGGTCACCGCAAGGATGCGAAACAATCGCGCGCCTGAACGGAACCTCTGATCCGGTTTTGGCCGCGACGGCGCACCATCCGGCGCAGCCCTCACCGTGATACGAAACGTCACGGTCGACACAGTGGCAAAACCCGCCGCCCGCTCACGTCCGGTACCGGGCTTCAATTCAGCCCACAGATCACCGAGCGCCTGCCAGCTTTGGGTGAAACCACCCGCGCCGTCGGGCGCACGCACTGGCATTTCAAGCGTTAGCTTGTGGTTCAGGACTGGCAGCTTCATGCGCCACCTCCGCCAAACAGGCGCACAGTGCGATAGGTCTGGATCAACTGCGCGACATCCGAGGGCAACTGTGACCGACCCATTGAACCCCCTCCGGCATCAGAACGGTTTTCATAGTAATGCGCCGCCAGCATCATCACCGCTTGCGCGATATCGGCCGGCATATCAGACCAACCCGCACCAAAGCCGGCGTCAAAGCCGATAACGACCTGACCACCCACTGGAATTGCTGGCAGACAGATACCGGTCGACACCAAGCGTGGGCGATGCAGATCAACCTCCAGCAAGTAACGGCTGTCGGCGATCAGTTCAGTTCCGCCCAGTCGATCAGTGATCGTCAGGCTGGTGATCTGGCTAACTGGCGCCACTGGCAACGCTTGCGCAGCCAAATCACGCCACGCGGTCAGCGTCCAGGTGAACGCACGGGACAGAAGGATCTTGCCGGTGCGGGCCTCGATCGCGGCCATAGCGGCGCGAAGGTAGGTTTCCAGCACCTGATCCTGCACCCCGTCATCGGCAAACCCGGTGCCCAGCCGCAGGTGGTCCTTGAATTGGGCGACCGGAAGGGCCGTGCCCGGCACAGTGGTCTGCTCGACTAACATCATGGATCATCTCCGAAATTCGGGCCCCTCACGTCAGGGGGATGGGTTGGGCGCGCACCGTCCGTATTGCTCGGACGGAGGGGGAGCAGCTAGACAACACGGGTTAAGGCCAGTGCGCGCCCTATCCCCGTGCGTGCCACAGGCGGGCCACACGGGGGTCTCAGGTTCGGGGTCTTAGGACGCCGAGAACTTCAGAAGCTTGATCGCCGCAAAGTCGCTGACGTCACCGCCAACACGCTTCGTTGCATAGAACAGCACGTGCGGTTTGGCCGAGAACGGGTCACGCAGGATGCGCGTGTCAGGGCGTTCCGCAATCGTGTAGCCTGCAGCGAAATCACCAAAGGCAATCGACAGGCTGTCTGCACCAATGTCGGGCATATCCTCGACGATCAGAACCGGGTAGCCAATCAGACGTGCAGGCTCACCCGCAACAGTGGCATCCGACCACAAGAAGCGACCATCCGCGTCTTTCAGTTTGCGCACAGCACCCACGGTTTTCGAGTTCATCACGAAGACCGCATTGGCGCGATAATCCGCACCCAGTGCATAAATCAGATCAAAGATTGCGTCCGCAGGCGTGGTGGCGTTGAAATCGCCGGCCTCACCGGTCGCGACATAGCCCAGATTGCCCCAAGTCCAGCTGGCGTTGTCGATTGTGGTGTGGTTCAGGATACCGACAGGCTTCTCAACACCGTCACCAGTGATGAACGCACCGCTTTCAGCACGCGAGAACTTGTCAGCAATACGACCAGCCAGCCAGCCTTCGATGTCAAATGCGCTGTCATCCAACAGACGTTGTGAGACCTTCGGCAGGGCAGACAGCTCGTGCAACGGGATCGAGATACGGTCGATCTTGGGCGTGCCGGTCTCAACCGAATCCGCCGTTTCCGACGCCCAACCCGTCACCAGATCACCTTGGTCGATCAACACATCATATGCCGTGCCTTCGACATTCACCACATTCGCGACCGAGCGCAAAGACGCCGCGTTGTTCAGCACACCTTTGATGGTGTCAGCCGTCACCGGGTCAACCAGGTAACCACCGTCGGCAGCCACGGCCGAAGACATCGCTTTGCCTTCCATTTCCAACCCGCGCAGCGCGTCATCGTCACCACCGCGTACATAGGCCTCAAAGGCTTTCTGATGAGGAGCCTCCAAATCGGCAGCGGCGGCAAGGTGCGGGCGGCCCGCAGGTGTTTGAGATTTGCGATCCAGCATGGTCAGTCGCTCTTCCTGTTGTTGAAGTTTTGTTGAAACATCGTCGTGAAAATCATTGATATCGCTCATGAAACCAGCCAGCGCGGTCTTCACCTCGGCAGCCGGAGTTAGGCCAGTTGCTACAGCCGACTGGCCCTGAGCTTTTGTCTCTTTCGTGCTCATCTATGGGTCCTTTTCAGGGGTCAGATCGCTGGCTCAGGGTTTACGGGCCAGCATGTGGCGGGCTTCATTCAAAGAAGCCGCCAGTTCACGCAAAGTGGTGTCGGTCGCATCAAGCGTGTCGCCCTTTGCCCCCACCCGCGCCGTCGGAAGCATCGGGAATGTCACAAGCGACACCTCCCACAACTCCAACTCGGTCAAGAGCCGCTGGCCCTTGTCGTTCTTCGTGGCTCTCTTGGTGCGATAGCCGATGGACAAGCCATCAATCGCCCCGGCCTCGATCAAAGCCGCAGCCTCGCGGCCTTTCTCGACATCGGTCAGGATCCGACCTTTGACGAAAAGTCCCTTGGCGTCTTCTCGGACGTCATCCCAGACGCCAATCGGCTGGGCCGGGTCGTGTTGCCACAACATCTTCACGCCGCGCTCCGCCGTTTTCAGCGCGCTTAGTGATTTGCCGTAGGCACCGGGGGCAACGATATCGCCACCCGTATCCACCTGATCAAAGAAGCTTGCATAGCCCTTGATCAGGATGCCTTCATCGGTCTCGGCGGTCTTGCCAAGCTGCACGAATTTATGTTCCAGCCCGAAGCTGGTTAGGTCATCAGACATCTCTGTGCCCCTTTCTTATTGATCTTGAGCAATCGGAGGCAGGCCCAGCAGGCTGCGCTTTTCGGCGTCGGTCAGAAAGCTAGCTTCAGCCACACGCTTCCATTGCTGATCTCGTTCGGAGGACAGCGCGGGCACTTGGTCGAGGTCGGGTTTCAACACCACGTCCTCTCCGCTGAAACTCGCCAGCCAATGGCCCACGCTGGCCGCGACCCTCGACACCAATGGCACCACCGTCAGGCGATAAAACGCCCGGCTAGCCTCTTGGTAATTGGCGTATGTCGCGTCCCCCGGAATGCCGATCAGCATCGGCGGCACCCCAAAGGCCTGTGCAATCTCGCGCGCTGCGGCCTCCTTGGTTTTCTGGAACTCCATGTCCGAGGGGCTGAACCCCATCGGCTTCCAGTCCAGCCCACCTTCCAGCAGCATCGGTCGCCCCGCATTTCGCGCGCCGACGTGGTGGCTTTCCATCTCGGACAACAACCGATCATATTGATCCGCGCTCAGCTGCGCCTGCCCGTCCGCACCCTTGTAAACAATGGCACCCGAGGGCCGCGCGGCATTATCCAACAGCGCCTTGGACCAGCGGCTTGCCGCGTTATGCACATCAATCGCCGTGGCCGCCGCTTGTAACGGAGACAGCCCGTAATGGTCATCCTGCGGGTGGAACGCTTTCACATGACAGATCGGTGACACGCCCTCTGACACATGGAACCGGTGCTTTCGCGACCCAACCGTGTAGTCATATGCAACCGGCCAGCCATCCGCGCCCGGCACCAACGCCATCCGATCAGAGCGCAACACATGCAGCTCAACCGGTGCGCCATCTTCTCCCGGTACAGCCTCCAGATATCCGTTGCCGGTCAACAGAAGTTGACCAAAGAAGGCTTCGAACAACTCAGCGCGACCCTGCGCTGCATTGGGGCGGCTCAGCAGGCCCAGCAATGGGTGCGTCTCATAACGCTGCGCGTCATCTTGCAAGACCAGCGGCAGCGCGCTCGCAGCCTCCGCAATCAGCTTGACGGACCGAAACCCAACCGGGTTGGCCGCAAATCCGGTCTTGGTCAGGCTCACCACGTCACGCGGGCTCCAGGCCACACGACCTGCGCCGCCATAAGCGATCACCGGACCGGTGGCGGACGCCTTGGTCTCAGATGGGCCAGACGCCGTTGCGCCCGTTTCGCCACGCTTAAGAAAGTCAAATACCATGCCCTTGGTGCTCCTCGCGTTTTGGCTCATCGGGGCTTGCCCCAAACAAACCTCTCCTGTCCGGGGACGCATGGTCGCGCCGCCCGAGCGGTGAAATCTCGTATCTTGGTAGTCAGGTCGGGGCCGCTGTGCCGGTCTGGCTTATTGGCCCCGCCTTTCGATGTTTTGCACTTTGCCAGCGATGGTTAAAAAACCTTTTAACCAAGCGTACGCACTTGCGGGCGCACATAGGATGCAACGGGTTCAACGATCAGCTCATGCAAGGCCCAGACCAACGCATCAACGCGATCTGGGCTGCCCTTACCCTCGTAGCCCTTGCTGGACATACGACACATCTGGTCTTCCAATTCGGCCATACCGCCGACATGTGCGACCCTGCCCTGTTCATAAAGTGCCGCCACAGGCTCCGCCCGCGCGATCTTGCCCCGCGTTGCCCGAACCGACCTGTAGGGCACGGTTGGATCAATCTGACGAATGACGCTTTCGACCAGATCACCACCTTGGTTCACCTCGGCGACCAACCGATCTGCCTTATGGCGCTCCATCGCCGCCAACGCAGCCTGCGCCCATTCTGAGGGGCTGGCCGCCGACACGCTCGCATCTTCCAGCACCACGGCCTTCCAATCACCGGGAGGACCGTTGGCAACCACACCCGCCACAACGATCCCGCAATCATCCGATCCCTTGTGCCCGGTCACCGGCGGGTCAACAGCCACAACGATGCGATCAATTTCTGGCAAATCATCGGTCACACGGTGCTTATCCAACCCCGCCATGGTCCAAAGCGCGCCCTCGGTGTCCTCCAGCAACACCCCGTCGAGTTCCTGCCGCCCCAACCGCGTATCGGCATAGCGCGACCGCACTTCCTCAAGGAAGCTCTTCGCCAGATACGCCCGGTTCGCCTCAGTCGGCGCGTGGGTGGTCACGGTCGAGGGGTTCTTCAGCAACTGCTTCAACACCCCCACATTGCGCGGCGTCGTCGTTACACATTGGCGCGGATGGCTTCCCAACCGCAGCCCAAACTGCAGCATATCCCACGTATCCTCGGCCTTCTTCCACTTGGCAAGCTCGTCCACCCAAGCCGCATCAAACTGGGGACCTCGCAAACTCTCCGGCTCATGCGCTGAAAACACCTGCGCAATCGCCCCATTGGGCCACACAAGGCGGCGCCGGCCGGCCTGCCACTCAGGCCGCCGATCTGGCGGCGAACACGCCAAAATACCACTGTCACCGAACACCATCACTTCCCGCACCTGATCGATCGTCTCACCCACCAGCGCCACGCGACGAGAGCGGCCCGGATCAAGGGGCCCCGCCCCCTCGACCTCGGACCGCACCCATTCGGACCCGGCGCGGGTTTTCCCCGCGCCACGCCCGCCCATGATCACCCATGTGCGCCAATCTCCCTCTGGCGCAAGTTGGTGATCCAGTGCCCAAAACTCGAACAAGTACGGAAGTGCGACCAGTGCCCCATCACTCAGGTCGTTCAGAAACGCCTCCCGCTCCTCTTGCGTCGCGCAGGCAAGCCAGTCGGCGCCCGATTTCATCTCGGGCCTGAGCAAGGTCGAGTGTCCCTGCTCCGGCACCGCCAAAGGCGTTTTTATCACTTTGTTCAAGACGTTTCCTTTCTTCAAATACTGTTTGCATGGCACGGCGCACCTCGGTCACGGCTTTCGCCAATCCCGGTGTGGTCTCGCAATCGGCCAGTTCCGCCGCGCTCAACTGGCGGTCCAGCTCTTTCAAAACACGCAGAAAAAACGTGTCCGCAATCTTCAGGTAATCTTCCGAAGCTGCGTCCTTCCCCAAGGGCGTGATCATTGTCATATTTTTATGTCTGCCTCTCATGCTCTTCTCCGCACGAGCGACATGAAAAAACGGCCCCGGGCGGATGCCCAAGGCCGTTACATTCACGTCTTCTAGCGTATTACAAAGGCTATGCAGAACCGTGCGTTCTGTCAAACCAGCCCGCCGCAACAGCGCGCGGCAAGGTCATGTTTTGTTTACGAATTCACTGGTTCGCGCGTTCCGCTTCGATCTCACGCCACTTGGCGACATTGGCGTTATGCTCGTCCAGCGTGACTGCAAACGCGTGACCACCGGTGCCGTCCGCCACAAAGAAGATAAACTCCGTGCTGTCTGGGTTCAGAGCGGCCTCAATCGCAGCCTTCCCCGGGTTCGCAATTGGCGTGGGCGGCAATCCATCAATCACATAAGTGTTGAATGGTGTCTCGCGACGCAATTCGCTTTGGCGCAATCCCCGTCCCAACGCACCCTGCCCGCGTGTGATCCCATAGATCACGGTCGGGTCGGTTTGCAAACGCATGCTCTTGTTCATGCGGTTAACAAAAACGCTCGCAACCTGACGACGCTCCTCGGCCAACCCGGTTTCCTTCTCGACGATAGACGCCATAACCAAGGCTTCTTCGGGCGAGGCATAGGGAAGATCAGGCGCACGCGCCTCCCAAGCCGCAGCCAATATCTCGGCCTGAGACTCCTGCATATCCGCAATCAGTGCCACACGATCCGCACCGGCCTTCACCTCATAGCTATCAGGCGCAAGGCTGCCCTCGGCAGGTGTCTCAGTAACCTCTCCGGTCATGAAATCCGCGCGGCTCAGGCTGTCAACGATCTGCCAGCTTGTCACGCCCTCAGCCAAGGCGATGCGATAACGCGTGTCGCTGTCCTCGCGCACAGTGTTGTAAGTCTCAGGCGCCGCGCCCTCTAACTCTGCAGGCTTGAACTCGGCCGTTACTTCGTATTCCTGAGTTGCCGGATCCAGCTCACGCACTTGCATAACCGCCGACAAAACACCGATCCGATACAGAACCTCTGTCCCGCAGGTCGATGCACCGCCGCGCGTCACAACGTCGACGATCTGCTCCATCGAGGCACCTTCCTCGACCAGAAACGATCCCGCCTTCAGCAAGGACGCCTTTTCGCTGTAATCGACCCCCAACCGGAAGATTGTCGCATTGGTGATGGCGTCTTGCTCCGTCAGGCTGTCGGCCACGCGCGAGAAGTTCGAGCCATTCTCAACCCGCAGACAAATCGCCTGCGCCAAGGGACCTTGGTCCGTGTATTGCTTCTTGCCCCAAGCAATCACCCCGACTCCAACGATCAGAATGACAACAAACAGGCTCAGCGCGTTCGAGGCTATGTTGCGCCACATCAGTCAGCGACCTTCCCCATAACAAGACTGGCATTGGTCCCGCCAAAGCCAAAGCTGTTGGACAAAACCGTGTTGATCTCACGCGGCTCGGCCTTGTTGGCCGCAAGGCTCAACCGAGGCTCCACAGCAGGGTTATCCAAATTGATTGTGGGCGGTGCGATCTGGTCACGCAGGGCCAAGATACAGAAGATCGCCTCCACCGCGCCAGCGGCACCCAACAAGTGCCCGATCGAGCTTTTGGTCGAACTCATTGTTGCCGTGTCGGCGGCATCGCCCAGCAGGCGTTCAACAGCACCAAGCTCGATCGTGTCCGCCATGGTCGATGTGCCATGCGCGTTGATGTAATCAATCGCAGAAGGCTCCAGCCCCGCTTTCGCCAAGGCCGCTTCCATCGCACGGAAACCGCCATCGCCATCCTCAGATGGTGCAGTGATGTGATAGGCGTCGCCCGACAGGCCATAGCCCAGCACTTCCGCGTAAATTTTGGCACCACGCGCCTTGGCATGCTCGTATTCCTCCAGCACAACAATGCCGGCACCCTCGCCCATAACAAAACCGTCACGATCCGCATCATAAGGGCGACTTGCCGCCTCTGGGTTGTCCTCACCTTTGGTTGACAGCGCCTTGCAGGCGTTGAACCCGGCAATGCCCAGCTCACAAATCGCGGCCTCTGCGCCACCGGCAATCATCACATCCGCATCACCCGTTTGGATAAGACGAGAGGCATCCCCAATGGCATGCGCGCCCGTCGAACAGGCCGTCACAACCGAATGGTTTGGCCCTTTGAAGCCAAATCTGATCGACACCTGACCGGAGATCAGGTTGATCAACGAGCCAGGGATGAAGAACGGCGAAACCCGGCGCGGGCCGCGTTCTTTCAAAATGATTGATGTGTCGGCAATCGTCGACAAGCCACCAATTCCAGATCCGATCATCACACCGGTGCGAAGACGGCTTTCTTCGTCCTCTGGCAACCAATCCGCATCTTTGACGGCCATTTCAGCGGCAGCCAGACCAAACAGAATGAAATCGTCAACCTTGCGACGCTCTTTCGGCTCCATCCAATCATCAGGATTGAACGTGCCATCTGTGCCATCGCCAAATGGTACCTCACAGGCGTATTTCGTCGCCACACGAGACGCATCGAACTTGGTGATTGGGCCAGCCCCTGACTGCCCATCCAAAATTCGCTTCCAGCTTTCCTCGACGCCGCTCGCCAAAGGAGACACCATGCCAAGACCTGTAACAACCACTCGACGCATTCTGCTGCCCTTTCAAAGGTATTCAAATGTCAAAGCGTGATAGCGCGCCCGGGTATGCAGGGGCAAGTTGATTTCACCACATGTGGTAAAACCGCGCCGACCCTGCATGGAAACATGTGAAAAAAGTCGCGTGAACGAATGGCCTTATATGAACTCGGCTTTGGCTTCAGGAACTGGTTTGGCCACGTCCAATGCTGCCACCAGATCGACATCTTTGTTAAACAAAGCCCGGCCAATCAATGTGCCTGCAATATTGGGGACATATTTCAGCCGCGCCACATCGTCGACTTCGCGCACTGTGCCCGCAGCGATCACTTGATGGCGCGTTGATCCAGCCAGCTGGCTCAGCAACCCAAGCTGAGCGTCGGCCTGATCAATATCGCTGTCGATATCTGTGATCAGAACACTCGCCAGTGGCACATCCGCATAGGACGCAAGGAAGTCCTCTGGCGCAATCGCTGCTGGTTGACGCCAGCCATCGGTCATCAATTGACCCTGCCACACATCGGCGGCCAAACAGATCTGGTCCGGATGGCGCATTGCCATGTCCTTGACCAATGAGGGATCACGCGCAGCAATCGTGCCCAGTACAACACGACCTGCACCCTTTTCGATCCACGCTTCCACTTGCTCGCGTGTCCGAACACCGCCTGCGACTTGTACCGACGAACCGCAGGTTTGAATGATCTCTTCAATCAATTCGTCATTGTTGCCTTCACCGGCAACAGCGTCAAAATCTGTGATATGCAGCCATTCTGCACCCGCTTCGGCAAAACCACGCGCCGTCTCAACTGGATCAACATGCCAGACCGATGGCTCTTCCAAGCGCCCCCGGTGCAGCGTAACACAACGTCCATTTTGTAGTTCGAGTGTGGGGTAGATAATCATCAGATACCTCCTGCCGACCAAAATTCATCCGTGATGTTCAGTCGAATAGTACCACAACCGATAGTGGTCGCCCAAATTCGGCAGAAAAAGACGCGAAAGCGTCGTTACGTCACTTTCCGTCGAAATCGATAGATAAAATGAAAACGGCCCGCCAAATTGGCAGGCCGTTTCGAATTCTCAGATGTCCTGAAAGATCAGGCAGCTTCGGTGATGAACTTTACAGCGTCGCCAAAGGTCTGGATGGTTTCTGCAGCGTCGTCAGGAATCTCAATTCCGAACTCTTCTTCGAAAGCCATAACCAGCTCAACAGTGTCCAGGCTGTCTGCGCCCAGATCGTCGATGAACGAGGCCGATTCCGTAACCTTGTCCTCTTCAACACCCAGGTGCTCAACAACGATTTTTTTCACGCGGTCTGCGACGTCGCTCATGATAAATCCTCACGTTTTTTCAGGCATATAGCCCTTTTCGATCGACCCATCACGGGCCACTTGGTTTGCGGCGTTTGACGCCAAGTTCCCCAACCCTGAAAAGGGCGATGGGGTAAAACATGCGCCGCCTATAGCACATCGCATTAAATAGGCAAACGCTTTCATCCTTCAATAGGCAGGGTCAAATTCAGCGCCCCGCCCTGCATAGGCTGCCTACAGCATCGCCATGCCACCATTAACGTGGATCGTGGCCCCAGTGGTATAGCCCGCCTCAGCCGACGCAAGGTAAAGCACAGCCGCCGCGATCTCTTCCGGTGTGCCCATACGAGCCGCCGGAATTTGCGCGTTGATCTTACCTTTCTGATCGTCCGTCAGCTTGTCCGTCATCGCTGTCGCAATGAAGCCAGGCGCAACACAATTGGCGGTGATGCCACGGCTAGCCACCTCGTAAGCGATTGATTTTGTTAGACCAACCATGCCAGCTTTCGAGGCCGCGTAGTTCACCTGCCCTGAGTTCCCGGTCGCGCCAACAATCGAGCTGATGTTGATGATCCGCCCCCAACGAGATTTCATCATCGGGCGCATGACACCTCGACACAGCCGCATGGTCGAAGTCAGGTTCACATTGATCACGCTGTCCCATTCTTCGTCCGACATCCGCATGAATATCTGATCGCGCGTGATGCCCGCGTTGTTGACCAAAATATCCACGCCACCCATCGCTTCGATGGCTTGTTTGGGTAAAGCGTCAACCGCGTCCGGGTCCGACAGGTTGCACGGAAGCACATGTGCGCGTTCACCCAGCTCGGCGGCCAGCGCCTCTAGCGGCTCTACCCGAGTGCCCGATAGGCCAACCGTTGCGCCTGCTGCGTGAAGCACTTTGGCGATCTCGCCACCAATGCCACCGGATGCGCCAGTCACAAGCGCATTTTTTCCTGAAAGGTCAAACATTTGCTCTCCTCTTTCCTACTGCGCGGCGCGCATAGGTTCGGTCAAAAGACCATATTTTCGATTTCCTGCGGCGTCATGGTGTGATTTCCCGCAAAGCCAAACCTAGTCGGCTGCCACAGCCGCTTTGACATCATCAGGCGTCCCGATGGCCCGCGTCCCAACCTCTTTGTTGATCCGACGGATCATACCCGACAGTGCCTTACCTGCGCCGATCTCCCATATCTCAGTGACGCCGTTCTCGGCCATCCACGATACGCTTTCACGCCACCGCACAGAACCTGTTACCTGATCGACCAAAAGCGAACGGATCGACGTTGGGTCAGAAATACCCGCCGCCAGAACATTCGCGACCAGAGGCACTTTGGGGGGCGACATATCTACATTCGCCAATGCCACGGCCATCGCCTCGGCAGCGGGTTGCATCAATGCACAATGGAACGGTGCGCTGACGGGCAACAGGACGGCACGACGAGCCCCCTTGACCTTGGCAATCTCAACCGCGCGCTCAACGGCCTCTTTGTTTCCAGAAACAACAACTTGCGTGGGATCGTTGTCATTCGCCGCCTGACACACCTGATCATGCGCCGCTTCCAAGGCAACCTCGGCAGCCGTGTCGAAATCCAGTCCCAAAAGGGCCGCCATCGCGCCCTCGCCAACAGGAACAGCCTCTTGCATGGCTTTGCCGCGCGCGCGCAACAAACGAGCGGTATCCGCGATCGAGAATGTGCCAGCCGCCGCCAAAGCCGAGTATTCGCCCAGCGAATGACCCGCCACATAAGCGGCATCCTCGATGGAAACCCCTTCGGCTTCCAACGCACGCATCGCGGCCAGTGAAGTGGCCATAAGTGCAGGCTGTGCGTTTTGGGTCAAAGTCAGCTCATCCGCCTCACCTTCCCAAATCAAGGCCGAGAGCTTTTCGCCAAGCGCCTCATCCACCTCGTCAAATACGGCCTTCGCTGAGGGATAGGCTTCTGCAAGCGCCCTTCCCATTCCAATGCTCTGGGCACCCTGCCCGGGAAATACAAATGCGCGGCTCATGGGCTCTCCTCTTGCCGTGAAGCTTACCCCTAGGGGATAGCGCGCAGGTCCGACCGGTGCAATCCGCTTTGCCAGAAATGAAAACTGGCGCTGCAAAAATTTGCGCGCCAGTCTGATTTTCTACAATTGTTCAGGGATGCTTACGGCGCGGTCACATGCGACAGCGAGATCGCCTTACCCTCTGACAGCGACGGCCATGCCTTGTTCGGCTTCGTGGTGCGGCGTGCGCTGCTCAAATCCTTAACCAACTGGGTCTGAATAGTTTCTAACACCTCTTCATCACCCGCGATCACTTCGAAAGCATCCATGCCGCTGCCAATCCGCGCATAAAGACCCGCCTCGCCGTTTTCTTCCTTGCCACGCAAGATCAGGAACGAGCCGATTTCACCAAAGGGGATACGCGTTTCCTGACGGAACCGGTTCCAGCCGTCTTTGTACCCCATGCGCATTTCGCGCTTGTCCAGATCAACTTGCGCTTCGGCCTGTTGTGAATCGCGGCCATACCAAAACAACAACCAGCCAAGGACAAACAGAAGCCCGGTCAAACCCAGCTTCATTGCCATAATCAGGGGATCAGCAAATGCGTTGCCCGAAAACATCCAGACGCCAGCAATCATCAACAACAACACCAGCCCGACAAAGCGCCCTGCCGCATGGGTAAGGCGCATCAGGCCGGGGGCTGCATTTTCCGCTGTCAGACGATAGCCCCAGTCGGCTTTATATACACGAGGACTAAGGCGCGTCATGCCTATCAACTGTTCGAAGCTGATTTTCTGGTCACTCATAGCAATGCCACCCTTGCAGTCTCTTTCGAATTCTTCGGCGGGCTTGAGGACTTCTTTGCGTAGCCCTCACCCTTTCCCTAGGGGTCTCATGCAACTGTGACGGGATTGGGGCAGAGGTCTGGTTATTCGCGGGCATTCGCTGGGATTATCTGCGTCACATGGCGCCAGTCTCCGCACTCAAAATCGCCTTGCACCGTTAGGCCAAAGGTGTATAAGGCACCGTCCTTTCCGTGTGTTTTTGAACCGCGTGGCCTCTCGTGGATGGGTGGCGGAAAGGCATAAATGCCCATCCTTTGAAGCGCGCCTGAAAATAGAACTGGAGTTCACATGCCGATGTATGAGCATGTCTTCATCTCGCGTCAGGACTTGTCCAACACGCAAGCTGAGAACCTCATCGAACATTTTGGCACCGTACTCGGTGACAACGGCGGTAAAGTCGTTGACAGCGAATACTGGGGCGTCAAAACGATGGCCTACAAGATCAACAAGAACCGCAAAGGTCACTATGCGTTCCTGAAAACCGATGCACCCGCACCGGCCGTTCAGGAAATGGAGCGCCTGATGCGCCTGCATGACGACGTTATGCGCATTCTGACCATCAAGGTTGACGATCACGCCGAAGGCCCGTCGATCCAAATGCAAAAGCGTGACGAACGTGGCGACCGCCGCGGCCGTGACCGCTAAGTTCGAAAGGATCTAACCTATGGCTGGTAAACCATTTTTCCGCCGTCGCAAAGTATGCCCGTTCTCGGGCGACAACGCGCCGAAGATCGATTACAAAGACACGCGCCTTCTGCAGCGCTATATCTCTGAGCGTGGCAAGATTGTCCCCTCGCGGATCACCGCTGTGTCGGCCAAGAAGCAACGCGAACTGTCGCGCGCTATCAAACGCGCTCGTTTCCTCGCCCTGCTTCCCTACGCCGTGAAGTAAGGAGATCTGACAATGCAAGTTATCCTTTTGGAACGTGTGGCCAAACTGGGTCAGATGGGCGACGTCGTAGACGTCAAGCCGGGCTTTGCCCGCAACTTCCTTCTGCCTCAAGGCAAAGCGCTCAGCGCTTCGCAAGCCAACATCGCCTCTTTCGAAAACCAGAAAGCGCAGCTGGAAGCACGCAACCTGGAAACCAAGAAAGAAGCCGAGGCTCTGGCCGAGAAGCTCGCTGGACAACAGTTCATCGTGATTCGCTCAGCATCGGACGCCGGCGCTCTGTACGGCTCTGTCACGCCACGTGACGCCGCAGACGTGGCAACCGAAGCCGGTTTCACCGTCGACAAAAAACAGGTCGCTCTGAAAGCCCCGATCAAGTATCTGGGTCTGCACAGCGTGCACGTCATCCTGCACCCTGAAGTCGATGTTGAGATCGACCTGAACGTCGCCCGCTCGCAAGAAGAAGCCGAGCTGCAAGCGTCAGGCAAGTCGATCCAAGAACTGGCTGCTGAAGCTGAAGCTGAAGCAGAGTTCGAAATTGCTGAACTGTTCGACGATATCGGTGCTGCGGCATCCGAAGACGACGATCTGGCAGAGGCCGTTGAAGACGCCCCTGCGGAAGAGGCATCCGAAGAAGAGTAAGCTCTCCTTCACTGAAAAGAATAAAGGCCGCTCAATCAGAGCGGCCTTTTTTTGTGTCTTACTCTTACGAGTCAGGTTGTCCCCGGTGTCCGGGGTTGCCGTTAAGCACCCCCGGAGATTTCGGGTCACTCCGCTGGTGCGGTCTCACCGACTTTCTCGCGCAAACCATCACGATAAAGCGCTTTGGCAAGAGCGATACACATCAGCCCCATCACAAAGGTAAACGGCAGCGCCCCGATGATCATGGCACTTTTTAGCGCCTCCATCGGATCAGCCCCTCCGTTCGTCTTACCGGCGATAAGCAAAGTACCGATCACCAGTGTCAGGATGACGCCCCACACGATCTTGTGCTTGTTGCCGATGTTCTCGTCGCCGCCAGACATAATGGTGTTCATAACCAGAATGCCTGAGTCAGCCGACGTGACCAAGAAGGTCAGGATCAGCACAACACACATGATGGTGATACCCGACAGCAACCCACCCGAGATGATCTGCTCAAGCGTCACAAACAGTTTCGCCGTGTTGGATGCACCGATGATGGCACCCTCAGCAACACCGCTGACTTCCATGTCGATGGCTGTGCCACCCAAAATGGTCATCCAGGCAAAGCAAACCATCGCAGGTGCGAAAACGCAGCCGATGATGAATTCGCGAACCGAACGGCCACGCGAGATGCGTGCAAGGAACAATCCTACGAAGGGTGAGAATGCGATCCACCAAGCCCAGTAGAATGTTGTCCAACCCGCTTGCCAGCCAAACTGACGTCCAGGCTCACCGGCTGCGTAAGCAGCGGTCAGTACATCATCAGGAAGGGCAGCGGCTCCGCCTTCCAGCCCTGATTTGAACCCATCAAACGATCCCCACGCGTTGGTGGCACCACCGCGCAAAGCATCTGCATACGGAGCAGCATCAGCAGGCAGAGCTGCAGAGAAGTCCGTTGCGGATTGTGGTCCAAACGCTCCAAAGCTCAGCGAAACGTAATGCAACAGGTAATCAACAAACGCGGTTGCATATGTGGTCATTGCGAAGAAGAACGAGCCAAAGATGACGAAAGTCATGAGCAGGATCAGCGACAGCACCAGATTAAGGTTCGACAGGTACTTAACGCCGCGTCCAACACCTGACACAGCCGATACGATCGACAGCATCATGATGACCACCAGACCAGTGATCAGGCCCACAGTGCCGGGCACAGGAACTTCACCGGTCAAATCCATCATCCAGCCAGCGCCGGTGATTGCATAAAGACCATCAATGAACTGAGACACGCCGAAACCAATGGTCACAGAGACACCCAAAATGGTCGCAACAACGCCCAGAACATCCACAACATGACCAAAGAAACCGTTCAGGTATTTACCGAACAACGGTGTCAAAGCCGTGCGGATGGTCAGTGGCATGTTGCGTGTATAGGCATAGTAAGCCAGCGACAGGCCGGTGACGACATAGATCGCCCAGGCATGGAAGCCATAATGCAAGAACGTGTAGCGGAAACCCGATTGAATGGCCTCTTCGCTATTACCCACAACTGCACCAGCCAGAACCTCAGGATTTGATCCCCACAGTCCTAGTGGCTCAGCGGTCGCGAAGACCATAAGGCCAACACCCAGACCGGCGCCGAACATCATCGAAAACCACGAGAAGTTCGAGAACTCAGGCGCGACGCCTTCTGCCCCCATGACACGCCTACCGGTTGACGGAATAATGGCCACGACCAACAAGAAGAACGAAAAGAAACCAACGATGATGATATAGAAGACGTTGAAGTCCTCTAGCAGTCGCCAGTTCAAGCTGCCCAACACGCCATTTGCGTTTCCTGGCCAAACCAATGCCCAGATGACCAGCCCGACGATGATCGCCTTACTGATCAGGGCAATTGGAATGCTATGCCCTTCATAAAAACCGCCATCGGCCCGTTGGACCTCTAGATCGGTAAATGGTTGTTTGATTGACATGTGTTTCCTCCCTGTTCGCACGTGTCTGATTTCCGGGGTGTTCTGTTTCCGGCGGCTTCTCCCGGTTCGGTTGCCGTCCGGTTCTAAGTCAGAATAGCCTCAATTTTCTCTAGTGTCGCCACATTGACGTCGACGCCGTCCTCTCTGGCACGCAGCCTTTTCGCGCGGCGGCCGTCTCCGGGCAAATGTGCGCCGTCTTGATCGCGGATCGAGCCAACCAAAGCGGCTATGTTGAGCCCATAACCGACATCTGATGTCGCTTTTGGATCAATTGCAATGAAGAACTGCCCGGTTTTGGGTGGACCGCCCACCGTACCAGAGAACGGTGAGGCGTGTATTCCAAGCGTCGCGCCGGTCAAGGCTGCGGCCATGACCTCGGTTAAAATGGCGACGCCAACACCTTTATATCCGCCAGACGGCGCCATCGAGCCTTTCAGCCCAACATTAGGGTCGGTGGTTGGATTGCCATCGGCATCGAGCGCCCAACCGACTGGGATGGGTTTACCCTCGCGCGCGTGCTTCATCACCTCGCTTTTGGCGATTGTACTTGCGCTTTGGTCAATCAATAGCGCGGGCTGTCCGTCCTCTCCGGGTGCCGCGATGGAAAAGGGGTTCGTACCAACCACGGGCTTTGCCCCTCCCGACGGAGCGATCGACGCGGGCGCGTTGGTGAAGCCCAGCCCCACCAGCCCGGCCTGCGCCAAACGATAGGTATGATAACCCAAAACACCACAATTGTAGCTGTTATGGACTGCAAGAACGGCAACGCCCTGCTCACGCGCGGCGGGTATCAAAGCCTCAAACCCAAGATCAAGCGCCGCATGAGCGAAACCTGTCGCCGCATCGACCTTCACGACACCGGGACGTGGGCGGGACAGGTCCGGTTTGGCTTGCCCATCCACCTTGCCGCACTGAACATGCTCACAATAGATCGGGATATAGGCCAACCCGTGGCTTGCAACACCATCTGCCTCGGTTGCGGCTGTCGCAACGGCCAATGGACGAGCGTTCTCTTCCGACGTGCCGGCGTCGACCAGCGCGCGAAACGAAAGATCTTCGATCTCGGCAAGGGTTAATCTACGGGTGTTGGTCATATCATCGCCTTTTTAGTCATTGTCAGAGAGGCCCGCACCGGCGCCAAGCAAGCGGCTTTCTTCCGTCGCGGGTGCATAAGTCCGGTGGGCAAACGTGTTAAGCGCACGCCACGCATCGGCATTCGGCCGGGCACGTGTCATGATCGGTTGTGTGTCGGCAATCACGCCACCCCGACTGATACGAAGCTCTCGAGCCTCATTCGGGAATGGCCCTGTAATTGACAGCTGCGATCCGTCCGTCACCGCCACCACATCACCGCATTCCACGCTGACACTGGCTTTCAGGGTTCGGGCCGCACTGGCCGCAAAGGGTAGGATCATCATCGGTACAGAAACACCGCGCATTTGTACCGGCCTGTCGCTCAAAAGCTGGGCACAATCAGACAGGCATGCGCCTGTCACCAACGCGCACAAGTTGCCCGAGCACTGCCAGATCTCATCGAGGTTCTGCGGAGCATGATCCGTTGCAGCGCTCCCATATCCCGCATTAAGAAGCTCAGCCAGTGCGACCGCACCATCTTGCCCATGGGCGCATAGCCAACGCGTGGCTTTGGCAGCTTCTTCGGCAGTTCCCCAGCTATATCCTGCACCGCGGGTCGCGCGTTTGGCCGTAGCTTCGACTTCATTTAATGAAAAACTCATGCCGACGCCTCCGGGTAAACCCAAAGATCCGCGTTTTGTTTGCCCAGCTCTTCAGGATACGGAGCACCGGAATACATGCAAATGCGCACCCAACGGTCTGATCGAGGGTCAAAATGTGTCGCACCAAAGAACGAGAGTTTAGCGCGCAACATATCGATTGGCAGCACCGCCGAACTGATCGTATTGTCACGAATTTCGCCGTAGGGCGCAACGCGGCTCATCTGCGCGCGGCGCACGGTATGGCGATGTTCGGGGTGTTGCAGAAGGAACGCGGCGATTGGCATGTCAGATGCGAAGATTTCCATTGCCTTATGCGCGGCAACGCTGTCGCGCGCGGGTGCAAGCGGTTGTTCATAATCCTCAATTGGTTCTTCAAAGCGCTCGCCCAATCTTGGCTCTAGCTTCTCTTCCGACACATACCATGCACGGGCGCAATGCTCGGGGTCTGACCAGTTGTGATCAAATGCCCAGCCAAAATTGTTTTCGATCAGGGATTTCACGTCACCGACGGACATCTGCCCATCTATTGTAAACGCCTCAGAGTTGCCGTCCGCCATGCAAGACGCCAGACCGTCGACAAGTTCGCCATAGGGTTCCAGCATCAGTGATGCCACCAGTTCCTGTGCATCCTCGTTTAGGTGCGCGTCACACCAAACCATCAGCTGATCCCAAGGATCGTCTTTGTGTAGGGCGTCCCCGGCAAGGTAAGCCCGCAACGCCCGCAAATCGGAACGAAGCAGTTTGAGCTTTTCGATCTGAATGGGGTGTTGCGATTTCCAACGATCAACGGACGACACGCTACGCTCGAATAGCGCCAGAAAACTATCAACGTCATGCTGAGTTGCTGTCGCAACTGAACGGACACGCGCGATGGCCTCTTCCCGCGCCATAATCCAGTTGTTGAACAAAAGTGGATGATTGACAATGAATGGCGCCATGCCCAATCCGGTTGAATTGCCGATCCCAAGCTGGCGCGCAATCGCAGGATCAAGGCGCGCAGTCTTATTGCCCCCTTTGGCATCCGCCATGTGCTGAACAAGATCGCGTACAAAAGTCCGTGTCAGGTAGACCGAAAGCATCTCGGCCTGGAACGGCACCTGCATTTCTGGCCGATCCGCGATAACCTCGCGATCCGCAGCTCCAAGTTTACCCGACCCGTAGACGGCGGTGGTGCGCATCAAGTACCCGACCGCATCGACCTTTTCTTGATCAGGTTGCTCGCCCGCGGCCAAAGCATCCACGAAATGCGCCCACAGACGCACGGACCGGTTTGCCCGCGACACCGAGATCTCTCGCTCGCTGACCCGTCCGGCCTCTTGCAGCGGAACGTTCTTCGACAAACGCTCAATATCCGCCACGTCCGGCACACCGTCATAGAGCGTGAACGTGCAATCCCAAGCCGTCGCGATCACGCGATCAGACCGCATCTCGGGCGGCAAATCATGAGCAAAGGCGACCAGCGAATAGGCGCGCTCGGGTCCTTGAGCGGTGTAGACAGCGTGACCCACACCTCTCTCATCGATCTTGAATACCGGTCTGGTAAATTTCCATGCCTCGCACGCCATGCGTCGCATCAAAACGCGCATGAAACTTAGACGACATTGATGAAGCGACCCAAGCCGAGACAGTCGCATAACCTTTTCAGGTGACCTGCATTCAATCTCTGTTTGGGCGACCGGTTCCATCATTTCATCCTTTGGGCGTGAAGTTGTCGCGGAAGAACCTATACCAGTTCTGCCCCATTATTCCGGCAACTTCGTTATCGCTCAGCCCGGTCGCGCGCAGGCCAGCTTCGATGTTGCCGAAGTCTCTGTTGTCGTTGAACCAAGTGGGCATTGGGGGGAAACCAGCGTTCGACGCCGACCCCTCGCCATAGTCGATGTCCTTACTCCACCGACCAACCCGCATCCATTCCACCACGCTATCGGGATGGTCCTGACACAGATCGGTTCCGATCCCCAAATGCTCCGCCCCATAGGTTTCCGCCGTGCGGGCGATCATCTCGCAGAAGCTGGTAATCGTGCAGTCGGATTTGTCCTTCAGATGGTGCGGATAGACCGAGAAACCGAGCATCCCACCATTCTCGGTCACAGCCCGAATGACGTTATCTTTCTTGTTGCGCAAGGCAGGCGACCAATCATGCGGATTGGCATGTGTGATGGCAATCGGCCGCTCGGACATTTCAGCGGCTTCAATGGTGGATCGGTCGGCGGAATGGCTCATATCCACCACCAAGCCCACACGGTTCATCTCGCGGATGACTTGTTTGCCCATCCGTGTGATACCGGTGTCCTCAGCCTCATAACACCCGGTCGCCAGAAGCGATTGATTGTTATAAGTCAACTGCATAAAGCGCGCACCTAATGTGTGCAAGATCTCGATCAGGTCGATGTCATCTTCCATCGGGCTGGGATTTTGGAACCCAAAGAAGATCGCCGTCCGCCCGGTTTCCCGCGCTTTATCAATGTCGCTTGCCCACTGACCTTTCATGATCAGATCTGGATATTGCTCGAACCAGCGGTTCCATTTTTCAAAGTTCAGAACGGTTTCCCGGAATGTCTCATGATAGGCGATGGTGACGTGAACCGCGTCCACCCCACCGTCGCGCATCTGCCGAAAGATCTTCTCAGACCAATTGGCGTATTGCAGCCCATCAATAAGCATACCGGACACCATTAAACGGGACCCGCGCTGATATAGGCGGTTTTGACCGTGGTATAGAACTCGGCCGCCGCCTTTCCTTGCTCGCGTGGTCCGTAAGAGCTGTCGCCACGACCACCGAATGGAACGTGATAATCGGTGCCCGCGGTTGGCAGGTTGATGGTCACTACACCCGTTTGCGCGTTGCGACGGAAATGCGTGGCGCGGGCCAGCGATTTCGTCACGATGCCCGATGTCAGGCCGAAGTTCGTGTCGTTCACAGTTGCCAAAGCTTCGTCATAGCTGCCAACCTTGATTACGGAGGTCAGCGGCGCAAACATCTCTTCGCGATTGATGCGCATGTCATTGGTCGTATTCACAAAAACGCCGGGCGACATGTAAAAACCCTCGTGCGGCATATCCAAGCGTACACCACCGCAGGCCAGTTCTGCGCCTTCGGATTTCCCCAAATCGGCATAGGCCAAGTTTTCTTTCAGCTGTTGTTCACTGACAACCGGACCCAACTGCGTGCCCTCTTCCAGCGCATGGCCCACTTTCATGGCCTGAGTGCCGGCGACCAGCTTTTCAACAAAAGCATCGTGAACCGCCGCATGTACGATCAACCGTGACGAAGCTGTGCATTTCTGCCCAGTCCCACCAAATGCCCCACCAAGGGCCAGCGTGACCGCCAGATCAAGATCGGCGTCGTCCATCACAGCCAAAGCGTTTTTCGATCCCATCTCCATCTGAACTTTGGTCAGGTTCTGGATCGCCGCAGACGCAATGCCCTTGCCCACCGGAACAGAGCCTGTGAATGAAATTGCATTCACCTTCGGGCTTTCCACCAAGCGCTGCCCAACCGAGCGACCAGCGCCCATGACCAGCGAGAACAAGCCTTTGGGAATGTCCTGACGGTTGATGATCTCGGTCAGCGCTACGGCCGACGCAGGTGTAATGTTCGCAGGCTTCCACACAACCGCGTTGCCATAGCAAAGCGCTGGCGCGATCTTCCACGACGCCGTTGCAGTTGGGAAGTTCCACGGGCTGATGATCGCCACAGTGCCAATAGGTTCGCGGCGCACGTCAATCTCGACGCCCTCACGCACGGAATCTGCGTTCTCACCCAACTGACGCAGGCATTCTGCTGCGTAGTAAGTGAAGAACTGACCGGCGCGATAGACCTCGCCCTTGCCTTCTGCTTTCGGCTTGCCTTCTTCGCGCGACAGAAGCTCACCCAATTCCTCAGCACGTGCCATCAGCTCGTTGCCGATCGCCATCAGGACCGCCTGCTTGCGCTCCATGCCATAGGCCGCCCACTCTCGCTGGGCAACACGCGCCTGATCAAGCGTCGCTTCCAACTGGTCGCTGCTGGCTTGGGCATAAACGCCCACCAGATCGCTTAGATCCGAAGGGCTGCGGTTTTCGACTTCGCCCTCTCCGGTTTGCCATTCGCCTGCGATCAGGTTTTTCTGGATGTCGGTCATAATTGTGGTGCCTCACACGAAAGTCTGGTTCCAGATCAGTATGGACAATTTCCCCCACTTCAATCAAACTCAAATAATTGAATAATCTTTCAGGATTTTTGAAGTGACCATCAAGATCGAACTCCTACGCGGCTTCGCCGAGGTCGCCCATAGTGGAAACCTGAGCGATGCCGCAGGTCGGCTGGGGCGCACCCCATCGGCGGTGTCCATGATGCTAAAACAGCTGGAAACCCATTTGGGCGAACCGTTGTTCGAGACAGATCGAAAGAACAAACTGACTGCGTTGGGGGCATTCGTCCTGGATCAGGCAGAGCGCGAGTTGCAGCAGTTCGACAATACGGTGAAGGTCATCGAAGGCTTCGCAAATGCCCGACGAGGGCATGTGCGTATCGCCACCGTTCCTTCTGTCGCGGGTACGATTATGCCCTCGCTGTTCTCTCACTTTATTGACGAATTCAGCGACCTCGAGATCGAGCTGAGAGACATGGATTCAGCCTCTATCTTGCACGAGCTGTCGCGCGGTAGGATCGACATTGGCGTGGCCACTTTGCGCGATGACAGGCATGGCTTTGAAAGCCGCCTGCTTTTGACGGACCGTTTCGGCGTGATCGCATCGCCAGACCACCCCATTGCCCAGCAAACAGGCCCGGTCAGTTGGGACGCGCTTAGTGATGCGCGCTTGATCGCAAACAACCTGTCAGCAGGGATTTCAACCCCGCAATCACGAAAGCTCCACGAGGGTGCGTTGCTCTCAGCGCACAACCTGACCTCTAGCCTGTCGTTGGTGCGGGCAAATATTGGTGTCACGATCTTACCCGAAATGGCCTCGAAGGCGGTGCAGGCAAGCAACTTGGTGTTTCGCCCGCTTGCGGATCGGTCAATCAAGCGCGAAGTACACTTGCTCCGCAAGGCAGAAACGGCACAATCGCCAGCGGCAAGATTGGTGGAAGAACGCTTAATGCAGACGGCCGAAATATTGGACAAAGGGTCACGCAATTGACTGGAAACCCAACAAAGCCGGTGCAGCTTGGAATTTTGATTTTCCCGGGCTTTCCAATGGCGTGCCTGACGTCTTGCATCGAACCCCTTCGTGCTGCCAATGAGATCTCAGGTCAGAACATCTTTCATTGGACGGTCGTGGCCGAGGCGGCCTTGCCCGTCGCTTCTTCAGCCGGCGTTGCTTTCGCGCCTGATACAACCTTGGCCGAAGTTGCAGATCTTGACTACTTGTTCTTCGCATCCAGCCCCGACGGACGATTTGAACAACCCGCGCGCGCCGGGGCTGCGTTGCAACGACACCTGCGTGCTGGAGGCGCATTGGGGGCCTTCAGCGGGGGCGTGTTCCCTCTTGCGCGCTCTGGCTTAACCCAAGATGCACCCCTCTCTGTCCATTGGTGTTACGAGGCCGCCTTCGCCGCCGAATTCCCCGATATCCCAATCGAAAACACGGTAATCAGCGATCATGGTTCATTTGAAACGGTTTCCGGCGCGTCGGCGGTGTTCGACCATATGCTTGGCTTGATTGAAGACAAGCTCGGGGACGAGATCATGGCCGAGGTTGCCTGTTGGTTCCAACACCCATTCATTCGCTCCGCAGCCCAATCGCAAACAACACCCGCCCTGTCGACGGGCATCAGCGAAGACCTGCTACCAAAGCAGGTTACGCGTGCAATCAGCCTGTTTGCTGATCATATCGAAAACCCGTTGCAAATCAGCGAGGTGGCCGAACAGGTCGGCGTTTCCACCCGCAGTTTGGAACGCAGTTTCAAAGAGGCCACCGGCCAAAGTCCCCTGAAATATTATCGCGCTATGCGGATGAAGCAGGCGCGGCAATTGGTGCTTTATACAAATGATCCAATCACCGAGGTCGGCTATATGGTCGGCTATGCAACCCCCGGCGCGTTTCTGCGCCATTACCGCGAAAGCTTCGGAATAACGCCGATTGCGGATCGCAGGGCCAAAAACTCGTTACGTGTACGAGATGGGGATTGCCTGCCGTCTAGCTGACCGAACGAGCCGCCGCGATCAAAGCGTGATGCAGTGATCCTGCTGAAGATCGCGGCCCAATCACTGCAAACTCATCATCGGTGGTCCGCCAGACAAACGCCCCGGTATGTTCCAACGAGCTGCGCACAACTGCGTCCATCGCCATGCTGCGCACAGGGGCATTACATAAGCGCTCCAGAACATCGCAAACCTGCGCGCCCTGAATGTCGAACCGACACCAGCCATCCGTTTGCTCCACGACCGAAGCCGCATCGCTTACTGCGGCCTTTACGTCGGATGCAAGATCGGTTTTCGCATCATAGGATGCCACGATCATCCACTGATCTGGCCCCATCCAGAACGCCGACATTTGGTCGCCATGGCTGGCCATCCCGACGTCTGGCAAGCTCACCCCCAACTTGGTCTTCACGGCCTTGTGGGTGTCGCCTGATGTGGACAAACGTGCTGCCACGGACGCCAGGGCAAATTCCACCCGTTCGCGAAGTGTGACCGTTCCGATTTCGTCCACATGCGGCACGTCCGCTCCAAGCGGCGTGAAGGGTTTCAGGTTATGCACGCAACTTTCCTCCCTCTGGATCAACGAAATGCGGACTGACGATTTCTACAGTTGTCTCAAACCCTTCCAGCGGGTTCACCAACCGAAGACGCTGCCCCATACGTTCGAAACCGCCCTTCACAAAGGCCAGCCCGATCGAGGTCTCCAAGATCGGTGAATAGGCCGCCGAGGTGACGTATCCCTGATCATGCGCCGCATCTATGGGACCGTCGGTATTCATCAAGTGACTGCCAGCCGGAACCGGGACCGAGGCATCAACAGGCTTGATCCCGACCAAATTTAGCGCGTCAGGTTCGTTCAAACCTGTCCGTTCGCTCATCACATTGCCGATGCAGTCTTTCTTTTTCGACACCATGCGTCCCAACCCAAGGTTCAGCGCCGTCGTCGTCCCGTTCAGCTCGTTGCCCGCCGCGTGGCCTTTTTCGATCCGCATCACGCCCAAGGCTTCGGTCCCATAAGGCACCACACCGAATTCCTCTCCGGCCTCCATCAGCGCGCGCATAAGGGCATCGCCATAGCGGGTTGGCACGGCAATTTCATAGGCCATTTCCCCAGAGAACGAGATGCGGAAAAGGCGCGCCCGGCACCCGCCAGCGACCGTGATGTCACCGCATGCCATGAACGGAAACGCATCGTTTGAGATGTCGAACTCTTCATCCACAACTTTCTGCAAAAGCTTGCGGCTGTTCGGCCCAGCCACTGCATACTGCGCCCATGCTTCAGTGGTCGAGATCAGCTGAACATCCAGGTCAGGCCATAAGCATTGGCGCGCAAACTCCATGTTGCGATAGACCAGCACCGCATTGGCCGTCGTCGTCGTTATCACATAGTGATCGTCCGCAAATCGCGCCGCGGTACCGTCATCATAGGCAATCCCATCCTCGCGCAGCATCACACCGTACCGCACCTTGCCCACAGGCAGTTTGGCAAAAGCGTTGGCATAAATCTTGTTCAGAAACTCGGCTGCGTCCCGGCCCTGAACGTCAATTTTGCCCAATGTGCTGACATCACAAACACCCACCGAGTTACGCGTCTGCAAGACCTCACGGTCCACCGATTGCCGCCAATGCGTTTCACCGGGTTTCGGGAACCATTGCGCACGCAGCCAGTTGCCTACTTCGACAAACACCGCGCCTTGTTCTTCGGCCCAATGGTGGCTTGGAGTCAGCCGCGTGGGGTGAAACTCTTTGCCCACGGCACGCCCTGCCAGTGCCCCCATCGAGACGGGTGTATAGGGCGGACGGAAGATCGTTGTGCCCGTCTGTGGAATGGTCTTGCCAGTCAGCTCAGCCATCACCGCCAGCGCGCCAAGGTTCGACGTCTTCCCTTGATCCGTCGCCATCCCCAATGTGGTATAGCGCTTCAGATGTTCCACCGACGTGAAGTTCTCTTGATGTGCCAGTTTCACATCCTTTACCGTCACATCGTTTTGGAAATCCAGCCAAGCGCGCTTGGCTCCGGTCACATGCCAGAACGGTGTGATCGAAACTGGGGTGTCCTGCGCCTCTGGCAGACCAGCTGATTTCGCCTTTATTCCAAGCTCCTTTAGCGCGGCAACCGCAGCAGCGGCCCCGCCGGACAGCGCACCAGACGTTGTCAGATCGCCGTTCGCCGCCCCAGCCACAGCCTGCCCCGCTGGCTGGTCCTCACCCGGGACAAAAGCTTGGATGTCTTCGTGCCAAACCGGGCGCCCGCGCTGGTGGCAGGTCAAACCCAAGTTCGGGTTCCATCCGCCCGACATGGCCACCGCCTCACAGGGGATATTTTGCGCCTGCCCGTTCGCCAGACGAACCGAGACCTCTTGCACCCCAAGACGCCCCTTTGTGTCGGCAATCTGCGCGCCCTTAAGGACTTCAATCCCATCAATGTCGGGTGCATCCGGGCGCACATCCACCACGGCAGGCACCTTTACACCTTTCGCAATCAGGTCGCGCGCCGTTTGATGCGCGTCGTCGTTGTTGGAAAAAACCACAACTGATTTCGCAGGTGTCACTGCCCAACGGTTGGCATAGCTGCGAACTGCCCCCGCCAGCATGATGCCCGGGCGGTCGTTGTTTTCAAACGCAATTGGGCGTTCGATGGCCCCTGTCGCGATCACGGCGCGCTTTGAATAAATCCGCCAAACCGTCTGACGCGGCTTGCCGTCTTGTGGCACCGACATGTGGTCCGCATTGCGCTCAACCGCGCCGTAGACTCCATGGTCATAGGCCCCGTACACAGTTGTGCGCGGCATGATCCGAAGGTTGGGCATTGTGTCCAGCTCTGCCAAAGTTTGCGCCACCCAAGCATCGCCCGAGATGTCGGAAAGCAAAGCTGCTTCAGTGATCAACCGCCCGCCCAGTTGATAATCCTCATCCGCCAAAACGACCTGCGCCCCGGCCCGCCCAGCCGTCAGCGCGGCAGCCAGACCTGCTGGTCCCGCCCCAACAATCAGCAGATCACAATGCAGGAAACCTTTGTCGTAAAGGTCCGGATCATCTTCGCCCGTCAGGCTGCCAAGCCCCGCCGCCTTGCGGATAATCGGCTCATAGACCTTTTCCCAAAACGCTTTCGGCCACATGAATGTTTTGTAATAGAACCCAGCCGTCAGGAAGTTTGAGAACCTGTCGTTGATCGCCATCACATCGCGTTCAAGCGACGGCCAGCGGTTTTGCGACGTGGCCTCTAGCCCATCATAAATCTCGGCCACTGTGGCGCGTGTGTTGGGTTCTTGCCGACCGCCAGAGCGCAGCTCGACCAGCGCGTTTGGTTCTTCACTTCCCGCGCTCAGCACCCCCCTCGGGCGGTGGTACTTGAATGATCGCCCCATAAGACGAACGCCATTTGCTAACAAAGCCGACGCCAGCGTATCGCCTTCAAACCCCTGATAGGATTTACCGTCAAAGCTGAACGACAGCGTGTTGTCTCGGTTGATCGTTCCTCCGGCAAGGCGGTTTATCTGGCTCATTGGAGCGTTTCCGCTTTGTGACGCGCCCCGGCCACATCGCGGGCAAGCTCGACCTTGTTGATCTCATGGGTCACCGTACTGCGGGTCACCACTAGCCACGACCGATCCCCTTGTTCGTGGAACCATAATTCACGATGCTCACCTGCCGTATTGTCGCGCAGGTAGAGGTAGTCGTGAAACTCGCGCAGAGCATTCTCTGACAACCAATACGGTCGGTTCATCAGCGAGGCATCGCCCAGATAGGTAAATTCCTGCGCGTCGCGGGGACCTAATAGCGGATGGTTGATGATCATCTGTTTCGTTCCTCTAATGCAGGTTCGGTTGGGCACCTTGGCCCTTTTCGTCAATCATGTGACCCGACATGAATCGATCCAACCGATAGGCCGAAGCGGTTTCATGTGGTCGATCTGTCTTCAAGAGATGCGCAAAGCAGTAACCAGAGGCAGGCGTCGCCTTAAAGCCCCCGTAGCACCAGCCCCCATTGAAATAGAGACCGTCGATTTGCGTCTTGTCGATGAACGGAGAGCCATCCATCGACATGTCCATAATGCCACCCCAACTGCGCAACAGCCGCGCACGTCCAAGAGCTGGGATCAGGGATATTCCGCCTTCAATTACATCCTCGACGACCGGCAAGTTCCCGCGTTGGGCGTAGGAGTTGTAGCCATCTATATCGCCCCCGAACACAAGCCCGCCCTTGTCCGATTGGCTGCAATAAAAATGGCCCGCGCCATAGGTGATCACACCGGGAATGATCGGCTTAAGTCCTTCAGAAACAAAGGCTTGCAAGACATGGCTTTCGATCGGAAGGCGCATACCCGCCATCGCCATCACGCGGCTGGAAGACCCAGCAACCGAGACACCGACCTTCCCCGCACCTATGAAGCCGCGGGAGGTTTCAAGCCCCAGAATGCGCCCGTCTTCGATCCGCATCCCGGTGACTTCGCAATTCTGGATGATGTCAACACCGCGTTGGTCCGCCCCGCGCGCATAGCCCCACGCCACCGCATCGTGACGCACCGTGCCACCGCGCCGATGCAGTAGACCGCCTTGGATCGGAAAACGCGCATTGTCGAAGTTCAGAAACGGATACATGGCGCGCACGCCTTCGACGTCCAACAGCTCGGCGTCCGATCCGTTCAAGATCATCGCATTGCCGCGCCTGCGCGCCGCGTCGCGTTGCGCGTCTGAATGCACGAGGTTCAGAATGCCCCGCTGACTGACCATCGCGTTGTAGTTCAGATCTTGCTCAAGGTTTTCCCAAAGCTTCAACGAGAACTCGTAAAACGGTTCGTTCCCATCGAGCAGATAGTTTGATCGGATGATGGTCGTGTTGCGCCCAACATTGCCGCCACCGATCCAGCCTTTCTCAAGCACCGCAATGCGTGCACCGCCGAACTCTTTGGCAAGGTAGTAAGCTGTGGCCAACCCATGTCCGCCACCGCCGACAATCACATAATCATAGTGGTCCTGAGGGGCAGGATCGCGCCATTGCGGTCGCCAGCCCTTATGGCCGGTCAACGCCTCTTTGATTAATCCAAAGCCTGAATATCTCATGAAGCCTCCGCAACTGTCCCTTCCAATTGAGAAGCAATCGCGCATCGCCGCATGAACGGTTTCGGACAGAAAGCGCACGAAATGCGACAAAACTGCCGGAAACGGATGGTCACCTCGTCCAGTGCGCCACTTTTGGCGGCAGAGGCCCGCTTACATCCTACTCCGCCCTTTCGGACCCGACATCTCGGGCTTAAGCTGAGAACATGAAACACTTCCAACGACGTACGTTGCTTTTCACCCTGCCCGCAATCGCGTTGGTTGGATGTGGTGGCCGCGACAAACCCGAACGATCGAAAAGCGACCAGTCGGGGTTCAACCCGCCGCTATATCCCAATGAAACGCCTGAACTTCGGGCGTTGATCAACAAATGGGCTGACCATTATCAGATCCCCCGAGAGTTGGTGCATCGACAAGCCGTTCGTGAAAGCACCCACCGCCCGTGGGCACGCAATGGTCCGTATTGGGGGCTGTTGCAAATCCTGCCTCAAACCGCGCGCACGATGGGGCATCGGGGACCGGCCAGCGAGTTGCTCGATCCGGACGTGAACCTGAAATATGCGGGCAAGTATCTACGTGGGGCCTACATTGTGGCGGATGGAGATATCGGCAACGCGATGAAATGGTACGCGCGCGGGTATTATTATGAAGCCAAGCGGCTGGGCTTATTAGTAGAAACCGGGTTGCGGCCAGGCTGATCGCCGCGATGGTGGCTCATCCAGTAGGATGAGCCTGAAGGGGCGTTGCCCCTCTGCGCCTTGCGCATTCACCCCAGGATATTTTGAGAAAGAAAATGGGGCGCGATCTGAGCTTCGCTTTCGCGGCTTCAGACACAAAAAGGCCGCCCCGGAGGACGGCCTTCATGTTGGCAGTGTTGCCAATCTTATTCTTCTTCAAGAGCCTCAACAGCTTTTTGAAGATCGTCCTTAGAGACTTCTTTTTCAGAAACCTTCGCCAGTTCAAACACATAGTCGATGACTTTGTCTTCAAACAAAGGCGCCTGAATTTGTTGGCGCATCTGCGGGTTTTGCTGAACGAATTCAAAGAATTGCTTCTCTTGGCCCGGATATTGACGCGCTTGGTTCATAACCGCTTGGGTCATTTCAGCGTCTGATACTTCGATCTCGGCTTTCTGGCCCAGCTCAGCCAGCAACAGGCCAAGGCGCACGCGGCGGCCTGCCAATTTGGTGTGCTCGTCAGTTGGCTCAACCTCGGGGTGGTCGTGACCTTCCACTTCGGGGTTCTCTTCGTGCCACAGCTGATGTGCGATTTGCTTGGCCTCTGCGTCGAGCAGCGACGGTGGCAGATCGAAATCAACCATCTTGTCCAGCTCGTCGAGCAGGCCACGCTTCATAACCGCACGGGCGGCGCCCGAAAACTCGGCTTCCAGACGTTCGCTGATTTGACCTTTCAGGCCATCCAGATCTTCTGCGCCAAATTTCTTGGCCAGCTCGTCGTTTACTTCGGCAGCAACAGGCTCTTTGACTTCTTTTACCTTGCATTCAAAGACAGCGTCTTTGCCGGCAAGGTTTTCTGCACCGTATTCCGCAGGGAAGGTCACTTTGACTTCAAGCTCTTCGCCAGCTTTCGCGCCAACAAGTTGCTCTTCGAAGCCCGGAATGAATGAACCGGAGCCCAGCGCCAGTGGGTAGTCTTCAGCCGCGCCGCCATCAAACGCTTCGCCGTCAACTTTACCAAGGAAGTCGATCACAACTTGATCGCCGTCTTTGGCTTTCGAGCCTTTCTTGCGGTCTTTGAAGTCTTGCGCGGTTTCAGCAAGGCTGCCCAGCGCTTCTTCGATATCCGCTTCGCCCGCTTTCACAACCAGCTTCTCAAGCTTAACTTTCTTCAGGTCGACTTCTGGAATTTCGGGCAGAGCTTCGTAGCTCATCTCGATCTCAACGTCGTCGCCTTCTTTCCAATCTTCATTGGTCATCTTGACGTCGGGTTGCAGGGCGGGACGATCGCCACTGTCTTCGAAATGCTTGTTCATCGCACCGTCGACGGCTTCTTGCATGGCCTCGCCCATCAGGCGCTGACCGAACTGCTTTTTCAACAGAGCCATAGGCACTTTGCCTTTGCGGAAGCCCTTCATTTCGACTTCAGGTTGGGCTTCAACCAGCTTTTCGTTGACCTTCGCGTCCAGATCAGCGGCCGGAACCACAATCTTATAGCCGCGCTTCAGGCCTTCATTCAGGGTCTCGGTGACCTGCATGTCGTCGTCCTCTTTCAACTATGGTGCGGGTGAAGGGACTCGAACCCCCACGCCTCGCGGCGCCAGAACCTAAATCTGGTGCGTCTACCAATTCCGCCACACCCGCAAAAACCGTGGGCAGCCCGCGTCGTTTCGCCGAGGCCGCCCAAATTCGCGCCCTTCTAGCAACATTCAGTTCGGGATGCGAGAGGAAAAACACCCCAATACGTATAGGATCGGCTGCATTTCGCGACGAAATAGCCACAGTCAGTATCTCGAAGCGACGACAAAACGACTCGGTCGGCAAATAACAGGTGATTTTGCGTTTGGAGTTGGTAGCGTGCAGACAAACAGAAGAGCCCGAAACTGGGCCGACGAAAGAGGCAGAACAGTTCATGACACCCATGTCCCATTCCGGGGACGCGGTGGCAGGATACGTGCGCGATGGCGCGCTGGTATCCGGCATCGGTCCCGGCGCGCTTGTGCAAACTCTGCACGGTACGCGCGCCATAGAAACTTTAGCACCCGGAGATCAGGTTCTAACCAAGGATCGCCGCCGCGTGCGGTTGTCGTTGGTCACGTGTACCGCTGCCCCTGCCCGCGCGCTGTATCGAATATCTCCGAAAGCACTGGCGCAAGGCCGTCATAGAGAGAAGTCGGGGCCCATCATTCTGTCCGGCCAGCAACATGTGCTTGTGTCCGGATGGATGGCGCAGGCGATGTACCGGCGCGACCAGGCGCTTGTCCCCGTTCATGCGCTTGCCGACGGAGAGCTGATCCGCCCCATGGGATTGGACGCCGACCTGCCGCTGTTTCACCTGCATTTTGATGAACCGGATTTGTTTTGCGTGGGTGGATTGGAGTTTCTTGCCACCCCGGCCCACCACTACATCCGCTAAGCCGACAGCTTCCGGAACACTTTGGGCAGCATCTCGGGCAAGTCCTCGGCGATCAGACCGGGACCGAACTCCAGCGCGCATTCCACATGCAGCCACGCCGCAGTTTCCGCGGCCTGCATGGGAGAGAACCCGCGCGCGAGCAACCCGGTGATGAAGCCGGCCAGCACGTCGCCCGACCCGGCGGTCGCGAGCCATGGCGCTTGGCGTTCATAGGCGGCCGAGTTGATCGAACACGTCCCCTCCGGCGCGGCAATCACCGTGTCCGGCCCCTTGAACAGCACGACACACCCTGCCCGCGCGGCGGCTTCGCGTGTGGCATCCACCTTGGAATAGGCGGGGCCTTTGGTGGCGGGGGCGTTGAGTTTCTCTGCGATGTCCGGGAACAGGCGGCCGAACTCACCTGCATGCGGCGTCAACACGCAGTTTTCATACAACATGTCAAAGAGTTCGGCGGGGTTTTCCGCATAAGTCGTTAACGCATCCGCATCGAGCACTGTCGCTCGTTTGGCTGCCAACGCCACAGGAACGAGATCACGGGCTCGCCGCTGCCCCAATCCGGGGCCTAGGCACAGCGCGTTGAGCCGTTCATCCACCAATGTGGCTTCAAGTGTCGGGGCATCCCCGACCGGCGACAACATAATGGCATCCAACCGCGCTGCGTTTTCTTGGAGTGCGCCGGGTGTTGGGGCGACGGTGACCAGCCCTGCGCCGATGCGGAGCGCACCGCGTGCCGCTAGACGGGCTGCACCGCCTTTGCCGGAGGGGCCAGAAAGGATGAGGGCGTGGCCGTGAGAATATTTGTGGTCTCCATGCTTCTCTGTTTCCTCGCTCATTCTTTGAACGAGTGAAACCGGTGGCAACTCCGGCAATACCTCAATTTCTGCTTCGAACTCCTGACGTAACAAAGACTTCAAAGCGTCGGGCCCAGCGCTTTCCGCCAATACGTTTCCGAGCCCTTGAAACATCTTTTGAGTCGTAGCCAAGCTCACATGCGACATAACCTCACTCAGACCGATGGATTTCACACGGAAGCTTTTCACAAAACAATTCTCGAGCAGATGCCCAAGCTTGTAGCTATGAAAACTAACGCACAGATCTGTCCAGAATTCTGCTGAATAGCCCTCTTCATCCAGAAGCCATTTACCACTGTCACAGCATAATCCGCTCGGTGCATCGACGGAAACGCTTTTCAGAAAGCAAATTGGTACAAGCGAATGCAATTCGGACAAACGACGACGCGCATCAGAATCTAGGGCGCGCGTAAGCCCTGTACCGAACAACGCATCCAGAACGATGCCCTCTTCACCTTCAGTCATGGTTTTCAGGTGGTCTGGAAAATCCTGCAAAGGCATCAGAAAGTCGTGAACAACCCCCATCTCCCCCCAACGCTCATAATTCACCCGCGCATCCGGGGGCAGCTTATCAGCATCCCCATACAGGAACACTTCCACCTCCCAGCCCGACTCTTTCAGCAGCCGCGCCACGACGAACCCGTCACCACCGTTGTTCCCCGGCCCACACAGCACCACAGCCTTATGCGAGGTCTTGGAAAGCTCCGGCCATTCTTCAAAGATGGCCTCGACCACCCCCCTGCCCGCGCGCTCCATCAGTTCAAGCCCGGTGACCTCACCTGAGTCGATGGCCGCTTGCTCGATGGCCTTCATTTGGGCCGCTTTCAGCAATTCAGTCATGGGTCACCTTTCGTCACATGCTCAATTCTTAAACCAACTGCCTAATTTTTGTGCAATCGCCCGGAAATCAGCCTACTCGCCCTATCCTGCGTCAGCCTATCCAATTGTCGCGCCCATAGGAAAGTGGTCTTTGGGTCGCAACGCGAGCAACCACATGGGGGATGCAGATGAAAAAGATCGAAGCCATCATCAAGCCGTTCAAGCTGGATGAAGTCAAAGAAGCCTTACAGGACATCGGGGTGCAAGGCCTTTCGGTGATCGAAGTGAAGGGCTTTGGCCGACAGAAGGGCCACACGGAACTTTACCGCGGCGCTGAGTATGTCGTCGACTTCCTGCCCAAAGTGAAGATCGAGGTCGTGCTGCCCGCCGACCAGGTGGACGAAGCCATCGAGGCCATCGTTGAAGCCGCAAAGACCGACAAAATCGGTGACGGCAAAATCTTCGTCACCCCCGTAGAACAAGCGATCCGCATCCGTACCGGTGAAACCGGCCACGATGCGGTCTGAGACAGATAAGATACGAACCAAAGGATAAGTGAAATGAGCGTTAAAGACGTACTCTCAACAATCAAGGACGACGACATCGCCTATGTCGACATCCGTTTTACTGACGTGCGCGGCAAGCTGCAGCACGTGACTGTTGATTGCGACCTTGTCGACGAAGACTTCCTTGAAGAAGGCTTCATGTTCGACGGCTCGTCAATCGCAGGCTGGAAGTCGATTGAAAACTCGGACATGAAATTGATGCCCGACACCAACAGCGCTTATGTCGATCCGTTCTACGCCGAAAAAACCCTGTGTCTGCATTGCTCGATTGTCGAGCCTGACACCGGCGAAAGCTATGGTCGCGACCCGCGCGGCACAGCCGAAAAAGCCGAGGCTTATCTGAAAGCATCCGGCATTGGTGACGTGGCCTATATGGGTCCAGAAGCCGAGTTCTTCTTGTTTGATGATGTGCGCTTCTCAAACACCATGAACAAAGTGTCGTTCGAAGTGGATGCGGTTGACGCGTCTTGGAACACTGACGCCGAATACGAGATGGGCAACACTGGCCACCGTCCCGGCGTCAAGGGCGGCTACTTCCCCGTGAACCCGATTGACGACGCACAAGACTTGCGCTCGGAAATGCTGTCGACCATGAAGCAAATCGGTATGAAAACCGACAAGCACCACCACGAGGTGGCATCGTGCCAGCACGAGCTTGGCTTGATCTTTGACAGCCTGACCAAACAGGCCGACGAGCTGCAGAAATACAAATACATCATCCACAACGTGGCACATGCTTATGGCAAATCGGCCACCTTCATGCCCAAGCCCATCGCGGGCGACAACGGCACCGGCATGCATGTGAACATGTCGATCTGGAAAGACGGCAAGCCGCTTTTCGCGGGCGACAAATATGCCGACCTCAGCCAAGAAGCGATTTGGTTCATCGGGGGCATCCTGAAACATGCCAAAACCTTGAACGCTTTCACCAACCCGGCGACCAACAGCTACAAGCGTCTGATCCCCGGTTTTGAGGCCCCTGTTCTGCGCGCCTACTCGGCTCGCAACCGGTCGGGTTGTGTTCGTATTCCGTGGACAGAAAGCCCGAAAGCAAAACGCGTCGAAGCTCGTTTCCCTGATCCAGCCGCGAACCCTTACCTGTGCTTCGCAGCCCTTCTGATGGCTGGCCTTGACGGCATCAAGAACAAGATCGACCCGGGCCCCGCGCAAGATAAAAACCTCTATGATCTGCCAGCGGAAGAGCTGGAAGGCATCGACACGGTGTGTGCATCTCTGCGCGAAGCTCTCGATAGCTTGAAAGAAGATCATGACTTCCTTCTGGCCGGTGACGTATTCACCAAAGACCAGATCGAAGGTTACCTGGATCTGAAATGGGAAGAGGTCTATGCCTACGAGCACACGCCTCACCCAGTAGAATATCAGCTTTACTACAGCTGCTAAGTCCAGTCGGGCGACTACAGAACAAAAAAGAAAGGGCGCCGATTGCGGCGCCCTTTACTTATTCACAGTGTCAGATAACCAAAACTACGCGCCGGCGATCAAACGCCTCCAGCCGCGCGGTAAGCCTCCAACTGCTTTGCACCTTTGGCGATACACACATTGTCAGCTTCGCGTTTCGACATGTTCGCAGGTTTCGCGATCGCTTGGTCCCACTGTACACGCTCGACGGTGTAAAGCTGACACGTAACTTCGCCCTTCGGTGTCTTCACAACAACCGGCGTACTTTCATAGCTTGATCGCCCGCAACCTGACACGGCCACAACAGACGCCAATACAATCATTCCCACTCGCAGCATATTCTCAACCTTTCACACTTGGATCACTCTACAATCGACGACGCCCGACACGTTCTTCCCCAGCAACGTCATCTCGGTAAAGCGATAGTCGGCTGTGCTGTATTTTCAAAGGGTTTTGTTAAAAAACTCTGCAGTTTCGGCGATTATTCTCTGAATGCGGGCGAAAGAATGGCGCGGTCAACCAATCCGAGATTGGCGTCAAATCAAACCCACATTGATGCCCGCGAAGGGACACAATCTGACCATGGATATTAAGCGTTCGACCGGGAACTACTCAATTGATTCGCCAAGTTCGTCGGACTTTCGCACAACAAAGGTGTGGATCGAAAACACCACAGCCCCAGTTTGGGGCAATCGCCGCATCCCCTGTCTTTCCACTCTGACCCAGCCCGCTCCTTCGGTCGTGGCCACGCGTCGGTCTTCCTCGGTCCGTGGCTGAAACAGGTCAGGATCCGCATAGATCAGACAGTTTGCGCGCCACATTGGCCGCCCAACCTGAACCCCATCAAATAGGCGCTGAACACGACGTGCGATATCCGTCGTATACTCTGCTACCGGCTTGTGGATGCGCGTCATGGGTTTCAGAAATTTCTGCCCAAGCGACCAGCTTGCCGGAAAGCACAGGATCGCACCGGTCAGGACATGCTCATCCTCCCCACCACGCTTCTGCATAAGGACAAAATCCTCTTGGACCAATGCACCGCAGGTCAATAGCGGTTGGGATCGGTCGACAGAAACCTCACGCCCGTCGGGGCAACGGACGAACGCGGGGGCTACGTCGAAATCTGGACGCGTCTCCAACTCCGCCAAAATCGTTTCCAAAAGCTCATCCGCAGCGGGACGCGCCTCGTCACTCAGCCGGTGAACCTGATCCAACTCGTCTTGCATCAGACGCACCCGATAGGCCATCTGTGCGGTGTAGGCATCGTCAACAAGCAACCACTCGCCTTCGGTGATTGGCGAAAGTCCCGGCAGTTTACGATGCTGCAAATCCGCCCAAGGTCCGATCGGGAGATGTTTTTGACAGATTTCCACGAAACCCTCACAGATATGACTTGGCCGAGAGCTTCAGTGGTTACCACCCGTTTGGCAAGACCGCGATTGCGGCCCAAAGCCCCTTAGATGGCGAACCGGGCAAGCAGGCCATAATGGTCCGAGCCAAGCCGGGGAAGCCGTTGCACCCGGCCTTGCCCGCCTGTCACCAAAACATGGTCGATGGGGACCCGCATCCAACCATTTGCCTTGGTCAACGAGACATGTGGGGGCCCGATCCGTTCCGTGCCCGACACCGCCTCGATCATTTCAAACGACGTGCTCCAAGGTACCATATTGAAGTCCCCACCAATCACCATGGGACCTTCAAGCCCCTGCAAAATCGGCAGCAACCGGGCGATATGGGCGGGCTGGCTATAGGGCCACGGCCAATGCAGATGGATCGATACGACCCAAACCGGGCCTTGTGGCGTTACAACACGCATCGCGGCCAGCCCATCAGCTTCAGCGCAAAAGGACGATCCTGCGACCATTGGCCAACGCGAGGCGACGGCGACGCCGCCCACCGTGGCGAAGGGGCAAAACTGGCGGCTCTTATAAGTCTTTTCCAGCGGGTCAAAGACCGCCATGTTTACACCACTTACCTCTTGTAATGTCAGGAAATCAGGCGCACGCGCCAACACGTCGTGGGCCAGCAACCCCGGATCCTCCACGAGGAAACGCATGTTTTTCTGATACAGACTTAATTCAGTGCGCCCTTCGGCATTGCCAGTGCTGTACAGCCAGACAATCGGCCCAAGGGCAGCACCGGCTGCAACAAACCCCACCAACGCCCAGCGACGTGCCAGCGCCAACCATAAAAGCCCGGCAAGAAAGATCACCGCCACCGCGATCTGAGGCCGAAATACAGCCAGACTATCGCCAGCGGGGTGCTGATTGCCCAAATACCCCGCGCCCAAGACGATAAGTGCCAGTATCAAAAGGTTTTTAAGACCGCGTTTCATCATGCGCCCTTGTTACCCCCTTCTCGGAAAAAAGGAACATTCAATCACCCTTGCGTGAGCAATGCTCCGCCGATCTTGTGAGCTACGCCGATGATGCCCAATGTGCAAGGACGCACCGAAGGGGGATCGCGATGAAAACCGAAAAATTCAGCTTCACCGGCTTTGACGGAAACCCGCTGGCCGCGCGGCTTGATATGCCAGATGGTCCGCATTTAGCCACAGCGCTATTTGCGCATTGCTTTACCTGCGGCAAAGACATCGCGGCTGCGCGACGTGTTGCGGCGCGTCTGGCAGGGCTAGGCATTGCGGTGCTTCGGTTCGACTTCACCGGACTTGGCCATTCGTCGGGCGAGTTTGAGAACACGAACTTCTCGTCCAATGTCGAAGATATCGAACGCGCCGCCACGGCGTTGTCGGATCGTGGTATGTCCCCTAGCCTCCTGATCGGCCACTCACTGGGTGGAGCCGCAGTGATCAAGGCGGCAAGTCGCTTGCCAGACACCAAGGCCGTCGTCACCATTGGTGCCCCTGCCGACCCTGCCCACGTGGTCGACAATTTTGCCGATGCCGTTCCGCGCATTCGTGCAGAAGGCGTCAGCGAAGTTAATCTGGGCGGCCGCCCGTTCCGTGTGCGTGAGGAATTCATCAAAGATGTCGAGGCAAGCGATCTGAACGATGCGCTACCGTCTCTTAACGCAGCCCTTCTAGTGCTGCACGCGCCGCGTGATCAGATTGTGTCGATCGACAACGCCGCTACCATCTTTATCGGGGCAAAACATCCAAAGAGTTTTGTTACGCTGGATGATGCTGATCACCTGATTTCGCGCCCAGAGGACGCGGAATATGTGGCGGACGTCATCGCCGCATGGGTCGCAAAATATGTGCAACTCTCTCCGCCCGCGCCCCCACCCGGTGCACCCGAAGGCATTGTGCGTTCGACCGAGGCTGATCCCCGCGGGTTCTTGCAGGACATCCAATCCGGGCCCAACCATCACACATTCGCGGACGAACCGCTTGCCTATGGGGGCACCAATAAAGGCATGTCGCCCTACGGGTTCCTGGCCAGCGGGCTGGGTGCCTGCACCTCGATGACAATCCGCATGTATGCCCGCAGAAAAGGTTGGCCGCTTGATCATATTTGGGTCGACGTAAGCCACGACAAAGTTCACGCTCAAGACGCGGAAACTGGCACCCGCGATCGGATCGACCGCTTCCGGCGTGAAATCCACCTGACGGGCGCTTTAGACGGTGATCAACGTGCCCGCTTGCTTGAAATTGCAGACAAATGTCCGGTTCACCGCACCTTGGAGGCCTCAAGCGAGATCGAGACAGTGCTGGCCGATTAGGCCCAACCTTTGGACCGCGTTAAAGCCACATTCGGACGGCGAAAATTGCGTGGGTGGCCCTCGGATCGGCTTTTTGCCTTGACCTGAGCCACCCGCGCGTCAAAAACCCCTTTTATGAGTACAGGCAGACTTACCATTGATCTGGATGCAGTGGCCGCCAACTGGCGGGCGCTGGATGCAAAAAGCGACCAGGGCGTGCAGACGTCAGCCGTGGTCAAGGCCGATGCTTATGGGCTCGGCGTTGGCAAAGTTGGGCGCGCGTTGGCCGCCGCTGGTGCGCGCCGGTTCTTTGTGGCCGTTCCCGAGGAAGGCGCCGCGCTTCGTGAAGCACTCGGTCCCGGACCCGAGATCAGCGTATTCGCAGGCCACATGCCCGGCGACACCGATATGATCCATGATCTGGGCCTCGTGCCCATGCTGAACTCGGTCGATCAACTGACCCGCCATTTCGAAGCCCTGCCTGGTCACCCGTTCGGCATCCAGCTTGATACGGGGATGAACCGTCTTGGGATGGAGGCCGCTGAATGGGGGCCGCTTCGCGAGCTTATCGTCGCCCAGAACCCGCGCCTGATCATGAGCCATCTGGCCTGTGCGGACGAACCGACACATCTGATGAACCGGCAACAGTTGGAAACCTTCCACGAAATGACCGAGGGGTTGGACGTTCCACGCAGCCTTGCCGCCACAGGTGGCATCCTGATGGGGTCGGACTATCACTTCGACCTGACACGCCCCGGGATCGGTCTTTATGGGGGGCTGCCCTTTGATGCGGCGGCACCTGTGGTGTCCTTGGACCTGCCTGTTGTGCAGATACGTGATGTGGCCCCCGGTGAAAGCGTAGGATACTCAAACACTTGGGTCGCTGAATATCAAACCCGCGTGGCGACTGTCTGCGGCGGCTATGCGGACGGCATATCGCGTAAGATATCAAACAAAGCGGTCATGTTTCACGAAGACACGCCCTGCCCGATCCTTGGACGCGTCTCTATGGACCTGATCACCGTAGATGTGACGCACCTGCGCGAGATCCCCAAATCGCTCACCCTTCTGGGGACGCAACAAAACGCTGATGATTTGGCTGACGTCGCCGGCACAATCGGCTATGAAGTCCTGACACAGCTTGGCGCGCGTTATGCTCGCTACTATGCGAGAGGTCGCGGATGAACGCGCTCACCTACCCATTGGCGGCTCTGGGCCGCGCCACGCTTGGCTTTCTGGCCATGGTCGGCCGGGTTGCAATCTTTGCTGGCCAGTCGCTTAGTCACATCGTGCGCCCGCCCTTTTATCCACGCGAGTTTCTGAACGCGCTTTTGAACGTCGGCTATTTCAGCCTGCCGGTGGTCGGCCTGACCGCGATTTTCACCGGTGCGGCTTTGGCTTTGCAGATCTATTCTGGCGGGCAGCGGTTCTCGGCCGAGGCCGTGGTGCCGCAAATCGTCGCCATCGGCATGGTGCGCGAACTTGGCCCGGTGCTTGTGGGTCTTATGATTGCCGCGCGTGTCACGTCCTCCATCGCGGCCGAGGTTGCGACGATGAAAGTGACGGAACAGATCGACGCGCTCGTCACCCTGTCGACCCATCCGATGAAATATCTAACCGCGCCGCGCGTGCTGGCCGCGATCCTTGTCGTGCCCGCGCTTGTTGGGATCGGCGACATCATCGGCATCATGGGCGGCTATATCGTCGGCACCAAGCAATTGGGCTTCGCCCCCGGCGCTTACCTGACCAACACATGGAACTTCCTTGAAACCGCCGATATCGTGTCCTCGCTTGTCAAAGGCGCTGTCTTCGGCTTCATCGCCGCCGTCATGGGCTGCTATCACGGCATGAATTCCGGCCGCGGCGCACAAGGTGTGGGCCGTGCCACCAAAACATCAGTCGAGGCCGCAGCCGTCATGATACTCGCCGCCAACTTCCTTCTCACCAGCTTCTTCTTTGCCACATGATTGAATTGAACAACGTCCATAAAGCCTTTGGTTCCAAACGTGTTTTGGATGGCGTCGACCTGACGATCAATCGTGGTGAGAGCATGGTGATCATCGGAGGCTCCGGCACCGGCAAATCCGTCCTGCTGAAGTGCATCCTTGGCCTGATGACGCAAGATCAGGGCATTATCACACTGGATGGTCAGGACACTTCGACCGTCGAGCGTGACGCCTTTCTGGCACGCTTCGGGATGCTCTTTCAGGGGGCTGCACTTTTCGACAGCCTGCCGGTCTGGCAAAACGTCGCCTTCCGCCTGCTGCGCGGATCACTGGCCCGACCAAAAGCCGAGGCGCGTGAGATCGCGATTGAGAAACTGCGCCGTGTGGGCCTGACACCGGACGTGGCCGACCTGTTTCCTGCCGAGCTATCAGGTGGCATGCAAAAACGCGTCGGCCTTGCCCGCGCCATCGCCGCCGAGCCCGAGATCATCTTCTTTGACGAACCCACCACCGGCCTTGATCCCATCATGTCCGGCGTCATCAACGACCTGATCCGCGAGATCGTCGTCGAAATGGGCGCCACCGCCATGACCATCACCCACGACATGACGTCCGTACGGGTGATCTCCGACAAGGTCGCAATGCTGCATGACGGGAAAATCCAGTGGACTGGGCCTGTGGGCGAGATGGACGCGTCTGGTGATCCCTATGTGGCGCAGTTCATCTCGGGCAGCGCTGAGGGGCCGATTGAGGCGGTGCGGTAGGTAGCTCATTTACCCGGCGGCACCGCCGGGCAGCGCCCGACCGCCCCCAAAGGGCGGGCGCTTCGCTTCCGCCCGCGGTCAGACCCTGCCCTCCCCGTTCTTTTTCAAGCATTGAATCCAAATGATTAGGTTCTAACTTCTTCCTCATGCTGAAATACCTCAACCTCGCCCTCCTCATCGCCTTCCCTATCGCATGGTTCGCCCCGCTCATGCGGGCAGGCATCAACCTGCCGCTCTTTGGCCTGAAAGAAGTCAGTGTGATTTCGGGCCTGCAAGCGCTGTGGGACACGGATGTGATCCTTGCCCTTCTGGTCACCTTCTTCGCCGTCTTTGCCCCGATCATGAAGGTCCTGGGCTTGGCGTTGATCCAGTTTGGCATGATGCGCCGCAAGATGCTGCCAATCTTCAACATTCTGGGCAAGCTGGCGATGGCCGACATCTTCCTGATCGCGCTTTATATCGTGCTGGTTAAGGGTATCGGACTGGCGAAGATCGAGACTGGGTGGGGCCTTTATCTGTTCACCGCCTGCGTTCTGGCCTCCATCGGGTTGTCATTCGCCACGGCAAAGCGCCAACGCGCCTGAATCCGAAAGACACGACCCCCTAACGATCTACTCCCCACCAAAGAGCCCAAGCGGATTGCCCGAAGGAATGGCAACGCCCTTCACATTGGCGCCAAAATATCCGGGCTTGGATGGGTCCGCGTGTTGGATGGCATGGCCTGCATGAACATGCTGCACCTCCAACACGGTATAGGGTCTGCGATAGGTCCAGCCCCGGTTGGCGATTGCTGTAAGATCATGATCTGGCGGGACCTCGTCGGTGAAGGCATAGAAGTAAAGCGTAAACCCATAAGGTTCGACCGGCTGCACCGAAAGCGGGCGCATTCCAAGCTGATCAGCGCAGAGCCGTTCCACGGACGCGATGTCATGATGCCGCAATGTGAGCAGGTTCAAACACGGCCCGCCCCCCAACAAGGACGGATCGGTGGGCACGGGGCTGGTTTCTCCCTGAAACCCGTGCTGTATCAGTTCGATACCAAACCCGTCCGGGTCCGTGAAGTTTGTTAGGTAGCCCACATCACGAAACTGTCTTGGGGGCGGAACGTCCACACCCTTTGCGCGTAATTGATCATAGGCCAGATCAAGATCAGGTACGGAAATCGCGATTTTCCAGTAAAGGTCATCCGCAGCCGGGGTATAATCACCCGTTTGCGCCTGTTCAAAGAACACAGACATCTCGGCATCCGAATAGGTAAAGTGAGATGGGCCAAGTTCGCGCATCCCCAAAATGTCGCGATAAAATTCGGTCAGCCGCGCGGGGTCGGCCGTGCGCAGTGTTAGGCGGTCAAGCTTGGGCAAGTCATATCCTTCGTGTCAAAAACCTTTTCCGCAAAGCGTATCCTATGGTGGCCGAGATGCGCGTGCATTGATACCAAAAACCCTCGCGCGACGGAGGTCTTGCACCCGTCCGGCCAACCATGCACAAACGGCCCATGGCAAAAGCTCAGAAATCTTACACCTGTAACGCTTGCGGCGCGTCCTCGACCAAATGGTCTGGCCGGTGCGAGGCCTGTGGCGAGTGGAATTCGATTGTTGAAGAAGCACCGCTAAGCGCTGGTCCTGCCTCGAAATCCTTGGGTGGCAAGCGCGGGTCGTCGATCGTCCTGACCGATTTGTCCACCGAAGAGGCGCCGCCACCCCGCACCGAATGCGGCATGGGCGAGCTGGACCGCGTTCTTGGCGGTGGGCTTGTTCCCGGATCGGCCATTCTGGTCGGTGGCGATCCCGGCATCGGCAAGTCCACCTTGCTGCTGCAAGCCGCAGCACGGTTTACACAAGCAGGCCTGCCCACGATCTATGTCTCGGGCGAGGAAGCCTCGGCCCAAGTGCGGATGCGCGCCCAGCGGTTGGGGTTGGCCGATGCGCCGGTTAAACTGGCCGCCGAGACCAACCTGCGCGACATCATGACGACGCTTGACACCGAGCGTCCGGCGCTTGCGATCATTGATTCGATCCAAACCATGTGGGCCGACAATGTGGACAGCGCCCCCGGGTCGGTCAGTCAGGTCCGCGCCGCTGCGCATGAGCTGACGACGTTTGCCAAAAAACGCGGGATATCCGTCGTGCTCGTGGGCCATGTTACCAAAGAAGGCCAAATCGCTGGCCCGCGCGTGGTCGAACATATGGTCGACACGGTGCTTTATTTCGAAGGAGAACGCGGCCACCAATTCCGCATCCTGCGCGCCGTTAAGAACCGGTTTGGCCCTGCGGACGAGATCGGCGTGTTCGAGATGACAGGCAAGGGCCTGTCCGAAGTCCTGAACCCCTCGGCCCTGTTCCTGTCTGACCGCGAAGACCCAGCCCCCGGTTCGGTCGTTTTTGCAGGGATTGAAGGCACACGGCCCGTTCTGGTCGAGTTTCAGGCCCTAGTCGCCCCCTCACCTCATTCCCAACCCCGCCGTTCAGTTCTGGGGTGGGACGGGGGACGCTTGGCAATGATTCTAGCGGTACTGGAAGCCCGGTGCGGCATCCCCTTTGCAGGTCTCGACGTCTATCTAAACGTCGCTGGTGGCATGAAAATAACCGAACCTGCCGCCGACCTTGCTGTGGCGGCGGCGCTACTTTCTGCGCGCGAGGACGCGGCAATCCCAAAAGAGACTGTGGTTTTTGGCGAAATCAGTCTATCAGGTGCCCTGCGCCCCGTCGGCCAGACCGAAAACCGGTTGAAAGAAGCGCAAAAACTTGGTTTCACCGCCGCAATTGCGCCCACGCGCAGCAAGACCGGCACGGGTGCTGGGTTAAAGATACAGCAGATGGCAGACCTGACAGGGTTTGTCGGAGAGATTTTCGGGGCCGGATAAGCTCCACGAATAGGGACGGTTGCGGGCAATGATCCGAACCGAAGTGAGACGACATGGAAGGCTTTACCTTGATTGACGGGATCGTTGCGGCGGTCATCCTGATTTCGGCCATTCTGGCCTATTCGCGCGGCTTTGTGCGCGAAGGCATGTCCATCCTCGGATGGATCGCAGCGGCCGTATTGGCCTATATTTTCGCGCCCCGCGCGCTGCCCTTGGTGCAAGAGATCCCGGTTCTGAAGGATTTCATCGCTGACAGCTGCGAATTGTCCATGATTGCGTCCTTCGCAGGTGTCTTTGCCGTGGCCCTGGTGGTTGTATCAATCTTTACACCCCTGTTTTCCTCGGCCGTGCAACGCTCGGCCCTGGGTGGCTTGGACCAGGCCCTGGGATTTGTCTTTGGCGTGCTGCGTGGGCTGGTGTTGGTTGCCATTGCGCTGGTCGTCTATGACCGCATCGTGACAACAGACACCATTGCCATGGTCGACGACAGCCGCACAGCCAAGATTTTCGCCCGCACGCAGGATCGGATCAACGAACAGATCCCCGAGGACGCTCCGGGCTGGATCGTCGGAAAATACGAAGAGCTGGTGAATTCCTGCACGGCCCCGGCACAATAAACTATCCAAAGTGATGTTCAAAGCGCGCCCTTCCCGGGCGCGTTTTGCGTTTGGACACCCGCAGCTCAGAAAACACCGCGTGTATTGTGATAGTTTGATGACATGACGAAGCGCGTCCAGTAAGAGAGGGCCAACGCCACGGAATCGGAGCTCGCTGCTATGTCCGACACCTCGTCTGCTGCTACCCCATCCATGCCTCCCGCGCATCCATTTGATGACGACAAACTAAAAGAGGAATGCGGGGTCTTTGGCGTGATCGGGCTGAAAGACGCTTCCAACTTCGTCGCCCTCGGTCTTCATGCCCTACAACACCGCGGACAAGAGGCTGGCGGCATCGTCTGCCACGATCCCGAACAGGGCTTCAACTCTGCCCGCCGCTTTGGCTATGTGCGTGACAACTTCACCAAAGCCAGCGTGATGGAGACCCTGCCCGGTCCGCTTGCTATCGGCCACGTGCGTTACTCCACCGCCGGATCGAAAGGCGCTGTCATTCGCGACGTGCAGCCGTTTTTTGGCGAGTTCTCGATGGGCGGCGCGGCGATTGCCCATAACGGCAACATCACCAACGCCGTTGCCCTACGCAAAGAACTGATCGAACGTGGCTCGATTTTCCAAAGCTCGTCAGACAGCGAATGCATTATTCATCTGATGGCTCGGTCCCTGCAACGTAACATCCCCGAACGGATGGAAGACGCGCTGCGCCGCGTTGAAGGCGCATTCTCAATCGTGGCAATGACGCGCACCAAACTGATGGGTGTGCGCGACCCGCATGGCGTTCGTCCTCTGGTGCTGGGCCGCTTGGGCGAAGGTTGGGTGCTCAGTTCAGAAAGCTGTGCGCTCGACATCATCGGCGCCGAACTTGTGCGCGAGATTGAACCCGGCGAGATGGTCGTTATCTCGAACGGCAAAGTCGACAGCACCTTCCCGTTCCGCCCGCAACCGTCAAAGTTCTGCATCTTCGAACATGTCTATTTCTCGCGGCCCGACAGCATCATTGGCGGCGCGTCCGTCTATGAAACCCGTCGTCAAATCGGGGTGGAGCTGGCGCGCGAAAACCCGGTCGATGCCGATCTGGTCTGCCCGGTTCCCGACAGCGGAACACCTGCGGCCATTGGCTATAGCCAAGAAAGCGGCATTCCCTACGCCATGGGCATCATCCGCAACCAGTATATGGGCCGGACCTTCATCGAGCCGACCGAGCAAATTCGCAACATGGGCGTGCGTCTGAAGCTGAACGTGAACCGCGCGCTGATCAAAGGCAAACGGGTCATACTGGTCGATGACAGCGTCGTGCGCGGGACCACGACGCAGAAAATCAAAGACATGTTCATCGATGCAGGTGCGGCCGAAGTGCATTTCCGCATCGCCTCGCCACCCACCGCGTGGCCCTGTTTCTATGGCGTCGACACGCCTGAACGCGACAAGCTGCTTGCCGCGAACATGACCGAAGACGAGATGTGTGAACACCTGAAGGTCAACAGCCTGAAATTCATCTCGCTCGACGGCCTATATCGCGCGGTTGGCGAAGCCAAAGGCCGCGACAAGGGTTGTCCGCAGTATTGCGACGCCTGTTTTTCCGGCGAGTATCCTGTGACGCCAGCGGACAAGATCGAGCAGGGGTTCAAGATGCAGGCGGCAGAGTGACGCAAGCGCCCGGTTCGCTTGGGGATTGCCTGCCTCACCGTTAGATGACATGAGGTCCTCATGACAGATACCCAAAAAATCGCCCTTATTACCGGGGCGTCGCGCGGCCTTGGTGCTGCTCTCGCGCTTGAGCTTTCCAAGACCCACCACGTTGTCGCCGTGGCCCGCACCACTGGCGCGTTGGAAGAGTTGGACGACAAGGTCAAAGCGCAGGGTGGATCGGCCACGCTGGCCCCGATGGACATCACCAACAAGGACGCAATGGCGCATCTTTGCCGCTCGATCCATAACCGGTGGGGGGGCGTGGATGTCTGGGCGCATACGGCGATCTATGGCCCTGCCCTGATGCCCACACCCGGTCTGGATGACAAAGGCTGGACACAGGCGCTGAACACGAATGTCGAAGCCACGCGTTATCTGATCCAGTTCGTGAACGCGCTGATGACAGATGACAGCACCGCCCTTTTCTTTGCCGACGATCACGCAGGTGAAAAGTTTTTCGCGGGTTACGGTGCGACCAAGGCCGCGCAGATGGCATTGATCCGCAGTTGGGCCGCCGAGAATGCCCGACTGGGACCGCGCGTCATCGTTGCAGAGCCCAAACCGCTGGCCACCGCCATGCGCACGCGCTTTTTCCCGGGCGAGGATCGCAGCACCCTTGCCCCTGTCGCAGACGAAGCGCACCGCATTCTGTCAGAAGCAGGTCTGTTGTAGGCAAAGCCCGGGGGCCGGGCTTGATCCGACGGTCAAACTGCGGATGATAGGTTCATGGCCTATACTCCGATCACGTCAGACGACCTGAACCGCAGCTATGATGATGCCGCACCGAAATGGCATGCTTCGATCATGAAGCTTGGTTACGGCGACGCATATGCACGGCTCGTGGACGCGTTGCCGCAGCCCAGTTCAGCCTTACAGGTGTTGGACGTTGGCTGCGGGTCTGGTGCGTTCGCCGAGGCATTTTTGAAGGCACGATCTCGATCAACGCAACACATGCACCTTCTGGACCCGTCACAGGAAATGTTGCGCCGGGCCGAAACGCTTCTGCATCCATATGACGTCCCAGTGACATGTCACCAGGATGGGATCGGTTCGCAGAATATTGCGAATGGCGGTGTAGATACCGTGCTCTGCGCCCATGTGATCGAGCATTTGGACGATCCTGCAAGCGCCTTAACGTGGCTGCGCAGTCGCCTGACATCACAAGGTAAATTGGCACTTTCTGTCAGCAAACCGCATTGGTGTACGGCGATCCTTCGGTGGAAATGGGGCCACAAGGCTTATCGACCAAGAGAGGTCGAAGACCTGTTGCATGGTGCAGGGTTTTCCCAGATCACCCGCGTTCCATTTCAAAAAGGGCCACCATCACGCACGTCCATGGGTTATGTCGCCTCTTGAACACGCCCACCAGCTTGACTTGTGAGATACCAGAAACCCATTGCTGCAAGGCTTTGCCTGGCCTATTGAAAGAAAAAGACTTCAGGAAAGCGGGCAATCGATGCGCATTCTCATCACCAATGACGACGGGATCAACGCGCCGGGCCTGAAAGTCGCCGAGGCCATCGCGCAAGAGGTTGCATTGGAACTGGCGGGCGAACAGGCCGAGATTTGGACCGTCGCTCCAGCATTCGAACAATCTGGCGTAGGTCACTGCATTTCCTACACCCATCCCTTTATGATTGCCGAACATGGCCCGCGCCGTTTTGCGGCTGAGGGTAGCCCGGCGGACTGCGTCATCGCAGCCCTATACGATGTGATGCCGGAGCGACCGGATCTGGTGATTTCAGGCGTGAACCGGGGCAACAACTCGGCCGAGAACGCGCTTTATTCCGGCACATTGGGTGCTGCAATGGAAGCCGCATTGCAGGGCCTGCCCGCCATCGCCCTGTCACAGTACATGGGCAAAGGCACGATGGGATTGGACAGTGTGTTCGAGGCATCCCGGACGTTCGGCCCCGATATCGTACGCCGCCTCCTGACCGACGCCCCTTGGGACCACAGCGCCGATTACCGCTTGTTTTACAACGTGAATTTCCCACCTTGCGCCGCGGAGTTGGTAAAGGGCACCAAGGCCGCGCCACAAGGGTGGCGCCACGACGCGTTCTTCGGCATCGAAGCTCAGCAAAGCCCTTCGGGGCGCAAATTCCTTTGGATCAAGGGCGGCCCGCAGGCCAATCCGTCGTCACCGGGCATGGACCTGACCCTGAACCTTCAAGGCTATGTCTCGGTCACACCGATGCGCGCCGACCTAACGGCGCACGATCATCTGGACAAGCTAGGGGCTTTGTTCGAATGACCGAAGCCGACGAGAAAATTGCCGAACGCAAGATGCAGTTCCTGTTTGCCCTTAGATCCAAGGGCGTGACCAACCCCCGTGTCTTGTCCGCGATGGAACAGATTGATCGTGGCCCCTTTGTACGCGGGCTTTTTGCCGAACGCGCGTATGAGGATATGCCTTTGCCGATATCTTGCGGCCAAACGATCTCTCAGCCTTCGGTCGTTGGTCTGATGACCCAAGCCGCGCAGATAAATCCACGCGACAAGGTGCTCGAGGTTGGCACCGGCTCTGGTTATCAGGCCGCCATCCTGTCCAAGCTTGCGCGCCGGGTCTATACGGTCGACCGCCACCAAAAACTGGTCCGCGAGGCGCGGGAGTTGTTCGAGGCGCTCGACCTGCCAAATATCACCCCAATCACCGGTGATGGGTCGCGAGGGTTGCCCGATCAAGCACCCTTTGACCGCATCATCGTCACCGCCGCCGCCGAGGACCCGCCCGGTCCCCTCTTGGCGCAGCTTGCCATTGGCGGTATTATGATTGTACCGGTGGGCCAATCTGATGCCGTGCAAAGCCTGATCAAGGTAACGCGGGGCGAAGATGGTTTTGACTATGACGAGCTTTTGCCGGTGCGTTTCGTCCCCCTTCTTGAAGGGCTGGGGAAGGACTGACGCGGAAGAATTTACCGGTTCGCCGGATATGTGGGATCATCCCACGCAGCAGTGACAAGGCCCAGAAAGGGTCGCAACCAGAGCCTAAAAACAGGCCAATGGATTGAGGAAGAAAGAGCAATGTCAGCTTCAAGCACGACCCAATTGCGTGCGCCGCGCCAGACGCGTCGGCGCCATATGCGTTCCGCCACATTGGTGGGTATGGTGATGGGCCTGTCCGCCTGCGCGGGTGGTTTCGATCTGGATATGCGCCGCTTTGCGGATGGTGGGTTCTCGACCACGCAGGCCGCTCAAAGCGTCGCGACGGCGGCCCGCCCCAGCGCGGATGCGCGCGGTGTGATCTCGTATCCCAGCTATCAGGTGGCGGTGGCCCAAACCGGCGATACAGTCGCACAGGTCGCGGGACGCATCGGCATGGCCCCGGCAGAGCTGGCCCGGTATAACGGGCTGGCTGTGGACGACCGGCTCAGGGATGGAGAGGTTTTGGCCCTGCCCCGCCGGGTGGCTGAACCCGCGACAGGCGTGATCCAGCCAAACGACAGCATCGACATCACCACGTTGGCCGGTGACGCGATCGACCGCGCCGATGGCACGACCAAACCCGGTGCAGCACAGGTTACTTCAGGTGAACAGCCGACCCAGCACCGCGTGAAACGTGGTGAAACCGCTTATTCAATCGCGCGCACCTATGGTGTTTCGGTCCGCTCGCTTGCAGATTGGAACGGGTTGGGGTCAGACCTAGCCGTGCGCGAGGGGCAGTTCCTGCTGATCCCGGTCATCGTCGAGACCAAAGCAACACCGACACGCGTCAGCGAGCCCGGCCAAGGGACGGCAACACCAACACCCCCGTCATCGGCCAAACCGCTTCCGAAAAACGAAGCAACACCGGCGAAGGCGGCAACTCCGGCCTCACCCAAGCTTGAAGACACCCGCACCGCCGCCAGCAAGTCGCGGATGGCCCTGCCCGTCGCAGGTAAGGTCACAAGCCTGTTTGATGCAGAGAAGGCCGGGTACATCCTTGTCTCAGCCAAACCCGGCGCGCCCGTAAAAGCCTCTGCAAGCGGCACAGTGCGTTTGGTGTCCAAAGATGTTGAAGGCGAAGAGATCGTGGTCATTGACCACGGCAACGGCACCCAAAGTGCCTATAGCTTCATTGAAGGTATCAAGGTCAAGAAAGGCCAGAAGGTGAAACGCGGGCAGCAAATCGCGACCGCATCCAAGAACCAGTACAACGCGATCCAGTTCCTTGTTTTCAAGGGTACGGAGCCTGTCGATCCAATGCCTTACCTGAACTAATCGGTGTTCAGATGTATATCAAAAAAGGGGCGGTTCAGGACCGCCCCTTTTTAATTCACGCTGTCAGGATCAAAGCGTCATACGATACTTCGCAAAGCCTTCGTCAGACAGGCCAGCTTCTTCCAGTTTCACCCCAACAATGGTGTCGGCATACTTGGCCGCAGCCGGTCCGGTTTCGAAGATGACAGTGGTATCTGGCATAGCAACGAAGCTCCAATTCCCATCGGCTTCAGGGCTGATCGTCCCTTTTTCCACGATGTAGCGCACGATCACGTCGCGGTTCGTATCGGGGCCCTCAAACACAGTTGTATCACCCTTAGCGCCCGGGAAGTTACCGCCCCCGCCAGCGCGATAATTGTTGGTCGCAATGATGAAAACCTGTTCCGTATCAATGGGTTTCCCTTCGTAGGTCAGGTTAACAATCCGGTGTGCATCCGGGGCAACAACCTCGCCTTCTTTGTTGTAACGCGCCGCTTGGCTCAGGTCGATTTGATAGCTGACACCGTCAATGACGTCAAAATTGTACGACGGCATTTCAGGGTTCAACAGAACGGCGTCCTTCGACCCAGGCTCGATCTGATTAAAGATCGCGGCTGAGCGTTCAAGCCATTCGCGCACCTGCTCTCCATTCACTTTCACAGCACGTACTGTGTTGGGATAGAGGTAAAGATCCGCGACGTTCTTGATCGCTACATCTCCGGGTGCCACATCGGTGTAGTAGTCCGGTCCACCACGGCCACCCGCCTTGAACGGCGCCGCCGCTGACAAAATCGGCAGCTGCTGATGTTCAGTCCCATTCATCATCTGTTCGATATACCAACGCTGCGCGTTCGACACGATCTGTACCGATGGATCATCCGCAACCAGCGCGAAATAGGAATGCAACGCGGCCTCGGTCTTACCGACAGCCCGGCGCACATAGGCCAGAGTTTCGTCATGCGCCTTTTCGACCGACTTCAGCACCGCCTGATCGCTTTCGACCGTTGGGGTGATCGAACGATCTTCGTTGCGCTTATAGATCGGCCGTGCCTCAGAGGTATGAGAAACCACACGCCACGCGCCGCCATCATGTTCCAGCATCAGGTCGATCAGGCCCATATGCGAGCCCCAGAATCCACCCATCGTGGCAGGCGTACCCATTAAGGTGCCCTTCTCAACATCCACACCGGCGAAATCCGCATAGGTCGACGACGGGAAGACAAGGTGAGAGTGACCGGTCAGAACCGCATCAATCCCTTCGACTGCCGCCAGCGGAACCGAGGCATTCTCCATCCCATCAGTCGCGTCCGCAGCACCAATCCCAGAGTGTGACAGGGCGATAATAAGATCCGCGCCCTCTTCGCACATTTGCGGGACATAGGCCCGCGCTGCCTCGATAATGTCACGCGCCTGTACGTTGCCTTCCAGATGGCGGCGATCCCAGTTCATGATTTGTGGCGGTACAAAACCGATGAACCCGATGCGGATGGGTTGCTTGGTGCCGCCGCCGGTTGTGATTTCGCGATCAACGATCACGTAAGGCGGTAGAAGGGTTTCGTCCTCTAAAGGGGTGGCCCCCATCTTTTTCACAACATTGGCGCTGACCACCGGAAACCCAGCTCCGGCCAATGATTTCATCAAGAAATCAAGGCCATAGTTGAATTCATGGTTGCCCAAAGTTGACGCGTCATACCCAACAGTGTTCATCGCTTCGATAACCGGATGCATATCGCCATCCTTCATACCTCGCTCATAGGCGATGTAATCACCCATTGGATTGCCCTGAAGGAAATCACCATTGTCGAGCAGAAGCGAGTTCGTGGCCTCGGCGCGGATACCTTTGATCAAAGACGCCGTACGCGCAAGTCCTACGCGATCGTTCTCGCGGTCTGCATAATAATCATAGGGATAGACGTGAACGTGAAGGTCCGTTGTCTCCATTACCCGCAAATGTGCCTGATTTGGGGACGCCAAGAGCGAGTACGGATGCAGGGCGATAAGCCCGGCGGTGCTTGCCAAAAATCCACGACGGGAAAGTTTAAGGGACATGAGGACCTCCATTCGGAATTGTTATCGTTGTTAGATTAGACAAGCATCATGACAGTTTCGCGACCCGGAATGCAATCCTTCCGCGCATGGGATCAGCTGCTGCCCACCGAAGCGTGCAACAGGTGTAATGATTTCAAACTGTTGAGGTTGCCAGTGGCGCGCTATTCGTCCGCGCGCCCCTTGCCCAAATGTTTGCGCAAACGCGATGGCGTCGACTTCTTGCGATTCTTATAGGGGTTCTGATCCCCCTGCCCGCGCATGGTCAGACGAATCGGCGTGCCCGGCATGTCAAAATCTTCGCGCAGCCCATTGACCAAATAGCGGCTGTAGCTTTCAGGCAGCTTGTCGGGGTGCGAGCACATCACGACAAAACCCGGCGGGCGCGTTTTCACCTGCGTCATGTAACGCAGCTTGATGCGTCGTCCGCCCGGAGCGGGTGGCGGGTGCGCCGACACCATCTCAGCCAGCCAACCGTTCAGTTGAGCGGTTTTCACGCGACGGTTCCATATTTCATGGGCCCGCATAACAGCCTCTTGCAGGCGTTCCATTCCTTTGCCCGTCTTGGCAGAGATGGTGATCAATGGGGCTCCGCGAAGTTGGGGGAGAAGGCGCTCAAACGCCTCTTTTAACTCTTTCATCTTCGCTTGTTTTTCGGGTTCTGCGTCCCACTTGTTCACCGCCACCACGACCGCGCGACCTTCGCGCTCGGCCAGATCGGCGATGCGAAGGTCCTGCTGTTCAAACGGGATCGCCGCATCCAAAAGGACCACGACAACTTCGGCGAACTTGACCGCACGCACCCCGTCAGAGACCGAGAGCTTCTCAAGCTTTTCCTGCACCTTGGCGCGCTTTCGCATACCTGCTGTATCAAAAATCCGGGTCGGTACATCGCCCCATTCAAACTGGACCGAAATCGCGTCGCGGGTGATCCCCGCTTCTGGCCCTGTCAACAAGCGCTCTTCACCCAGCAACTTGTTGATTAAAGTCGATTTTCCAGCGTTTGGGCGACCAATAACTGCCACCTGCAAAGGCCGATCTACCGTCGGAACGCGAGGGCCTTCGTCGGCGTCCTCGTCATAATCAACGTTCGTCTCGGGGGCAGTTGCTGCTGCGCGTTCCTCGAACTCTTCCGAGATTGGGCGCAGGATATCCATCAACTCCCCCATACCTTCGCCGTGTTCGCCGGACAGGCGGATCGGCTCGCCCAAACCAAGCGAGAAAGCTTCAAGGTAACCCGCCTCTCCGGCTTTGCCTTCGGACTTGTTGGCGGCAAGGATAACGTGGGCGTTCTTGCGGCGCAGAATGTCGGCGAAAACCTCGTCTGATGGCAGAATGCCGGCCCGTGCATCGACAAGAAATAGACAAGCATCAGCCATCTCGACCGCGCGTTCGGTCAGGCGGCGCATGCGCCCCTGAAGGCTCTGGTCGGTCGCTTCTTCCAAACCGGCGCTGTCGATCACAGTGAACCGCAGATCACCCAGACGCGCCTCGCCTTCGCGCAGATCGCGCGTCACACCCGGCTGGTCGTCGACCAGCGCCAGGCGTTTACCGACCAAGCGGTTGAACAGGGTGGATTTGCCCACATTTGGGCGGCCCACAATGGCAAGGGTGAAGCTCATATCGCGCCCCGATTTACAGTCATGCGTTACGTCAAGCGCCTCGCATACACGGTTTATCCGTCAGCGCAAAGCCAGAAGTTTACCGTCGCGCGACACCAGATAGGCCGTGCCGTTCACAACCACTGGCCGGGTCGCCGCCCCGCCGGGGATTGCCACCTGTCCGACCAATGCGCCATCCGCAGGGCTGAACCCGCGCATCACACCGTCAGACGACGCAACCCACAGCTTGCCGCCCGCCAAGACGGGGCCAAAATTGGTGTAAACTGCCTTGCGTTTGCGTGACTTGGATTGGGTGTAGAATGGAAGCTTCTTGCCCCAGATACGTTCACCGGTTTTGGCATCCAATCGAACAAGCTCGTTCTGATCCGAGACAAGGAAGACTGATCCGCCGGTCACCCACACTGTACTGACCGCGCCTTCTTTTGCGGTCCAAAGGCGTTCGCCGGACATATTGATCGCGACCGTGCGCCCCACTGGGTTGCCAGTATAGATCACGCCGTCTTTCACGACCGGCTCGCCAGTGATGTCTGTGACAAGAGAGTAACCGCGCCCCGCGCGTTCACCCGAGATCGAGCTTGACCAGACCCGCGCGCCGCCCTTTTTCAAGGCTGCAATGATCTCGCCCGAGGCGAAGGGCAGTATCGCCAAACGGTTGGTCACCGCCGGGGACGAGACACCCACAACGCCATCCTGGCTTGGGATACCTGACAAGCGCCATTTGACGCGGCCCGTGTTGGCATCAATCGTCCAGGCGCTGTTGTCGCGGCTTACCACATAGACAAGACCACCCGACACCGAGGGAGCGCCAGATCCAGAAGCATCCATCTTTTGCTGCCATTTGATCTTGCCGGTCGCGGCATCCAAAGCGCTGACATAGCCAAAGCCCGAAGTCACAAATACGGTACCGTTCGCATAGGCCAAACCGCCACCAGACGCGTCATCAGAATTGTCCGAAGCCGGGGTCAGGTCACGCGACCAAAGCGTTTGACCCGATGTCGACGTGGCCACAACCTGTGCACGGCTGTCTAAGGTAAACACACGTCCATCTGCTACGACTGGGTCGGCAGTGATACGATGTTTGCGATCATTGCCCTTGCCGATAGAGACCGCAAAGCGCAGTTTTGGCGAACCGGACAAGGCCGGATGTTGGATGCGATGGGTCGCGCTGCCCCCTAATTGCGGCCAGCTTGCATGATTCACAGCCGCAGGCAGGGAAATAGAACGTGCTGCATCGACGCGCCCACCGCCCTCGACTGACGCTTCAGCGGCTGCAATCTCGGCGGCACTTAAGGTTTGAGGGTTCAGGCTACGCAGCCCTTCACGGTCACCAGGCAGGATGTATTCCTGTTGCGAGCATGCTCCCAACAGGCTGAGCGAGACCAAAATTCCGGCGCTATGTTTCAGCTTCACGATATGCCCCCCGAGGAACCTAAAATAACTTATCGAACCGAACGGCCTGTCCGGTCATGGTGGTCAGGATGTCTCTAACGACCCACCCAGCGCCACAATCAACTGAGATGCGCGTCTACGCAAGGCCCCTGTGGTCTCATCATCGACCAAAAGTGCCTGCAAGCGGGTGATTGCGGCGTCGGTCTCGCCGGCCTCCACTTCAACCAGCGCAAGTTGCTCTTCTGCCAACACCCGGAACGGTGCACCTGCGACAGCCAACGGCGCTAGCCGCGTGCGACGCGCCTCCAGATCCAAACCGGATCCGGGAAGCGATACGAGCTTCAGTTGCGCCAAGTCTCGGTAAAGCTGGTCCACACCCGCATTGTCTACAACCGCCTGCAACGTCGTTGCCGCTCCGTCACCTGTTGCCGCAGAAAGCAGCTTGACGACAGCGGTCGCGTCGCCTTTTGCCGCCACATCCGACAAGGCTGCCACGCGCGCGGCGGCATCGTCTTGATCTTCGGCGGATAAAATGGCGTCGCCAAGCGCTTGCGCCTGATTGCGCTCGCTCGCCTTACGCCATTCATTGTAGGCCGCTCCGCCAACAAGCAGCACGACCAACAACACAGCAATCCAACCGTATTTGCGCATCATCGCGTACAGCTTATCGCGGCGAACCTCTTCGCTCACTTCATCAATGAAAGTATCGGTGTCGCTCACGTTGGGCCTCCGGGTCATAAACTGACTACCTTTTGCCTGACTGATGATCAATTGCCAAGGGGGTGCGTGTCGGGCCGGGTCGCCCAATGAAAAGGCGTCACGACAGGCGAAGGATGCCCGCACGATTGCGCCTTAAGTTGTCTACGCCAATGTCACAGCGCTTGTTCACCAGCAGAACTCTGCGTATCCTCCGCTTCAATATTACTGATGATCAGGACGTCACATGCGCCTTTTTCCGATTCTGACTGCACTTATCGTTGTTGCGGGTTTATTTATGCTTGTTTTTCAACGTGATGCGCTGCTTTCCTTTTCAGGGGCGGTCGCGTCTGGAGAGGCACCCACATCCACGGAAGCAGCAGTTGAAGCCCCTCCGCAGGACGTGAAAGCTGATCCTGAAGCACAACATGGTGTCTCTGTGGTGGTTCTGAAAAGCACGGCCCGCGAAATCGAGATGCCGGTGCTATTGCGTGGACGAACAGAAGCCAACCGCCGTGTCGACCTTCGGGCCGAGACAACGGGACAGGTTATCTCGTCCAAGATTGCGAAGGGCAGCACGGTTCAGGAGGGCGACATCCTGTGCCGTCTGGATAGCGGCACGCGTGAGGCAAGCTTGGCCGAAGCCCGTGCCCGACTGGCCGAGGCTAAGGCGCGCGCGCCGGAAGCCGAAGCCCGCGTAATCGAAGCCCAAGCACGCTTGGATGAAGCGACCATTAACCTGACCGCATCAAACAAACTGTCCGAAGGCGGCTTTGCGTCGGACACTCGTGTCGCAAACTCGAAGGCGACCGTCGAAACGGCGCGGGCCGGGTTCATCTCGGCGCAATCCGGCGCTGCCAGCTCTGCCGCTGTAATCCAATCCGCCGAAGCGGCCGTTGCCGCAGCCGAGCGCGAGATTGAGCGGCTGGACATCCGCGCGCCATTCCCCGGCACGCTGGAAACCGACAGCGCCGACATCGGCTCTCTGCTGCAACCCGGTGCGGTATGTGCCACTCTGGTTCAATATGACCCGGTGCGGGTCGTGGGCTTCGTGTCGGAACTGCTGGTTGATCAGCTCAGAAATGGATTACCCGCGTCGGTACGATTGGCCTCGGGTCAGGAACTTTCAGGGAAGGTTGCCTATGTTGCGGACACCGCCGATCCTGCGACGCGCACCTTCCGCATCGATGTCGAAGTCCTTCGAGCCGCCGACGCACCCGTCATACGCGCAGGTCAAACCGCCGAGGTTGTGATCACCGGGAACGGATTGCCGGCCCATCTGGTGCCGCAAAGCGCCCTGACGCTGGACGATAACGGAGAGCTTGGCGTCCGCATCGTGAACGCTGACAACACCGCCGGGTTCGCCCCGGTTCAGATGGTCCGCGACAGCGTCGATGGGGTCTGGATCACCGGTCTGCCCGAAACCTCGGACGTGATCACCATCGGCCATCACTACGTGAATGACGGGGTCGCCGTTGCTGTCACCTATCAGGAGCCAAACTGATGATCGGCATTGTCGACTGGGCCGCTGAACGGGCTCGGATGGTCATAGCCTTCGTGATCTTGTCGGTACTGTCCGGCGCGATCGCCTATGTCAGCCTGCCGAAAGAGGGCGAACCGGATATCGAGATTCCGGCCCTTTTCGTCTCGGTCCCCTTCCCCGGCATTTCCGCCGCCGACGCCGAGCAGCTTCTGGTCCGCCCGATGGAGACCGAGCTTGCCGACATTGATGGTCTGAAAACCATGTCCGGTACAGCGTCGGAAAACTACGCGGGGGTTGCGCTTGAGTTCGAGTTCGGCTGGGACAAGACCAAGGTTATGGCCGACGTGCGCGATGCAATGAACTCGGCCGAGGGGAACTTCCCAGCCGGGTTCGAAAGTTATTCGGTGAACGAGATCAACTTCTCAGAATTTCCGATCATCATCGTAAACCTGACCGGCAATGTGCCCGAGCGCACACTGGTCAGACTGGCGCGCGATTTGCAGGACCGGCTAGAGGGTATGGACGCGGTGCTGGAAGCCTCGCTTGCCGGCTATCGCGATGAGATGCTTGAGGTCGAAATCGATCCCTTGAAACTTGAGGCCTACAACGTCACAGCGGGCGAATTGATCCAGGTTGTGCAAAACAACAACCAACTGATTGCTGCGGGTGACATCAAGACACCGACTGGGTCCACTGCGATCAAAATCCCCTCCTCGTTTGACGAAGAGCAGGATATTTATGACCTGCCGGTGAAAGTGAACAACGATAGCGTCGTCACGCTGGGCGACCTTGCCACCATTCGCCTGACTTTTGAGGATCGCGAGGGGTCCGCCCGTTTTAATGGCGACACAACCGTCGCGCTTCAGGTGGTGAAACGCAAAGGCTTCAACCTGATCGATACGGCCGCGGAAGTGCGCGCCGTCGTGGACGAGACGCGCGAAAGCTGGCCCCCAGAATTGCGTCAGGCCGTGAATGTCGGCACGTCAAATGACCAAAGCTATGTGGTCGACAGCATGGTCCGGCAGCTCGAGGGCTCAGTGATCACGGCCATCGCGCTTGTGATGATCGTCGTTTTGGGCGCGCTTGGAACGCGGCCCGCGCTGTTGGTCGGCTTCGCGATCCCGACTTCGTTCCTTTTGACCTTCGCGCTATTTGGCGCGCTTGGCGTCACAATCTCGAACATTGTGATGTTTGGACTGATCCTTGCGGTCGGAATGCTGGTGGATGGGGCGATTGTGGTCGTTGAATATGCCGACAAGAAAATCCGCGACGGTGTTGGGCCGATGGCAGCTTACACAGCGGCGGCCAAACGGATGTTCTGGCCCATCGTCAGTTCCACCGCCACAACGCTTTGTGCCTTCCTTCCCATGCTTTTCTGGCCCGGTATCCCCGGCCAGTTTATGGGCTGGCTTCCAAAAACGCTTATTTTCGTATTGTCAGCGTCACTGCTGGTCGCGCTTGTTTACCTGCCCGTAGTGGGCGGCGTGTCAGGGCGGATCAGTCGCATTTTCGCTGTCATGTCGGACGGGCTGCGCCGCTTTCCGATCTGGCTTCGTCTCGCGTTGGTGCCGCCTTCGCTCTACGTATTGGTCCTGTCCGCATTTCAACTTCTAAACCCCGGCTATTTGTTCGGAGGCGTACCCCCAATGGAGGGGGCAATGTCGATCTTGCCTGGTGCCTTGCTGTTTCTTATCGGCGCCTCCGCCACGTCGGTTACGCTTGGTGCGGTAAGCTGGCAAAGAAAAGAAAAGACCGTCAGAGCAGGATATCGCCGCAGCTGGTTTGGGCATCTGATCCACTTCATCTCGGGCAATCCGATCATGCCGCTTGTCGCCATCGCGCTGGTGATCGGTTTCGTCATGTCGATCTTCACCCTGTACGGCCGCAACAATCTGGGTGTCGAATTCTTCGCCGACAGCGAACCAGAACAGGCCATCGTCTATGTCCGCGCGCGCGGTAACTTAAGCCTGACTGAAAAGGACGTTCTGGTCCAAAAGGCCGAAGAGATCGCGTTGTCGACCAAAGGGATTGAAAGCGTGTTTGCCTTCGCCGGTGAGGGCGGGTTGAACCAAAACACCGGCGGCGCTACGGGCCCGCGCGACGCAATCGGACAGTTGCAGATCGAGCTTGTGGCGTGGAACGACCGCCCCTCGATTGAGAAAGAAGCGCCCCTGTTCGGCATCATCCCCTTCACCACCACAGAGATTGATCCCGAGTTCGACGGGGACGCGGTGATGGCGCGGCTGGAAGACAAGCTCGCCACTATTCCCGGTATCAAGACCGAAGTCCTGAACCTCAACCGTGGTCCGGCTTCAGCAAAGCCTGTGCATTTACGCCTGAAGGGTGACGATTGGGAAACGCTCGAGGCCGCAGCCTCTGCTGCGGTTGCCCAATTTGACACGACGCCCGGTCTGACCGCCATCGAAGACACGCTGCCACTGCCCGGCATTGATTGGGAACTAAAAGTGGATGTCGAAGAGGCCGGACGCTATGGGACCAATGTGGCCACCGTGGGCGGGATGGTGCAGCTTGTCACCAACGGCATCCTTTTGGACACGATGCGGGTCGACAGTTCGGATGAAGAGATCGAGATCCGCGTGCGCCTGCCCGAAGACGACCGTGTGTTGTCGACACTGGACAACTTGCGCCTGCGCACGCCGACGGGGCTTGTCCCACTTTCAAATTTTGTCACACGCACGCCGGTCCCCAGCCTGTCGCAAATCGACCGCGTCGACCAAAGCCGATATTATGATGTGAAAGCCGGGGTCGAGGACGACCTCGTGCGCCTGACCGATCCCGATGGGGCCGAACAATATGTCAGCACCACCGAGGCTGACAAGATCATGGCCAGCGATGAAGGTGAAGGATTGACCCGCACCCCCGTCACCCCAGCCGACCGGATCGAGGCGCTGACCGCCTGGATTGAGACGACTGGGCTGCCAGCTGGTGTCAGCTATGAATGGACGGGCGATCAGGAAGATCAGGCCGAAAGCCAAGCCTTTCTTGGACAGGCCTTTGCCGGAGCACTGGGGCTGATGTTCATCATCTTGCTGGCGCAGTTCAACAGCTTTTACAATTCGGTTTTGGTGCTGCTTGCTGTGGTTCTGTCGACCACAGGCGTGCTGGTGGGGATGATGGTGATGGGGCAGCCCTTCTCGATCATCATGACCGGAACCGGGATCGTGGCTTTGGCGGGAATTGTGGTGAACAACAACATTGTTCTGATCGACACCTATCAGGATTATTCGCGCTATATGCCCCGGATTGAGGCGATCACACGGACGGCCGAAGCCCGCATCCGTCCCGTGCTGCTGACCACGATCACCACGATGGCTGGCCTTGCCCCAATGATGTTCGGCCTGTCGCTGGATTTCTTCAACGGCGGCTACTCCATCGACGCGCCAACCGCGCTGTGGTGGAAGCAACTGGCGACCGCGGTGGTCTTTGGCCTTGGTATCGCGACAGTGCTCACGCTCGTTTTCACACCGTCCATGCTTGCCCTTAGGATCTGGCTCTCGGCGGGCGCCTATCGGTCAGTTACGACACTAAGCGCTCTGGCCCGCCGGACAGGTCAAAATGCGCGTGATATGGCGCTTGAGAAAGCCGCGAAAAAGCAACCGCTGCACGAGCTTTTGTGGGTCACGGATGAAGAGTTGGACGCAAGCGGTGCAAACGATCAGTCCGATGCTTCTTCCCCTGAGATGCAAGAGGACCCTCAGGACACGGATACGACGTCCATGCCCGTCGTTGAACCGGACATGCCAGAACCTGGCGGCGACAACCCGTTGAAAGCCGCGGAATAACGCGCGGCATCGCTGCGGCAGATTACGCCGCCGCGATGTCGGTCGTTTCTTCCTCGCTGGCCTGCCGGGCCCACATGGCGGCATAGCGCCCCTCGTGTTCCAGCAATGTATCATGGCTTCCACGTTCGACCACTTCGCCCGCTTCCAGCACCACAATCTCGTCCGCGTCCACCACAGTGGACAGGCGGTGCGCGATGGTGATGACCGTCCGCCCCTGCCCCATCTCGCGCAGGCTTTCTTGGATGTCGCGTTCCGTCTGACTGTCAAGTGCCGAGGTCGCCTCGTCCAACAGCAGGATGGGAGGGTTCTTCAGAAGGGTCCGGGCGATGCCGACTCGCTGTTTCTCTCCGCCGGACAGCTTCAATCCGCGTTCGCCTACCGGCGTGTCATAGCCTTCAGGCAAGCTGAGAACGAAATCGTGGATTTTCGCAGCTTTGGCGGCCTGTTCAACTTCATCCCGGCTGGCATCCGGTCGGCCGTAGGCGATGTTGTAGTAGATGCTGTCATTGAACAGCACTGTATCCTGCGGCACCACGCCGATGACGTCGTGCAGGCTGTCTTGCGTCACATCACGTACATCTTGCCCATCAATGGACAGTCCACCGCCGCTGACGTCATAGAACCGAAACAACAGCCGCCCAATGGTGGATTTGCCCGAACCTGAGGGACCAACAATCGCGACGGTCTTGCCAGCGTCGACATTGATCGAGACACCTTTCAGGATCGGGCGCGCAGGATCATAACCGAATTGCAGATCGTCAAACTTCAGCGCACCGCCCGTGACCTTGATATCCGGTGCGCCTGGTTTGTCCTGAACCTCGGCCGGTTGGCCGAGCAGGTCAAACATCTCGCCCATATCCACAAGCGCTTGACGAATTTCGCGATAGACCGTGCCTAGGAAGTTCAGCGGCATGGTGATCTGGATCATGTAGGCGTTGACCATCACGAAATCACCGACCGTCAGATCACCCTTCTGCACCCCATAGGCTGCCATGACCATGACCGCGATCAACCCGATCGTGATCAAAAGCGACTGTCCGAAATTCAGGAAAGCCAGCGAATAAGAGGTCTTAAGTGCGGCTTTCTCGTACCCTTCCATGGCGACGTCATAGCGTGCGGCCTCACGTCGTTCGGCCCCGAAATACTTGACGGTTTCGAAATTCAGCAGGCTATCGATGGCTTTCTGGTTCGCGTCATTGTCTTGGTCGTTCATCTCTTTGCGGAACCGAACCCGCCATTCGGTCACCGCAAAGGTGAACCAGACATAGGCGGCAATCGTGCCCGCGACCACGGCCAGATACCAAACGTCGAACACGAAGAAGAGGATGACTGAAATCAGCAGCAGTTCCAGCACCAACGGTCCCATGGAAAACAGCAGGAAGCGCAGAAGGAAATCGACACCCTTCACACCGCGTTCGATGATCCGCGACAGGCTGCCCGTCTTACGGGTCAGGTGATAGCGCATCGAAAGGCGGTGAATATGGGTGAAGGTCTCAAGCGCCATCTGCCGCAGGGCGCGTTGGCCAACGGGGGCGAAGATCGCGTCGCGAAGCTGTTGAAACCCGTTCGTCATGACCCGCGCCATGCCGTATGCCACCGTTAACCCGACGGCACCAACAGCCAGCGCCCATGCCTCGCCCGAGGCTTCGCCGCTGAGAACGTCGACCGCCCCTTTATAAAGGAACGGCGCGGTCACCGTGATGACCTTGGACACAAGCAGCATGACCAATGCGATAACCACTCGCTTTTTGACCCAGGGATGGTCATCGGGCCAAAGGTAAGGCACCACCCGGCGGATGGTGTTCCATGAGTTTTGCGGGATCTCGGTCGTGGTGATACGGGACGGTGCCATATGAAACCTTGTGCTGGCTGGCGTGGTGTCCATCAGGAAAGTGACATCCGCGCTTGCGTTATTTCAATATTTCACCGATATTTGAAATATGGAGCAGAGTCGAGTCCTGAAATCGCTGGCCGCGATGGCCCATGACACACGGTTGGAGATCGTGCGTCTGCTGGTGCCGCGTGGCGAAGATGGTCTGGCTGCGGGCGCGATTGCTGAAGCGCTTGGCGTCTCGGCCTCGGGGCTGTCGTTTCACCTGTCGCAGTTGGAAACGGCGGGTTTGCTCACCTCTCGCAAAGCATCGCGGCATGTGATTTATTCGGCAAACCGGACAGCATTGGGCGGTGTCATCGCCTATTTGCTGAACGATTGCTGTGCGCGAGATCCCGATATTTGCGCTTGTGCGGATGGTGCATCATTGGTGGATCAATGAGTGAAGGGGCGTTGCCCCTCGCCCCGCTGGGGCTCACCCCAGGATATTTCTGACAAGAAAAAGAGGCGCCTTATTGCTTTTTGGGGATGGCGAAGACCTGACCCGGATAGATCAGGTCCGGATCTTTGATCTGCTCGCTGTTTGCAGCAAAAACGCGAACATAGAGCGGGCCTTCGCCCAAATGTTCGCGCGCAATGGCCCAAAGGGTTGAACCGGGCTGCACGGTCACCGCAGCTACGCGTGTTGCGGTTGCGCCGGGTATGACACCGGCGACGGCTGCAAGTTGAGAGGTTTCTTCACGTTTGAACGGCGTTTCTGTTCGCGATGTGACGGTGCCATCTTCGGCCAGTTCATCGACACGCAAAGTGTAGACACCGCTTTCGACCTCAGACAGAGGCACGCGCCATTGACCTGATTCCGAGACCTCGCCGATCTCGATCGGGTTATTGTCCAGATAGACACGCAGATTGGCGCCGCTTTGGGCGCGGCCAGACAGGGCCACGTCGCCTGCATCGTCATAGGTGATAGCATCGATGGTGACGGCATCGACGCCGGGGCGTCCGGTGCCATCCTGAAGCACCGCGATACCCTGATCATCTGCTAAGAGCACCTGAGGAGCGGCCTGTGCGGCGGGGTCGGATGTTGTAGGTTGCGGATTGTCGGGCGTGGTCGTTGCGACCTCTGCCTCGGCCGGCGTTTCATGCACGGAAGCCGGTTCCACTGGCGCAATCAGCACGGTCTGGGCGCTTTCGCTGTCCTCGACCACCGCGCCACTTTCGTCAAGTGTGGCGATGCCAAGTGCGCCCGGCGCGTCGAGAGGAATATCCAATAGCGCGACAAAATTGCCGTCAGTGCCGACGTCCACATTTTCAAGCGGTGCGCCATCCAGCGTAAGCTGCACTGTGCTGCCCGGTTCAGCGTGCCCCGCGATCACGGCACTGCCATCAGGATCGACGCGAACCACGTCAAAGCCGGACGCTGCGGTATCAGATACCGCATCGGGCGCATCCGGGGCATCCACATTTAGCGCTTGTTCTGCGTCGTTCTCAGGATCAACGACCGCAGGTTCTGGATTTGACGGGGCGGACGCGGTTGATGTGCCCACCGGATCTTGCGCATCCATCTGCGTATCTGGCCACACCAGCCAAGCCACACCTACCCCGACAGCAAGCGCTGCGCCTGCCGCAATCATCAGCCCTTGTGCACCAAAGGTGCTGCCCGTCTCAGCCGTCATTTGCGTCCCCTGTTGGCCGATCTTTTCGTCGCGCCTTCTTGTTGGACAGTAGCAATCTCGCTAACACCGGTCAAAAGATCATTCGGAATTCATCTGGCGAGGTTCTCATGACTAGTTTTATAGCATCTGTCTGCGTGTATTGCGGATCAAGATTTGGCGACGATCCCGCATTTACGGAGGCCGCATCATCATTGGGACGCGTATTGGCCGAAAACAACTGGCGGCTGGTCTACGGCGCCGGTGACGTGGGCCTGATGGGGGCCGTCGCGGACGCAGCGCAAGCTGCAGGGGCCGAGACATTCGGCGTCATTCCCGAACATCTGCTGAATTGGGAGGTCGGTAAGCGCGACCTTACGTCGTTCATCGTCACCGAAAACATGCACGAGCGAAAGAAAGTAATGTTCATGAATTCGGACGCAGTGGTCGTCCTGCCCGGTGGTGCTGGTTCTTTGGATGAGTTCTTCGAGGTGCTGACTTGGCGACAGCTTGGCCTGCACAAAAAGCCGATCTTGCTTTTGAACATTAACGGGTTCTGGGATCCGCTGATTGGCTTGATCGACCATGTGATCGGTCAAGGCTTCGCAGAAGAGAGCTTGCGCGATTTCATTACCGTGTCTGGGGACGTGGATCACGCGGTAACGGCGCTTCGTACAGCATTTCCGTAGCGACCTTCAAATAGCAATGGCCCTCCCTTTCGGGAAGGCCAAACATGTTCTTTTTTGCAGTGATTACAGGCGCGAGGCCACGTTTTCCCAGTTCACCAGATTGTCGAGGAAGTTCGACAGGTACGCTGGGCGTTTGTTGCGGAAATCGATGTAGTAGGAATGCTCCCACACGTCGCAACCCAGAAGCGCGGTTTGACCGAAGCAAAGTGGGTTCACACCGTTTTCGGTCTTAGTGACAGCCAGCGAGCCATCCGCGTTTTTCACAAGCCACGCCCAGCCTGAGCCGAACTGACCAGCACCTGCGGCCGAGAATTGTGACTTGAACTCGTCGACCGAGCCAAAGCTTTCGGCAATCGCTTTCTCAAGCTCGCCCGGCATTGCTGAATTGTTCGGCCCCATCATCTCCCAAAACTGATTGTGGTTCCAAAGCTGAGAGATGTTGTTGAAGATACCGTTCTGGGCAACCGACGTGTCGTTGTAGGTGCCGACAATGATCTCTTCGAGGGTCTTGCCCTCCCACTCGGTCCCGGCGATGGCAGCGTTGCCGTTTGTCACATACGCGTTGTGGTGAAGGTCATGGTGGTATTCCAGTGTCTCTGCGGACATGCCATGCGCTGCCAAAGCATCATGGGCGTAGGGAAGATCGGGAAGTTCAAAAGCCATTGGGGCCCCCTGTTCATGCGTGTTTCCGTTGACCTCTAGATGGGGCTTGAGCCCCTAGGAGGTCAAGAGGGAAGAACACGCATGAGGGTCAGATTACTTTGCGATTTTGCACTTACCGGACGAGCGGAAGGTGTTTTTGTAGCCAACGGCCTTTACCTGGACCTTCGCCGCGTTACTTGATTTCTGACGCGTCAGGCGGAAGCTCAGTTTGGGGATAACCGTACGACCACTATTGGTCTCGGTCGCTTTGAAGCCTTTGACTTTCCAAGAATAAGTCGCGCGCTTGGCATTGTCGACCGCAAGCTTACCCTTGATCGGAGCGCCATAGACGTCTCTGATCAAACCGTCGAAGACTCCGATCTTTCCATCTTCATCAGTGATAATCATCACTGGAGGAATGTAGGGGCCAGCCTTGATATTGCATTCATAAACAGTTGCCGAGGCGGCGCTCGCGAACATCACTGTTGCCATGGCAATTGCGCCAAATACTCGATATTTCATAGGATACCTTTCGTCGATATGGGGGCAGTTTTTTGACAAGATGAGCTGTACGTATCACGCGATCAGCTTTGGACGTTACTGGTTACTTGACGACGCACCAACCGCTATCGCGCCAGGTGTTGCGATATCCGACCGGCTTCATGTGGATTTTCGCCTTCATCGAAGGCTTCAGAATCGTCAACCGATAGACCCGGTTTGCAAAGGTCTTTCCATTGCTCCCCGTCGACGTTCCCTCAAACTTGCGCGTATTGTAGCCGAAAGTTACACGCTTGTTGTTGTCAGTGATCTTGCTCACCTCGATCGGCTTTCCGACGTAGTAGTCAATCACCTCATCAATGATTGTCGCCGTTCCGTTCTTCTCGTCATACTCAACGCGCATCGTCGGACCCATCCAGTTTCCACCAGATTTGCTCATCTTCAGCTTGCATTCATATGTCGTCGCGAGCGCCGGCAGTGTCGTTGCAAGAATTGTAGCGCCAGCAATCAGGGGAAGTAGATTTTTCATGTAATCAACACCGTAACATATATCAGACTCAATCGAGTCTATCGCACGCAACCATTGCGAGATCAACCAGTGACTGTAGGGAAAGTCAGGATAAAAAAACACGGCCTACGAAATGCAGGCCGTGCTCAAATGTTCGCCAGCGAACGTCCTGCGGCGTTAGATGCGCACCTCGCCACCCAGCTTTGCCGCATCTTTCAACAAATCGAACGCGTATTGTGCGACGGATCGGAAGCAAACCAGAACCACGGTCTCACCATTTTCCAGAAAGAAGGCCGCCGGAATTTGGGCGATGCGCGAACGGCGCAGCATGCCGGGTTGCATGATTGACATATCAGCGGGTGCAAGCTTGGCGACCACCTCCCGACAGGCGGTCCCTGTAACACGATAGACTGCCCGCGCATCCGAGACGTTCACGACCAGCGCATGTTCCTTGGCCAGTGTCTTAGTGGCGGCTTCAACCACTTTCGGGGCGTCTGCGTGATCGACGATCAACAACAACTCGTCCGGCGACATCCAGCCCGCACGACCTTTCTTGCCTTCGGCGATTTCGCCCTGCCCCGGCATCGCAGCACCCGTCGCGGTTTTCACCGCTTTGGCGACACCCGCCGACGACAGGTCGCCACGCAAGGTGATCATGCCAATCAGACCGGCCTCTTCGACCTTGCAGTAGCCATCAAAGCTTGCACCTTGGAGTGCGGAAACAGCATTAGACATTTTGCTTCTCCCCGTCCTTGTCATAGAAGACTGGATCGCAAATCCGAGCCTGTATTACTTTTCCTGAACCGTCCACGGTTGGGAAATCTACCACCTCGCCCATCCGGTCGGGCCCGTACAACACAAGCCCCATCGCGATGCCCTTTTTCAGCGTCGGTGAATAATAGGTCGAGGTCACGCGGCCAATCATGTTGCGTTGGCCGTGAATATTGTCGCCTTCTCCAACCGCGTAGGCACCATCTGGCAGAACCGAGCCGTCAATGGTCTCCAGACCAACCAGCTTCCAACGCTCAGGATCAGTCATATGTGACCGCTGCTGCGCACGTTTGCCAAGGAAGTCCTCTTTCTTTTTCGAGATCGCCCAGTTCAGTCCCAGATCCTGCGGGATCACGGTGCCGTCCGTTTCGTCGCCGATCATGATAAAGCCCTTCTCGGCCCGCATGATGTGCAGGCATTCGGTGCCGTAAGGCATGACACCGAATTCCTCGCCTGCTTCCATTAGCGTATCCCAGAAGGCGCGGCCTTGGCTGGCGGGCACGGCGATCTCGTAAGACAGCTCGCCCGAGAAAGAAATCCGATACACACGAGCGTCAAAACCGCCCAAAGTGCCGTCTTTCCACTGCATGAAGGGCAGCGTTTCCTTGGAAACGTCCATTCCGCCCAGTTTCTCAAGCACTTTGCGGGCGTTCGGGCCAACCACAGCAACCTGAGCCAGTTGCTCGGTCACATTGGCGACATAGACTTTCCAGTCCCACCATTCGGTTTGCAGCCATTCCTCCATCCACGCGTGGATGCGATCAGCGCCACCGGATGTGGTGTGACACAGCCAAGTGTCCGCGTCGATACGCGCCACAACGCCGTCATCCGACAAGAACCCGTTTTCCGAGCACATCAGACCATAGCGGCATTTTCCGACAGCCAAGTTCGACATCATGTTGGTGTACATCATGTCCATGAACTTGCCCGCGTCGGGACCTTTCACGATCAGCTTACCTAGTGTGGACGCATCCAACAGACCAAGGTTTTCGCGGGTGTTCAGAACCTCGCGATGGACCGCCTGTTCGTTGGGCTCATTCGGCTTGGCATAGCAATATGCACGACGCCAGTGACCGACCGGTTCCATATACGCGCCAGCCTCTTCGTGCCAATCGTGCATCGGTGTGCGACGAATTGGCTGGAAGATTTCGTGGCGTGCTTCCCCCGCAATCGCACCGAAGCTGATCGGCGTGTATGGCGGGCGGAACGTGGTGGTGCCAGTCATCGGAATCTCTTGACCCAACGCATCAGAAAGCACCGCCAAGCCATTGATGTTCGACAGCTTACCTTGATCGGTCGCCATGCCCAATGTGGTGTAGCGCTTGGTGTGCTCAACGCTCTCATACCCTTCGCGCGCCGCCAGCTGCACGTCCGAGACCTTCACATCATTCTGATAATCCAGCCACATCTTCATGCGTTTCTGGTGTCCCGCACCCTGCGGCATGATCCAGACAGGCGCCATGGGTTGCGAGGTTTCCGCATCCGCCTTGGGACCAGCCTTGCGCACGGCCTTGCCGCCCGCTGCTTTCGCCGCCTGCTTGCCCGCGTCATAGGCATTGGCCAGTACGCCTGCCAAGTCCATCGGACCCGAGGCCGAGCCCGCGGTAACCACGAAAGCCTCGCCGTCATGCCCCGTCGGCGCACGATCAGGATCGGGACGGAAATGCGCTTGCGCCTCGTCCCATGTCAGCTTGCCACCGCAATGCGACCAAAGGTGCACAACGGGGGACCAACCGCCCGACATGGCAACTGCATCGCACTCGATTTCCTCAAGCGCAGCTCCCTCGCCCGCTTGCAGGCAGATCGAGACGCCGGTGACGCGCTTGCCACCGTTCACTTTGGCAATGGCACGACCCGGCTCAACCCGGATACCTGCGGCACGAGCAGCCTCGGCCAACGCGCCCGTCACTTCTGGGCGCGCGTCAAGGATAACCGGAACTTCAAGCCCCGCCTCTTTCAAGGCCAGCGCGGTGCGATAGGCGTCGTCATTGTTGGTGACAACCACAGTGCGATCGCCAATGGACACGCCCCAGTTCACCGCGTAATCACGCACGGCCGAGGCCAGCATGACGCCGGGAATGTCGTTGCCAGCAAAGGACAGCGGGCGCTCAATGGCCCCCGTCGCGGTCACGATTTGCTTGGCACGGATACGCCACAAGCGGTGACGCGGACGGTCGTCGCCTGGCGTGTGATCGGCCACACGTTCATAGCCCAGCGCATAGCCGTGGTCATAAACGCCCGACCCCATCATGCGGGTGCGCAAGGTGACGTTGTCCATGGCTTCCAGTTCGGCCAGAGTGGTCGCGATCCAATCGTCAACGCTCTGCCCGTCAATTTCGCCGCCGTCCACAGGCGCACGTCCGCCCCAATGGTGGGTTTGCTCCATCACCAGCGTTTTCGCACCGGAACGACCAGCGGCCAGAGCAGCGGCCAGACCAGCAACACCGCCGCCAACGACCAGAACATCTGTGTGGTGATAGAAATGCTCGTAGCGATCCACGTCCGCCTCGGTCGGCACTTGGCCCAGACCAGCGGATTTGCGGATGATCGGTTCGAACAGGTGCTTCCACGCGGCCGCGGGGGCCATGAACGTCTTGTAATAGAAGCCCGCCGGCAAGAAGCGCGCGGCGTAGTTGTTCACAACGCCCACGTCGAACTCAAGGCTCGGCCAGTGGTTTTGCGAGGTACAGGTCAGCCCATCAAACAGCTCGGTCGTGGTGACGCGCTGGTTGGGTTCAAAACGCCCACCCTGCCCCAAATTGACCAGAGCGTTGGGTTCTTCCGCGCCCGAGGCCACAACCCCACGCGGACGGTGGTATTTGAACGACCGCCCCATCAGCATCTGGTCTTCGCCCAGAAGGGCTGCGGCCAGCGTGTCGCCCTCGTACCCCTTCATACGTTTGCCGTTGAAGGTGAAGTTTTTCGGTTTTGAACGGTCGATCAGACGACCGCCATTTGCCAGACGGGTGCTCATTTATAGCCCTCCCATTCGGGATGTTTCTTTTTTACCGCGTTGATGATCGCCTTGGGCGGCTCATAGGTCTGGGCGGAATAGGTGCCGTAAACCTCAAGCGTCATGGTGTTGCGCGCCGCGTGGAACCACTTGCCGCAGCCCGAGACATGCCGCCAGCGTTCAAAGTGAACGCCTTTGGGGTTCGCACGGTGGAACAAATAGGTTTCGAAATCATCATCGGACGAGCCGGGGCCAAAACGCTTCAGATGCGCCTCGCCGCCGCCATGCAGGTCCGTTTCATCGGCCATCACGCCGCAATAGGGGCATTCAAGAATTAGCATTGTCAGACTCCGAATAAACGTAGCATGGGACCTCAACTTCGGAGAAAGCTGGATCGTTGTTTTTGTAATCTTCGGTTACAGAAAACCTCCCGTCACTATCCATCCGAACGGTGAAACTTTCAGGGGCGACTTCATCTTTCTCGAGGCGACCACGAGGGTTCACGTCAAACCGTGCAACCCCTGCTGATCGATCAAGCAAACCTAGACTAACTTTCCAACCCCGACTTTTTGTCAGCGACAAAGCTCGGTATCCGCCACCAACCACGACATCAATGTCCTTGAAATTTATAGAGTAGCTTCCTTCGATACCACCGGGATATGGGCACTCCAGCTTATCTGGGAACGGATCATTACTCGTTTCTGGTTTCGTGCATGCAGCCATCGCTATCAAAGAGACGCCACCGCATGTACACAAAAGAGCTAAGCGTCTCATCAGTGAGCCACCCCCGCAGCCACGCTCTCATCAATAAAGCGCCCTTCAGTGAAGCGGTTCAGGCCGAACGCGCCAGCCAGCGCGCCGGGTTCGCCTTTGGCGACGGTCTCGGCCATGGCCCAGCCTGATCCGGGGATCGATTTGAAGCCGCCGGTGCCCCAACCGCAGTTGATGAAACAGTTGCCCAAGGGCGTCTTACCGATGATCGGTGAGCGGTCACCGGTCACATCCACAATGCCGCCCCATTGGCGCAGCATTTTCAGGCGCGAAATGATCGGGAAGGTCTCGACCAATGCGCGCACGGTTTCCTCCACGTGGTGAAACGATCCGCGCTGGGTGTAGTTGTTGAACCCGTCGGTGCCGCCGCCAATCACAAGCTCGCCCTTATCGGACTGAGACATATAGCCGTGCACGGTATTGGCCATAACAACCACGTCGATGCAGGGTTTGATCGGTTCAGACACCAGCGCTTGCAGGGCGACGCTTTCCATTGGCAGACGGAAGCCCGCCATATCGGCCAGATGGCCTGCGTTGCCCGCAACAACCATCGCCAGCTTGTCGCAATCAATCTGTCCGTGGGTGGTATCAATGCCGGTGACGTTGCCGCCTGACTGGCGCACGCCGGTCACTTCGCATTTCTGGATGATGTCCATACCCATATCGGAACACGCACGCGCATAACCCCACGCGACCGCATCGTGACGGGCCGTGCCGCCACGCGCCTGCCACAGCGCGCCCAGAACGGGATAGCGCGGGCCGTTGATGTTCATAATCGGCACAAGTTCTTTCACGCGCTGGGGCGAGATGAACTCGGTTGTTACGCCCTGAAGCGCGTTTGCGTGCGCCGTGCGCTCGTAACCGCGCACTTCATGCTCGGTCTGGGCCAGCATCATCACGCCACGGGGGCTGAACATGACGTTATAGTTCAGGTCCTGGCTCATCGTCTCGTACAGAGAACGCGCCTTCTCGTAGATCGCCGCCGAGGGGTCTTGCAGGTAGTTCGAGCGGATGATCGTGGTGTTACGACCCGTGTTGCCGCCGCCCAGCCAGCCCTTTTCGATGATCGCCACATTGGTGATCCCGAAGTTCTTGCCCAGATAAAACGCCGTGGCCAGCCCGTGACCACCTGCCCCCACGATGACAACATCGTATTTCTTCTTTGGCTTGGGCGACGCCCATGCGCGCTCCCACCCTTGGTGATAGCGCGCAGCCTCGCGCGCAATGGCAAATGCAGAATAACGTCGCATGCGATTCCCCTGTTGGGCCTTCGGTTCATGTCGGTTTTACGCGCAAGCGACGTTTTGCCAATGCGATCCAGCGTCATTTGGAAAGAAAAAGGCGACATAGGGTGAAAAACACCGGCTTTCACAACTTCGTAATTGTCGCACTTGACCAATAAGGGTTTTGCCTACGCCCAATGCGCATTACATGGGGATAACGCAAACACGCGGGGGACGCATGGTATTCTGGCTGATCATCGGGGCAATAACGCTTATCACCATACTGATACTGGCGCGGCGGATGATGACGGCGCGGGCGCTAACGGACGCGGCATCATCAGAAAGCGGCACGCAGCTAAGCTCGGATATGAAGGTCTATCGCGATCAGCTGAAAGAGCTTGAACGCGACGTCGAGCGCGGCACGATGTCCCCGCAAGACGCCGACCGCGCCCGCATCGAAATTTCACGTCGCCTGCTGGAGGCTGACAAAGCCCTGCAAGCCCGCATTGTCGCAAGCGATGCACCAGAAAAACTAAGCCGTCTAACCCTTGCCCTGACGGCCGTGGGACTGGCGTGTGGGGCCTTCGGGCTTTATTGGCTGATGGGGTCACCGAACCTGCCCGATCTAGGGCGCGAAAAACGGATCGAGATGAGTCAGGAGATGCGGGACAGCCGCCCCTCTCAGGTCGAAGCCGAAGCAAAGATGCCCGTGTGGCCCGGCCCACCCGTTGAAGCACCTGCCGACTATCTGGAGCTTATTCAAGGCCTGCGCGACGCGCTGGTAAAACACCCAGACGATCCGCGAGGGCTTGACCTGCTGGCTCAACATGAAGCGGCAATTGGAAACATGGTCGCCGCACGCAAGGCCATGGGACATCTCATTGAAGTTAAAGGGGACGCCGCCACTGCCGATGACTATGTCCGGCAGGCCGACCTGATGGCCGGTGCGGCCGGCGGCTTCATCTCGCCCGAAGCAGAAAACATGCTGAAGAACGCGCTGCAACTGGACCCCGGCCACCAACTGGCACGCTACTACACGGGACTTATGTTTGCCCAAAATGGCCGCCCGGATATGGCCTTCCGCCTTTGGCGTGGCCTGCTTGAAGAAGGTCCGGCAACAGCGATTTGGTGGACGTCAGTCAGATCGCAGATTGATAGCCTCGCGGCCCATGCTGGTGTGGAATACACCCCACCAGAAACGCCCACAGAAGCGCCAGCGCAACCGGGTCTGGCGGGACCCACGGCTGACGACATTGCAGCCGCAGAAGGCATGAGCCAAGAAGATCGCCGTGCCATGATACAAGGCATGATTGACCAACTGTCCGAACGGCTTGCGACCGAGGGTGGCACACCCGAAGAATGGGCCCGTTTGATCAGCGTATTGGGCGTCGTGGGCAACACAGAACGAGCAACGGCCATCTGGACCGAGGCGCAAACCCGCTTCAAAGACCATCCAGCGGCACTGGCCACTGTCAAGGCCGCTGCCGAACAGGCCGGGCTCGCCCAATGATTTTCGAAACGGTCGAGGATTTTGCCGCCGAGCTGGCCCCGATGACGGCGCTGGCTGGGCTGGATCTTGGCACAAAGACGATCGGCGTTGCTGTCTCAGACGGCTTTCGGCAGGTCTCGACACCGCTGGAAACAATCAAGCGCAAGAAATTCACGGCCGACGCAGACCGCTTGCTTGAAATCGCCACTGACCGCCAACTGGGCGGGCTGGTGCTGGGCCTGCCCCGTAACATGGACGGGAGCGAGGGGCCACGATGCCAATCCACGCGCGCATTCGCCCGCAACCTTGCGCGCCTGACCGACCTTCCTATCACGTTCTGGGATGAACGCCTGTCGACCGTCGCCGCCGAACGGGCGCTTTTAGAGGCGGATACGTCCCGAAAGCGTCGCGCAGAGGTGATCGACCACGTCGCCGCCGGTTATATCCTGCAAGGGGTACTGGACCGCATGAGGCATCTGGGATGAGCAAAGATATCTGGAAACGCGACGAGATCGAGAGCCCTTGTATCAACATCTGCGTGGTCCATCCGAAGGCCCGCATTTGTACAGGCTGCTTTCGCTCGATCGAGGAGATCGGCATCTGGTCATCGCTGTCGCCCGAAGCACGGCAAACTATCATGAACGACCTCCCTGCGCGCAAGGGGCTGCTGACCCAAAGACGCGGCGGCCGAAAGTCCCGCCTCGCAGAGGAGTGATCAGGCTCACCGCAACGTGACGTGACTTTGCTTAGGCCACAGCTAGGCTGAGGCAAAGGAGACACCATGCCCAAGCTCATCAAGATCGCCATCGCCTGTTGTGCCATCGCATCCGCTGCACCAGCCCTGTCCGCAGACTGGAAAACCCGCCCCACGGACACCATGATGACCGCGGACCAGCTGACACAAGCGTTGTCCGGGCAGACATTGACCTACTACGATGGAGGCACGTCGGCATTTCAAACCGATGGGAAGTATTCGTACACCTATGGCAACGGTGGCACATGGTTTGGGCATTATGTCATTGGTGATGACAGTACGGCCTGCGTTACCTTCGTAACAGGTGTGTCCCGCTGTGATCTCTACGTGGTCAGTAACGAAAAACTGACCGTTATCACCGAAGAGGGCCAGAGGTTTCCGATACGATCTGTCCAAGCCAACTGAACAGGTCATACGCAAGGGTTTTCAAGGGGCTTTGCCCCTCGCACTTTCAGTGCTCACCCCAGGATATTTCTGGAAAGAAAATAAGGTTTTGTTAACCGTGAGCGCACATATTGAGCCTGCGGTACAGGCGGGGACGCCGATGGCCGTGAAAGGAAATGAGTTCGTCTCAAGTCGAACTTCAGACGAATTTGTCCATCGCGTTAGTAGTTGACCTTTTCCGCAAGAACCGGGCGTTCATGCAGAATGCAACGAATGCCCGGTTCGAGCCCGACCTGTAAGCTCCATTTTCTCGCTGCGCGCGCTCGGAGCGTAAGAAATGCCGCATGAGCGAGCAATTCCGCGCCGCTACGCGGTGGTAAGATCGGCCATTCATCCCAGCTACAATAAGGATCAGTGCGCGATTTTTCAGACTACGGACCAAGTGGGTTGTTGCCGCAGCCGTAACCTTAGCGCTGTTTGTGCAGGGCCGCCCTTAGTGAAAAATACTCTGCCGACGGACAGTCACCCGGTCAGAACTGCCTAAATCTCTTGTAGAGGGAGGTTGAGAACCTGATCGTTGGGCGCACTATCAGCTATTTGAGACCTGTCTGGTGTTCGCTGCACCGTGGCGGCCGCCGGAGCCCAATGTTGCGTTGTTATGGGGGAGTTTGGGCGCTGTGTGGTTTGGTCGGGTTTTGTGTGGGGTTGGTGAACAAAAGAGCGACAAAACTGCCTTTATATCAATGTGGTCAACATTCCCCAAATTAGTCACAATGAACTAAAGCCTTACGTCAGGGAAATACTACTTTCTGGTGTTGACTCAACCTTTGGGTGTCGAAATACAACATCTAAAGAAGTATTGTTTCAACTTTGCCTTGATTTGAGCGGGTATTAGGTAAGTTCTGAGAAGTTTTGATGGTTGACGAGAAACAAAGCGGCCTACCAAATTCAGATAGAGGTCGGCCAGTGCGCACAATAGATGGTCACGATATCACGGATTCGATGAACGGGAGAACTATTGATTTCTCGAAGGCCTTATTTGCAGCACTGATTTTGAGCTGTTTTGGTGTGACGCTTGCGCTGGGTAGCGAGGTCGACAGTGTACTGTTGGTTGGTGAGGTTGAAGAAACCGCGAAACCTGAAAGCACCATTTGTGAATGCCTATCTCGAAGACCTTACGTTTCCAGGATAAACACACAGACCACTGCTGAATTTCTCCAAGCATTCCAAACAGACCCGACTGATCTGCTTCAAACGGATTTGATTGTATATATGTTTGGTTATCCTCTGTCGGAGGAAACCACGCAGTTTGCGATGCGGTCAGATGATCTCAACACTCTGCTTTCCGCAATTGAAATCAGTCAAGGTTCGCCCGGATCTTCCACTATTTTGACCGGTGGAATTCCAGGGACAGTGCGCTCGGTGTTTAGGTGTACTCCTGATGGTGATCAGGAAACTTGCTTATTTTTATGGTCGCGCAAAGACCCTCCTACTCAACAAGATTTGTGTAATCCGCTTTCAGCAAAGCTGGCGGATTGAATCTCCCCGCAACTGTTAATCATGTCCCTAATTACCGACCGCAAGGTAGAACTATGACCAACGAAAATCACAAAGAATACGGCCCACTGCTCGCTGAAGTTGACGGCGTCAGATACTACAAGAATTATGTGGTGGGCGCGCAGTTTGGTGTTGAGGCACGGGTCGCATATATCCAGTTTGGCGCCGAATATGACTATGATACGGGTGAGTGGAGTTCCACAAATTCGCTAGGTGGTTCCGCTGGGCCGCTCATTGTTTCTGCAACAGATGATGGAGTGGCAATTGGTGCAGGCGCTTCAGCTGGGCTTGCTTCGGTTGCTCTGGTTCGAGGTCCAGATGGCACACATAAGCTTATTGGATCTTTGGGGGTCGATAATGCACTGTTGGGATTGAATGTTTACCTTGCGGTCGACGACAGAGAATCTGGCTCAAGTCTGTATACTTACAACACTGTTTCAATTGCAGAAGATGGGACTATTACTGAGACTAAGTTTGTACACAATAATAGCGGTGAATTTGTTGGTGTGACGGCGTTGGTCACCACGATTATCCCAGATGGGACGACAGAGATACAGCGTGTGGAAGTGCCGTCGGAATATGCTTTGAAGATGCAGCTAGGTACTGCTCCACGAATGTGGGAATCCAGCCAGTGCTTTCCCTCCGGTACAATGATTGCGATGGCAGACGGCTCATCGAAAGCGATCGAGTTTATCGAACCAGAAGATTTAGTTCTGTCATTTGAGCCAAAGACTCTCAGCAAAACTCCTCAACGCGTTACCCAGCTGTTTCGAGGTGAAACAACCGACTGGGTTGAGTTGAACTATGAAGTCAATGGCGTGTCAAAATCATTGACGACCACACCCGGTCATCCCTTCCTCAAGTCGGATGGTGGCTTCGCACCTATTGCGGATTTGATTGACGCTTCCGGTCACGCCGACTTGGTGTTGGAAAACGGTGTTCAAGTTACTGCTCAAGCACATTCTGTTGATTTTTCCCCCGAAACGGCCGGGAATTATGGGCGGGTCGGGACGCAAACCGCGTTAAGCGGTGCGGTTATGGCCTTTGCACCAACCAATGCATGGACCACCTACAACTTTGAAGTCGAAGGCACGCACACCTACATCGCCGAGGGGGTATGCGTCCATAACAGATGCCAGCAGGAAACGGTATCAGAACGCCATTATGACGCACTGGTAGAGGCTGGTATCATCGATGATTATGGTCTGACCGCCGTTCGAACGTCGGACGGAAAATATGTACTTGTGTATCCTGATGGAACAATCGCCGATCCAGACAAGTTCGGCCCAGATGTCCCTATATCCCATGTCATCGAAGTTGTAGGCGACTACATTAATCATGTCGGGCATGCCGTTGAAAGCGTTGTTTCCGATACGGGTCAGTATATTGGCGACGCGCTACCTGGCTTGCTGAGCAGTCTTGTTGCTGGGCAGAGCCTCGATGATGCGGCAGAAGCGGCAGGCGCGGCAATCCTAGCGCATATGGGTGTAGATACCATTGCAAGGATATTTGGACTGGAGAACTTCCCGACCGACCGGGCCGGGAAGCCACTACCGCCAGAAGGGTTCTTTACATCTGAAATCGGAGCTGCGCTCAAGGGAGCGCTGATACAGGCAGCGACCATTCAAATTCTCACGGGCGACTTTTCCAGCGAGGATTTCGAGCAACTGGCGCAGAACCACTCGGTTAGGTTTGTTGTTAACCAGTTTTTGGAAACTCAGTCTTGGGCCGTTGGAAATGGCGTGACGGAAGAGTTTCTGGATTGGTTTGATGAGGGTGGTGCTGTCGGAGGGGCGGAGCTCTCGGAATTTGGGCAGGCCGCTGCGACATTCGCAATCGACTTCATAACGTCTCTACTCAGTGGAGAGGATATTGGCGAAGCGCTGGAGGGTGCGGCCGTAGCGGCTGCAACGCAGTACATTGCAAATTCGTTGGCCACAGCTCTCGTTGGAAATGTCAGCGGATTCTCGGTGTTGGGTATTGCCATAAATCCAGTTGCGATTGTCGCTGCCGTGCTAACAACGCTGTTTGGCAAGCTCTTTGCACCACCTCCCCCGCTGTTTAAAGTTGAAGAGAATGAGGATGGAACAGAAACGGTCTACATCACTGAGTTTTCTGGCGGCTACACCTACACAGCTCGCGCAGGCCAAGATGACACTCTGATTGGCTCGAGCGGCCACGATGCACTTATCGGTTCTTCCGGTGACAATGAGCTTCACGGACAGAAAGGTGACGATCGCTTGGAAGGTCGCGCAGGCGACGATCTGTTGACCGGCGGTAAGGGGCAGGACGCACTTTATGGCGGATCAGGGAACGATCAGGTCATTGGCGGCCAAGGCACCGATATTGTCGATGGCGGCGCTGGCAATGATGTTGTGATTGGAGGAGATGGCGATGACGTCCTCTTTGGCGACAGCATTGCTGATCAGGCAGATGCAGATCATACCCAGCGAGGGACGGTCTCGAAGTTGGGCGAAATTGGCGACACCAGTGACGACGGAGTTGGCGACGAAGGCTCCGACAGCGAAGTCGAGGACAATTCACCCTCTGACCCTGACGCGACAAACAATGATGTCTTGCTGGCAGGCGCTGGAAACGACAAAGCCTTTGCGGGTAGAGGCGATGACTATGTGAGCGGAAGCTTTGGCGATGACATTCTTATGGGCCAGGCTGGTGATGATGTCGTCATGGGAGGCGAGCATAACGACTATATCGACGGTGGCGTCGGAGATGACGTCGTTGATGGAGAAGCGGGTTCGGACAAGATCCTTGGTGGCGCCGGGAACGATGTAATCCACGGCGACAAAATGGTTGTACTGAAGGATACGGTGGTTACAGCTGCCATCCGAGAATGGCTTGAAAAACTGGGAACGGGACAGATCTCTCCCAATCACAGCTATGAGTTCAGTGTCGACGAGGAAGTCTCGTTGTTAGGCTCGCATTTGGCCAACGGTTCGTTCGACCCAGGTCGAGTTGGCCCTCTGGACACGCTGAGCAGCGCATTCACAACGACCGTTACGACGACCGAAACGCGCAACGTTGATCTGAGAGACACGTTGGGCATTTCCAGCGTCTATCGGGGTATTGCCAGTTTGACCGCCGCGCCTTTTACAGGCGCATTTACCCTTGGCGATGTACTTTTGACCAAGGTGTCTACCGTTGAGAATTCCCTCATTAGCGGCTTGGACGGCGATACGGGCTTTGTTTTTGATGCGTTCATGGACTGGCTCGCGACAGCCGATCCGGCATTGAAGCTGGAGATTGAAGGCGGGAATTTCGACTATCTTTCGTCCGATTATGTCGTGCCCGTTGATGATCCGAACACCGAAGAGAATGAAGCCGAAGCCGCTCCTGGGCAACTCTTGTACACATTGACTGGTGGAGATGACGTCATCAATAGCGGTTCGGGAGATGATCTCGCCTATGGGGGATTTGGCAACGATACGCTGCATGGCGGTGACGGTGACGATGTTCTCTATGGCGATGGTCTGGCATCTGGTGTGGACGACGAAGGTAAACCGATCATTGAGAATGTCGGCGCTGGAGATGACAAGCTCTTTGGTGGTGATGGCAATGATCAGATCACAGCGGGCAACGGCGACAATATCGTTGAAGGCGGCGATGGCGATGACCGCATTTTCGCCGGTAATGGAGTTGACAATATCAAGGGCGGTGCCGGTGCAGACATCATATCTTCCGGTGGCGGTAACGATGTTATCTATGCGGGCGATTCTGGTGTGCCGGAAGGCGATGAACTGGCGACTGATTTTGGGGTGCAAGACATTGTAAACGCTGGAGCCGGGGACGACATCGTCTATGGCGAGGGCGGTTCGGATTACCTGAGCGGTGGCGAAGGTAATGATGCCCTTCACGGTGGTGATGGTGACGATACACTTGCCGGAGATGAGGGTGACGACGAATTGCACGCCGGTGTTGGCGACGACGTCCTAAACGGTGGCGACGGTAACGATATTCTATACGGTGAAGACGGCAACGACGTTCTGAACGGCGGTGCGGGTAACGATGACATTGACGGCGGTATCGGTGATGATCTCGTACAAGCAGGGCTGGGAAATGACAGCGTCGATGGTGGTGCCGGGAACGATACGATCCTAGGCGAGATTGGCAACGACACTTTGACTGGTGGCGCTGGTGATGATGTTCTGTCTGGGGGTTCTGACAACGATGACCTAGCAGGTGGCGAAGGCGCAGATACCCTTCACGGTGGTTCAGGTGATGACCAAGCCTCAGGTGGCTTGGGCGACGACACGCTTGAGGGTGGTTCCGGGTCCGATACACTGAATGGCGATGACGGTGATGACCTCATCTATGGCGACGAGAAAGACGGCTCTGGTAACGGGGACGACCTGATTAATGCAGGGGTTGGTAACGATACGGTCCACGCGGGCGCTGGAGACGATACCGTCGAAGGCGGTGATGGTGACGACACGCTGAATGGTGAGGCCGGGAATGATCGTTTGGAAGGTGGCGAAGGCAATGATGACCTGCAAGGGGGGGCTGGACAGGATGTGTTGATCGCGGGCAATGGCGATGATGTTCTCGACGGTGGAGCAGACGATGATACGTTGGTCTCTGGGCGCGGCACTCAAATCCTGAATGGTGGTATCGGTAACGATCTGTACAAAGTTGATTTGGCTGGTCTACGCGGCACACTTGATGACACAAGCGGCCTAGATAAGATCGAACTAAGCAGCGAATTCGAGCCGAAGGATATTCTGCTAGAGAAAGATGGCGATGACCTTTTGCTACGCTCGCGCGCAAACCCGGAAGACCATATTCGGGTTGTCGACCAGTTTGCAGGGTCACCCAGAATCGAGGCCGTATCTTTCGCCTCGCATGAGTTCACACTTGATCTGACCAATGTTGTGATCGGTACAGATGGCGATGATTCAATTACGGGTACCGAGAACAACGATATCGTTCTAGCCATGGCCGGCGACGACGTCGTGATCGGCGCCGAAGGCGACGATTTTCTTGATGGGGGACCGGGCAAAGACGTTCTGTTTGGCAACGAAGGTGCAGACCTGATCCACGGGTCTTCTGAAGATGACTTGTTGAATGGCGGGGCTGGCGACGATCTCATCGACGATGGCATTGGCAATGACATGCTCATCGGTGGGCACGGAAATGATACATTTGCTTTGACGCAAAATGCCGGTGATCACGATACTGTCGCCGATTTCGAGCTAGGGTATGACACTATCGATTTGAAAACCTTTGGAGATCATTTCGTCAGCCTCAAGCAAATACAGTATTTTGGTGCCGATTTGGTATTTGATGGTACGGACTCGACACTGACCTTTGCCAACGGTCAATCCGTTAGTATTGAGGACGTCAATTACACCTCGCTTTCTGAAAGCGACTTCGGTTTTGATCTGCGTGAAATATCAGACTTAACCGGTACTGAGTTGAACGAAATCATAACTGGTGGCGGAGAAGCAGACATCATCGATGGTGGGGGTGGTTTTGACATCCTGACCGGCGGCGGTGGTGCTGATACATTCGTGATTGATCAGTTTTCTGGCGACATCAACCAAATCACTGATTTTGATGTCGCCCAGGACGTTGTTGACCTTTCTGGGTTTGCTGACAATGTTTCGGTTCACCAATTTGAAGTCGTGCAGCGCGGCACCGACGTCACGATCTCATTTGGCGGTGATCAACATCTAATTCTTGAGAATGTTCAGAAGGCTGATCTAACACTGGATAACTTCAAGTTTGATCTGTTTGAGGATCAAACGAATGTGGATCGGTTTGGTGGAGAAGTCCTGCATGACTTCGCAGGGGGTACCGTGATCGAGGAAGACTCAGTGGTTTTGGGATCTGACGCAGGTGAAACGGCAGATGATCTTGAAAGCCAAATCGTTGAAGGGGTTGGGTCCGCTGGTGCTGGGAATGCCGATGTCACTTATGGAACAGATCAGATTGGTGCCGGTACCATTGCCAGCAACGCTGGTTTACATCCTGGCTTCCACAAAACGTTTGAAAACAACGCCTACTACAAGACCAACTTCTTTGGTCTGATCAAAGGGGATCTCCAAAAACCCGCTGAGTTCTCTGCAACGTATTCAAGACGTTACGCTGATGGCCGTAAGGATGGTGAGACAAATTGGGTTACGGAGTTTTACCAAGGTGCCGGCGACGACAAAATGTATGGAGCATATTGGGGGGAGACCATTAAATCGTTTGGTGGGGACGACGCCATTTATGCTCTCGGCGGACACGATACTGTTTATGCGGGCACCGGCAATGATCACGTCACGGGCGGCGATGGCAACGATAGGTTATTTGGTGGAAGCGGCGATGACGCTCTACATGGACAAAATGGGAATGACACGCTCTATGGCGAAACCGGTAATGATAAGCTTTGGGGCGGCACCGGCAGCGACGATCTGCGCGGCGGAGACCACAATGACCGATTGTGGGGCGGCGATGGCAACGACAAGCTGTATGGGCAGTCCGGTAGGGATTACTTGTATGGAGGTGGTGGCGCAGACCTGCTCAGCGGGGGAACCGGTAATGACACTCTCTACGGTGGTACAGGCAATGATACTCTAGCGGGTAACGATGGCTACGACCTGCTTTGGGGAGAAAGTGGTGATGACCATCTCAACGGTGGAAACGGCGATGACTTTATTGTCGGGGGAGATGGAAAAGATCTTTTAATTGGCTCAACCGGTAATGATACCCTGCATGGTGGGACCGGCAACGATGACGTGTATGGGAATGAAGGGAGAGATGATCTAAGAGGCGGCGCTGGCGATGACTATTTGTTTGCGGGTAGCGGCATGGATTTTGTTCATGGAGAGGCGGGTGACGACAACATCAGAGGTGGAACAGACGATGACGTCCTCTATGGCGGTGAAGGAATGGACTTTCTTAGAGGAGAATCCGGCAATGACACGGTTTCTGGGGATGAGGGGAATGACCGGGTGCTTGGCGGTGATGGGAATGACCTGTTGTTCGGCGGCGTCGGGGACGACATCCTAAGCGGTGATTCCGGCGCGGATACGCTCCTTGGCGGCGACGGAAACGATATTGCCTCTGGCGGCGTTGGTAACGATCGGATTTCTGGCGATCAAGGCAACGACCAAATTAATGGCGGCGAGGGCGCTGATCATCTCCTCGGTGGCGACGGCAGCGACGTTATCCAAGGTGAAAACGGGTCCGATTTCCTGCATGGCGGAGCGGGCGATGACTATCTTGATGGTGGCGCTGGTGACGACGTGATCGTCGGCGGGACAGGTCGCAACTTTATCCATGGTGGAGCTGGGGCTGATGTTGTGGTCGGAGGTGGCGACAACGATCTGATCTACGGCGGTTCAGGCAGCGATCTGATCGGCGGTTTTGCTGGCAGCGACTATATTGATGGTGGAACCAATGGCGACATCATTGATGGTGGCGATGGTCATGATCATCTGCTTGGAGGTCAGGGTGAAGATGAGCTTTATGGCGGAGCGGGTGACGACCTGATTGAAGGCGGCACCGAGAACGATCAGCTCTATGGCGGCACCGGCAAAGACCTTCTGAAAGGTGGGGATGGCGATGATTTGCTTTCCGGTGGCGATCAGAACGATGTGCTGGAAGGTGGCGAAGGTCGTGACACACTTTCCGGAGGTGCCAATGCGGACCGACTGTTTGGTGGTGCGGGTGATGATATCGTTGTTGGCGGCGAAGGTGCTGACCTTCTTTATGGCGGCACAGGTGCGGACACGTTCAACTATGATGCCGTTTCCGAAAGCACTGCTTCATCGATCGACGTCATCGCAGATTTTGACAGGAATGAAGACAACATTGATCTGTCAGATTTCGACATCGTGTTTGATGATCTGGAAATCGCTGTTGTTAATGGAGAGACCGAAGTCTCGGTCGAAGGGACAGAGTTTAAGCTCCGTATCTTGGGCGACGATCACGACCTAACTGCCACCCAATTCCAGCTCTAGTGAGTATTAGGAATGGCGTTTGAACAAAATGATCCTGTGAAGGCGGCACTCAAGGAGTGTCGCCCGCTCTTCATTGGTGCATTGGTATTCAGTCTTGTGATCAACCTCCTGAGCCTGGCTGTGCCGATTTACTCGATGCAGGTGTTGGATCGTGTCCTGTCTAGCGGATCAAAAAACACGCTGATAATGTTGACGATCATTGTGGTCGCATCAGTGGTGTTCTCTGGTCTGATCACTGGATTGCGCTCAGTTGTGTTCACCCAAATCTCTCGGTGGTTGGATGACAAGCTTTCGACCGAAATCGTTCACAAGATGATTGCCTTGTCACTGCGCCGACCGAATATCGGTACCCAGCCCATGCGTGATCTGGGTACCGTGCGCAATTTCATCGCTTCGCCAACTATGGGCAGTATGTTGGATGCTCCTTGGGCGATAATATTCTTTGTAGTTCTATATTTGATCAACACGACCATTGGCGTTGTCGTGACGATCTCGGCAATCGTTCTTCTTGGCCTGGCGATCTTGGCGCAACGCGCACCATCAAGACTTCTGGCATCCTCTGGGGATGCACAGGTTAAGTCCATGCAGGCTCTTGAATCCGTCGTTCGAAACGCCGAGGTGGTCCGAGCAATGGGTATGACGGCCTCAGCTACCAGGGTTTGGCGAGAGCAGAATGATGGAACACTGGACGCTGGATACCGTGCAGGCAATATCGGGACGATCATTACAAACTCGACCAAAACGTTCCGAATGGGTCTGCAAATCCTGATCACGGGGCTTGGTGCCTGGTTGGTCATCAACGGCAAGATGTCGATGGGAGCTATCATTGCCGTCAATATGCTGACCGGCAAGGCGCTTGCGCCCTTTGATGCTTCGGTTTCCATTTATCAGGGCTGGACAAACATCAAGAAGGCGCACAAGCGCCTGTCTGCTGTGTTTGAATTCGAAGATCAATCGGGACCCAGACTGGAACTTCCCGAACCCAAAGGGGCGATATCACTAAGGAATGCAGCCTATCAGGACATGGGATCAAAACGATGGTTGCTCAGGGGGATTTCTCTTGAGTTTCCAGCCGGCAGTTTGGTTGGGGTTATTGGCCCTAGCGGTAGTGGCAAGACGACACTTGCTCGACTTCTGGTGGGCGTGAGGCGGCCGACTTCTGGTACGGCAGCACTGGATGGAGCTTCACTGGATCAATGGCGTCCCGATCAATTGGCAACAGCGATTGGATATCTTCCGCAAGATATCGAACTCTTCTCAGGCACCGTGGCTGAGAATATAGCGCGCATGGATGTAGAGGCTGAAGATGCAGCTATAGTTGATGCTGCAAAATCGGCAGAAGTCCATGAGTTCATCTTGGGGCTACCTGACGGTTATCAAACTGATATTGGTGCGAATGGGGCTGCGCTGTCCGGAGGGCAACGGCAACGGATCGCGCTGGCACGTTGTTTTTACGGCAACCCGAAAGTTCTTGTCTTGGATGAGCCCAACTCCAACCTCGACACAGAGGGTGAGCAAGCACTTGTGCAGTCTTTAATGAATGCAAAGTCGCGTGGCATCACAACCGTCATCGTGGCGCACAGACCTGCACTTCTGCACCACGTAGACAGAATCGTTGTGCTAAAAGCGGGCGAAGTTGCGCTGGAAGGTCCGGCAAAAGGGGTGTTGGAAAAACTGGCCGGGAACAATCAATCTGTTCAGCCTTTGAAAATCGATAGGGCAGGTTGATGAGCTTGGCGGCACCGAATACACCACAGTCACGCTGGCGCGTGTTTGCGTATGACCGTGCTCATGCAGGCCGCGGGCCTATGTTTGTGGGATTGACCATATTGATCCCGTTGCTGCTTGGATTCGGTACTTGGGCCGCAATAGCACCGCTCAACTCGGCTGCCATCGCGCCCGGTGAAATCGTATTGAGTTCGGATCGGAAAACCATTCAGCACCTTGAGGGAGGGTTGGTGTCTGGAATCTTTGTCCAAGAGGGGGATGCGGTTACCAGCAATGACCCCCTGCTTATTGTGCAGGACTTGATTGAACAATCTCAGAAAGAGGCATTCACTGTCCAGTTGGTCAACACAAACGCGCAGATTGCACGGTTGATCGCTGAACGTGACGTTCTTGCCGAGCCAAACTTCTCGGATGTGACACGTGGGCTGGATGCAAATCCGGAAACAGTTGAGCGTTTCAAATCAACCCATCTCGGCGTTTTCCGTAATTTGACGGGTTCGGCCTCATCCGCGCGCGACCTGGCCAGCTCTCGCAAGGTTCAAATTCGGCGCGAGATCGAGGGTCTGAATGCACAGCTTTCCGCCAAGAGGCGCGAGGTGGAACTGGTCTCGCATGAGCTGGACGCCAAGAGAAAACTGCTAGAACAGGGCCTTGTGACCGAGGCTGAAATGAATGCTCTGGCTCGCAACGAGATTGCCCTGGAAGGTGAAATTGGGGCGCTGATCGCGTCCATTGCGAAATCAGAGCAATCGATCCTTGATCAGGATGTCGAAATTCTTCGTATGCAAAACGAACGTGCATCCGTGATGTTGGGTGAGTTGCAGGAAGCACAGGTCGCGGCGGAAAATATCCGGCAAGAATTGCGCACCCTGCAAGACCGCCAGAATAGGGCTGTCATTCGTGCACCCGTCTCTGGCGTTGTGCTGGGCATGCAGGTCCATACAATTGGGGCCGTCGTGTCCCCTGGTGTGCCGCTCATGGACATTGTTCAGGACGAAGATGATTTGATCGTCCAGACACGGGTGAAGCCAACGGATGTTGATCTGGTGTCCGCAGGCATGTCAGCGCAGGTGCAGCTGTCCGCATTCAAAGCAAAAAAGGTCGACAAGCTGGATGCGATTGTAGAAACCATCTCGGGAGATATCATCACCGATGAAGCGTCAGGAGAGCGATATTTCCTTGCCCGACTGCGCGTGAAAGAAGAGGCCTTGGCGACACTTCCAGCAGATGTCACGCTTTCTCCAGGTATGCCTGCTGATGTGTTTTTAATTGCCGGGGAACGGACCATGGCAGACTATCTTCTGTCGCCAATATTTGATGCCGTTGACCGCGCGTTTAAGGAAGATTGATGACCAGTAAATTGCAAACACTCCTGAGCCATGATGGCTTACTGCACAAAATGCCGCCCGAAAAACTCGCGCAGCTGAAGGGCGAGGTTTTGGACCTGTTTCTGGTCTCTGACAGGTATCGAGAAGCGACGATCGGTGAACTTGTCGCAACCGTTCTACCGCCCGTCCACTTCAACCAGTTTCGCATCTATAGGACCGAGCAGCGCCCCATCGGCTGGGTCAGTTGGGCCTATATGTCAGACGAGGATGCACGCGGCTATATGGCCGGGGATTTTGACTTCAAGATATCGACCTGGAATAGCGGCGAACATCTTTGGTTCATCGACTTCATTGCGCCATATGGCCATGCCCTGAAAATCGCTGAAGATCTAAAAAAGAATGTGTTCCCCAACCAAGTCGGGTTCGCGCCAGATCTGGAAGCGAAAGATGGATCAAAGCGCATTCGCAAGTTCTTTGGAGCGAAAGTCAAGGGGATCGATATGAGCGAAGAAAATGAAAGCTTTTTGAAGGGAGTGAGCGGGTGAGGAATACGAACTGTGACACTTTGTGATCGAAGTATTATAACGAATGGTAAGGCCTGCCCTATTGTCGTTCCAAGTCTGGCTCGGAGCGCCTTTCTGTGTCCCTATTGGCGAAGAACCCAAAGTTGAGCGTCTGCGAATAAGAAGAGAGACAAGTAATAGATGATGATCATGATTGATATCGAAAAGACCGTTGACCGTATTATCTTCAGATCGGAAGAATTGAGTAAGCACATGACGTTTATTAGAGTATTTCTCTGCGTGACAACTATGCTCTTAGTTTTCTTAATCGGGATGGCTGTAGCAAGTAGATTGAATTCCGGCTTGGTCACCTTAGTTTTTTACCTAATTTGGTCGTTTGCTGCTTTTCTGATTGGTAAAGTCAGCATGGCACGCCTCAACAAAATATAGGGAGTTTGTCTAATGGGTGTTTTAGTATCCGGAGGGCAGTCTGAAACCTTCACACTCGATGATCAGGGAAGTCTTACCTCAGATATTAATGTGAACATAGGTTTGCCTGCTGTCATAAACGAACTCGCGATAAATGGTCTGACCATGTCGGAGTTGCATAGCAGCCTCGGCGGTGGATTTGCATATGGTAGTGGTCCAATAGGAATTGAAGGAGCGGCGACATATGCTCCCGGATCAGATGAGCTTTCCATAAACTTAAACGTAGCTTATAGCTTTTTAGGCGGTGAAATCTCCGCCAAAGGCACTTACAATCCAGACACGGGGTACATTCACGTAAGCGAGTTTGAAGGGTTTGCAGGTGCTAATGCCATTTTGGGAAAGCAAGGCGAACTATTAGGAATAACCATTGGGCAGGTGGGTTCCATTCAAGCTGGGATTTTCTTTGAATCTGCGTCGAATGGAGAGGTTTCATCATTCCTAGGTGCAAGAGTTAGTTTTTCTCAAGGCCTCATATTGGGAAGTGTGGAGGGGGTTTCAACCTGGAGTGCCACCGAAGTCATCAATAGCCTTTCAGATTTATCCGTATCGGCAGCCGTTGAAGTTTTCAATGCTCTTTACCCAGAAGACTCTAATGCCCTGCTACGCGCCAGCGCTTTGGAAACATTTTTAGAACGCTCTGGATTCGACCAATGCTTCCTCGCGGGCACCCTAATCACAATGGCCGACGGTTCCCAAAAGCCCATCGAGCAGATCAGAGCCGATGATTGGGTGCTGTCGCTTGATGAAACGACCGGCGATTTGGTCCCCGGTCGGGTCAAACGCACGTTCAAGAACGAAGCCAAGATCATCCTGGATTTCCACGGAACATTTGTAACTCCCGGCCACGTGTATTACCGCCCCGACAGCAAGCGTGCGACCAAGTTTGAGCCTCTGATCGACATTCTGCGCGATGACGGCATCATCCAGCACCAGAACGGCACACAGATCCGCGCCACGACAGGTTGTGAAGTCGGCTCGGCAGATGACGAAGAATTCTGGGCCTTCCTGATTGAAGAGGTCGACGGTAAGGAACGCGTTCGGGACAAGAAAAAACTCCGCCTTGGCACGCGGTGGATGCTGCCCAATGGCCAGCACTTCTCCATGCGTGAATACATGGACAGCATCGGGTGCGAGTTGGTCAAAGATGGTCCCAAAGCGGGCTATGTCCACCTGAAGAAGCACGATCTTATCACGCTGTTCGCCTGGGTTCTGTCAGATAAGCTTCCCAACCCTGAAGACTTCGTTCTGGCGCGCTCACAAACAACGCTTGAGGACATATATCGTGCAGGTGAATGGGAAAGTCAGCGCCCTGCCATGCCGGCACCTTTGGTGGTGGATGGCGGACCGGTTCAACCGTTTTCGGGCGACAGGTTCGAGGCAATGCCACGCAATGAACCGATGGCAATGCAAGGCGACGCGCCATCAAGTGTGATTGCAACAGACCAGAAGCCGGCTTTGAACCGTCAGCAAAGAAAGGCCATGCAGTCCATGCAGCGTAAAAAGGGCAAAGCGCAGCGAAGAACACTGCACTAATCAACGCGCTCCCAGTGTGACACCTGACGATCGGCCCCTGCGGAATACATGATGGGGCCGATCAAACGGTTACTTTGGGGCGCATCGAGTATTTCCACTTCAATCAAAGAAACGAAAACCAATGTTGAAACATACGATCCTCCTGACCTGCGCCGCGCTCAGCCTTGCGGGGTGCAATACCTGGACAACATCAAATGTCCGTCAAGATCCGCCACAAACTCGATCCGCTCCCATCTCAGCGGACCAAGTTCAAGTTACATCTGGCGATCTAGCTGGCCGCTCTTACCAGAAATTAAGCGATTTGAAGGTCACCGTTAACAAAACAACTGCCTTCCACCCGAACCCGACACCAGAGGCGGTCATTGCGAAACTCAAGGAAGAAGCAGCAGCAATCGGTGCAAACGCCGTCATCAATGCAAAAGTCAGCGAGGTTCAGATTGGTGCCCTCAGTTGGGGTGTCCGGACTGGCACCGGTGTAGCGGTCATGTTGGAAGACTAAGCCAATATAACGGCAATGAAGTTCTCTAGGGTGGGGAACTCTCTGAGTGATTACGACGGCGCCAAATTTTTCGAGAACGTTAATCGCAGATATGAACGAGGTATTATCACAAGGAGGTTGGATTGCTGGATTCGAAGTCTCAACGACGGCTTTGCGGGACATCAGACGTGGTGCAACAAGTGACATGCTGCAGGCGCGAGCGTTTTCTGCATCAGCGATAGCGGCGCGAACAAAAGGCGGGTTTGTCCCGCATCTTACCAGTTCGTACACAGCGCAGCTAACGGAAGGTTTGAGTCAGAAATGCTTGACGTTTGGGCTAATATTGGATGACGTGGCTCGTTGATAGGATTCAGAATAACGGATGGATCGAGTCAAAGGTGCGCGACGTTCCACATCTCATGATGAGGGGGGCGAAAGGCCGCCTCATTTTCTTTCCTAAAGTATCCTGGGGGTGAGAGCCGCAGGCTCTCGGGGGCAACGCCCCCTATTGGTCATTCGCCGCTTGCGTCTCGATCTCGGTCGCGCGTTTCTCGACAAGCTCGACGATATGGTCGACCATCTTCTCGTTGTCGAGCTTGTGATCCTGCTTACCAGCCACATAGACCATCCCAGAGCCAGCACCGCCACCAGTGAACCCCACATCTGTCATCAAAGCCTCACCTGGGCCGTTCACAACGCAGCCGATGATGGAAAGGCTCATGGGTGTGTGGATATGTGCCAGACGCTCTTCCAGCGTGGCCACGGTCTTGATCACGTCGAAACCTTGTCGTGCGCAGGACGGGCAGGAAATGATGTTGACCCCCCGGTGGCGCAAGCCAAGTGACTTCAGGATTTCAAAACCCACTTTGACTTCTTCAACTGGGTCCGCCGACAGGCTGACGCGGATCGTATCGCCGATCCCGGCCCACAGCAGATTGCCCAGCCCAACGGCGCTTTTGATGGTGCCCGACACAAATCCGCCTGCTTCGGTGATACCAAGATGTATTGGGGCGTCAGTGGCGTCCGCAATCCCGTGATACGCGGCAGCCGATAGAAACACGTCAGAGGCTTTCACACTGATCTTGTAGTTCTGAAAATCATTGTCTTCGAGGATACGGATATGCTCCAACCCACTTTCCACCATCGCTTCGGGGCAAGGTTCCCCATATTTTTCAAGCAGATGGCGTTCAAGTGATCCGGCGTTCACACCGATACGGATTGAGCAGCCGTGATCCTTGGCTGCGTTGATAACCTCGCGTACGCGGCTCTCATCACCGATATTGCCCGGATTGATACGTAGGCAGGCTGCCCCCGCTTCGGCGGCCTCGATCGCGCGTTTATAGTGAAAGTGGATGTCTGCAACGATGGGCACCGGGCTTTCGGCGGTGATCTCTTTCAACGCGGCGGTGGACCCAACATCCGGGCAAGAGATGCGAACAATATCTGCCCCCGCCTCGGCCGCTGCCATCACCTGCGCCAGCGTTGCCTTGACGTCCGAGCTGTCGGTGTTGGTCATCGTTTGGACTGCGATCGGAGCATCCCCACCCACAGGTACATTGCCCACCATGATCTGGCGGGATTTGCGGCGCTCAATGTCTCGCCAAGGACGGATCGGATTGTGGGACATGGGTCAGCCTCTTGCCGGAGTTTTCAAGGCAAGAGATAGCCTGCCCAAGAGATGGCGACAAGCGAATGTCGTGTTCCTAATGCAAAGGAGGAGGCGTTACTGGGCCACATTCAGCTCGGCCACGTAGGTGGCGAGGTCAGCATCACTTTCCAGATCGGCCAAAGCGAAGCTTTCGGTCAAGGCATCCGGCGACAAGGTCACGTTTTTAACGACTGATGCCCCTTCGCCAGTGGGGCCATAAGCGGTGCCGTTGACGGCAAAGTAAACCGATCCAGCATTGCCGGTCCGCATGACGGGCGCCTGCTCGGTCTTCGGCAAGACATAATGCTCACCGGAATCGAGGATCTTTTCAAAAATCACAGTACCATCGGCTGATTTGATCCGAATCCATGAAGGCCGAACCGCAAAAACAGCAACTTCGGCAGCTTCGGCCCCAAGCACCTGAACCGCACCGGGGATCGCGTCGGGCGCTGTTCCCTCGGTCGTCGAGGCGCCACGTCCCGCTGCCGCAAGTTGAAGAGCCTCGGTATTGATTGCGCCGGGTGTCGCAAGGGAACCAGGTGCAACACCAGGAACGGGCGACGCTGCTTGCGCCAGAATCCCAACGCTTGAAGGATCAAGGGTCGAAATCGGCGCATCCCGGTGGGTCAATACCGGCACATCCAGCGCTTGCGGACGATAGAGACGATCCAGTGCCTCGGCTGAGGGCGGGCGTTGCAAACCAGCGCCTGCTTGCGCAACAATATCGGTCCCGCCAACGCCTTCAAGTCCGGATGGACCCGTTCCAATGTCTGGCAGTTCCGCCAAGACACCGGGGGTTTGTTCCACCGGAGCGAAATCAACCCGTTGAATTTCTTGCAGGACAGACCAACCGCCAAAACCCAGTGCACCGATCAACGCTGTCAGAACCGCGATTGATCCGATTGCCCCTGGCTCGATCCCGGCGAATACGCTTTCGGTTTGCGGTACCCAATTGGCGTTGGGATTGGCCAGAGGGTCCCCGCTGTGATCAGCACGCCTTGTCACCTTAGCCGGTTTTTCCGACAGGCTTGATGCGCCGGGTGCCAAACCATGCGCCGTTGTAAAGCCGCTTTCGGCACAGAACTGTCCGTAGGCCCACTCGGGATCCATACCAAGATAACGTGCGTAAGAGCGGACATAGCCAGCAATGAACCCCTGCGTATCAAACGCATCGGCATCCGCATTTTCAATGGCTGCGATATAAGGGGCTTTGATCTTGAGTTCGCGTTGGACATCAAGAAGCGATTTGCCGAGCGTCGCGCGTTCCCCGCGCATAACGTCCCCCAGTCGAAGATCATACGAGTCAAAGCCGGATGGCTTCTCGTCTTCCTCGACCCGAGACGTGGTCCAACGCCCGATCATACTACTGCTCCTAGTGCCTCACATGTCCCGAATGAAGCCAACGATTCGTCGTCATTGCCTTCCCTACACGGAACCTAACACATTCCTGTGAAATGTGCAGTCCGCGATTTATGTTAGGCAGAAAGCTCGGCGCGATTTAGCTCACAATGGGACCAAAGTTTGTCAAGCGCGCTGACAAGCGCATCCATTTCCTTGGGGCCATGTACCGGAGACGGCGTGAACCGCAGCCGTTCAGTGCCGCGCGGGACAGTCGGGAAGTTGATTGGCTGGACATAAATACCGAATGTTTCCAATAACATATCGGAAAGCTGCTTGGTATGAACCGGATCACCAACAATCACTGGAACAATATGCGACCCGTGGTCGATGATCGGCAATCCCAAAGCCTTCAGGCGGGTCTTTAGGATGCTCGCCTGCGTCTGATGGGCGTCGCGCAACCCTTGATCCGTCTTCAAATGCTTGACCGACGCTGCTGCTCCGGCCGCCACAGCGGGCGGCAGAGAGGTGGTGAAGATAAAGCCCGGCGCATATGACCGGATCGCGTCGCACATTTTGGCTGACGCCGCGATATAGCCACCCATGACGCCATAAGCCTTGGCTAAGGTGCCATTAATAATGTCGATACGATGCGCAAGGCCGTCACGTTCTGACACCCCTGCCCCACGCGGGCCATACATGCCGACCGCATGTACTTCGTCGATATACGTCAGCGCACCGAACTCATCGGCAAGGTCGCAAATCGCTTCAATGGGTCCGAAATCTCCGTCCATCGAATAGACGCTTTCGAATGCGATGAGTTTGGGCGCGGCCGGGTCGTCGGCTTCTAGCAGTTCACGAAGGTGATCCAGATCATTGTGCCGGAAAATCCGTTTGGCCCCACCGTTGCGGCGTACACCTTCAATCATCGACGCATGGTTCAGCGCATCTGAATAGATGATCAGTCCCGGAAAAAGCTTTGGCAATGTCGACAGGGTCGCATCATTGGCGATGTAGGCAGATGTAAAGATCAGCGCGTCTTCTTTCTGGTGAAGATCCGCGATCTCGGCCTCTAACCGTTTGTGGTACACGGTCGTACCCGAAATGTTGCGTGTGCCCCCCGACCCGGCGCCTGTTGCCTCGATTGCCTCGTGCATGGCGTCACGCACAGCAGAGTGCTGGCCCATGCCAAGATAATCGTTGCCGCACCAAACAGTGACGGGCATTTCGGTTCCATCTGGTTTGTTCCAGGTGGCATGTGGGAATTGGCCCTGACGACGCTCAATCTCGATAAACGTGCGATAGCGGCCTTCATCGTGCAAGCGCTCAAGCGCTGCATCGAGTTGGTTGCTGTAGTCCAATGTAACCTCCGACGGCGGTCTGATCCTGTTCGTTCCCACGATGTACAGGGTATCACCATTTCAACATATTCAAAAAGGAATATATTGCCCTGTGCGTCGCTTATTGACGTGTTAACGGTTTCGGGCAGGGTTTGACATTGATCCATCTCAAACGAAACCTTTTTTGCTTCATCCGCGACACTACGCCCAAACGGTGGTTGGCCGACCTCGGGCTGGACAGTGCCGTAGGGGCTGATAGGGTCAGGCAAAATTTCCCCGAATGAGGAGCCTACCCATGTCGCTCACCCCTGTATTGGACCGTATCGACGCGGACCTGCCGGACGCGATTGATCGCCTGTTGGAGCTGTTGCGCATCCCTTCTGTGTCAACCGACCCAGCTTATGCCGACGACTGTCAAGCCGCTGCCGATTGGCTGGTTGAAGACCTGAAAACGATTGGATTTCAAGCGGATAAACGCCCGACCCCAGGCCACCCGATGGTTGTAGCCCACGCCGACGGGCCCGCTGATACGCCGCATCTTATGTTTTACGGGCACTACGACGTGCAACCCGTCGACCCGCTTGATCTTTGGGACACGCCGCCGTTTGAACCGGCATTAGAGAACACCCCAGCGGGCAAAGTGATCCGCGGGCGTGGGTCATCGGACGACAAAGGGCAGCTGATGACATTTGTCGAGGCTTGCCGGGCTTGGATCGCCGTTCACGGCAGCCTGCCTGCCCGCATTTCTCTCTTCTTTGAAGGTGAGGAGGAATCAGGCTCCCCGTCCCTGATCCCATTCATGGAAGCGAACAAAGACGAGCTGACCACGGACGTCGCCCTCATTTGCGACACCGGACTATTCGAATCAAAGACCCCCGCCATCATCACGCAACTGCGCGGCATGTCGTGCGAGGATTTCACCATCACCGGCCCTGACCGTGACCTGCATTCCGGCATGTATGGCGGCGTCGCGATGAACCCAATCCGGGTGCTGACGCGCATTTTGGCCGATCTGCACGACGACACGGGCCGCATCACCCTGCCCGGCTTCTATGACGGCGTGGAAGAGCTGTCGGATGAGATGCGCGCGCAGTGGCAAGGGCTTGGCTTCGATCACGCAACCTTCCTGGGTGACGTCGGCCTGAAACACCCGGCGGGCGAGCAGGATCGCATGCCGATCGAGATGATCTGGTCGCGCCCAACCTGCGACGTGAACGGCATCTGGGGCGGCTACACAGGCGATGGTTTCAAAACCGTGCTTCCCAGCCAAGCCTCGGCCAAGATCAGCTTCCGGCTGGTCAGCAAACAAGACCCCGAGGCGGTCCGCAGAAGCTTCCGCACCTATCTGGAAGACAACCTGCCGGAAGGCTTCACCGTCGAATACCGGACCGAGAAAGGCTCGCCAGCGGCGCAAGTCTCGACCGACAACCCTTTGTTCGAACAGGCCCGCAAAGCGCTTGGCGACGAATGGGGCATCCCGGCAGCCTTCGCCGGATGCGGCGGTTCAATCCCAATCGCGGGCTATTTCAAAGACATCCTTGGCGTTGACGCGATGCTAATCGGGTTCGGCAAGGATGACGACAATATCCACAGCCCGAACGAGAAATACGATCTTGAGAGCTTTCATAAAGGCATCCGCAGCTGGGCGCGTATTTTGGCTGAACTGTCATAAGAAACTGGGGCGGCTACTTAAGTGTACTCGCCCCAGAAGCATTGAGTTGATCGATCCAGTTTATGAACGACGTGGCGTTTGTTTGGCTAGGTGGCGACTGGGTCTAGGCTGTTTCCTGTTCTTCAGAGATCACACCGATTGCATGGCCTGCAAGGCTTCGACCCGCCTCTTGCATAGTAAGCAATGTCTGGTCGGCCCCTGCTTCTGCAATCGCTTCTGCTTGTTCAACATAAAGAGTGTGGCTCACAATCGGGCCATTGAAACCTTTCTTTCGTAACATCCTCGCAGCGATCACCTTGGCCTCTAGGTCATCCATCGCAAGAATGGCCGCCTTAACCTGGTCCAGTGATACCGCTGACCAAAAGCTGCTGTCCTCGGCATCGGCGAAGATGACATTGCGACCAACCTCTATGTGTCGTTCCATTGCATAGGCGTCCGCATCCAGCCCCACGGGCTTATAGCCGTTTTGTTCCACTTCAAGATATGCCGCCGTACCCGTACGCCCCATCCCAAAGATGATGACATCCGCGTCCCCAAGATTCTTCGGCTGTTCGTCCGGATGGCGCGTCTTCCGCTCAAAGCGCGTCAATTGGGTCTCAAATCTTTCAAAAAGCGGATGCGCCATTCTGTTCAAAGGGGCCGCGACAACAAATGACACCGATACGGCGATTGCCAAGGGCACAAGGAACGATTCCGCCGCAGGAATGCCCGCAGCTACAATAAGGCCAAACTCGCTATAGGCGGTCAACGACAAGGCAGTTAGGAACGATGTGCGCGCGCGCAGTTTGAAGGCGAGAAGCAGAAAGAAGAACATAATGCCTTTCAGCGGCAACAGCAGGCCCAGCATGACCGCGAACCAAACAGCCCCCCAATCGGGCATACCCGACATGCCAATCGACAGGAAAAAGCCGACCAAGAATACTTCTTTCAGTGCCCAAAGGGATTTAGACAGCTCGCTCGCCTTTGTATGACCGGACAACAGCAGACCCATCACAAGGGCGCCAATCTCGCCTTTCAATCCGATCAGTTCGAACCCGACGCCGCCGACCACAAGGCTTAAGAGCATTCCGCAAAGCACCAGAACCTCGTCATGCCCAGCGAGATCAAGAACCTTGTAAAGCAATGGCCGCAGCAATGGCGTTGCAAAAATCAAAAGCGCCCACGGCCCCGGCACTTTGCCCGAGAATATCGCCAGCACAACAAGCGCGATGATGTCCTGAATAATCAGAATACCGATCGCGGCGCGCCCGTGGAAATTTCCCATCTCTCGCTTTGATTCAAGAATCTTCGCCGCCAAAACCGTCGAGGAAAACCCAAGCGCGATCGCCAAAACAAGCGCTGTCATCCAAGTGTCGGTGAATAAAAAGCGCATGATCGGGGTGAAGACGATTATTGAGCCAAGAAAATGGAGCAACGATCCACCAAGGACATGCAGCTCTCCGATCTGTTTGAGCTTGAGCTTCAGGCCGACAGTAAACAGCAATAGAAGCACACCAAGATGGGCAAGATGTTCAAGAATGGGGCCGGTTTCAAGCGGAAGCCCAAAGCTTGGCCCGATGGCATTGATGGTAAAGCCAGCGACAAGGAATCCAACCAGTGGAGGCAGCGCAATCTGGCGCGCCAAAAGACCCAACACAAAGGCGGTTGTGATCGCAAAAACTTCAAACGCCATGTCCCTGATCCTTTTTACACAACTCAGCGAAGTTCCATTTCCGCTTTGAAAATCAATAAAACGAAAACAAGGATAAGATAGCAACGATAACCCGACCGAAGCCACCCATCGCGCCGTCGTGGTGATGAATTTCGCCTCAGACTGGCAGGCGCACGAATAGAGGAACGGCGCAAATTTGAACCGTTTCACAGCACAGATCGATCGTTGCACATTGCTGGGATTGATCAGGGAAGAAATGGCGCGGTTGACGGGGCTCGAACCCGCGACCCCCGGCGTGACAGGCCGGTACTCTAACCAACTGAGCTACAACCGCGCGTGGCGGCGTGAATAGCGGGCGCTCTGGGGGGCGTCAATGGAAAAACACAGCCGCCATCGGAATTTGGGATGCATAAGATGACACTTCTGATCGATGGGATTTTTGCAGGCTCAACACCAGACCCAAAGCCCGCCAGTAACGAAAAAACCCCGCCAAAGGCGGGGCTTCTTTCGGGCAGTGGTGGCGCGGTTGACGGGGCTCGAACCCGCGACCCCCGGCGTGACAGGCCGGTACTCTAACCAACTGAGCTACAACCGCTCACTGCCAGCCTTTCGGCTTGTTCGGGCGTTCTAGGCTGCACGTCCGGGGCCGTCAAGCGGCCATTGCAGATTTTGTAGATTATTTTTCGATCGTTTGATGTCCCTGCGTCGGGGACAGGTGAAAGATGATCCCCTGCCCGCCCGGAAGATCCAACATTTCATGCTCGTTCAGCCCCATCCACCGTGCCCGTAGCACACGCGACAGGATGCCGTGCGTGAAGACAACAGTCGGCCCGGTTAGGTCCTGCAAAAAACTGTCAGCACGGGCCTGCAGGTCATGCAGCCCCTCACCGCCGGGCGACGAAAAATGCCATTCGATCGGGTTTTGCTCGGCATAGGTCGCTTGATCCGGCCAACCGGCGTCGACCTCGGCTTGTGTAAGCCCCTCCCACGCGCCAAACGATATCTCGCGAAGCCGGGCATCCTGGGTTACGGACCAGCCTAGGGGCTCCAGCGCCAGGTTCGCCGTACGCAATGCCCGCCCTTGCGGCGAACTATACGCCACCAAATCGGTGCGCGGCCCGAACGTCCGCACCAGCATTTGCCCCATATCATGGGCCTGCTGCACCCCTTTTTCAGTGAGAGGCGAATCCAACCGCCCTTGATGGCGGCGGGCGACATTCCATTCGGTCTGACCATGTCGAATGACGAAAAGCTCTGGATAGGAATTGGTCATCGTGCGCCCTCAAGTGTAAGAACGCCAAGCTAACGCAAATCCCGCGCCAGACAATCAAAGAATGCGAAAGAGGGATGGTGGGTCGTGAGAGGCTCGAACTCCCGACATCTTCGGTGTAAACGAAGCGCTCTACCAACTGAGCTAACGACCCGATGGGCAGCTAATAGCCTTCCCAATCCGGGGATTGCAAGAGGGGTTTTGCCAAAGATTGAAAAATTTTTTCGCAGGATCTTCATCGACCTGTTTCAAAGCCGGATAGGAGGCCCACACCGGGCAGACAGCAAACGGTTGGTGTTGAAGTTTAACCGCCCAGGCGTATGGTATGGCGGAAACGCTCATATCCCGGGACCCCAATCATGTCGGCTTCTGTTGTACCCAAGGGCGTCGCCCATGTAGATATCGACGCACCCGACGCGCCGGAGCCCATCGTTTTTGTGCTGGTTCCCAACCTGTCAATGTTGGCCTTCACATCCGCCATCGAGCCATTGCGCATTGCAAACCAACTGACGGGGCAAAGCCTGTATCGTTGGATGACCATGTCGGAAGATGGCGACAATGTGAGGTGTTCGAACGGTATCGAGATTGGGATCGACTGCCCGCTGGACGACACGCCTGCCAATTGCCGCATTTTTATCTGTTCAGGTGTGCAGCCCGAATTGCCTGTCAGCACCAAGATCGCAGATTGGACCCGCAAGCAGTGGCGTCTGGGGCGTACCGTAGGCGCACTTTGCACGGGCGCTTATACGCTCGTGCGGGCTGGGATACTGGAGGGTCATAAATTCACCCTGCACTGGGAGAATATTGCCCCGTTCCGCGAGCATTACCCGGACCTGACGCCGGTTGAACAGCTCTACACAATGGACAAACGAATACTCACCTGCGGGGGTGGATCAGCGGCAACCGACCTGTTTTTCAAGCTGATCTATGACACTCATGGCCCGGTTCTGGCGCAAGCGGTGTTGAACATGTGCCTTCACACCGTGCAGCGATCCGAAACCGACCGGCAACAAAGCTCGACGTCGGCCTCTCTCGGGGTGCGCAATGACAAACTGGTGCGGATCATCGCCCATTTCGAGGCGCATCTCGAAGATTCGATCAACCTAGATGAGATCACCGAAAAGCTTGGTATGTCGCGCCGCCAAATGGAGCGCCTGTTTCGTCAATATCTCAGCACAACGCCGAAGAAGTATCTGCAAAACATGCGCTTACAACGCGCGCGAATCTTGTTGGCGGAAACGGATATGGCGGTGGTTGATGTGGCGACAGCCTGCGGATTTGATTCTGGCGCCTATTTCTCAAAGTGCTTTCGTGAAGCCTTTGGCATGTCGCCCCATAAGTTCTCAACTGGGCAAGGTTAACAGTCTTACCTAGCACCGGCACTTACGGCTCGTCGCAAACTCGCTGTCTCGACTTTGGTGAGGCGCGAAGGCGATTATCAGACATTTCAGTGACCACTGATAGGCTGAAGTGGCACACTCCAACCGTGGCACGCCTGACATTGCGACAAACAAAAAGGTGCGGGGATTAACCCGCACCTTTCATGTCATACAAAACCAACGTCAGTGCGCGACAGGTGCCGCGCCTGCATGCTGAGTTGCCAGCGCCTTTGCTGCAGCCTCTTCGGCCGCTTCGTCCCAATCGACAGCTTCCGGTTTACGCACCAAAGCGTGCTCCAAAACCTCGGACACGTGGCTCACGGGAATAATGGTCAGCCCCTCTTTCACGTTGTCCGGGATCTCGCGCAGGTCTTTTTCGTTTTCCTGCGGGATAAGCACTGTTTTGACGCCACCGCGCAATGCCGCCAGCAGCTTCTCTTTCAAGCCGCCGATTGCCAGCGCGTTGCCGCGAAGCGTAACCTCGCCAGTCATAGCGATGTCTTTCTTCACTGGAATGCCGGTCAGGACGGACACGATAGATGTCACCATCGCCAGACCAGCCGACGGGCCGTCCTTGGGCGTCGCCCCTTCTGGAACGTGCACGTGGATGTCCCATTTTTCGAACATCGGAGGTTTCACGCCGATTTGTGGTGCAATCGAGCGGACATAGGAGCTGGCCGCATCAATTGATTCCTTCATGACGTCGCCAAGTTTCCCGGTGGTCTTCATCCGACCCTTACCCGGAAGGCGCAGGGCTTCAATCGATAGAAGGTCACCGCCAACGCTGGTCCATGCCAGACCTGTGACAACGCCCACCTGATCTTCCTGCTCTGCCAGTCCAAAACGATGCTTGCGCACGCCCAGATAGTCGTCGAGAAGCTCGGGCGTCACTTCGACCGCTTCGACCTCTTTCTTCACCAGCTTGGTCACGGCCTTACGGGCCAGCTTGGCAAGCTCGCGCTTCAGGTTCCGCACGCCCGCTTCGCGGGTGTAGTAACGGATCATATCTGTCAGCGCGCCTTCACTGACCGAGAACTCGCCCTTTTTCAGACCGTGATCCTTAATCGTATCAGGCAGAAGGTGACGCGAGGCGATCTCGCGCTTTTCGTCTTCGGTGTAGCCGGCCAGCGTGATGATCTCCATCCGGTCCAGAAGCGGGCCCGGCATGTTATAGGAGTTCGCTGTGGTCAGGAACATCACGTTCGACAGGTCATATTCGACCTCAAGATAGTGGTCGACGAAGGTCGAGTTCTGTTCCGGATCAAGCACTTCCAGCATTGCAGATGCGGGATCGCCACGGAAATCCTGCCCCATCTTGTCAATCTCATCGAGCAAGATCAGCGGGTTCGTGGTTTTGGCTTTTTTCAGCGCCTGAATGATCTTACCGGGCATGGAGCCGATATAGGTCCGGCGGTGGCCACGGATTTCACTTTCATCACGCACACCACCCAACGAGATGCGAATGAACTCGCGCCCCGTCGCCTTGGCAACCGATTTCCCGAGCGAGGTTTTACCCACACCGGGAGGGCCCACAAGGCACATGATCGGACCCTTGAGCTTTTTCGAGCGTTGCTGCACAGCCAGATATTCGACAATGCGTTCCTTGACCTTCTCAAGCCCGTAGTGATCGGCATCGAGCACTTTTTGCGCGTTGTTCAGGTCTTTCTTCACGCGGCTTTTCTTGCCCCATGGCAGACCGAGCATCCAATCCAGATAGTTGCGCACAACGGTGGCTTCCGCTGACATGGGCGACATGTTTTTGAGCTTTTTCAGCTCGGCATCCGCCTTTTCGCGCGCTTCATCCGACAGCTTGGTTTCTTCGATCTTTTCTTCCAGCTCGGTCAGCTCGTTCTGGCCTTCTTCGCCATCGCCAAGCTCTTGCTGAATGGCCTTCATCTGCTCATTCAGATAATATTCGCGCTGGGTGCGCTCCATCTGGCTTTTGACGCGGGTTTTGATCTTTTTCTCGACCTTCAGAACGGACATTTCGCCCTGCATCAGGCCATAGACCTTCTCAAGCCGTTCCGAGACGGTGAAGGTTTCCAGAAGCTCTTGTTTCTGATCGACTTCGACGCCCAGATGACCGGCCACGAGGTCGGCAAGTTTGTCAGGTGCGCGCGTCTCAGACACGGCAGCCAGCGCCTCTTCGGGGATGTTCTTTTTGATTTTGGCGTAACGCTCAAACTCATCGCCGACCGAACGCAAAAGCGCTTCGACCTCGTTCGGGTCGCCAGGACGTTCTTCGATGATCTCAGCAAACGCTTCAAAGTAATCTGCATTGTCGACGTAATCTGTGATGCGCACGCGCGACTGACCTTCGACCAGCACTTTTACAGTGCCGTCGGGCAGTTTCAGCAATTGCAGCACATTGGCCAACACACCTACGTCATAGATGCCTTCGACGTCGGGTTCATCAATCGACGGGTCAATCTGGCTGGACAGAAGGATTTGCTTGTCGTCTGCCATCACCTCTTCCAGCGCCCGCACGGATTTTTCGCGTCCAACGAAAAGCGGCACGATCATGTGGGGAAAGACCACGATGTCGCGCAGGGGCAGGACTGGGAAGGATTGGCTCAGTTGCTCACTCATAGGTTTTCCTTATTCTTGGCAAAGCGCCCTGCCCCTAACATCAGGCAGCTGGGGCGCCTCCTCTTTCGGAGTATTCAGATGGGGGCCGTGCCGCCCAACGTCAACCCGTCATGCCCGCACACTTTGCCCCTGCCGCGGGGCGACGACAAGGGGAAAGCGCGCCTGAATTAAGCATGATCAGGTTGAGAAAGCTTTAAATCGGCTCGATATCGCCGGCAGCGCGGCCCGCGTGGAAATCGGCTTCCCATTGGGCGAACGTACCGGCCGTGATCGCGTCACGCATTCCCTGCATGATATCTTGGAAGTAGTGCAGATTGTGCCATGTCAGCAGCATGCCCGAGATCATCTCTTGCGAGCGGAACACATGGTGTAAATAGGCACGGGAATAGCTCTGGCACGCCGGACAGGCGCAGTTTTCATCCAAGGGCCGTGGATCGTCTTGGTGACGCGCGTTTTTGATGTTCAGAACACCGTGACGGGTGAAAACCTGCCCGGTGCGCCCAGACCGTGACGGCAGCACGCAATCCATCATGTCGATGCCGCGTTTCACAGCGCCCACAATGTCGTCGGGCTTGCCAACCCCCATAAGATAACGCGGTTTGTCCGTCGGCAGCATATCGGGTGCGAAGTCGAGGCAATCAAACATCGCCTCCTGCCCCTCGCCTACTGCCAATCCGCCGACCGCATAGCCTTCGAACCCGATGTCCTTTAGCGCCTCGGCGCTTTCCTCGCGAAAATCACGCTCCAGCCCGCCCTGCATAATGCCGAAAAGCGCATGCCCCGGACGGTCCCCGAACGCATCACGCGACCGCTCTGCCCAGCGCATCGACAGACGCATGCTTTCAGCGATCCGATCCCGGTCAGCGGGCAGCGCAGGGCACTCGTCAAAACACATCACGATGTCGGAACCCAGCAGCTTCTGGATCTCCATCGAGCGCTCAGGCGTCAATTCGTGTTTTGACCCGTCGATGTGGGATTTGAATGTCACACCCTTTTCAGTCAACTTGCGCAACCCCGCAAGGCTCATCACCTGAAACCCACCCGAGTCGGTCAGAATGGGTTTGTCCCAGTTCATGAACTTATGTAGGCCGCCCAGCCGATCAACGCGCTCGGCAGTGGGGCGCAGCATCAGGTGATAGGTGTTGCCCAGCAGAATATCCGCACCCGTCGCCGCGACACTTTCCGGCATCATGGCCTTCACAGTTGCGGCCGTTCCAACCGGCATAAACGCCGGCGTACGAATTTGGCCGCGCGGGGTGTCGATCACCCCGGTGCGGGCTTTGCCGTCTGTGGCATTCAGGGAAAACTTGAAGCGGGTTGGGTTTTGGTTTTGCATGACGGTGCATTTGGCCCATAGGGACGCGATTGCCAAGCAATTTCACCCTTGCACGCTGTGTTTTTAACAGGTTTACACCAATTTCAGATCAAACGGGGTCGCCACCGCCCAGTTTTGTGTCCCCAAGTCCGTCGGTGTTCAACCGCTCGGTTAGCCTTTCCAGTTTGCGGCTGACCAGCATCAATTCCGTTAATGTGGTATTGTCCACACGACTGGCCAACGCATAGGCAACATCCTGCACCATGCGCGCCGCCTGATCCAATTGGCCTGCACAGGTTTGCGCTTCATTGTTCCTATCTTCCGTCGATATCACTTGTCAGGCTCCTGGCTGAGAATATGCGAGCGCCACTTGGCGTAACCTGCGGCGTAATCATTGGTAAAAACTCTTTGGCGAACACGTCCATTTTGTGGCGAATTATAGGCGATTACGCATCAAAGGGTTGTGATCAAGAACACAGCTTGGGGCGCAATTTCCTATCTCTGTTAGCGCCCAAACTAGAGGCGCGAAAAACGAGACATTGCGGCTCATTCATCGTGTGATGGCGACCAATTCACTACATCGTGCTGCGTCGCGCGTTGCCAACACCGCTTGCGTTCCGTGCACAGGACCTATGGACCTTGGCAATCGTAATCCCTATATGAAAACTCAGGATTAGGACAATAGCACGATGACCATGAACACCCATGACAAGATCGAAGGCGAACCGCTGATCAAACCCTCGTCGGTGGAGCATCCGCTCTACGATAGTGTGGTCGAGGCATGCCGGACGGTCTATGACCCTGAAATTCCGGTGAATATCTATGATCTCGGTCTTGTTTACACGATCGAAATCAACGCGGAAAACGAAGTTGATCTGATCATGACCCTGACGGCTCCGGGTTGCCCGGTCGCCGGTGAGATGCCCGGTTGGCTGATCGAAGCGATCGAGCCCGTCGCAGGTGTAAAACAGGTAAATGTTGACATGACTTGGGATCCGCCCTGGGGCATGGAAATGATGTCCGATGAAGCCCGGCTTGAACTGGGATTCATGTAGTCCGAACGCACACCCTGCCCCGGGCAGACCTTGAGCACGCGCCTTTGAGCGCTTAGCTTAAGGATGAAGGAGAATTCGATGTTTGGCATACCCGGCAAATCGCCGATCACCATGACGGCCGCCGCTGAGGCGCAAATCGCGAAGCTGATGACCTCGGGTGGGCATCAGGGATTGCGCATTGGCGTCAAGAAAGGCGGCTGCGCGGGCATGGAATATACCATGGACTATGTTGATGATGTCGAAGCCCATGATGAGGTTGTCGAACAAGGTGACGCGCGCATCCTGATCGCCCCTATGGCCCAAATGTTTCTGTTCGGAACCGAGATTGATTACGAAGTCTCGCTGCTTGAGGCGGGCTTCAAGTTCAAGAACCCGAATGTCAGCGAAGCCTGCGGCTGCGGAGAATCCATTAAATTCGACGACGATCTGACCGCTGATACAGCAAGGCCCTGATGTCGGTCACCGACAGCGATATCGCCTTTGTCAAAGAGCTGCTGGAAGGGCTTGGCCCGCTGACCCATCGCAATATGATGGGCGGGGCCACGTTTTATAGCGAGGGGCAGGTCTTCGCGATCCTGTCCAGCGACGGCGAGATTTTCTTGAAAGCCAAGGGCGCATTCGCCGAAGCCATGGAGGCAGAAGGCAGCCGCATCTTTGGCATGGATGGCAAAACCATGGGGTATTGGACCATGCCAGAGGCCGCGTTGGACGACCCCGACCTGGCCTGCGAGTGGGCCCGTCGCGCCTTGGCAGCACTCGCCTAAAGTGCGTCGGCTTTTCGTTTCTGCATCAGGTGCAGATAGGTTTCATCAAACCGTTTCTTCATATGATCCCCGGCCAAGATCACATGGTCAGCCCCAACCGGAGCGACGTTTGTATCGTGGTTCGGGTTAAAGAACATTGGCACCGAAATCCGCTCCTTTCCCGTACCGACAACGCGATGTAGCGTCGCTTTAACCCGGCCACCGGTCCACATTTCTAACATCTCGCCGAAATTGATCACGAACTCGCCCACCGGTGCGTTGACTTTGATCCAGCTTCCATCAGCCCCCATCACCTCCAACCCGGCAACACCGTCTGATGCCAAAAGCGTCAAGCACCCATAATCCGTATGGGCGGCAATCCCGAAATCCTTCTTCCCTGCCCAATCCGGGCGCGGCGGATAGTAGTTGCCACGCAAAAGCGCCATGGGCCGGGTGAAGGCCGCATCAAAATGGCTCTCATCCTCGCCGATCGCGGCTGCAATACCGCGCAAAAGGTCCATAGCTACGTCCAAGGCCTGTAGGTAATAGCCGCGAACAGCCTCGTGAAATCCAGGCAGAGCGGGCCACTGGTTGTCACCGTAGACCGACAGGTTCTGCGCGCGCAGCGGATCGTCGGCATCCAACTGAAACCCACAATCAAAAACCTGTTTGTAGTCAGGATTGGCATCGGGATCGACTTGTTCGCCCCCAGCAGCCCCCCAGCCCCGATTGGCACCGGTTTTTGCCATATCAACGGCGGATTTTTCCTGATCAGGCTGGTCGAAGAAACGGCGATAGGCGTCAATCACACTGGAAATCTGATCAGGGTTGATCGCAGTGTTGTGGATTGTCAGAAAGCCGACTTCCTCGACACCGTGGCGCAAAGCCGACATCGTTTCGGGATCACGTGCAGCTATCTTGGCTGCATCCAGTCTGGGGATCATCACATCGGCCTTTTCTACACAAGGTGTCACACGCGTTTTAGCAACAGACGACAAGCGCGCAAGGACAATTGACCACTTGCATGGGGCTTGACGGCCCAAGCCATGCGTCAGACAAACAAAGCAACCCATAAGGAGTGATCAGACATGCGGCGCAAACTGGCAGCAGGCAATTGGAAGATGAACGGAACCGGTGCAAGCCTTGCCGAGTTGGAGGCGCTGGCAAACGCGCATCCCGCCCCCGGATGCGAAATACTGATCTGCCCGCCATCGACCCTTGTGTCGCGTGCGGTCAAGGCGGCGTCACAACAGATCTCTATCGGTGGTCAGGATTGCCACGCCGCGACGTCTGGCGCGCATACGGGCGACATTTCTGCTGGCATGCTGGTCGATGCCGGTGCCAGCCATGTCATCTTGGGGCATTCAGAACGCCGTGAAGATCACGATGAGTCCGACCGTGACGTGCGTGACAAAGTGGTTAGTGCATTGGCAGCAGGTCTTAAAGTTGTGGTCTGTGTGGGCGAAAGCCTGGCCGAGCGTGAGGCGAACAACACACTCGATATCATCGGCGGCCAGATGGCAGGATCTATTCCCGATGTTGTGACAGGCGAAAACCTTGTGGTTGCCTATGAGCCGATTTGGGCGATTGGCACTGGCAAAGTGCCGACGCTGGATCAGATCGGAGACGTACACGATTTTGTCCGCACCCGATTAGAGCGCCGATTTGGCGAAGGCGTGGGCCGTTCGATCCGCATTCTCTATGGCGGGTCCGTAAAACCGTCCAATGCAGCAGAGATTTTTGCTGTGTCCAACGTCGACGGCGCGTTGGTGGGCGGTGCGAGCCTGAAGGCCTCGGACTTTTCCCCGATCATCACTGCACTTGAGAACGCCTGAGAGTGGCTTGACCTGCGCCCAATAGTAGTTAACAAGTCAACTATATTAAGGAGGAGCGCAGGATGGATTTCTCAGAGTTGGCAGACTGGCAAAACCGTGCGGCCGATTGGGCACGGGACTATCACGCTGGATTGCGGGATCGGCCAGTGCGCCCAAACATTGCGCCAGGAGAGTTTCTGGCCAAGATCGAAGCCCCTGTGCCCGAAACGCCGGAGCCGATCGAGGCGATCTTTGATGATTTCACGCGGCTGGTGCCGGATGCCATGACACACTGGCAGCATCCAAGGTTCTTTGCGTATTTCCCGGCCAACGCCGCCCCGGCATCGATGTTGGCAGAGCAATTGGCCAACGCGATCTCCGCACAAGCCATGCTGTGGCAAACCGCCCCTGCCGCCAACGAAATGGAAGAACTTGTCATCCGTTGGCTGCGCGATGGGATGGGCTTGCCCGATGATTTCACCGGAACAATTCACGACAGCGCGACCACTGCGACATTCTCGGCCGTCACCACGATGCGCGAGCTGGCCTTGGGGCACGAAGGTATCACCAAGGGCTTGGCTGGCGCGCCCACATTGCGCATCTACGCCAGCGCACAGACCCATTCAAGCGTCGACAAAGCGGTGCGCCTGTCGGGCATCGGGCAAAATAATCTGGTCAAAGTACCGATAATCCGCGGCCACCCGACATGGTCAATGGACCCAAACGCGCTGGACGCATTGATCAAGACCGATCTGGCGGCAGGACTGAAGCCTGCGGGCGTTGTCTTGTGTGTCGGCGGCACCTCCATCGGGGCGTGCGACGACATCGCGGCTTGCATCGACGTGGCACACGGGCATGGCCTGACCGTCCATGTCGACGCAGCATGGGCCGGATCAGCGATGATATGCGAGGAGTACCGCACGCTTTGGGCCGGGGTCGAGAATGCCGATAGCGTCATTTTCAATCCGCACAAGTGGCTGGGGGCGCAGTTTGATTGTGCTGTGCAATTCCTGCGCGATCCCGCGCCTCAGATCGGTGCGATGGGACTGCGGCCTGAGTATTTGAAGACCCAAGGCGATGACGAGATCGTCAATTACAACGAATGGACCCTGCCCCTTGGCCGTCGTTTCCGCGCGCTGAAATTGTGGTTCCTGTTGCGCTCTGAAGGTCTTTCAGGCCTGCGTGATCGCATTCGAAACCATGTAAACTGGACAGCAGAAGTTGCGGATGAAATCGCGGCCTTACCGGGGTTTGAGATCACCACACCCCCTATCCTCTCGCTCTTTTCGTTTCGCTATCAGGACGATGCGAAAACGGCGAAATTACTTGAGCGTGTGAACCGAGATGGCCGTATCTATCTGACACAAACCAATCACGACGGAGCTTACGTCATTCGTGTCGCCGTAGGACAATTCACCAGCACGCGAGACGATGTGATGATGATCCCCAAAGTGCTCCGCGAGCTATCGCAAGACCTCTAAGATCAGGAAATCTTTACATTTCTGTGCCAGCGTATAAACTGGTAGCGGGTCATGTCACTTGCGGCTGACATTTTATTTACCGCATTTCGGCATGCCGGCGCCCGTTTTGGTCTTTATCTATTAGATAGGCGAAAGGGGAAATCAAATGGAGTTCGGGAAGGACTTTACATATCGCGAGTACGTCGCCGATGGCGTCGTTCACGGCTTTGGAGTGTTCGCCGCTCTGCTTGGCGCGGCCTCGCTAATTTACTGGGCCATGGGTGACGCACCGATGGGGCACTTACCCCCAATGGTGATTTATGGGGCTGGATTGATTGCCAGTTTCACACTGTCCGCGGCGTACAACATGACACTTCACCGATCGGCAAGACGCGTATTGCGCCGATTTGATCATGCTGCAATTTACATCATGATCGCAGGTACTTACACACCGATAGCCCTGATCGGAATTGGCGGTACCACGGGAATGGCGCTGGTTGCGGCGGCTTGGACTCTGGCCATTATCGGTGTCGCGCTGAAGATATTTTACTTCCGAAGGTTTCAGCGCCTCAGCTTCATGCTGACACTTATGCAAGGTTGGATGGCTGTGCTGATGATCGGACCACTGATCGCATCGTTCAGCCCTATTGTGCTGGTGCTTTTGGTTGGTGGCGGGGTGATGTTCACACTGGGTATATTTTTCCATCTTGGCGAACATCTGCCCTTCAACCGAGCGATCTGGCACATTCATGTGCTGCTTGGCGCGGCTGCACATTATGCCGCTGTTGTGATGGTTGCAGGCACTTAAGGCCAAATATCCTGCGTGCGATGACGCGAATGGACTAGACCTGTCGTATTCCGCCCTCCTAGGCTTGTAACAGGAGGACGCGTATGGATCGGCTTGATTGGCTTGTCTCAATTGTAGTTCGCACCATTGGTGCGGAGCGTGGGCGTGCGGCCCGTGGACGGCCGTACTGATTGTTTGATCATAGGTAACGAACAACAATCACACAGAAAAATCGCTCAGCAACAGGTCCCCTAAATGACAACCAAAACATCGCGCCGCGCGGGCGGACGTACGGCCCGCAAAGCCCTGAGAGCCGCCCCAATTGCCAAAGAAGATCGCCCCGTTCGTGCGGGATTGGAAGGCGGAACGTATAAACCATTGACTCCAGAAGGGATGGAACGCATCCACCAAGCTGCCCTTGATGCGCTTGAGCAAATTGGTTTGGCCGACGCGCCGCCATCGGGTGTTGAGTACATGACCCGAGCAGGTGCCGTTCTTGGCGGTGATGGGCGTTTGCGGTTTCCCCGTGCATTGGTCGAAGACATGTTGGCAAGAGCGGCGAAAGCGATCACTCTTTACGGACGTGACCCGCAGCATGATCTGAACCTCAGCGGCAATCGAGTTCACTACGGAACTGCCGGGGCAGCCGTGCATATGGTCGATATCCACGGCAAGGAATACCGCGATTCTACGGTTCAGGACCTGCATGATGCCGCGCGGATCGTGGATCAGCTCGACAACATCCACTTTTTGCAGCGCCCAATGGTGTGCCGTGACATCCTCGACAATCGCGAGATGGACATGAATTCGATCTATGCCTGCGTGGCGGGAACGACCAAGCATATCGGCGTGTCCTTTTCCGAACCGGATTTCGTAGAGGATGGGATCAGGCTTTTACACATGATCGCGGGCGGAGAAGAGGCATGGCGGGCCCGTCCCTTTGTGTCGAACACCAACTGTTTCGTCGTCCCGCCGATGAAGTTTGCCACCGAAAGCTGCGAAGCGATGGAAAAGGTGATCGCCGCAGGAATGCCGGTGCTATTGCTCTCGGCAGGCATGGCAACTGCCACCGCGCCTCCTACTTTGGCAGGCACATTGGTGCAAGCCGTGGCGGAATGCTTGGCTGGTGTTGTCTATGTCAACTCGATTGCGCCCGGCCATCCAGCCATATTTGGCACTTGGCCCTTCGTCGTCGATCTGCGCTCGGGAGCGATGTCGGGCGGATCGGGTGAACAGGCATTGCTGACAGCGGGCTGTGCGCAGATGCACCATTTCTATGGCCTTCCCGGAGGGGCAGCTGCTGGAATTTCCGATTCCAAACTGCCAAATATGCAAGCCGGATGGGAACAGATGTGTTCAAACGTCATGGCGGGTTTGTCGGGATTAAACATGGTTTACGAGGCAGCGGGCATGCATGCCTCGCTTCTTGGATTCTGCCATGAAAGCCTGATCCTTGGCGATGATATCATCGGCCAAGCTTTGCGATGCGTACGTGGAATTGAAGTCACGGAAGATGCCGTTAGCATTGAGATGATGCGTTCGGTCTGCCTTGATGGTCCGGGACATTATCTTGGTGAAGACGACACTTTAACCTTGATGCAGTCGGAATATGTCTACCCCACACTTGGAGATCGTATTTCGCCTAAAGAATGGGCAGAAGTTGGCAAACCCGAACTGCTTGACGCCGCCACGGCGCGCAAGGAAGAAATCTTAGCACAGCGTGCAAGCGCACGGCTTGATCCAGCCTTGGATGCAGCCATTCGTCAGGCTTTCAACATTCACCTTCCAGCTTGATCAAAACTGCGCGGAGCTATTGGCTCCGCGTCACCCGTTCCCAGTCTCAGCTTTCTCTTCCAACAACAGCCACTCCTCTTCCGCTGCGGCGAGGCTCTTTTGGCGTTCAGCCAACCCCTCAGATGCTTTTTTGAACTTCACCGGCTCTTTGTGGAACAAATCCGGGTTCATCAGAAAATCTTCAAGCTTGGAGATCTCGGCGGCCAGGCGATCAATCTCAGAGGGTAACGCCTCTAGTCGGTGGCGCTCCGTAAAGGACAAACCTGCTGCGTTGTCGGATGTCTTCTGCTTGGTGTTGGATGTCGCCGGTCTAGATTTCTCTTTTTTCTTCAAATCCTTTGGAGAATGATCTTCACGTTGCGCCTGATAGTCAGACCAACCGCCGGGATAGATCGTGGCATGTCCGTTGCCTTCCATCGCGATGGTGCGTTCGGCAACACGGTCAAGAAAATCACGATCATGGCTGACGACCAAAACTGTGCCATCATAGGCCGATATCAGCTCTTGCAGCAGATCGAGTGTTTCTACATCGAGATCATTGGTGGGTTCGTCCATCACCAGCAGGTTCGATTGGCGCGCCATGATCTTGGCGAGGATCAGCCGCGCCTTCTCACCGCCCGAGAGCGAGCGCACAGGTGCACGGGCCTGGGCGTCTGAGAACAGGAATTCCTTCAGATAGCCCACGACATGTTTTGGGTGGCCGCGAACCATGATCTGATCAGCCTTACCCGACACCCGCATTTCGGGATCACCGGTCAGGTTTTCCCACAAGCTGTCATCTTCGACCAACCCTGTTCGGTTTTGGTCAAACACAGCCATTTCAAGCCCCGTCCCAAAGCTAACGCTGCCGGTATCGGGGGTTTCCTTGCCCACGAGCATGTTCAACAGCGTGGTTTTTCCTGTACCATTGGGACCAACCAGGGCCAGTGTTTCGCCCCGCATCACCCGCAGATCAAAATCACGCAGGATCACCCGATCATCATAGGATTTTGAGATGCCTTTGGCCTCGATCACCTTGCGACCAGATTTAGGCCCTGCATCCAAGGCCATTTCGGCGGCACCTTGCCGTTTGATCTGGGCTGCGCGTTCGTCTTTCAAGTCCCCTAGAGCACGCAGGCGACCTTGGTTACGCTTGCGGCGCGCACTGATACCCTCAACGGCCCAGCGGGCTTCAGCCTTGATCTTGCGATTGAGCTTGTGGCGGTTCTGATCTTCTTCTTCCCAGACCTTGTCGCGCCACGCTTCAAAATTCTCGAAACCCCGTTCCTGTCGGCGCACCTGCCCCCTGTCCACCCAAAGCGTTGCGCGGGTCAAAGCGCGCAGGAAGGCGCGGTCGTGACTGATTAGGACAAACCCTGCACGGGTTTGTTTCAATTCAGCCTCGAGCCACTCGATGGCCTGAATATCCAAGTGGTTGGTGGGCTCGTCGAGCAGCATCAGGTCTGGGGCCTCGGCCAACAACTTGGCGAGTGCCGCACGCCGTCGCTCGCCGCCAGAGGCCGTGCCGACCGGCGCATCAAGCTTCAACTTCAAGCCCTCGGCCACCCGTTCGACAAGGTAGTCCTGGCCCGGTTCCAGCCCCGATACGGCGAAGTCCCCCAGCGTCTTATATGCAGATAAATCAGGGTGTTGCTCCATATACCCGACCGAAACGCCGGGCGACAAAACCCGCGTGCCGCGATCTGCCTCGACCAGCCCCGCCATAACCTTCATCAGAGTGGACTTGCCGGATCCATTACGTCCCACAAGGGCCACGCGGTCAGAGGGCTGAATAACCAGGTCAAGGTTATCGAAGACCGGATCACCGCCAAAGGTCAGCGAGATATCGGACATTTGTAAAAGAGGTATACGTGCCATGGGGCCGGGTTAGGCAATCGCGCCGGGTAGGTCAACCAACCCTAGCCGGCAATGGCCCGAAGAAGCCGCGCCCGGGCTGGGGGGACCGCGCTGATTTCCAGCCCGGTAAAGACGTGCAGAGTGCCCAAATCGTGGTCAACAACCGCATGATCAGACACCCAGCCGCCCATCAGAAGATATGTGCGCAACAGCGGTGGCATCGTGCGCATGGCCTGTTTTGCATCAGGCTTACGCCTCAGGCGTTCAGCAAACTGGAACACCTTCGGTGCCTTGACCCGAGGCAACCAGCGTTTCGGGGCAAGATGGCGATCACGCAACATCGCGAAGCTGTCCAGATAGACCTGCGCATCCGTACCTTTGAATGAGGAACATCCAAACAGCATCCCGACCCCGTTATCATCCACATATTTGGTCATCGCCCCCCACGCGATCCGCAGAATGTCCGCATGACTGTCTTGCGCATCAGGATCCAGACAAAAGCGCCCCATCTCGACCATGGGAGCGTCATATGATTTGAGTGCAGAGAGTTCGTAATACTGCGCGGAATAACAATCCGAAATGCGGCTGCCATTCTCTAGCGGCATGAGCCGGAAGCAACCAACCAAAGCGCCAGTTGTGCGATCTTCGATCAAGACATGCTGACATTTTTGGTCATAGGTATCTGCGTCGACACCTTCAGATCCACGAAAACACTTGTGTCGTAGTGTTTGGGCGGCGGTCAGATCTGCTTCACCAGTGCCCAGTCTGGCACCAAAGCGACCCTGTATGAGCTGTGGCATGGCGGACCTCCGACCCGGATGCGTCTCAAATACTGCGCGGCGTATCTTTGACATATGTATACGCCGGGGAAGATCAACAAGATGTGACGGATCGCGACGATCTTATGGTCGCGTATAAAAAAGCGCGGCGGCTTTGCAGCCCCGCGCCCTCTTGTCGCTTTGGGTTAGGACCTAGCCACCAAATTGCTCAGCAATATCGATGCGGCCAAATGAACCAAACAGCTGTTTCAGGAAGCTCACCCCCTGAATGTTGCTATCCGTCACGCGGCGTTCCAGCGCAATGACGCGACCGTTCTCCAGCCCGAACCGCTCGACGTTACGGACCACACCTTTATCGTCAAAGGTGATCGCCAGAACTTCGCGGTCAATTTCGACCGGGGCGTTATAGAGATAGGATTTGAACCGCGAGCGAACATAGTAATAACCGCTATCCGCCAAAAGCCCTGATGTGCCCGGTTGTCCGATCGAAGTCGCCACACTGTTGCGCGTGTCCTGACCAACCGTGATCAGATCTACATCTTCTTTCGGCGGCATATAGCCGTGATTCCGATAAGTTGCGGAACAGCTGGCGACCAGGGCCACAACCAGCACTGCACCAATGATCTTGCCAATATTTCTGCTCGTTTGGCGCAGATAAGACATACCGCCCCCCTTGCGTTCGCCACTCTGTCTTGGGTATCGGCTTAGCGTAGGATTGCGCATGGTTCAAGAAACGATCACCCGCTATGTTGGTGCAGAGCCATTATAATCCTGTTCGAAGCCCGGTCCTTCACAGGCCTGCAACCAGTAAAGATGCGACATGAACGACACATCCCCATCGGCTAACCCGCCTTTTTCCCACCTGGTCCGCGTGGCGGATTTGGCAACGGGGCGCGCGACGCCATTCGAGCTGCTACCCGATCAGGCGGCCTGTGATGCCATCGCAAAAGACTTGAGCATCCCCGCTCTGAGGAAACTGCGATTCACCGGTTCTCTGAAACCTCTGGGAAAACAGGATTGGCAAATGAACGCTGAGCTTGGCGCAACCGTCGTCCAGAACTGCGTTGTAACGCTTGAACCTGTGACAACCCGGATCGACGACAAGGTGGAACGGCGCTGGCTAAAACATCTCAGCGAGTTTGAATCCGCAGACGAAGCTGATCAAGAGATCGAGATGTCCGAAGATGACAACTCTGATCCCCTCACCGACATGATTGACCTTGGACAGGTAATGATCGAAGCCCTCGCCATCGCCCTGCCCCTTTACCCCAGAGCAGAAGGCGCTGAGGTGGCAAATCAGGTGTTCACAGAACCCGGATCAAAACCCATGAGCGATGATGATGCAAAGCCGTTTGCGGGCCTATCAGCGCTGCGAGATAAGTTGTCAGATAGGGGCGAGTGATGCCGATCTGGCTGGGTGGTCGGGGAAAACTGGTGAATATCCGGTGAATACTGACCGAATTACCCGAAATCAGCGCATTTCCCCCCTTGCACGAAATAAGAATCACAGTATTTTCCCGGCTTCTTCCACAAGATGGGTTGGACAGCGCACCGCAAACCGCGTATGAGGCGCCGAGACTCAGGAATGATTTGAGAACACCGGGCGATCTTGCCCCAGAAATAACCGGGCATCTGCGCCCCCGAAATCGAAGGTTGAGACCATGGCTGTCCAACAGAATAAAGTATCCAAGTCGCGCCGCAACAACCGCCGCGCACATGACGCCCTGGTTGCTGCAAACCCGAACGAATGTTCGAACTGCGGCGAGCTGAAGCGCCCTCACCACGTTTGCCCGTCTTGCGGCCATTATGACGACCGCGAAGTCGTCGCAATCGCCGACGAAGTTGACTTCGACGACGAGGACGCGGCGTAAGCCCCTTGCCCGTGGCGGGCGGTCGTGTCAGAAAATCCCCGAACAAGGGATAAAAGATGACAATGGACGCCGCCAAACGCACAATCGTATCGGTCGACGCCATGGGCGGAGATCTGGGACCGGCAGCCGTCGTTGCCGGTCTTGCGCTGTCTGCGGACAAGAATCCCGACATCGGGTTCATCCTGCATGGCGACAAGCCCAAGCTAGAAAAACTGGTCGCGCGTAAGCGAAACCTGTCGGACGTTTGCGAAATTCGTCACGCGGACGAAGTTGTCACGATGGATGACAAACCCAGTCAGGTGATGCGCAACGGTCAAAAGACCTCAATGTGGTCGGCCATAGATGCGGTGCGCAATCACGAAGCCGACGTGGCCGTCAGCTGCGGCAACACGGGTGCGTTGATGGTCCTGTCCATGGTCCGCCTGCGTAAGTTGCCTGGCGTGAATCGCCCTGCCATCGCCTGCCTGTGGCCTTCTGACAATCCCGGGGGGTTCAACGTGATGTTGGATGTCGGCGCAGATATTCGCGCCGACGACAAGGACCTGCTGCAATATGCTTTGATGGGTGCCTCTTATGCGCGCAATGGTCTGGGGATCAAACGCCCTCGGATCGGCCTGCTGAATGTCGGCACCGAGGAACACAAGGGCCGGACTGAGCTTAAAAACGCCCATGAGCTGATCACCAGCGTCGCTGATGGCGCAGATATTGACTTTGTTGGGTTCATCGAAGGTGGAGACATCCCGTCAGACCGCGTCGATGTGATCGTTACGGACGGGTTTACTGGCAACGTGGCCCTGAAGACCGGCGAAGGGACCGCAAACTTGGTTTCAGGCCAGCTACGTCAGGCGTTTAACGCAACGCCCCTGTCAAAGATTGCTGCCCTTCTGGCCATGACATCCCTGCGTCGCCTGAGCAAACGCATGGACCCGCGCCGCAACAATGGCGGCGTGTTTCTTGGGCTGAACGGCACGGTCGTCAAAAGCCACGGATCGGCGGATGCCACAGGTATCTCGGCCGCCGTCAAGCTTGCATTCGAACTCGCCAAAAGCGGTTTCAATCAAAAGCTCGCCGCTCGGGTTGCATCCGGTGACGCATCACGCCAAGATGTCGCAACGGAAAGCCGGCAAGGTGAGCAGCAAGAATGATAAGACGCGCCGTGGTCAAAGGCGTCGGGCATTATTTGCCCGAACGCGTGGTCCCGAACTCCTATTTTGAAGACATTGTGGATACCTCGGACGAGTGGATTCGCACCCGTTCTGGGATCGAACGTCGCCATTTCGCGGCAGATGGTGAAACGACCTCACAAATGGCCGCCCACGCCGCCCGCTCTGCATTAAAAGATGCCGGGCTTGAGGTCGATGACATGGACGCCATCGTCGTCGCCACCTCGACCCCTGACCTTACCTTCCCGTCTGTCGCTACCATGGTGCAAAGCGAGCTGGGCATGAGCCGGGGCTTTGGGTTCGACGTGCAGGCCGTCTGTGCAGGCTTTGTGTTTGCCCTGACAAACGCAAATGCGCTGATCCTGTCTGGCCAAGCCGACCGCGTTTTGGTCATCGGTGCCGAAACGTTCTCGCGCATTCTGGACATGACCGATCGGGCGACGTGTGTGCTGTTTGGCGATGGTGCCGGTGCGTTGGTGCTAGAGGCCGAAGACGGGACCGGGGAGAATGAAGACCGGGGAATATTGGCCGCAGACCTCAATTCTGACGGACGTATGCGCGATATGCTTTATGTTGACGGCGGTGTCTCGACCACGCAGACGTCTGGCCATTTGCGGATGCAAGGTAATCCCTTGTTCAAGCAAGCGGTCGGCAAACTGACCAAAACTGCCGAAACCGCCTTGGCCAAAGTTGGCCTGACCGATGATGACATTGATTGGATCGTGCCTCACCAAGCCAATATCCGCATCATTCAGGGCACTGCCAAAAAGATGGGCGTGTCGATGGATCGGGTTGTTGTCACGGTTCAGGACCATGGCAACACCTCGGCCGCGTCTATCCCGCTGGCCCTGTCCGTTGGCCGTGCTGAGGGCAAGATCAAGACCGGCGACCTGCTTGTGACCGAGGCCATTGGCGGCGGTTTGGCTTGGGGGGCGGTGGTATTGCGCTGGTAAACCGCCGAATCCTGCCCTAAGGCCCGCGCGAAGGGCATTTCGCAAGCCGTTGATATTGACTCGGAAATTTAAACCACCCATGCTTCCTGAAAATAGTTCAGGGGGACGACATGAGTGAAAAGACATTGACCCGGATGGATCTAAGCGAAGCGGTATTCCGCGAAGTAGGTCTATCACGCAATGAAAGCGCGCAATTGGTTGAAAATGTGCTGGGCCATATCTCGGACGCGTTGGTGTCCGGTCAAAGCGTAAAAATTTCGTCGTTCGGGACGTTTTCAGTCCGTGACAAAGCCGCTCGTGTCGGCAGAAATCCCAAAACCGGCGAAGAAGCGCCGATCCCACCCCGCCGCGTCCTAACCTTCCGCCCCTCTCACTTGATGAAGGACCGGGTTGACGAAGGTAACAAGCGTTAAGGCACTGCTAACCGTCCGTTGCCATAATGCTACCCAGTTGGGCCCTGTGCCCACACCAATGATATAGAGCAGAACAGACAGGTCTGGACATGGATAAAAAGTCCCCCGACGCCTTCCGTACCATAAGCGAGGTCGCCGATTGGCTGGGTGTGCCAACCCATGTTCTGCGGTTTTGGGAAAGCCGGTTTAGCCAAGTTAAACCTGTAAAACGCGCAGGCGGTCGTCGCTACTATCGTCCCACTGACATGGAGTTGCTGGGGGGAATTCGCAAATTGTTGCACGACGACGGAATGACCATTCGCGGGGTGCAGAAACTGTTGCGCGAAGAAGGGGTCAAACATGTTGCGGCAATGTCTCCGCCCTTGGACAGCGACGAAATGCGGGATGTCACACCTTCCAATGTTGTTTCGATCGACCCAAAAGCCGTTGAACCCGAGCCGCCGGTTGCCGCAGTCGAGGATGATGCGCCATCTCAAGACGCTGAGACGCCCGTAGAAGAGATTATCGCACGCGTCACATCCGCTTCTGACGAAGAACCAACCGCGCATGCGCCCCCATCTGAGCAGGAAGCCTCCGATAAAACGGGGATTGAGGCTGACGCTGCAACGCCAGCCGATCATATGCAGCCCGATGAGCAAACCCCGGCCGAAAGCACAACAGTCGATGCTTCGGAAACACCGCACGTCTCTGAACCGGATATGTCGCCAGAGATCAGCGGCGGCGATGACATGTCGGACACGCAGGCTGTCACCACTCTGGACGCGGATTCTGGGGAAAGCGCGACATCCGAACAGCCACCGCTCTTTGGATCAGGCCGAACGACCGCTGAAACGCCAGACGACATTGAAAATCCAGCCGGTGATTTGGCTCATGCGGCGGATGAGCAAATTGAGCCGGAGCCAACTTCATCGCCCGCATCGAACATCGACATATCGCATATCTCCGCAGACCCGGCGGACGACGCTCCTGTTTTGGCTGGCGGTCTGATCGCGACAGCCATTAGGTCCGCACGCCAGTCCGGCACAGATGCGCATATTGCCGCCTTGCAGGCCTTGGCCGATCGGTTGGAATCCCTTGGTGCACAGATGGGCGACACGCCCGGAAACACACCCTAGGACGGCGCATGAGCAGCCAAGCCTCGTCAGAACACGGAATGATGAAATTCCTGCCGTTTCCTGCTTGCCCTGCTCGTGAAAATCACTATGTAAGGTCTCCAGTCGGGCTATGGCGCAGCCTGGTAGCGCGTCCGTCTGGGGGACGGAAGGTCGCAGGTTCGAGTCCTGCTAGCCCGACCAAATTCAAAACCGCCCGCCCGTCTTTCGGGCGGGTGTTTTTGTATCCGCATCGCGGTGACGTGGGAGGTCGCAGATGAAAACCGGCGTATTGGCAGATCGGCAAATCAGACAGATGATTGCCGAAGGTGGTATCTCGGCGTCCTCGCCGATCCTGAACGAGCAAATTCAGCCGGCGTCGCTGGACCTTCGCCTGGGCGACATCGCCTACCGGGTCCGCGCGTCTTTCTTGCCGGGCAAGACATCGACAGTATCCGAACGATTGGACGAGCTGACCATGCACGAGGTCTCGCTGACCGGCGGTGCGGTGCTTGAAAAAGGTTGCGTCTATGTCGTGCCCTTGATGGAGCGGTTGCACCTGCCCCAAGGCATGACCGCTGCCGCCAGCGCCAAAAGCTCTATCGGCCGCGTCGACCTGATGACACGCGTGATCACTGACCAAGGGATCGAGTTTGACCGTGTTCCCGAAGGGTATGATGGCCCGCTATACGCTGAATTGTGCCCGCAAAGCTTTTCTGTCGTGGCGCAACCCGGCCAGCTGCTTAATCAGGTGATTTTTCGGCACGGCAAAACGATTCTGTCCGATGATGAACTGCTTGAGGTTCACAAACGCACCCCCATCGTGTCCGGAGACCCGGTGATTTCGGACGGGCTGGGATTTTCTGTCGACCTGAAGCCAACATCTGGCGACCTCGTCGGATACCGCGCAAAACGGCACACAGGCGTCGTGGACCTATCGAAACTCGCCCACTACGACCCGGCCGAGTACTGGGAAGAGGTGCGCACGACGGAAGGCCGCATCATCCTTGATCCCGGTGCCTTCTATATTCTTGTCAGCCGCGAAGCGATCGCCATCCCACCAGATTGCGCGGCCGAAATGGCCCCCTATCTGGCGATGGTGGGCGAGTTCCGCGTCCACTATGCAGGGTTCTTTGACCCGGGCTTCGGCTACGATGCAGCGGGCGGCACCGGATCACGCGGCGTGTTAGAAGTCCGCTGCCACGAAGCCCCTTTCGTGTTGGAGCACGGACAGGTCGTCGGCAGGCTGGTCTATGAAAAGATGAGCGAAGTCCCCCAAGCGCTTTACGGGGCCGACATCAAGTCGAACTACCAGGGGCAAGGGCTGAAGCTGTCGAAGCATTTTCGGTGAGATTGGGGGGCTTCGTGGGACAATGCGGCCTTTCGCAATTAGACAGCCAACGTCCGCTTTGCCAATTTCAGCAAGCTGGTTCTTCTCGCCGCCATTCTATTACTGAAGCTGCTTGAAGAACTGCGTTAGCGCATAGATCACCAAGGCAATTGCAGCGCCGAAGTAGAAGATGTCTGAGCCACCTTCCCAAGACAATATATGACGAAGGAAGGTCACGGCGAGCATAGTGATGATCACACTCACCAGTTTTGACTTCAGATCGTCCAGCGTCTCCACAATCAGAAAACGTGGCAAGCTGGTGTCTTCTTTGATGTAGAGTTGAAACAAGCCAACCGAGACCACTTGAATAACGACGGCCAACAGGAAGATATCGACGATCTCAATCGCATTGAACAGGTAGGCATCATGCGGTTTTCCCACATCTTGTGCGAAGCCTGAAACAAGTTCAAACGTCTTGAACGCAGCAAAAAACATTAGTGCCGCAGAAGTACAGAACATCGCCAATATAGGGACCAAAGCGAGCCCTCGCACGATCAGTCCTGAAGTTTTATGAATATCCATACCGTTTTCCAATGGGCTCGGGTCGTTGGTCATTTTGGGCTAGCCATTTCTTAATCTAACTTGCTTCTTATGCGCTAGCCAGCATACCCCAAGAATCGCGAGCAAGAGACAAACCTGCCCCACAATATCGGCGGGTTCGGTCTTAACACCCAGGGCAGTTTTGCCATTCACGACAAGTCGCCACAGGCCAAACCAGCCATATGTCAGAACTGTACCTGTTGCGGCCGCAACAATATGCACTGGCCCCCAGCCTGTGGACCGGGACCAAAGCGCGAAGACGATGATGGCGATTAAGTCAATTATCAGGAAAATCGCCAGCCCTAAGTGAGGGTTGATTTTTTGTCCGGGTGCATAGTGGAACCAGAGCATGAAGGCGGACGAGAGAACGAGAGCGAAGGCGGTAACGAGCCAGATTGAGGGCCCGTGACGCTCGTCGGTGTCGATAGCTTTCTGAGTAGGTTTGCTCAGAACACGAAATGCCAGAAATGCCAAAACTAGGATCAGTACCACCACTGTCCCATACTGCAACGGAGAAGAGACGAACTTGAAGCGTTGAATAGTTGAAGCCGTCGTCCCTGCCAGCCCTAGTAATGCAAGTAGTCCGGCACCAATCAGCAGGGGGCGATTCAGCCAAGGTTCTTTTGCGCGTTCGCCCGCAAAACCTTCGGCCAGTGCAATCGGAGTGCTTATGCTCCAGACCGTGTGCAGCGTAAGGATGAAGGCAGCGTAGTTGAACGAGGTACCGAGGGATTCAACATAGCCGTATTTCAGCAAGTCAGCCCCGGCAAAGTGAGGGTTGAACAACGTTTGATTTACAATGCCCTCGTAAATCAGCCCGCAGGCCAATGCCATGAGCAGCATGCTGCTCCAACCCAGCCCGGCCTGTCGGACCAACTCACGAACGAACAGCGCCAACGCACCATAAAGGGGTATGAAGATACCCAGATAGCTAAGTTGCCGTACGTTAAAGTCCCCCAGTAGGAATTCAGCAATCAACGGCGCAAGAATAAGCAGCAAAAAGGCGGGCGCAAGTTTCTTAGGCTTCACGGTCTTCTCCGAGGCTGGTGGCGGTAATGGCGCATGTCCTACCGGGTTCCGCGAAACGTGATCAAAGCAAACGTGGTGGCCGCAACAACCGCGGCCAACGTGGTCGCGGCACTTGTCGAGCTTTGTATGCTGCTGCCCATGATCGATGACATGATCAGGAACAGCGCGCCGGATCCAAGCCCGGCGGCGATCGAAATAAGCAATTTGCGCAACATGGTTGCCTCCTTGGAGTTCTCAACAGATTACCCAAAGATCGGCATACCTATCGATAGAGTTTATATGTGCCAAAGCACACGCGAGTTTCAACAGTACATCTAAGATAGTTAATCTCAGGCATTTCGGACCAACATCAACGCGAACAACCGAAAACAGACATTCCTACCGGACGCAGCATCCGGCAGTTGGGCTCATCCCCGACATTCGCATAAGAAATCTAAACCATCGCCAGGACCCTTGGACAGTTAAAAAAACCGCCGCGTAATCCGCCGTGCTTGCCGCGCCCGTTTCGCCATGTCTTTTCCCTGGCGCGCCTGCGTATCGGCTTGCGCGCGTTCGTCATCCGTCATCTCGTCACGTGATTTTCCACGGCGTGAGGCAAGGTCGATCCCAGCATTCACACCCTTATTGACCAAGACATGCATAACACGTCGGACAATCATATTGATGATCTGGTTGGCGTTCATATTCGTTTCCTTTGCCTGCGCCCCTATCCTACGCATGAAATCGGGCGATTTGTGGACACAGGATGTGCCGCGCTTAATCCTCGAAAAGTTCGGATTGGCCCTCTGGGCTTTCGTCCTCTTCGTCGCTTTCCGGACCGGGTATGGCACCGGGCGGTGGACGGCTTTCCAAAAGCCCGGCCGAGCGTAGTTCCTTGAGGCCCGGCAGGTCGCGTGCGCTTTCCAGACCGAAGTGGTCAAGGAACTCTGATGTCACTACGAAAGTCACCGGTCGCCCTGGTGTCATACGCCGGCGGCCAAACCTGATCCACTCCATTTCGATCAGTTGATCGATTGTCCCCCGGCTGACCGATACACCGCGGATTTCCTCGATCTCGGCGCGGGTGACGGGCTGGTGATAGGCGATAATGGCCAAGGTCTCGATGGCGGCTCGGCTTAGCTTGCGCGTCTCGACCGTTTCCTTTTGCATGAGATATCCAAGGTCGGGTGCAGTCCGGATCGCCCATGCGTCGCCGACCTTCACCACAGCAACGCCGCGCCCTTCATAACGCTTGCGCAAGTGTACGATGGCCTCAGCTGCGTCGCATCCATGCGGCATGCGACCCTCAAGGTCCTTCACCGTCACCGGCTCTGCTGAGGCAAACAGGACAGCCTCGACCATGCGTTCCTGTTCACCCATCGGAGGGGCCTCGAACAGGCTGTCATTGGGCGCTTTGGTGTCGCCCTCGGGTGTTACTTCGTCACGGGTTACATCATCCGTCATTATCGATCCTGCGGATTTGAATGGGAGAGAAAACATCCCCCTGTCTAAGTTCAACTGCGCCGCGTTTGGCAAGTTCCAGCGTGGCGGCGAAATTGGCGGCAGTGGCAGAGCGGCGGCGGGCCGGATCAGCTTCCCAGCCTTCGGGCAGGTAGGATGTCAAATCCGTCCAGTCGCCCGCATATCCGATCAATCCGCGCATACGGTCCAGCGCCTGTTCCATCGTCATCACCGCATCGCGGTTCATCACGAGCGGACGAAACTCGTCTTTGGTGCGAATGCGTGCATAGCCCTGCATCAGGTCCAAAAGGGTCGCGGTATAGGTGACGCGGCGCACACGGGTGACGTCTTCTGGGATACCGCGCGCAAAGAAATCGCGCCCTAGCTGATCGCGTGCCATAAGCTTCGCGGCCACATCGCGCATGCCCTGCAATCGCTCCAACTGAAACGCCAGATGCGCGGCAAGCTCTTCGCCCGAGGGGCCTTCTTCGCTGGGATCTGGTGGCAACAACAGGCGTGACTTCAGAAAGGCAAGCCACGCCGCCATAACCAGATAGTCAGCCGCCAGCTCGATCCGCAAATGGCGCGCCTTTTCGACAAAGCCCAGATATTGCTCTGCCAGTTCCAGTACCGAGATTTTGCGAAGGTCGACTTTTTGAGTGCGGCTTAGCGTCAACAGCAGGTCAAGCGGGCCCTCGAACCCCTCGACATCCACGATAAGCGCCTCGGCCGCCAAGCGTTCCGTGACAGACACCGCGTCGCTTTCAAATTCCTCAGTCTCGCTCATCCAACGCCTGTTCAGATCCTTGGCCTGTCATCAAGCTTTGAAACTCGGCGTCAAGCGCGGAAATGTCAACAGGATCGGGGCTGCGCCGCCATGTCAGGGCCGCATCTGCGCGCTGAAGTGCTAGGCCTTCAAGCTCGCCCGAGGCATCCGCGACCTCCTCCATCTGCTCCAACACTCCGTTGCAATGCAGGATCATGTCGCAGCCGGCCTGCAATGAACGGCGCGCGCGCAGCGACAATGGGCCGTCAAGCGCCTCCATCGAAAGATCATCGGTCATCAAAAGGCCACCAAAACCGATCTTTTCTCGGATTAGATTGACCATGATCTGACTTTGCGTTGCGGGGTGGTCTGGGTCCAACTCCTCGTAAACGATATGGGCTGTCATCGCCAATGGCAGGCCCGCCAGAGGTTCGAAGGCCATGAAATCTGTACGCGAAAGCTCTTTCGCCTTCGCCGAAACCCGGGGCAATTCCTTATGGCTGTCCAGATTGGCGCGCCCCTGTCCCGGGATATGCTTGACCACCGGCAAAACGCCGCCCTCCAAGAGGGCTTGCGCCACTGTGCCCGCACGTTCGGCCACAAGCACCACGTCCTCGCCCAGACAGCGATTTCGCAAAATTGCATGGGTGTCTACATTGGCAATATCAGCCAATGGTGCACAGTTGCCGTCGATACCCACCGCGAGCAACTCGTCAGCAATAAGGCGGTAGCGCAGATATAACGCCCGCAAAGCATGGCGTTTGTTCTGGGCAACCTGATCCAACGCAGGCAGCCATTCGCGCCAATGCGGGGCAGTCATGCGCGCAACGCGGCCACCTTCCTGATCAATGAAAATTGGCACGTCGCGCCCAACAGACCCGCGCAGCTGCGCCGTCAGGGCACGAAGTTGATCCGGGTCTTCGACATTGCGCGCAAACAAAATGAAGCCCCACGGCTGCGCACGTTCAAAGAAATCCCGTTCTGCCGGAAGAAGCCCGGGCCCCGCGCATCCGAAGATATAAGCGCCCTGCCCCGACATCGCTAGCGGGTCACAACAGGAATACAGGCCGCTTTCGCCGCCATCAGGACCGAACAGAAACGTCGCGCGTCCGCAAGATCGGCAAATCCCATCGCACGCAGGCGGTAAAACGTCTTGCCGCTGGACTGCGCCTTTTGAATAACGCGAGACTTGTCACCAAGATACTCTTCGAACCGGACGGAGAGTTTATCCCACTCCGCGCGCGCAACGTCGGCACTGTCAAAGGCACCAAGCTGTACCAAACGCGTGCCTGCAGCGATCTTTTCGGCAGGCACATCAGTGACGGCGGGCGTTGTTGTAACTGCGGGCGCGGCGGCCACTTTGGTGTTCAGATCAGTTGGGCGACCAAAGGGGCGCGGCGATGTCCGCACACCGGGAACAGAGGCGGGGATGATTTTCGCGACCGCACTGTCTTCGGGCAGCTTTGGCACCGGTATCTGCGCGACCGAAGCGACAACGGCTTCGTTCAATGATTCACCAGAGAGTGGTTGGGCATTTTCAGCGATCTGCGCGGCAATGGCCAATGCGGCGGCCACCGGATCAACGATCTCGGGGTTCGTTGCCGGTACGATCGCCGACGCCTCATGCAGCGGCAAGGCCGCGCCGGGTGACGTATCGGCCCGTGCGGACACTTCGGCCACCATGTCCTCCTCGGCCAGTTCCTCGGGTGCGGGGGCCAATACCAAGCGGTCGGCTGGCGCAGTCGCCTGCCCCACGGATTGCACATCGTTCACAGCGAAGCCCTGATGGGCGGCAGACTGCCCGCCGGGATTGTCTGGCTGGATACGCATGGGCCCCTCAAGCGCGCGCACGACTGGAATGCCATTCACGTCACGCATGGCAAGCTGATAGCCCCAGACGCCCAGACCAATGATCAAGGCCAGCGATACGGCCGCACCTGCATAATTTACCACGACGCCCGCGCCGCCAGACGATCCACCCGCTCCGGTTTGATCCTCGGTCAGATCAGCCATTGGGGCTGCATACATTTGCGCGTTGGGTTGAGATACCGGCTGAGGTGCAGGGCCACCATGCGCTGGATGCACGTATTGCCCCGCGCCATGGGAAGGTGCCATCACGGGCGGCTCCGCTCGATGCGTTCCGCCATAACCACCGTTCTGAGGGTGATCAAATTCGTCCTGATATGCCGCCTGTTGGGTCCCGGGACCCCAATTTGTATCTGCCATAATGCCTCACCTCCGGATACGAACGCCCGAGGCTCTTATGGCCCTTCTTGCGTCCCGGTCCAGTTACTGCGTCAACCTCTGCCCCGGACCAGGCTGCACTTGTATCAGCGCATTTCCTCAGCCGGAGTGACGCCTAAGATACCCAAACCTGACGAAATGACAACGGCAACAGCACGCGGTAGGGCAATTTTTGCCGCCGATGAGTCATTCTTGCCATCCTGCAAGAAGCGCAGTTCAGGCTTGTCATTGCCACGCGTCCACAGGGCGTGGAAATCCGACGCAAGTTCATACAAGTAAAAGGCAATTCTGTGCGGTTCGTGGGTCCGTGCGGCAATCTCAACAAGCCGCGGCCACTCGGCCAATTTCTTGGCCAAAGTCACCTCGGCTTCGTCCGTGATGGCAGGGGTATCCGTCAGGGTCACGCCTTGCTCAGCCGCCTTACGCAACACCGATTTTACCCGAGCATGCGCGTATTGCACATAGAACACCGGGTTGTCCCTGCTCTGCTCCAGCACTTTATCGAAATCAAAGTCCAAGGGCGCGTCGTTCTTGCGAGTCAGCATCACGAACCGGGTCACGTCAGACCCCACCTGCTCGACCACATCACGCAGCATCACAAAGGTCCCTGCCCGCTTGGACATTTTGAACGGCTCACCATTCTTATAAAGCTTCACCAGCTGCGTCAGCTTGATATCCAACGGCACTTTACCATCAGACAGCGCCGAAACAGCCGCTTTCATCCGCTTGACATAACCACCGTGATCGGCGCCAAAAACGTCGATCAAAGCATCATAACCACGTTCGATTTTGTCGAAATGGTATGCAATGTCGGGCGCAAAATACGTCCAGCTTCCGTCAGATTTCTTCACCGGCCGATCAACGTCATCGCCATGCTCCGTGGACTTGAACAGCGTCTGTTCACGCGGCTCCCAGTCCTCGGGTTTTTTGCCCTTGGGTGGCTCAAGCACGCCTTCGTAAATCAGCCCTTTGCCTTCAAGCGTTTCAATAGCGGCTTCGATCCGCCCGGTGCCATAAAGCGACTTTTCAGAGTAGAAGATATCCATCTTCACACCCAGCATCGCCAGATCCTCACGGATCAAATCCATCATGGCTTCGGTTGCATATTCCCGGATCTCAGCCAGCCAGAACTGCTCGCCCTTGTCGACATAGGCGTCGCCCACCTTGTCCTTCAGCGCTTGCCCAATTGGGACCAGATAATCGCCGGGATAGGTGCCATCTTCAAACGCGACCTCCTGCCCGTGAGCCTCCAAATACCGCAGGTAAACGGACCGGGCCAACACATCGACCTGTGCGCCCCCATCGTTGACATAATACTCCCGTGTCACATCAAGACCCGCGTAATCGAGCAGGCTGGCCAAAGCATCGCCAAAAACAGCGCCCCGCGCATGACCGACATGAAGCGGACCCGTCGGATTTGCCGATACGTATTCGACATTAACCCGCTGGCCTGTCCCCATGGCCGACCGACCATAGTCCGGGTCCCCCAAGATACCTTCGACCAAGCCCGTCCAAACAATGGGATCAAGCCGCAGGTTCAAAAACCCGGGGCCAGCCACCTCAGCCACATCAATCCGCGCGTCCGCCGACAGCTTGTCCGCCAACGCCTCCGCAATGTCGCGCGGCTTCATCTTGGCGGGTTTCGCCAGCACCATCGCCGCATTGGTTGCCATATCCCCATGCGCCGCATCTCGTGGTGGCTCGACAGCTACATTATCAAAGCTAAGCCCCGCGGGCAGTACGCCCTCGGCGGTCATGGCTTCCAGTGCGTCGATCACAAGGTTGCGAATATCAGCAAACAGGTTCATGGGTTTGGTCCTTTTTCTCTCAGGCGCACTCCTATCAGCCACGCCCCAAAGGTCAAGAACGCAACCCTTAAATGCCACAGACCCACTTATTTTCTTTCCAGAAATATCCCGGGGGTGAGGGACAAAGTCCCGAGGGGGCAGCGCCCCCTACGCCCCCAGCCCCAAGCGCTTATGTTCTTGTAACGCAAACCGGTCCGTCATCCCCGCAATGTAATCCGCCACCAGACGTGCCAACCGCGTGTCACTATTTGCCGCTTCAATCTCGCTGCGCCATTCCTCGGGCAAATCGGCCGGCGTCGCCTGGAAATGCGCAAACAAATCCTCGACCACACGGGTCACGCGCGTTCGCATCTCGACCACCGCGGGTGCGCGGTACATGCGGGTGAATAGGAACTCTCGAATCTCTCTCAGATCGCTCCAAAGCGATGGCGTGAACTGGATCACCGCGTGATCCAACGCCCGGATATCCTCGACAGATTGCGGGTTCGCTTCTGCCAGCAATGCCTGAGACGTCGTCAAAACATCCTCAACCATCACACCAAACACCCGGCGCAGTGCTTCATGGCGCCGACGTCCGGGATCAAGACAAGGATAGCGCGCGTCCACCGCTGCAACAGCCGGTCCTACGATGGGCAGGGTCGCAATCTCGTCCAATGTGAACAACCCAGCCCGCAAACCGTCATGCAGATCATGATTGTTATAGGCGATATCATCGGCCAATGCCGCCGCCTGCGCCTCAGCGCCCGCATGAGTGCCCAGCTCCAGATCGTGCCGCGCGTTGTAATCGGACAAGGCAAACGGCAAATCGCCTGTGACAGGCCCATTGTGTTTCGCAATCCCTTCAAGGGTTTCCCATGTCAGGTTCAACCCGTCCCATTCGGCATAGTGACGTTCCAGTGAGGTCACAATTTTCAGCGCCTGCGCATTGTGATCAAACCCGCCATAGGGGGCCATTAGTGCATTCAGCGCGTCTTCTCCGGTATGACCAAACGGCGTGTGTCCTAGATCATGCGCCAGCGCCACAGCCTCGGTCAGATGCGAGTTTAACCCCAACGCGCCGGCAATCGTGCGCGCCACTTGCGCCACTTCGATCGAATGCGTGAGGCGCGTGCGGAAATAGTCGCCTTCATGTTCCACAAACACCTGCGTCTTATGCTTCAGACGACGAAAGGCCGAGCTGTGGATGATCCTGTCGCGATCCCGCTGAAACGGCTCACGAAACGCGCTTTCGCCCTCGTCGTGAAGCCGGCCACGGCTGGCCTCGGGATGGGTTGCATAAATGGCGAGCATGCGCTGCCCCCTTCTGCCTGTCACTGCGCAGGCGCATCTGGATGTCCCGTCCAAATCAGCGCCCTGCTTCAAGGGCGTCTTGTCGCGCCCACATGCTCCCCCTATATTCTCTTTACGCGGAACATAAAATGGAATTCCAATGGACCTGACCCTGCCCCCCACTGTCACCCAACGGGCCTTTGCCCGTCTGGCCGAAATCGGCGCGGGCGATCAAGGCAAAGCCTTGCGCGTAGCCGTTGATGGCGGCGGATGTTCGGGATTTCAGTATGACATCACGCTGGATGATCCCGCCGAGGGCGATCTGATCCTGAAAGGTGCTGGCCAACAAGTGGTCGTCGATGAAGTGTCTTTGCCGTTCCTGGCCAACGCGACAATTGATTTCACCGAAGAACTTATCGGCGCGCGCTTCGTGGTAGAAAACCCGAATGCTACGTCATCGTGTGGCTGCGGCACATCCTTTTCGATGTAACCCTTTTCGGCCACCGACAAACCCGCTAAGGCCTGCCCATGCAAAGCAACTGGGATACGATCATCATTGGTGCGGGTGCGGCGGGGCTGTTTTGCGGGCCGTTTGCTGCCGCTCAGGGCAAGCGCGCGCTGGTTCTTGATCACGCAGCCAAACCCGGCGAAAAAATCCGCATTGCGGGCGGTGGGCGCTGTAATTTCACCAATATGCACACAGAACCCGGTAATTTTACTGGCCAAAACCCGCATTTTCACAAATCCGCCCTGTCCCGTTTCACCCAGTGGGATTTCATCGAGCTTGTCGACGCCGCGGGCATTGCGTGGCACGAGAAAACACTGGGACAGCTTTTTTGCGATGAGAAGGCGACGCAGATTGTCGACCTACTGTTGGAACGGATGCGGAAATCGGGTGTGGAGCTTCGCTTGAAGACCTCGGTAGATATTATCACGCGAACGAACGGTCGGTTTGAGCTAGAAACGACCGATGGCAAGCTCAGCTGCGACCAACTCGTTCTGGCAACCGGCGGCAAGTCGATCCCCAAGATGGGCGCCACCGGCTTTGCATATGACATCGCCCGCCAGTTCGGCCAAACACTGGTCGAACCCCGCCCCGCCCTTGTGCCGCTGACCTTTCCAGACGGTCGGTTCTCAGCCTTGTCAGGCGTGTCCCTTCCGGTCTCAGTCTGGACTAAGCGCGCCCGTTTTGAAGAAGCTCTACTTTTCACCCATCGCGGTCTCTCTGGCCCTGCGATCCTGCAAATCTCGTCCTTCTGGCGCGAGGGCGAGGACCTCCATGTGGACCTAACCGGCGGGCAAGACTTGTTCGCGGCGTTGCGCGATCAACGGCAAGCCGAAGGTCGGCGACAAGTGTCGACGGAACTGGCACGGCACCTCCCGTCCCGCTTGGTTGATTTCCTGACCTCCGAATGGGCAGATCAATTTGACCTGACCCAAAGGCTGGCCGATCAGTCGGACGCGAAGCTCAGGGCGCTCACCGATCAACTATCAAATTGGGCCCTGACACCATCAGGGTCCGAAGGTTATCGCACCGCCGAAGTCACGCTCGGAGGCGTCGACACAAATGGGATCGACAGCAAATCCATGATGTCAAAAACCGTGCCCGGTCTGTACTTCATCGGGGAATGCGTGGACGTCACTGGTTGGCTTGGCGGGTTTAATTTCCAGTGGGCTTGGGCCAGCGCACACGCCGCCGGGCGGCATATCGCCGAGAATTAAGAACACGCGCTTGCACCCCTGTCTGTTTGCGCCCACATTGGCGGGAAACAGGAGGGGCCAAATGAAAATCGCCAGCTACAATATCAACGGCATCAAAGCGCGTTTGCCCGCCCTTATGGATTGGCTGGACGAGGCCCAACCAGACGTAGCGATCTTGCAGGAAATCAAGTCTATTGACGAGAACTTCCCGCGTGAAGCCTTTGAAGACAAAGGGTATAATGTCGAAACCCATGGGCAGAAAAGCTTTAACGGTGTGGCGCTGTTGTCAAAAATCCCGCTAGAGGACGTAACCCGCGGCCTGCCCGGCGACGACGAAGACGAACAGGCGCGTTATATCGAGGCGACTGTGGTCGGTGAACACGCAGTTCGCATCTGCGGCCTGTACTTGCCCAATGGCAACCCGGTGCCGGGTCCGAAATACGACTACAAACTGGCTTGGATGAAGCGGTTACAAGCGCGGGCTGAAGCCCTGTTGGCCGAAGAAATTCCATTTCTGATGGCTGGAGATTACAACATCATCCCCCAGCCCGAGGACGCCGCCCGACCGCAGGATTGGACTGAAGATGCGCTCTACCGTCCAGAAAGCCGCGAGGCATGGCGCAACATCCTGAACCTCGGCCTGACCGAGGCATTCCGGGCCGGCAACCCAGCCCCTGAGCAATACACGTTTTGGGATTTCCAGCGCGGCGCCTGGCAGCGCAATGACGGCATTCGGATCGATCATTTCCTACTGTCACCTGAATGTGCTGACCTGTTGGAAGACTGCCAGATCGACAAAGAAATACGCGGACGCGAGAAGCCCTCGGATCACGTACCGATCTGGGTCAAACTCGCCGCTTAAGGATATATAATGACAAGAAAAATCATCATCGATACAGACCCCGGACAGGACGATGCCGTCGCCATTTTGTTGGCCCTTGCCAGCCCCGAGGATATCGATGTTTTGGGCATCACCGCGGTTGCGGGCAATGTGCCCTTGGCCCTGACGCAAAAGAACGCCCGTATCGTATGTGAACTTGCAGGCAAGACCGAAACCAAAGTGTTTTCCGGCTGCGACCGTCCGCTACGACGCGAGCTTGTAACGGCAGAGTACGTGCATGGGAAAACAGGGTTGGACGGCCCCGACCTGCCCGATCCAACCATGCCACTTCAAGATCAGCATGGGGTGGACTTCATCATTGAAACGCTGCGTGCTGAGCCTGCCGGGACGGTCACGCTGTGCCCGCTTGGCCCCCTGACGAACATCGCCACAGCGTTTGAGAAAGCACCTGATATCGTCGAGCGCGTGCAAGAGATTGTGCTGATGGGCGGGGCATATTTCGAAGTGGGCAATGTGACCCCTACAGCTGAATTCAACATCTACGTCGACCCGCAAGCCGCTGATATCGTGTTTAAATCAAACGTACCAATTGTTGCGATGCCGTTGGATGTCACCCACAAAGCGCTGGTCACTCGCGAACGCAACGACGCGTTCCGAGCGCTCCCCGGCGACGTTGGTCATGCCGTGGCTGAGATGACAGATTTTTTTGAACGATTTGATATCGAGAAATATGGCTCGGAAGGCGCACCCCTGCATGATCCAACTGTCATCGCCTATCTAATCCGCCCTGAACTCTTCTCTGGTCGCAATGTGAACGTACAGGTTGAGACGCAGTCTGAGCTGACCATGGGCATGACGGTTGCCGACTGGTGGGGCGTCACCGATCAACCAGCCAACGCAACCTTCATCGGAGACCTTGATGCGGACGGTTTCTTTGGTCTCCTGACCGAAAGGATTGCCCGGTTATGAGCAGTTTGCGCCTTGCCACGATGGACGACCTCGACCGGCTTATGCCGTTGGTGGCGGGGCTGCATGCCCAATCCGGGATCGAACAGGATGACGAAACGCGCAGGGCAGCACTCGCCCCATTGCTTGAGGGGTCACCGCACGGGGCCATCTGGATGATTGGACCACGCTCTGCGCCCGTCGGCTACATCGCCGTCAGCTTTGGCTGGTCCATCGAATTTGGCGGACTGGATGCGTTTTTGGACGAGGTCTATGTCCGCGAACGCGTGCGCGGTCGCGGTATGGGAAGCGAGGCGCTGGCCACTTTGGTGCGTGCGCTGTCTGAGCAAGGCATCAAAGCGATGCATCTGGAGGTCGGTAGCGACAACGACCGGGCGCGGGCGCTCTATTCGCGATTGGGATTTGGCATTCGGGATCGCTATCATGTGATGTCGCGTATGCTGTAAGACGTGTGTTTGGATGATAGGGACGTGAGTATGAACAACCAGTTTGACAATTCTTACGCCCGATTGCCCGATCAGTTTTACGCCCGGATCGCGCCGACGCCTGTGACACAACCCTCGATATTGCGGGTGAACGACGCGTTGGCGATGGAACTGGGCCTGGACCCGGATAGCCTGACCGCCGATGTCCTGACCGGCAACACTCTTTTGCCCGGTTCAGAACCTTTGGCGCAGGTCTATGCCGGACACCAATTTGGCGGCTGGGTGCCGCGCTTGGGCGACGGGCGCGCGATTTTGCTGGGCGAAGTCACCGGCACATTTGGTCGGCGCGACATTCAGCTTAAAGGCGCGGGTCTTACGCCGTTCAGCCGGAATGGCGATGGACGCGCTTGGTTAGGCCCGGTGATGCGCGAATATATCGTGTCCGAGGCGATGCATGCTCTTGGCATCCCAACCACCCGCGCGTTGGGTGCCGCCATGACCGGAGAAAGCATCCAACGGGAACGCCGATATCCCGGTGCTGTCCTGACGCGCGTTGCGGACAGCCATATCCGTGTCGGAACGTTCCAATATTTCGCAGCCCGGGGCGATACCCCTGCCCTGCGGCTGCTTCTGGATCACAGTATCGCGCGGCATTATCCAAGTGCAGATGGCCCGCTGACATTTCTGGCGCAGGTGATTGAAGCACAGGCCAAGCTGATTGCCCAATGGATGAGCGTGGGCTTTATCCACGGCGTCATGAACACCGACAATATGACCATCTCTGGCGAGACGATCGATTACGGCCCCTGCGCCTTCATGGACGCATTTCACCCGCGTATGGTATTCTCTTCTATCGACCAACAGGGGCGGTATGCCTATCAGGAACAACCCAACATGGCCGTTTGGGACCTCGCGCAGTTGGCAACATCGCTCCTGCCGCTGGTTGATGGCGAGGCCGAGGAAGCCGCCGAACAGGCAACCGATGTCTTGTCGAACTTCGGTGAACTGTTCCGGGCCGAATGGATGCGGCTATTTCGGGCAAAGATTGGGATCACCTCAAAAGAAGAGGGTGATGAAGCACTGATCACCGGGTTGCTCGCGCGGATGTCCAGCTCTCAGGCCGATTTCACGAATACTTTTGCAGCGCTGGCGACTGACGCACCGGACGAGGCTACGGCACTGCACATCACCGACGATGGTGCTTGGGCCAGCTGGGCGCCTGACTGGCACGCGCGTTTGGCGCGTGAAGATGGAGACCCACAAGTCACCATGCGCGCTGTTAACCCGATCCTGATCCCACGCAATCACCGGGTTGAACAGGCCATTCAAGCAGGGCTTGATGGCGACTTTGCCCCGTTCCATCGCCTGGTGGACGCACTGGCAAATCCCTTCGATCCTTCCCCTGACACTCTGGACCTTGTCCAGCCACCCGCGCATGATGAACGCGTGATCAGAACATTTTGCGGGACGTGACAACGACCTGTATGACATTGTCAGTAACACCAACGAACTAAAGCGCGCCGATGGATCTGAAACTCGTCACCTATAACATTCGCAAGGCCATCGGGCTGGATCGCAGGCGGGATCCGCGCCGGATACTGGATGTGATCAGCCGGTTGGACGCCGACGTGGTGATCTTGCAAGAGGCTGACCGCCGTTTGGGGCAACGCCCCTCGGCACTGCCGCGGGGCTTATTGGCCAGTGAAACCGATTTGGTTCCGGTTCCACTGGCCGCCAACAGCGTCTCGCTGGGCAGCCACGGCAACGCCATACTGGTGCGCAAAGATGTGGCATTTGGCAATCCAACACGGATCGAGCTACCGGGGCTGGAGCCGCGCGGCGCTGTCTCCGTCGACATCGCAGGCAAGCTCACTTTGGTTGGGACACATCTGGGGTTGATGCGCCGGTATCGCCACCAGCAAATGCGGGTGTTGGCCGACAAGTTGTCTGCCTCGCCCCTTCCGACGGCGGTATTGGGCGACTTCAACGAATGGTCACCCAAACGCGGGTTTGAGCCGCTTGAAGTCGAATTTGACGTTCACGCCCCCGGCAAATCTTTCCACGCCTCGCGTCCGGTTGCGGAATTGGACCGGATCGCGATCAGCCCAGGTATCGAAATTCGAGACAGCGGCGTCGATCAGACTGGCCTTGCCAAGATCGCCTCGGACCATTTGCCGGTCTGGGTGAATATTCGCGTAGGCGGGTGAGCCTAAACGTGTCGTTGCCAGACAGGCAGGCGAGAACTGTGCGTTTGTCATGCTCAGTCCGCATGCTATGACTGCGCTTGGACGCGTAAAGGAACCCCAATGACATTTTTGCAAATTGCCTCGCTTCTGATTGTGTTGGCAGGCGTATTTGGCGCCGTGAACTATTTGTTTTTAAAGCTACCTTCGGCCATCGGCATTCTTGCGGTGTCGCTTATGGCGTCGCTCGCGGTGATGATGCTTGATTTCATCGCGCCAGGATTGGGAGTGGCCGATCAGGTGCGGGCGACGGTCACAAGCATTGATTTCTCGGATGCTCTTCTTGAGGGCATGTTGGGGCTATTGCTTTTCGCCGGTGCGCTGCATGTCAAGATTTCGGACCTGCGAGAGCAGTGGCGCGTCGTGTTCCTTATGGCCACAATGGGTGTGGCACTGTCCACCGTGATCGTCGGGGTCGGGTTCAGCTGGATTACCGGGATGCCGCTGCTGATCGCACTGGTCTTTGGATCGCTGATCTCCCCCACAGACCCTGTGGCGGTGCTGGGTGTGTTGCGCGAAGCCAATCTACAAAAGTCTCTAGAAACCAAGATCGCCGGGGAAAGCCTGTTCAATGATGGGGTCGGCTACGTGGTTTTCCTGGTCTTGGTGGGCATCGCCTTCCCAACAGGCCATGGCGAACACGCGGCCGAGCCCAGCGCGCAGGCCGCAATTCAGCTGTTCTTTCAAGAAGCCGTAGGGGGTGCGGTTTTGGGCCTTGCCCTTGGCTGGCTGACCTTCCGCGTGATGCGCCGGATTGACGACTATTCGCTGGAAGTTCTCTTGACGCTGGGCCTTGCGTTCGGCGGCTATGAACTTGCTGTGGCTTTGCATGTGTCAGCGCCCATCATGGCGGTCTGTGCGGGGCTTTTGATTGGCGATGTTGGCACAAAACATGGGATGAGCGAGGAGACACGCAAATATGTCGACGCGTTCTGGAAATTGATCGACGAAATTCTGAACGCAGTCCTGTTTCTGATGATCGGGTTCGAGGTCTTCGCCGTCGCCTTCACGATGGATGCGGTACAGGCTGGCGTCCTGTCCATCGCACTTGCGCTTGTGGCGCGCCTTGCGGCTGTGGCTGTGCCGGTTCTGCTCTTGCGCCCGTTTCGCAGCTTCTCAAAAGGGGTGATCCCGATCATGACATGGGGCGGCTTGAAAGGTGGGATTTCGGTCGCGCTGGCGCTGTCCCTGCCCGACGGCGAATGGAAACCCCTTATTCTGACCGCGACCTATATCATCGTGATATTCTCGATCATCATTCAGGGGCTGACCGTTGCCCCACTTGCCAATCGTCTTGGCCGTGAACCGGAGCTTATGTAATGCGAGATTTCTTCGTCTATGACGTGTTCACCGAAACACCATTCGGTGGCAATCAACTTGCCGTTCTTCCAGATGCCAGCGGCCTTGGCATTGAGGACATTCAAAAGATCGCGCGGGAATTCAACTTCTCGGAAACCACGTTTGTCTTGCCGCCCGAGAACGCCGCCCACACGGCTCGTGTGCGTATCTTCACCCCGGAACGGGAGCTTCCCTTCGCGGGGCACCCGATTGTCGGTACGGCCGTCATGCTGGCCGATATCGGCTATGATCCCGACATGGTGCTGGAACTTGAGGTCGGGCCACTGCCTGCCCATGCAAGCGAAGGCGAAGCGTCGTTCGTCACCGATCATGCGCTGGAGCGTAAGGGCCACCCCGCGCCCGATCTTGTGGCCCGCGCTATCGGCTGTTCTGTCGATGATATCGTTCAACCGCCCGAGATCGCATCGCTGGGTGGGGATTTCGTCTATGCGCAGCTGCGCAATCGTCAGGTTCTATCGACGCTTCAAGCAAATGCCGACGCGATGCGCGAGGGCGTTGCCCTGTTTCCCGGTAACCACGATTTCGCGATCTATGCCTGGGTCGAGCATGAAGGCGCCATTCATGCCCGGATGTTCGCCCCACTGGATGGCATTCCCGAAGACCCGGCAACTGGTTCCGCTGCGGCACCCTTGGCCGCGCTGCTGTGCCAAGACCGTGGATGTGATCAATCATTGATCATCCATCAAGGTGATGACATGGGGCGTCCGTCGCGCATCCACCTAAAAGCCGAACCGGGCCGGGTTACAGTTTCTGGTCACGCGGTTCAGATCATGAAAGGGCAGTTGCTGGTCTAGGGGTAGTTCGCGTCAGTCAGCTAGTGCTTTGGCCGCTGTCAGGATGAATGCCGCTGCCGGTGGGAAATTGCGTTCGAACGCGTTATTCGCAAAGGCTTCGCGCATGTCTTCGGGCAGTCCCGCTGGGTCGCGCCCGGCCGTCAAATCAAATTGCGCCGTCCCGAGCAGCGTGTTCATCATTGTCCCCGCCACCAGCTCGGTCTGCATGACATCCAAACCCAAGATCGCCCCGAAATGTGTTTTGAAACGTTCAAATTTTGCGATCAGATTACGCTTCGCATCAAACAACGGCTCGTCCGCGACATTCGCTTCGATTACTGCGATAAGCCGTGCGTATAGCGGTAGAAACAGCGGCGTTTCGACGGTCAGGGCCGTTAGGTACTCCGCAAGTGCCTCTGCGCTCATATCTGCATGAGCTTCACGCTCAAACCGCATGACAAGCGCCTCAAACGCCTCCAAGAACAAATGCAGGAAAAGCTCTTCCTTGGAGCGCACATAAAGATACAGCGTTCCCTTAGCGAGCCCCGCCCGGTTGGCCAGAGCGCTCATCTTCACGCCTTCAAAGCCCAATTCCTCGATCATCTCTCGGGCGGCGGATAAGATCGCGGCGTGCCGTTCGTGCTTTTGGTCATCAGACCGAGCCCTGGTAGATGTTCGCATGGCCAAGAGGCGCGCCTTCCTTGTGCATTACAGCGCGTTCAACCGCGCGTTGGTCCTTGCACTATCTTTTGTTTCTTCGACTCATTGCAAGGACCATAGAGGGTTTCGCAGCGTTAACATGCCTACACTTTGGAAGAGTTTTACCCTGGCTTCAGGCTACCAGGTTCAATTGGGCATTCGGGATCATTCGCCAAAATTCGCGGAAAGGGCATTCCCCCCATCCCGAATTAACGGCATAAGAGGTCACGCAATTTCGACATCCGGGGGCACAATGTCCAAGCGATCCATTGTAGAACGATGCGAGGATTTAGGCCTGCGCATGACCGAGCAACGCCGTGTTATTGCGGCAATCTTGGACGATGCCCATCGTGATCACCCAGATGTCGAGGAACTGCATGCCCGCGTGGCCGGTCAGGACCATCGCATTTCTTTGGCAACTGTTTACCGCACGGTGAAGCTGTTTGAAGAAGCAGGGATCCTTGTCAAAAACGAATTCGGAGACGGGCGCGCGCGCTATGAAAGTGCTGACCGGGATCACCATGACCACCTGATCGATTTGACCACCGGTCAGGTGATCGAGTTTCTGGATCCCGAAATCGAAGCGTTGCAGGAAAAAATTGCGACAAAGCTTGGCTATGAACTCAAGGGCCATCGGCTAGAGCTTTATGGCGTGCGTAGGAAAGATAGTTGATCGGATCGTCAAATCGCATTTCGTGATTGGAAATATCAGCGATAACGCCTTGCTCTATCGTGCTAAATCGGGTCCTGTCGCCTGATTGAATTTCTGAACATGCGCAGTACCCTATGCAAAACATTCGCGGCATCATCCTGATCACCTTCTCTATGGCGGCGTTTTCGACCGAAGACGCCTTTATCAAGTCGATGGCCCGTGGCATCCCGGTGTCCGAAGTTCTGGTCATCCTTGGGATTGGTGGCATGCTGGCCTTCGGGGCCATCACGTACTGGCAGCGCGGCACGCTGGCCCCGTTGGTTCATCGAGACATGCGCAGCCCGATGATGCTGTGGCGCGACGCGTCTGAGGGGCTAGCCGCCATGTTCTTTGTCACGGCCCTGTCTCTTGTCCCAATCTCGACCGTCGCTGCGGTGTTTCAGGCCACACCGCTGGCGATCACCGCGGGGGCCGCGCTTTTTCTGGGCGAAAAGGTCGGGTGGCGACGTTGGAGCGCGGTGATCATCGGTTTTATTGGTGTCCTGATCATCATCCGACCGGGCAGTGACAGCTTTCAGATCGCCGCTCTATTGCCCTTGGCCGCAGTATTTGGGATTGCGGTTCGCGACCTAATCACCCGACAAATGGACCCGAGCATCCCATCCGTCAGTGTGGCCTTTTATGGGTTTGCCGCTGTGGTGCCGGCGGGCCTATTGATGACACCGTTCAACGATCCGTTTGTGGTTCCACACGGGGTTGAGTGGATTTACATCCTTTGCGCCATGATCGCTGGTGTTTCTGGATACTATGCCATCGTGCAGGCGATGCGGATTGCCGAAACCTCGATCATTATGCCTTTTCGCTACCTCAGGCTGATTTTTTCGATGATCCTTGGTTTCATCATTTTCAGCGAGCGCCCGGATTTCTGGACCTATTTCGGCGCGGCTATCGTGATTGGAACCGGTATCTACACATTCTGGCGCGAACAAAGGCTCCGGTCACGCTAACTGCCCCTTGCCCTGTTGTCGTAGCGTCCACAACGCGCTAAAGACGCCCTAACTGAAGTTTTCTTCTTATTGGGAGCGCTAACATGACCACCATCGTCGATATTTTTGCCCGTGAGATTCTGGACAGCCGGGGCAACCCAACTGTCGAGGTGGATGTGATCTTGGATGACGGCACACTGGGCCGTGCGGCTGTGCCCTCGGGTGCGTCGACCGGCGCCCATGAAGCGGTTGAAAAACGCGATGGCGACAAGGCGCGCTATATGGGCAAGGGCGTTCTGGAAGCCGTCGAAGCCGTAAATGGCGAGATTGCAGACGCTCTGGTTGGATATGATGCGACGGAACAAGAAGCCATCGACGCAGCCATGTGCGAACTGGACGGCACCCCCAACAAGTCCCGCTTGGGCGCCAATGCAATCCTGGGCGTCTCGCTTGCTGTCGCCAAGGCCGCAGCCGATGCCTCTGCCCTACCGCTTTATCGTTATGTAGGGGGCGCTTCGGCGCGGGTTTTGCCAGTACCGATGATGAATATCATCAATGGCGGTGAACATGCCGACAACCCGATCGACATTCAGGAATTCATGATCATGCCAGTCGCGGCCGAAAACATCCGCGAAGCTGTGCGCATGGGGTCCGAGGTGTTTCACACCCTAAAAAAGGAACTGACCGCAGCCGGGCTGAACACCGGTATCGGCGACGAAGGCGGCTTTGCACCCAACATCGCGTCAACCCGCGCGGCACTGGATTTCATCATGCAGTCGATAAAAAAGGCGGGCTACACGCCCGGCAAGGACATCTATCTGGCGCTCGATTGTGCATCGACGGAATATTACAAAGACGGCAAATACGAGATGGTCGGTGAAGGCAAATCTCTGACCTCGGAAGAAAACGCGCAGTATCTGAAAGCGCTTTGCGACGACTATCCCATTATCTCGGTCGAAGACGGCATGGCCGAGGATGACTGGGACGGCTGGGTCGCCCTGACTGCGCTGTTGGGAGACCAAGTCCAGCTTGTGGGCGACGATCTGTTCGTCACCAACCCCACCCGACTGGCAGACGGTATTGAGAAGCGCGCGGCGAACTCGATGCTGGTGAAGGTCAATCAGATCGGCACCTTGTCCGAGACCCTGCGCGCCGTCGACATGGCACACCGTGCAGGCATGACCAATGTGATGTCCCACCGTTCCGGCGAGACCGAGGATGCCACCATCGCAGACCTCGCCGTGGCCACCAATTGTGGCCAGATCAAAACCGGCTCGCTGGCGCGGTCCGACCGGCTGGCCAAATACAACCAATTGATCCGTATTGAAGAAATGTTGGGTGTTACCGCCGAATATGCAGGGCGCAGCATTCTGAAGTGACGGCAGGTGTGTTAAGGCTCTGATAAAAGGGAGCCTGACATGCTGGAGATTATAGAACCGAACACGCCGGACCAGCTAGACGCGGTCCGGCGTCTTTGTTGGGAATACCGCGACTTCCTGAGCGCACTCAGCCCTTTTGATGCAAAGATCGTCGATAGCGTTTATCCTGTAGCAAAATACCAGGGCATTGTTGACCGCCTTGAACAGGAACATGCGCGCCCCGCGGGAGCCATACGATTGGCCTTGGTGGACGGACAGCCTGTGGGCTGCGGAATGTATCACCAACTTGCCCCAGATATCGCCGAGATCAAACGCGTCTTTGTTGCCGACGCTGCGCGGGGCACGGGTGCAGGTTTCGCCATCATGCGTGCGCTGATCGATCAGGCCAAACGCGCGGGCTACAAACGTATTTTGATGGACACTTCGAAACCTCTGAAGGCTGCACAAAAGCTTTACCTGTCCTTGGGTTTCAACACGCGCGCGCCCTATCAGGAAATCCCTGAGATCGCGAAAGACCACTTGTTGTTCTTCGAAATGGATTTGCAGGGTACAGCCTGACGATCTTGTCGGGCGACGTAGCTTGTAATTCGGTTCACATTCCTGCGGGTGACGATCGTCTCTGTTGCGTGATCCGGTTCGCACTCTAGTATCGCAAACATGAGCTTTATCACCACCTATCAGCTTCACCTTCTGCTGAGCCTGTTCGCGCTTGGCACCATTGGTACCTTGTTGTTGTTCCGAAAACCCGCCGCACACCGGGCTTGGAAACTGGCCGATTTGGTCTGGGTTGTGCTGGGCGGGATTGGTGCGTTGGTGGCGATTGTCGCTGGGCTTTACACTGCCGACAGTTCCCGACTGGACCGCCAGATTGACCTCGCCTATGCGGCGACGGCTGCCTTCGACCGAGACGCTGCCAGGTTTCGATTGCGCTTTTGTGAACAGGCCGAGACGCCCGCGACAAAAACCCTTTGTGAAAAGGTTGAGTTTCTGTCCGCATCAACCGCAACCAACGCCGATTTGCCGCTGTTCATCGCCGTCACGGACGAGGTCGCCCCCTTGTCCGGCCTGAGCTTTCTGTTCGGAGGCCCAGATATCCCAGATCAAGCTAGTATGAACGACATGCATCAGATGGTGGAACGTGTCGAGGCATTCGAAGTGGAGCGTTTTTTGGTGTTTACATCCGTTGACGATGAAACGCGCGCCGCACTAGAGGCGGCCAGACAATCGGCCCCCTCAATTGCAGCGGATTACCAGATCATCGCCAACAGCTATGATGATCTGATCGAGCAAGTCGGCAAGTTGAAGGATGAATGGGAATATTTGCAGTCCCACTCCAACATTTTGATTTTACAGATACTCGCTCTGTGCCTTGTTAGCTTTGCCGCACCGTTTCGACTGGGCAAGTCTGTCGTAGAATTGCGTGCGAGCCTAATAGGATCGTAGCGTCGTAAATGGCATCATCCGCCCAAAAGAAGCGCTGAAACCGGCGCCATGGCAACAGATTTCACGCGGTTCCCAAGGCTCCATTCGATCAGCGCCTGCAATGTATCTGACTTTGCCTGTCCCACCAGAATCACACCGTTTTCCTGCCCGGCCTTAAAGGCCGCATTGTCCAGAAACCGGCGGATGACCTTTCCATCCTGTCCGTCCCCATCAAGCTCGCGAAACACCACGCCAGAGGCAACGCCGGTTTTCAACGCAGTCTTGTGGCCGGTGTTCAATCCTTGCGCCTCGGACACCAGCCCATGGCCGCTAGCGACCAAAATCTCGGATATCTGGGCAGCCAAAGCGCTGTCGCCCTGAAATCCACTTTCCTGATCCATGAAAACTGCCACCGCCTGATCGGTCAGAGCGGCTTGGGCCTGAAAATTCTCTTCCGCGTCTTTCGGAGTGGCGCCTGTAGGTAATGTCGGCTTGATGATGACCTCGGCCCCCACATCGCGATAGAACGCCATCGCCTCTTCGGCATCCGAGGCCGAGGCGTCAACAATCACACTGATCGGAAAAGGTAAGCCACGCAGGTCTCCAAGTGACGCCCGCGCCGGACCCTGATCGGCCAGAACGATCGACATCAAGGGGCGTCCTTCCGGATTTTCAAATGGGGCAGCGTTGCGATCAATGGCCAGAGATTGCCCGTCTGTCACCAGCACAGGTGCGTCAGCATCGGCGGCGCCTGCTTCCTCGGTGACGTTGTCGTCGATTGTGGGCAGGCGGTTGGTTTTCACACCATCTGCCAAATCACCGATTGGTGCCACCGGATCGCTTTTGATCTGAGGGGAATTTGCAAGGTCTGGGATGGTCTGTGGGACTGAAGCCTCCGGTTCTTCAGCCGCACTTGCGCTGCCATCTGAATTGTTGTCAGTCGCTTCTGACGGGGCGGCTGCAGGCGGCGTGTCGGGCTCAACTGGGGCTGCCCCCTCTGACTGAGCTGGGGCCTCGGGTGCTTGCGGGGTGGCAACGGCTGCATCGGCTTCGGCATCAACACTCGGGACAGCATCGGGTGCATCCGGGGCGCTGATAGCATCTGGAGGCGTCTGATCTGCCTGCGGTGCTGTATCAGGGGTCGCATCCGATGTTTCGCTTGCGGCAGCTTGGCCTGCTGTGTCCGTCCCGCTGTCGGCCTGACCGGCAGTCTGGTCATCATTTGGGGCAGCATCGTCTGATGGCGCTTCCTCTGCCGCATTTTCGGCGGGTGCCGCACGCGTTTCCCAACTTGGTTTAACCGGCGCGATCTGCAACGAAACCACACCTAATCCGACGACCGAAACGACCGATCCCCATAAAACTCCTGACAGGAAGCCTCTTGCCATGGCTTTCTCTCCTCGAAACCTCATCCTTTACGCGCGCCGCTCTTGACCCTCGGCACTTGCGTGGATCATGTATAGCCCGACAAACGCAGGACGTAACCCCTGCTGATACAACTTTGGCGAAAGGCCGCGATATGATCCTGCTGATCGATAATTATGACAGCTTCACCTACAACCTTGTTCACTACTTTGGTGAGTTGGGAGCCGAGGTGGTGGTCAAACGCAATGACGCGCTGAATGTGCAGGAAGCCATGGGCATGGGTGCGGATGGTATTGTTCTGTCCCCCGGCCCCTGCGACCCAGCCCAAGCCGGTATTTGTCTGGCCCTAACCATGGCCGCAGCCGAGGCCAAAGTGCCGCTTTTTGGCGTATGCCTTGGACATCAAGCCATCGGCGAGGCTTTCGGCGGTAAAGTTGTCCGTGCCCCAGAGATCGTGCATGGAAAAATGGGGGAAGTGATTCACCAGGGCAAAGGAGTGTTTTCGGGCCTGCCCTCACCCCTGCAAGCCACGCGCTATCATTCCTTGGTCGTTGATCGCGATACGTTACCAGACAGCCTTGAGATCACCGCAGAACTGGATAACGGCCTGATCATGGGCCTGCGCCACAAAGAGCTTGAGGTCGAAGGCGTCCAGTTCCACCCAGAAAGCATTCGGTCTGAACACGGCCATGCAATGCTTCAAAACTTCTTGAACAAGACGAAAGTTCCAGCATGAGTGACGCGATGAAACCCCTGATTTATGCCGCCACCGAAGGACCTCTGTCGCGCGCGCAAGCCGAAGCGGCGTTTGAAGAGCTGTTCGAAGGCCGCGCTACGCCGGCCCAAATTGGTGCTTTGCTGGCCGCCATGCGGGCGCGAGGTGAAAGCGTTTCAGAGTATTCTGCTGCCGCTGCCGTCATGCGCGCCAAATGCGCCAAAGTGAATGCGCCTGTGGATGCAATGGATATCGTTGGCACAGGTGGGGACGGGATGGGCACGCTCAACATCTCAACCGCGACGGCTTTTGTCGTGGCTGGGGCCGGTGTGACCGTGGCCAAACACGGCAATCGCAACCTGTCATCTAAGTCCGGCGCGGCGGATGCGCTGACCGAGATGGGCGTGAACGTGATGGTCGGCGCAGATGTGGCCGAACGCGCGATCAACGAAGTCGGCATCGGCTTCATGATGGCCCCAATGCACCACCCCGCGATGAAACACGTCATGCCTGTTCGACAAGAACTTGGGTGCAAGACCATCTTTAACATCCTTGGGCCTTTGACCAACCCGGCCGGCGCAAAACGCCAATTGACCGGCGCGTTTGCAGCAGACCTGATCTTTCCGATGGCCGAAACGCTGCAGGCACTTGGGTCCGAAAAAGCATGGTTGGTTCACGGAGCCGACGGAATGGACGAGATTTCGATCACCGGCGCAACATCTGTTGCAGCCCTTGAAGACGGCAAAATCCACGCCCGTGAAATCCACCCAGAAGATGCAGGGCTACCTGTTCACAAGCTGGCCTCGATCCTTGGCGGGGAACCAGCAGAAAACGCGGTCGCATTCCGTGCGTTGTTGGATGGCGAGGCGTCGGCTTATCGCGATGCGGTGTTGTTGAATTCGGCCGCCGCGCTGGTCGTGGCCGACAAGGCCGGCGATCTGAAGGCGGGCGTGGAAATCGCCGCTGAAAGCATCGACAGCGGCGCTGCGAAAGCAAAGATCGAAGCACTGGCCGCGCTGACGTCAGCTGCGTGACAATTCGCAAGGCGACTTCGCCTTGCCCCTTTGACGATGAAGGCATAGACCAAGCCCATGAGCACCGTTTTAGACAAGATTAAAGCCTACAAACTCGAACATGTGGCCGCGTGCAAAACCGCACGCCCGCTGTCCGAAGTCGAGGCCGCCGCCCGCGACGCGTCCCCTGTCCGGGGTTTTGCATCCTCTCTTATGAAGGCTGCCGAAGCAGGCTATGGTCTGATTGCCGAGGTCAAGAAGGCCAGCCCGTCCAAAGGTCTGATCCGCGCGGACTTTAATCCACCTGCCATCGCGAAAGCATATGAGGCCGGCGGTGCGACATGCCTATCCGTTCTGACCGATACGCCGTCGTTTCAAGGTGCAGACGAGTTTCTAGTCGCGGCAAGGTCTGCGGTCAGCCTTCCCGCGCTCCGCAAGGACTTCATGTATGACACCTATCAGGTGGCCGAAGCCCGCGCTTTGGGTGCGGACTGCATCCTGATCATCATGGCCTCTGTGGAAGACAGCCAAGCGCAAGAGCTTGAAGACGCTGCCTTTTCATGGGGCATGGACGTCTTGATCGAGGTTCATGACGAAGACGAGTTGGAACGCGCATTGGCGTTGAAATCGCCCCTTCTCGGTGTCAACAACCGCAATCTAAAGACTTTTGAAACGACGCTCGACACTACGCGCCGCTTGTCAAAGCTTGCCCCGGCCGACCGCCATCTGGTCTGCGAAAGTGGGCTGTTCACGCCGCAGGATCTGGCCGATATGGCAGGGCATCGGGCGCGCTCTTTCTTGATCGGCGAAAGCCTGATGCGCCAGGATGATGTCGAGGCTGCCACCCGCGCCATCCTTGCCGATCCGGTTCCAGCATGAGCGACAAAAGCCCCCTGACTCATTTCGACGACGATGGCCAAGCCCATATGGTCGACGTGTCGGGGAAAGCGGTCACCGCCCGCGTGGCGTTGGCCGAAGGCTTTATAAAAATGACGCCAGAGACGCTGGCGCTGATCACGTCTGGTTCTGCCAAGAAAGGTGACGTCCTTGGCGTCGCGCGACTGGCCGGGATCATGGGGGCAAAGAAAACAGCGGACTTGATCCCGCTTTGCCATCCCCTGCCCATCACCAAGGTCGCTTTGGAACTAACCCCACAACCGGGTTTGCCGGGCGTGCGAATCACAGCAACCGTCAAGACCGGAGGCCAAACCGGGGTCGAGATGGAGGCCCTGACCGCCGTCTCGGTCGCCTGCCTGACCGTCTATGATATGCTCAAGGCCGCCGAGAAAGGCATGGAGATCACTGGCATTCGCCTGCTGAAAAAAGAGGGCGGAAAATCAGGAACGTACGAGGCAGACTGATGATCACAGTGAACGAGGCGCTGGACGCAATCTTTGACCTTGTCACTCCCGTCGGCACCGAAGAGGTGCCGCTTGCACAGGCATCGGGCCGCGCTCTCGCCACCCCAATCACAGCGACACGATCTCAACCGCCCTTTGCGGCCTCAGCCATGGATGGCTACGCGCTGAATGGTGTCGAAGCAGACCCCGAAGCCATGTTCCGCGTCATCGGCGAAAGTGCGGCGGGCCACGGGTATGACGGCCGGGTTGGCCCGGGCGAATGCGTGCGCATCTTCACTGGCGCGCCGATGCCAGAAGGTGCCAATCGCGTCATCATTCAGGAGGATGTGGAGCGCAAAGGCAACCTAATCACGCTTGTTCGTAAGCTTGATAAGGGTCCTCATGTGCGGCCTGCTGGTGCAGATTTCACACCCGGCGACATGATCCCTGCCCCGCGCGTGTTAACCCCGGCCGATCTGGCACTGGTGGCCGCAATGAATGTGCCAACCGTAACTGTGACCCGGAAACCGGTTGTGGCTCTTTTAGCGACCGGGGATGAACTTGTTATGCCCGGCGAAGAACCGGGGCCAGACCAAATCATCGCCTCCAACGCCTTCGGTTTGAAGGCACTTGTCGAAGCAAACGGCAGCCACGCGCGCATGTTGCCCATCGCGCGCGACAACGCTGACAGCTTACGCACGGCATTCGATCTGGCGGCAGATGCAGACCTGATTGTCACCATCGGCGGCGCCTCAGTTGGCGATCATGACCTTGTCGGTGATGTGGCCGCCGAATTGGGGATGAACCAGAGTTTCTACAAAGTGCTGATGCGTCCCGGAAAACCGCTCATGGCGGGGCGCATGGGCGATGCGATCATGATCGGCCTTCCCGGAAACCCTGTGTCTTCTATGGTGTGTGGCCATGTTTTCGTGGTGCCTGCGCTGCGGGCAATGCTTGGATTGGGCAAAGCTGCAGCTGCTCGGCAATCGGCCAAACTGGCCGCCCCTGTTGGCCCGAATGGCCCGCGCGAGCACTATATGCGCGCCCGAGTTGAGAATGGCGAAGTAACAATTTTTGACAGTCAGGACAGCGCCCTGCTTAGCGTGTTGGCCCAAGCGAATGCGTTGGCGGTCCGTGCCCCGAATGACCCAGCTAGGACTGTCGGCGACGATATCGAATTCCTGTCAATCTAAACATAATCTGACCCCCGCGATCTCTTATCGCGTGTGCAGTTGACACAAAAAGGGAACATGGGTAGAACATAGATTGAACGCCCCAGCAACGAGGGCCGCTGAAATGCAACGCTAAACCCCGCATTTCGGTACGAGGATAGACGGAGGTGCGAAAGCATGTTGACGCGCAAGCAGTTGGAACTTCTTGAATTTATCAACAAACGTATTCAACGCGACGGGGTCCCCCCATCCTTTGATGAGATGAAAGAGGCGCTCAACCTTCGGTCCAAGTCCGGTATCCACCGCCTGATCACCGCATTGGAAGAGCGCGGCTTCATTCGCCGCCTTGCCCACCGCGCCCGTGCAATCGAGATTGTGAAACTGCCAGAGCCATTAGAGAACGCAGGCCGCGCCGGGTTCGAACCGCGTGTCATCAAAGGTGACCGCCCTGAAAGCACGCCTTCATCTGCAATCCCGCTAGAGGGTCTAGGGGTCAGCGACCTGCCTCTGATGGGTCGGATTGCAGCCGGAGAACCGATCGAGGCAATCACCGATGGCGCGCAACATGTATCAGTGCCTGAAACGATGCTGGGCACCGGCGGGCGGCACTATGCACTTGAGGTCAAGGGCGATTCCATGATCGACGCAGGGATCAACAGTGGCGATGTCGTGGTCATTCGCGAAACCAGCCACGCGGATAATGGTGACATCGTTGTGGCACAGGTGGATGGGTATGAAGCGACACTTAAGCGCTTCCGCAAGACCGATGGGATGATCGCACTGGAAGCCGCCAACCCGGCCTATGAAACGCGCCTCTTGCCAGAAGGTCAGGTAAAGGTGCAAGGCAAGCTTGTTGGGCTGATCCGCACATACTAGGCTATTTTCTGAACCAGTTGGTAAGGGACGCTTCTGCGCGTCCCTTATTGCATTGAAAGACACCCAGTACTTTGTGGCTTATCACAATCCCAGACGTCAGACTGCGGAGTTGCGCGCGACCGAACGCTAATGCGTTCCAAAGTGCCAAGCCACGCGGCTCATTTTCTTTCCTGAAATACCCCCGCCGGAGGCATAAAATCTGCGCCGTGTCAGAGACCCGACAGCTTCTTCTGTAACTCTGCAAGCTGCTTCTTGATCGCGTCCAGCTCCTCGCTAGAAGCCGTATCAGACTTCTCTTCTTCGCCGTCATTGGAAGGGGCTGAGCCTGCGGAAAAGCCACCCATCATTGCCTTCATAAACGCCTCTTGCTGCGCTTGCATGGCCTCAAATCCGGGCATTTTCGCCATCGGATTCCCCAAGCCGCCAAAGTTCTCCATCATTTTGGATTGCCCATCACGCAGCATTTCAAAACTCGCGGCAAGGAATTGCGGCACGACGCTTTGCGCCTGTGTGCTGTAAGAACGGACCAGATCGGTCAACACGTCCACCGGCAACACGTTCTCACCGCGACTTTCATGCTCTGCAATGATCTGCAGTAGATATTGGCGTGTCAGGTCATCACCAGATTTCAGGTCGATGATCTGAACTTCACGCCCACCTCGAATGAAGCCGGCGATATCGTCCAGCGTCACGTAATCCGACGTTTCAGTATTATACAAACGCCGACTTGCATAGCGCTTGATCAGCAGTGGTTCTTGTTTCTGAGCCATGGTTCCTCCCTGCAGCAATTCCTTGTTGCTGCACTGCAAAAGCCTAACAGTGCCAAAGACAAAGGCAAGCTTTTTGATCAAAATTCACGTTATGGCGGCATGAAGAGCCAAAACAGAAAAAGGGCGAGCACTTAGCTCGCCCTTCGGAAGTCACCGGACGGGAGGAGGGTATCCGGCAAGCTCCGCTTACTTAGCAGTCGCTTTTTTCGCGGCTTTCTGAACGTCGTCTGACGCTTTTTTAACAGCGGCTTGCGCTTCGTCGCCCAGCTCTTTGCCGGCAGCCATCATCAGCTCAACTGTTTCAGCTTGAACTTTTTTAGCAACTTCAGCGAAAGCAGCCATGTTTTCAGCAGCCAGCTCGGCTTGAGCAGATGCGAAGTCGGTCATGGCTTTGCCGTAGTCAGCAGCTTCTTCTTTGGCTGCAGAAACGTCGCCCATTTTGGCCAGAGTTTCTTTGGTCCATTTGGTCGAGATCTCTGCCGATTTGTCTGCAGCTTGCAGAGCAACTTTCGACATTTTCTCTGCCAGAGCAGCTTGGTTTTTGAAAGCGTCTTGTGCAACTGACATGTCAACTGGGAAGTTGCCCAGCATGTCTTGGAACATCTTGGTGAAGTCTTGTGTCTTAGTCATCGTCGTATTCTCCATGAATAGCGCCGGGGAGGAGTGCGGCGCAGAAATTTGTAACTGACAACAATATGGATGCTGCAGTGCAGCAAATCAAGTTTTTTCTGCACTGCAGCATGTAACAATTTTAAGTTGTTGAAATTCAGGTGTTTGGCTTAGCCACAACATAGGTTCCGGGCGCAGGGGCCAATGGTTTATGGGTCGAATCGCCTACGACACGCGCTTCGACCTTCTTCCCGGACCGTTTGCTGAGCCATTTGTCCCAACGACCCCACCAAGATCCTTCGTTGAAGCTTGCCCCATCCATCCAATCATCTGCCGCCGCAGGCCAATCGTCGTTGGTGTAATGGCCATACTTCTTTTTCGAGGGCGGGTTCACAATACCTGCGATGTGCCCGCTTTGAGACACGATGAATGTCTTGTCGGTCGATCCCATCTTGCGGATGCCATCATAGGATGCCTTCCACGCTGCGATATGATCTGTCTCGCAGGCGATGGCGCAAAGCGGCACATCCACATCCTCGATCGATAGATGCTCGTCGAGCACCGGGAAATCCCCTTTGGCAAACAAATTGCCTTGGCAGAGGCCACGCAGATACTCGACCGTCATACGCGCGGGCAGATTGGTGCTGTCGCCATTCCAATAGAGCAGGTCGAAAGCGGGGGGTGTTTTGCCCAACATGTAGCTGTTGATCGCCGGTGCGTAGATCAGATCGTTGGGCCGCAAATACGAGAAAGTGCGCGACATGAAAAAGCTATCGAGATACCCGTTCTCTAACACTTCTTCCTGAATACCATCGACGAAATCATCGTCCAGAAACACGCCCACTTCGCCTTGATCCGCAAAATCCGTAAGGGTGGTGAAGAAGGTGGCAGAGTTGATCGACGTATCCCCACGCTTTTTCATCAATGACAATGTCAGCGACAATGTGGTCCCGGCGATGCAATACCCCACCACGTTCACACTTTTCTGCTTGGTGATCGCCTTCGTCTCGCGGATGGCAGCCATATAACCGTCTTCGATGTAGTCGCCCAAGCCCGTCGTCGCATAGGAAGCGTCTGGATTGACCCAGCTTACAACGAACAAGGTATAGCCCTGATCCACGATCCACTTGATCAGGCTGTTTTGTTCTTTCAGGTCCAGTATGTAGAATTTGTTGATCCAGGGCGGGAAGATGATCAGCGGTTTTGCATGTACTTTTTCCGTGGTTGGTTCGTATTGGATCAGCTCGATCATCCGGTTGCGGTAAACCACCTGCCCCGGCGTGGTGGCGATGTTCTTGCCAACCTCAAACGCGCTGTCGTCAACCAGTTTGACCAATAGCTCTCCATCATTGGCCTCAAGATCGGCAACAAGGTTTTCAAGACCTTTGACCAGCGATTGACCATTGGTCTCGACCGCACGCTCCATCGCGTCAGGGTTCGTGGCCAAAAAGTTTGTCGGACTGAGCATGTCAATCATCTGTTGCGAGAAGAAGGCCATGCGTTTGCTGTCTTCTTCGTCCAGCCCCTCAACATCGCTGAGCGCTGCTTCGATGCTCTGCGACGTGATCATGTATTGCTGTTTGAGGTAGTTGTAATAGGGATGGTTGTCCCACAAGGGGTTAGAGAACCGGCGATCCTTCGGGGTCGGGTCTTCGGGGGCCTTGAATTCCCCACCAGCTAGGGCCGCCTGTGCCTCGACCGCGTGCTCCAACGTCTTGCCCCAGTATGCAGCTTGATGTTCGAACAATTTGGCGGGGTTTGCCATCATGTCGGCCCACAATGTTCCGGCGGCTTTCATATAGAAATCCTGCCCCGGTCCCTGCAAGCTGGGCCGCACCGTCTTTCGATGCGTCATGATTGTAGCAAGGCGCGTGGACAGTTCTTCGATCTTGGAGAGATTGTCCTGAAGTTCGTTCAACTCCTGGCCAGTTTTTCCTTGGTCAGTTGTCATGGAACAATTTCCCCCTTATGGTTTTCGCACGTGCAGCATCGAAATACCTGCATATGATAACAACTATGCGAATGCAGCGAGCAAAAATCAAAGGCTAATTCATATGCGCTATATGGCCACCTACGACTTGATGGAGACGATCCGCACTACGAATCAGTGGTTGGGTGCGACGGCCGCGGCGATGGGCTCTTACCCAGCGACGTCATTGATGGTGAATCCAGCCTTTCAGATGATGGCCGCATGGGGCGAGGTCACAGAACGTAGTTTCCACCGCATGGTGATGAAGCCGGATTGGGCCATTGACAGCGTGGTCGGACAAGATGGTCGCGATCATGTCGTGGAAGTCGAAAAATTGGTGGAACGACCCTTTGGCGACCTGATCCAGTTCAAAGTCTTGGGACGCCCCGAAAAGTCACGCCGCATCATGTTGGTGGCACCGCTGTCTGGGCACTATGCCACGTTGCTCAGATCAACCGTCGCCAGCCTGCTGCCAGACGCCGAGGTTTATATTACCGATTGGCACAATGCGCGGGATATTCCGGTCAGCGAAGGCAAGTTTGATATCGAGGATTATACCCTCTATCTTGTTGATTTCATGCGGCATCTTGGACCCGATATCAACGTGGTCGCTGTCTGCCAGCCGGCGCCATTGACGCTTGCCGCCACGGCCTATCTGGCAGAACTTGATCCAGAGGCGCAGCCGCAAACACTAACCTTAATCGGCGGACCAATTGATCCGGACGCAGCTGCGACAGACGTAACCGATTTTGGCCGCCGCGTCACAATGGGCCAGCTTGAAGAGATGGCAATCCAACGCGTTGGGTTCAAATACAAAGGCGCAGGGCGGATGGTCTATCCGGGCCTTCTGCAATTGGCCGGATTCATGTCGATGAACATGGAAAACCACTCCAAGGCTTTCTCGGACCAGATCATGCGTGTCGCTAAAGGCGAGGCCGGTGACCACGACAAGCACAACCGTTTTTATGACGAGTATCTGGCCGTCATGGATATGACAGCAGAATTCTATCTGTCCACAGTGGAACGTGTGTTCAAACACAGCGAAATCGCCAAAAACGCGTTTGTGGTTGATGGCCATAAGATCGACATCGGCGCGATCACGGACGTGGCGGTCAAAACAGTCGAGGGCACAAAAGACGACATTACCGCCCCCGGTCAGTGCATCGCAGCATTGGATCTTCTGACCGGTCTGTCGGACGACAAAAAGGCCAGCCATGTCGAAGAAGGTGCGGGTCACTATGGCATTTTTGCTGGCAAAAGCTGGCGCAACAACATTCGCCCGCTGGTTCTGGAATTCATTGATCAGAACGCTGGTCGGCATGCAGCTCAGGCCGCAAAGAAACGTGCCGCCAAGGGTGGCAAGCTAAAGGTCGTCAAAGCCGCGGGCAAATAATCCTGCTCATCTAGAAACGTGACAGAGCACACCAATCGGTGTGCTCTTTTCATTTGTAAGGATGGATTATCGAAGCTCCAGAGGCATATCCAACCATGCCCGCATGCCGATATTGACCTGTTCGGGCACTTCGATCGTTGGCAGATGACCCGCCTCTTGCAATATCACCAGTTCAGCGCCGGGGATCAAGGCCGCCATGGTCTCGTGCCGCTTGGGCGGCGTCAAACCATCATGCGCCCCACACATGACCATGGTTGGAATACGAAGCTTTTGCAGCGCGCGTTGCGCATCGGGCCGTCTTTGCAATGCACGCGATTGGCGCACAAACATATCAGCCCCCTGCCCCTGTCCCATGGTACGCACCAGCGCCAGAACGGCGTCACGCCTTGGTCCGGGGCCGATATTGGCCGGGTCCAGCGCGTCGGCCATCGCCTCGTCCAGCCGTCCTGCACTGGCGCGCACAATCTGCGGCTCGCGCCACGCCGCCTGCGCAGGCGTATCGGGCAAAGGCGAGGTCGAGATCAGGGCAAGCCGGTTCACACGATCCGGGGCACGCCGGGCGATCTCCATCGCGACGATACCTCCCATGCTGATCCCAGCCAGCGCAAAACGCGGTGGCAAATGATCAAGGATGTGGCCCGCCATGTCGCGGATCGTATCGCCAAAGACTGGCGGAGCAACTTGGACAATATGGTCGCGTGACAGATCATCAATCTGCGGCCCGAAAACACGCGCATCACACATCATGCCGGGGATCAAAACCACGGGTTCGGTCATTATCTGCTCGCTTTGCTTTTTCTTATTGCGATGACTTTGGAGCGGCTTCAGGCTGCTTTCAAGTCACAACCCGCGTGCCCAGTCCAAAATTGTGGCCACTGTTGGCGCGGTCCCTGCTGGGCTGACAATATCGCCAGCGATCACATGGGCCGACGGCTCGACCGCATCACTGGCCTGAAATTGGGACGTTGTGACCGGACCACCCCAGCGGGCGGCGACCTCGGTGGTTTTGGCCGCATCAACCACTTGGTCCTGAGGCGAATATATGAATAAGGCGGGCACCGTCAGCGACGAATAATCCGCCTGCCGCGCCGCCTTTACAATTGCCGCCATCGGAAACAGCGCAGCGGTCGGATAGTTTTCGGTCCAGTTGGCGGCCTGCGCATCGTTCAACGGTTCGAACCCACGGGTGGCCCCCGTGAGCAAAGGCACCCAATGGCGCGCGGCTGGGAAGGTCAGCAGGACCGAGGCCGGGTTCTTTATCGCAAAATTCGGAGAGATAAATGTGACCCCTTTCAGGCCCCGCGATATGTCCGCATCCAGCGCACCCAAGGCGGCTATCGTCCCCCCGGTCGAGGTCGAGATCAGGATCACCTGATCCCCGATTGCGCGCCCCACAGCCATAGCCTCAGCCATGTCGATCATCCAATCGTTCACGGTCGGGCCAGCCATCGCCTCGGGCGAGCGCCCGTGCCCGGCCAGTCGCGCGAAATAGAGGTTCGCCCCCAACCCTTCCGCGACTTGATCTGGAACTGGTCGGATTTCCTCGGCATTTGCCGAAAATCCATGCATGTAGACAATCGAAACGGGTGTCTTTGCACCAGATGCGCGTGCCCAAACGATGCGTTTCTCGGCCGTGGGGACAAGGTCATCGAATACCGCCTCGCGGGTTTTCAGATAGGTGTCGGGATCAAGTGTAACTGCGCTGTCGTCAAAACTGGCAGCCAGATCCACAGGCTCATACGGCCCAATGACAAAGGCGGCTGCGGCGATTGCCGCAACTCCCATAGCGACGCGAAGAACGCGTTTCATGACACCACCCGCGCCAATACGACTTTGACCATCTTTTGGATGGTGCGCAGACATTCATCGTCCGAAAACCGGTGATCCGCCCCCTTCACAAGCGTCAGGCGGATATCATCTCCTTCTGCGTGCTCTAACAACTTAACGGCTTGGGCTGTCGGCACTGCGGTATCTTCGGTCCCTTGCAGGAGTCGAACCGGCATATCCAGCTTGAGCGGCGTGCGCAGGACCAACTGATCGCGCCCATCCTCGATCAACCGTCTGGTGATGATGTAGTCCTCGTCATAATCCGAAGGAAGGGTCACAAACCCGTCGCGGTCCAATGCGGTTTTCTGATCTTCTGAAAATCCGGCCCAATAGCCGTCTTCAGTGAAATCAGGGGCCGCGGCGATGGTGACAAGGCCCGCAATACGTTCGGGGCGCGCGCGCGCCAGAAGCAAAGATTGCCAACCACCCATTGAGCTTCCGACCGCGATGATTGGACCCTCGATCAACGTATCGACAACCGCCAGCGTGTCCTCATGCCAGTCTCCGATAGACCCCTCTTCAAACCGGCCAGAACTGACGCCGTGACCGGAATAGTCGAACCGCACAAAGGCCAGCCCTTGGTCTTTGGCCCATGCTTCGAGCGCGACCGCCTTTGTGCCTTCCATGTCTGACTTAAGCCCTGACAAAAACAGGATGGTCGGCCCCTGCCCTTCGGTTTTGACATAGCCGATTTTGCGGCCCTGGGTGGTGTCGAGGTGTTGGACGATGCTCATGCGGTTCCTCTTGTCAGCAGGTTGCTTACTTCGCGCAAAGCCTGCCTGATTTTACGCGCGAAGGCCAGATGGTTGCGCGGCCTTAACATCCGGCAGACGCGACGACATCACCGCGCCAATCAGAGCCATGGCCGCAAGCGCTATGAGCGCTACCCCAACCCCCAAGTTTGCAAGCATCGCGACGGCTGTGCCGAGAAGGATCAACAACGCGCCCATCGCGGTATTCGCAGCAGCAATGTAAGACGCTCGACGGTCCGCAGGGGCCAGCGCCACGATAAATACGATCCGTCCCAGAAACCGCCCATGCGACGAGACCATCAGAACGAACAAGATAAAAGGCAGCGCCCAAAGCGCACCAATACTGGCGGCAACCACCGCGCCAGCCGTTGCCCCAGCGCCCAGCACGCCCGAGACAATCAACACCCCCCGCGCAGATCGGTCCGCAGCCTTGCCCCACGCATAAGCCGAAAGGAATGACGCCAAGGAAGACGCCAGCATAAGGGCCCCCAAACCGGACAACGCGCGGCCTTCACTCCCCAACAGGACAAAATATGGAGGCGCAAGCGTTGCCGAAGCCAACAATCCCCGCGCAATCACGAAACGACGCAAGACGGCGTCCTGCCGTAAGAGGTTGAGTATCTCGGATATTTTAGGTCGGCTTGGTGACGGGCTTGCCGGTTCGATCACCCGCGACATGAAGAAGGCAGCGATCAAAAACAGAAGGCCTGACAGGATCAGACAATAGATCAATCCGCTACGACCCTGAACGATCCCGAATATCAGCGTTAGCGCGAAGCCCAGGACGCCGAGCGACCCGAGTGTCCCTGCGATACCTGAGACAACGCCACGATGTCGGCCGAGTGTTTTACCTAGCATATCGCTACTGGCGACAGAGAATACAGACCGGGCCAGCGCGAACGCCACGACGCATCCCAAGATAATCCAACCAGCCGTCTGACCCGCTGCAGTCGACGCTGTAATAGCCACCGCAAAAACCATTACACCCAGCACGACGGTCGCCGCGACCCAAATGTGCCCTCGCCGCGCACGCTTTTCCAGCTCTGCTGCGACAAAGGCCTGTGGCAACAACGCCCCCGCTTCGCGGATCGGCGCCAGCGCCCCAATCATTCCAACCGGGACACCCAGTAAACTCATCAACCAAGCCAGAACCAGTTGCGGGCTCGTCAGCCCATCCGCGAACCTCGTACAAGCCAAGGCAAAGGCTTGCATCATACCGTTATGGGCTTCGTTATCGTGATCCGGGGTGCCCGCAACTCGGGCATAAAGCTTATCAAACATGCCCGGTATATGGCGCAATTCAGGGTTGCAGCCCATCCTTGATTGCGAAACCCGCTCTGGCTTGACACTTTGATGCACACGCGGCAAAACGCAGCCACACATAACCCGCAACCGGGCGTTCCGTGGGCGCCAAAACGACGAGGAGCTAGGCCAATGAGCCAGATATCCCTTACATTTCCTGACGGCAATTCGCATGACTATGACGCAGGCATAACCCCTGCTGAAGTCGCCGCTGGCATTTCTAATTCGCTGGCCAAGAAGGCGATCTCCGCGACTGTCGACGGCGCTCATTGGGACATGCAGTGGCCGATCAACGATAGCGCCTCGATTGCCATTCATACAATGAAAGACGACGTGCAGGCGCTTGAGCTGATCCGTCACGACTTCGCCCATGTGATGGCGCGTGCGGTGCAAGAGATTTGGCCGGACGTTAAGGTCACCATCGGTCCGGTCATCAAAGATGGTTGGTATTACGACTTTGATCGCGAAGAGCCGTTTTCGCCCGAAGACCTCGGCACGATCGAAGCGAAGATGAAAGAGATCATCAACAAGCGCGAGCCTGTGACGACCGAGATTTGGGAACGTGATCGCGCGGTGAAATTCTATGAAGCCAACAACGAGCCTTATAAGGTCGAGCTGATCGAAGCCATTCCGGGCAACGAGCCCCTGCGCATGTATTGGCACGGCCATTGGCAGGACCTCTGCCGTGGTCCGCACCTTCAGCACACGGGTCAACTGCCCGGTGACGCGTTCAAACTGATGAGCGTGGCCGGCGCTTATTGGCGTGGCGATAGTGACCGCGCCATGCTTCAGCGTATCTATGGTGTGGCGTTCCAGAACAAGGACGGTCTGAAGAAGCACCTGCTGATGCTGGAAGAGGCCGCCAAACGTGACCACCGCAAGCTGGGCCGCGAGATGGACCTGTTCCATATGCAAGAAGAGGCCCCCGGCCAGATCTTCTGGCACCCGAACGGCTGGACGATCTACACCGAGCTTCAGGACTACATGCGTCGGCAGCAAAAACGCGGCGGCTATGTCGAGGTGAACACGCCTCAGGTTATGGATCGCAAACTGTGGGAAGCCTCAGGTCACTGGGAAAAGTACCAAGAGCATATGTTCATCGTCGAAGTGGACGAGGAACACGCACGCGAAAAGTCAGTGAATGCGCTCAAGCCCATGAACTGCCCCTGCCACGTTCAGGTCTATAACCAAGGTATGAAATCCTATCGCGACCTGCCCCTGCGCATGGCCGAATTTGGGTCGTGCAACCGGTATGAACCGTCAGGCGCTTTGCATGGGATCATGCGAGTGCGCGGGTTTACGCAGGATGACGGACATATCTTCTGTCGCGAAGATCAGATCGAAGCAGAGACGGCCGAGTTCATCTCGTTCCTGTCGAACGTCTATAAGGACCTTGGGTTTGAAAGTTTCTCGGTCAAGTTTTCCGACCGGCCCGAGAAGCGTTCCGGATCAGACGAGGTCTGGGACAAAGCTGAGGCAGCGCTTTTGGCGGCCACCCGTGCCGCAGGGATCGAGCCAGAGCTAAATCCCGGCGAAGGCGCTTTCTATGGTCCAAAGCTTGAGTTCGTTCTGACCGATGCCATTGGCCGTGACTGGCAATGTGGCACGCATCAGGTGGATTTCGTTCTGCCAGAACGTCTGGACGCCACCTATGTGGGCGAGGATGGCGGCAAGCACCGCCCAGTTATGTTGCACCGTGCGACGCTGGGATCGTTTGAGCGTTTCATCGGCATTCTGATCGAAAGCCATGCGGGCAAACTGCCCTTCTGGATCGCGCCACGTCAGGTCGTGGTTGCTGCCATCGTGTCGGACGCCGATGACTATGTGCATCAGGTGGTTGATGCGTTGAAAGCCAAAGGCATCCGCGCCGAGGCCGACATCCGCAACGAAAAGATCAACTACAAGGTCCGCGAACATTCGGTTGGCAAAGTACCGGTGATCTTGGCGTGTGGTATGAAAGAAGTTGAAGAGGGCACCGTGTCGATGCGTCGTCTTGGTGAGAAGCACTCCAAAGTGCTGCCCTTAGTCGAGGTTGCAGATATGTTGGCCGTCGAGGCGACACCCCCTGATCTGGCAAGTCGCACCTGAGCGGCTGATAACCCCAAGAACTGCAAGAAACCCCGGCCCGTCGGTCGGGGTTTTTTGGTCGGTTCGACTGTAACAACCGCTCACTTCGCATGTGAGAACGGCCTCGGTCACCCATTATATGTTGTAACAATCGGCATTTCTTCACGGATTTTTCTGAAATGTCTGACAGCATTTTCCCGCGTATACCGACCGGATATTTCGGAACGCCGTAGAAGAAACCCGGAATTCGCCTTGAAAACAAAGGCATTGCTTGCGTCAACGGCGGAGTGTCTGAACCACGTGTCCCCCCCGGTTATCTCACATCGTTCTAACGGGGCTGTGAATTACGGTTTCGTGAGTGGAACGAAGGGCCTGATCCGCACTACCTTTCTATCACCGCCTCGACGCGGTGCGAATTTGTAACCCGAAAGGAAACTCGATGTCGAAAAATGTAAAAACCATTGCCGTCCTGGGCGCTGTATCCGCTGCTGTAGCTGCCAACGCTGTTCCAGCTTTCGCTGATGGCGACCAAGAAAAGTGCTTCGGCGTGTCGCTCGCCGGTCAAAATGACTGCGCCGCAGGCCCCGGCACCACATGCGCTGGTTCGTCGACAGTTGACTATCAAGGTAACGCCTGGAAACTGGTTCCAGCCGGTTCGTGCGAAACCATGGAAGTCACAGACGCTGACGGCAAAATGCACAAAGGTTCGCTGGCTGCGACTGAGATGAACCTGCCAGCAAGCTAAGCGCTGACAAAAGAATTCGCTCTGGCCGGTCAACTGGCCAGAGCACATACTGTGACCTCTGCACAGTTTATTAACTTTCTGCTAATATCAGTTCGATCCAGTCACCGATGGAGCCAGCAATGCTTGATATCGCGCACGACAACATCCTGCCTAATGGCGCAGGTGTCGGGTATAAACCGCAGCATTTTGCAGACCTCATGAAGGACCCCGGATCGGTCACTTGGCTGGAAATCCATGCCGAAAACTATATGGGCGACGGCGGACGCCCGATGGCGCAACTGCGTCACCTCGCCGAACGTTTTCCCATCTCTGCCCACGGTGTTGGCTTGTCGATCGGCGGCGAAACCCGCCTGGATCCAGAACACCTTGCGCGCCTGAAAAAACTGGTTGATTGGCTGAACCCTGCGATGTTCTCTGAACATCTTGCATGGTCTACCCATGACGGATCTTTCCTGAACGATCTGCTGCCTTTGCCCTATACCAAAGACACTCTGAACCGCATTACCACTCACATTAACGAGTTACAGGATGTGATCGGGCGCAAGATGCTGCTCGAAAATCCGTCCTCATACCTGGCCTTCGCAGAAAGCACATGGTCCGAGCCTGATTTCCTGCGCGAAGTGGCCCGTCGCACCGGATGTGGCCTGCTATTGGACGTGAACAATGTCTTTATATCGGCCACCAATCTAGAGTTCGCGCCGCACGACTACATCGACGCCTACCCGCTGGAACTGGTTGAGGAGTTTCACCTTGCCGGTCATGACGAAGATGCCGACGAATTGGGGCGCAAGCTGCTGATTGACAGTCACGGCAAGCCGGTGGATGAGCCTGTCTGGGCTCTGTTTGACTACGTTGTCGCAAAGGCAGGCGCCCGCCCAGCCCTTGTGGAATGGGACAACGATGTCCCCGAATGGGATGTGCTAGAGGCTGAAGGTGCCCGTGCGACCCAGCATATGGATGCCGCCCAAGCACAAAAGATACCAGCATGACCACTGAAACCTTGCCCAGCACAGCCGATACAACCGTTTCCCAAACAGATTTTCGCCGGGCCATTCTGGACCCGCAACAAGATGTACCCGAGGGATTGATTAATCCTGACGGCGAACATGCCAGCAAACGGTTTTCGGTCTATCGCAACAACGTCGTTCACAGCCTGTCGGAGGCTATGCTAACCGGGTTTCCGGTTCTTGCAAAACTTGTGGGCGACGAATTCTTTCGCGAGATGGCGAAGGTCTATTTGCGCATCCATCCGCCGGCTTCACCCCTGATGATGCATTACGGCGCCGCCCTGCCCGGCTTTCTGGAAAGCTTCCCCGGTACGCTTCATCTGAAATATCTACCCGACGTGGCCCGGTTGGAACTTGCTTTGCGGCGCGCTTATCATGCGGGTGACGAGCCCGCGATCGACCCCAACGAGTTAACCAAGTTGGATCAACACGCGCTGATGGAAACACATCTTCGCATGTCTCCCGCTTGCGAAGTGCTGACGGCCAAGTGGCCCGCAAAAGCTATCTGGGATTTCAATATGAACGATGGTCCTCAGCCCGGAGGGGGTGCTGAAAATATCCTGATCTGCCGTGTGGGCTTTGACCCCGTTGCTGAGCTTTTGCCCGAAGGCGGCGCCCTTTTTGTGACATCGCTGATCAAAGGGCGCAGCTTTGGCACTGCGTTAGGGCTCGCAACAGCGGACTTTCCTGATTTCGATCTGACCGCTACGCTTGGCGTGTTGATCGCAACACAAGCCATAACCGGCATCGACAAACCAGACTAAGATTTCGGAAGGATTTCGCCATGCATGCCCTGGCAAATATGTACAACTCGCTGGTCAATCTGGCCGAGCGGATGGCCCCGGCAACGATAACCACGCTTGCCCGCTTTACGTTTGCCGCAACACTCGTTGGGTATTTTTGGGCTTCGGCTCTGACCAAGACCGGTCCAGGCCTGCTTGGCGTGTTTCAACCAACGCTTGGGGCCTATGCCCAGATGTTTCCCAAGATGATGGAGGCAGTGTCCTACGACGCAAGCAAACTGGGTTCTATCTATTATCTGATCGCTGTTGCGGGGACGCTGGCCGAGTATATTTTGCCGTTCCTGATCGTCGTTGGGCTTTTGACCCGCCTGTCATCCATCGGAATGATCGGGTTCATCATTGTCCAAACCCTGACCGACCTCTACGGCCACGGTGCCATCGACCATCCGGAGACGGTTGGAGCGTGGTTTGACCGCATCCCTGACAGTCTGATCATGGATCAACGTCTGTTCTGGATGGCAGTGCTGATCACACTCGTCCTAAAAGGCGGCGGGCCGCTGTCGTTGGATCGGCTTCTGAAAATCCGCTGACACGACGAAACGATGCTCGAAGTGTTCCGCTGTGGACCGGTATCAACGGCACGCTGTGGAACACTTCAATACTCCATCGACATCATGCCCTTCCGGAGGAGCGTGGAATTAAGCGGCTATCCCGGGCAACCTCAGCCGATGCGGAACCATTCCTGCCACAGGCCTGCAGCATAAAACATAATCGCCATTGTGATCAGCATCAGGCCGATGCCGCGTTTGTCCTTCATCGCAAAGACAATCGGATCATAGTCCTGCTTGCCATACCAGCCCAGACGTACCATCCGGATAAGCCACCATGCCAGAGGCAGCTCTGCGGCCCACACAAGCCACCGAGTTTTGTATAACAAAATCGCTTGTTCGGTGAACGAATAAAGAAAAAATGCAAGAAGAGCTGCAACAACACCCAGTGAGGCGACGTTCAGCAAATCTGGGCGGTCGGGGCGTCCATACCCTCGGCCAGGCAACCTATCGTCGGACGTAGCCAGGGTGAGCTCCGTGAGTCGTTTGACGCATCCCAATGCCAGGAAGACTGGAAAAATGAAGACAAGCAGGTAACCTGACACATATATACCGGTGGCTGCTGCGCCTGCGACGACGCGGAGGGTATAGAGTGTTGCCAACACCGCTATATCGACCCAGCGCAAGCGCTTTAAGTTAAGTGAGTAGGCAAGCGACAGGGCCATATACAGCGTCACGACGCCAAAAAACGCCCAGCCGAGATAGGCAGCGATGCCAAGGGCAATCGCGGCAAGTATAACGAATGAGATCATTCCCACGTGGATCGGCACCGCACCTGAAGCAAAGGGGCGTTTGCATTTTTTGACGTGCAGACGATCTGCTTCGAGATCCAACAGGTCGTTGACCAAATATATAGAAGACGCCGCCGCCGAAAAGCTGAGCACTCCAAGGATAGTCAACAACAGAGTATTAACATCAAACGCGTGGCCCGCGATCATAGGGACAAACAACAGGACGTTTTTCACCCACTGATGTGGGCGGAAGCTTTTGAGCACATCTTTCATGCGCCAGCCGCCTTCGATAAACGTAACCGGTTTGCCCGCTGCCTTCATGGCTTTGGCGGATGCACTATCGCCCACCACCAGGGCGGCATCTGCATGGTTCCAGATCAAGCGATCAACCGGCGCGTTTCCGGCATAGTGGAACCCACCCTCGCCGAACGCATCGACCAGCGCCGTAGCTTTGGCCGATCCTTTCAAATTGGTTGTCCCGTCCGAGGCAAACACCCGCGTCGACAAACCGTGGTCAGATGCGAGCTTCATAACAATGCTCTGATCCGAGGCAGATGCGAATAGCACCTCTCTGCCCTCGGACTGCGCCGCAAATGCGATATCGACAACATCAGGTTCGACAGGTAGGAGATCTGTCCGCAACTGCGCAATCTCCGCCAGTTCCGCTTTCAGCCGCGCTGGTTCGCGCAGACGAGCAAAGCTGACTTTCAGCGTTTGTATTGGGTCCCTACCAAGTCCAGCCCAGAAGCACTCATAAAGCATGTCAGTGCGCAGAAACGTTCCGTCGACGTCCAGAACAAACGGTTTGTTGGCCGCGTTGTCACTCATTTGATCAAAATCCGCTCACCGCAAACACACAACCGTCAGACAGAAGTTCGGGCGGCGTGACGCACAGACCGCGAGCAACGCGCCACGCGGCTAGGACTTTGGGGATGTAGGCGCGGGTTTCCGCATAAGGCGGGACGCCCTGATTATCTTTCACTGCGTTCTCTCCAGCATTATACCCCGCGAGGGCGAGGATCGGATCCCCTTCAAAGTGGCGGATCAACCAACTCAGATAGGCGACGCCACCCTTGATGTTTTGCGCAGGGTCCATGCTGTCCTCGACCCCGAACCGTGCCGCGGTATCGGGGATCAATTGCATAAGCCCAGTCGCACCGGCGTGACTCTCGGCATCGATCCTGCCGCTGCTTTCCACTGAAATGAGGGCCAAGACCAATGCCGGCGAGACCGGCGTGCCGATCGTGGCCTTCAGTATGTCTGTCCCGTAGGCCTTTGCAATGGACTGGAGGTGTTGGAGCCTGGGTTGTGGCATATCCTTCTGGGTCTCCAGCACATCCAATGCAGTACGTACATTCATTGGTCCAGATTTGTCTAAAGCCGGGGAAACAGCCCCCCAAAACCACGCCCACTCATTTGTCGGGGCTACAGAAGATGTGACAGCAGTGTCGACCGAGGGTGTCGTTTTTGCGGACACGCGCGGCGCCAATGCCGCGGCCTGTTCAGCAGGATCAATCTGAATGATTAACCGCTTTGCTCCTGTCGGCGGCACAGCAACACGCTTAAAGGTAAAGTCTGGAAATGGCGCGGGCTCTGTCTCAGCCTGCGCCTGGACCGCGAACCCCGCAGCCAAAAATATGCTTATGTTCACGAAGCGCCGCATTTTGCGGTTCACTGCTCTGCCCCGAATTGTTTACATACTTGTTGCAGATTTCGTTGATCAGGGCCAGTTTTACCTTCGATTGTTTCCAATTTCGACCGGTTCATTTACCTTAACCTCCCCATCAGAAGAACTTTATGATTTTTTTACCCTTTATTTACAGGTCACTAGAATAATTATGTACTAAAAAAACGTTAAGCCAGAAAAGGTACGAAACCTGCCCAACTCTCGCCCCAATCAAGGGGCTAATTAGCTGTCATGCCAAGCAGCGCAACGAACACAAAGTTCTAGCGCCAAGGTGAAGAAACAAACTAGTTACTTATGGAGTGAAAAAATGAAACTGTTTGACCTGATCAAGACTTTTAAAGCCGACGAAGATGGCGCTGTAACCGTAGACTGGGTTGTTCTGACCGCAGCCATCGTGGGCCTGGGAATTGCCGTACTGACTTCTGTATCCGGCGGCACAACTTCGCTGGCTAACAAGATTTCGTCGGAGCTGGGCGACATGTCGATCATGGATCACAGCCCCGCAGCACCTGCTGGCGACGACGACAGCGGCAGCTAATAACCGCAAGGTTAACGCAACATATTAATATGAAAACCGCGCCCATGGCGCGGTTTTCTCTTTTTGCTACATAGCTCTAGAACGGGGCTGGTAATCTTCGGAAATCTCTGAAAAGTTCACCCAATATTCACGCTTAATACCTCAAATTGCCTCAATTCGGCATGACATGTATATGAGGTGAGTGGTATGGGTGCTTTTGCACCCTGTTGTGGGAAAGGACGTTCAATGCGGTTACTCTTCGGATTGGTACTGATTGTGGGTGTCGGACTAGCAGGATTCGCAGTCTATCTCGCCAAAGACTATATCGGCGCCTATCAGGCCCAACTCGATGCAGAACGTGCCGCCCGGGCAAAAATAGTACCAACAGTCGATATCTATGTGGTCAATCGGGCACTTCGTTATGGCGAACAGCTGACCGAGAAAGACATCCGAGCGGTCAAATGGCCCGAGAATGCAATCCCTGAGGGAACTTTTTCGTCGCTGGAGAAGATCTTCCCCGACGGAGAGAAGAAATTCCGGACAGTTCTCCGCGCGATGGAGAAGGACGAAGCCCTCCTTCGTGTTAAAGTAACCAAGCCAGGTGCCGATGCTGGCGTTGCATCCCGATTGGGAGACGGCATGCGTGCATTTGCGATCAGTGTAGACGTCAGTTCTGGTGTTTCAGGCTTTCTGCGGCCGGACGATCGCATCGATATTTACTGGACTGGACGTGGCGTTGATGAACTCGGCGAAGGCGAAGCAGTCACCAAACTGATTTTGGCAAACGTACACATCATCGCTGTTGACCAAACCGCAGATTCCGACCGAACGGGCCCGACAATCGCACGCACCATCACGGTGGAGGTCACACCGCGGCAGGTTGCGGCGTTGGCGCAAGCTCAGTCCAGCGGCCGCCTTTCGCTTTCTCTCGTTGGCGCACAGGATGAAAACGTGACCTCGGAAGTCCAAGTCGGACAAGGCGAAATTATTGGTGAAATAACAGGGCCAAAGCGGGAAGTTTGCACGATCCGCACACGTCGCGGCGCGGAGATAATCGTGACGCCAATTGCGTGCCCTGAATAAAGGCAACGCACAAAGCGATTGCTGATCGCTTCAAGACTGTTGCGACTTATCCACATGAGCGGCCTCTAACAACCCGTTGATTCTTGCTTTTTTTTGAGTTCTGACGCAGGGTTCGACACAATTGGGTGCGTACATCCAAAACCGGGCGATAGATCCGGAGCAGTCATGGGGGACTACCCCCACCCTATCGATACGTGGTCAGAGAGGCAGGATCACATGAAAGTTGATCGTTTTATTAAGGCGGCCCTATTGGGTCTAGCGTTTGGCGTAGGGGCACCGACGGTGTCATCAGCCGAGACGCTTAGCGTCATGAGTGGCGCACCATCTGGTGCTCTTAAGGTACCAATGAACCGCGCGGTCGTCGTTGAAAGCGACGCCCCATTTGCGGAACTCTCCATCGCGAACCCCGGGATTGCAGATATTTCAACACTATCAGATCGTACGATCTATGTGTTGGGAAAGACGCCGGGCCGCACGACGCTGACGCTTCTTGGCGCAGACGGAAAGCTCATTACCAATGTTGAGGTACAAGTTGCCCCCGACATCGCCGAGTTCAAGGAGCGCTTACGCCAAATCCTTCCCGGTGAACAGATCGAAGTGCGCACGGCCAATGATGGAATTGTCATGTCCGGCGTCGTCAGTTCGATCCAGCGCTTGGATCGAGCATTGGATCTTGCGCAGCGATACGCGCCGGAACGCGTTTCAAACCTGATGACGGTGGGCGGTACTCAGCAGGTGATGCTGAAAGTACGATTTGCAGAGATGGGGCGTTCGGTTAGAAAGTCATTGTCAAGTTCACTCAGATTTAACGGCGATATCGGAAATGTTGGCACGTTTGGCGAAACGGGAAATCTAATTGGAAACGGCACTGGTACACCCAACAATCCAATAAATGTTGCCGCTGGAACGCAAGGGGCATTTGGGTTTGGCTTCCAGGCCGGCGGGCTGGCTATAGGCGTACTGCTTGAGGCCTTGGAAACTAAGGGGGTCGTCCGCACATTGGCAGAACCGAACCTCACCGCCCTGTCCGGGCAGGAGGCTTCGTTTCTAGCGGGCGGTGAATACCCACTCCCGATTTCGAACGGTGATAACGAAGTTACGGTTACATATAAGCCATTTGGCGTCGAGTTGACGTTTACACCGACGGTATTGGCCGATGACGTGATCAACCTACAGCTGAAGGCGGCCGTCTCTGGATTGGACCAGTCAATCAGCTATAATAATGGCGGCTTTAGTATCAACGCCTTCCGACGTCGCGAAACTTCAACCACGGTCGAAATGCGCGATGGCGAAAGTTTTGCAATTGCTGGTCTTATTGAAGACGACTTCCGCGACAATATTGGCGCCGTACCTTGGCTCGGCGACATCCCAGTACTCGGGGCGCTATTTCGCTCAACAGAGTATCAACGCTCACAATCTGAGCTTGTGATCATCGTCACTGCACATCTTGTGTCACCAACCCGTGGTGACGTTCTAGCTGTACCGACGGATCGCATTCGACCTCCTTCGGAGCAGGAACTGTTCCTATTTGGCAATACAACTGCCCAAAACCGCCCGAAAAGCGGCGCGGCTGGCGAAGTAGCGCAACAGGACTTTTCTGGGTCCTACGGCTATGTGATGGAGGACTGAGATGCCTATAAAACATATCAAACCCCTACTCGCCGCCACATCCATTATCGCGATTTTGGCCGGTTGCTCCGGTTCGGACGCGGTCTCGAAATCTTGGTTCCAAGAAGCAGGTTTGCAGGTAAACGAGGGAAGCTTCGGCGACCCGACTGCCTATAATGAGGGCGTTCAAACCGGTCGCATTAACGCTGTCGTCAGTCTGGCGCACCGGTTCAACAAAGAATCCAAGGATACGGTTAACTTTGCGTTCAACAGCGCCGTGCTTGACCAGAACGCGCGCCAAATTTTGGACCGTCAGGCGGATTGGATTTCTCAGTTCCCCGAACTGAAGTTCAAGGTCTTTGGGTATACGGATCTGGTGGGGTCGAATGCCTACAACCAGCGTCTTGGCATGCGACGCGCGCGAGCAGTTGTCGCCTATCTGGGCAGTCGCGGCATCAGTCGGTCACGACTTGAGGCCGTTGTCAGCTTCGGCGAAACACGTCCACTGATCGAAACGCGCGCGCCCGAACGTTTGAACCGACGCGCGGTCACAGAAGTTACTGGCTTTGTTGGGCGCCATCCGACCGTACTAGATGGAAAATATGCACGGATTGTGTATCGCCAATACTTGGCCAGCGCCGTGCCTCTTCCGATTATCTCGGCTGGAACAGCAGCGACAGTCGGGGAAGGTTCCTAACCCAACTGATTTCTCAAGAAGGCGCGGCTTGTTCGCGCCTTTTTTTGACGACACACCTCCACCCGCCACATTTTTGCCGCAATCCGCGCCGAAACCAGAGATTGAGACGAGTGAACTCTTCCACGGAACGTCATATGATTGTGGAAGAATTTCTAAGAGCGGTCACCGATTTGCACGCTTAAATAGAGCACCCCTGCCGTTCATGCACGGGAAACAGATGCATAGTTTCACCGGTGATCGTCCCAAAAGAACGAATAATTTGGCCGTTTAAGCCGCAATCTTGCCCAGATTGACTGGCACTCCTGTGGAGCATTGGGAGCAGTCCGCGCACGAAATCCGAATCGTGCTGCCTCTTTGGGACAGAGGTCCGACGGCAGAAAGCCTGGGAGCGGGCACAATTGGAAGGAATTTGACGATGAGTAGCAGTGTTGCGCTACAAGCTGACCCGGAACCGATCGTAGCTTGCACGGTCTCACGGGATGTACAGAATTTCGATCTGCTGATCGAAGATATGGAAGCAGAACTGGGTGAAGCCTGGGGTGACCTCTCGATTGAGGACGCCCTCGCCTTCTTCGCGCAGCCAGATGCGGACGCGCTTGAGTTTGTTGCCATTGCTATGGACGACCAAGACGAAGGCGACCTTTCCAAAGTTGCCAGCGTTATCAAGGCTGCCGGTGAAAAGGGCATCAAAGTCATAGTTATCGCAGAAGAGGTCAGCCCGATCGCGCTGCACCAACTTTTGAAAATGGGGGCAGAAGAATTTGTCCCCTACCCGCTTCCCGAAGGCGCGCTGCACGACGCGATAGAACGGTTGCGCGCGCCGGAGCCCGAAGCCCCTGCCCCGCAAGAAGCAGCGCCGTCAACGACGCTAAAAAGTGGTGATGATCGCGAAGGCGTTTTGCTGGCGATTCATCCGATGGCGGGCGGCACCGGGGCGACGACGATGGCTGTCAATCTGGCTTGGGAACTGAGCCAACTGGATCGCAAGAAAAAGAAGAAGGAAGTGACTACACCGCCGCGTGTTTGTCTGCTGGATTTCGGCTTGCAGTTCGGTTCGGTCGCCACCTATCTCGACCTCCCTCGTAGGGACGCTGTGTACGAACTTCTGTCGGACACCGAGGTAATGGACCAGGAAATTTTCGCCCAAGCGTTGATTCCCTTCGAGGATGACCTTCACGTCCTGACCGCGCCGCCCGACATGCTGCCGCTTGATCTAGTTACGCCCGAAGACATCGAACGCATAATTGATATGGCACGGCGGAATTTCGATTACGTTGTAATTGACATGCCCAACACTGTGGTCCAGTGGACCGAGACCGTCCTGCACGCTGCGCATGTATACTTCGCAACTCTGGAGCTTGACCTTCGCAGCGCCCAAAACGCGCTCCGCTTAATCAAGGCCATGAAATCGGAAGAACTGCCGGTCGAAAAACTGCGCTATGTGCTGAACCGCGCGCCAAAGTTCACCGACATTTCTGGAAAGTCGCGTGTCAAGCGACTGGCCGAAAGCCTGGATATCTCGATCGAGCTTCAATTGCCAGATGGCGGCAAGCCGGTGACCCAGGCAAGCGACCATGGGATGCCCTTGTCGACCGCTGCGGCAAAGAACCCGCTACGCAAAGAACTTCAGAAGCTGGCGCAATCGGTACATGCCGTAAACCAAGCCGAAGCGACCGCAAACTGACCCTGGAGGCGCTATGTTTTCCCGTTACAAAAAACCCGCCAAGCCGACAAAGGCGACGCCCGACCTGAAGGCTGTGGATGGGGGGCGAGCGGATGCTCCGGCGCCCGCAAAGACGGCGCCAGATGCGAAATCTTCTGCTCGGGCTCCGGTTGCGCGTAGACAGGTGACCGAACAGTCGGCCAAACCCGTCCTTGCCGATAAGGATCGCAAGCGCAAGGAACGCCTGTCAGATATCAAAACAGAGCTTCACAAAGAGCTCCTGGACAACTTGAACCTTGGCGCGCTTGAAACGGCTACAGAGAAAGACCTGCGCTCAGAAATTACTGATATTACATCAGAATTTCTAAGCACGCGTGACGTTGTCTTGACCCGTGATGAGCGGCTTTTGTTGAACCAGGAGCTATATGACGAGGTTAAAGGCCTGGGTCCACTCGAACCGCTTCTACAAGACGAAACCGTCAACGATATTTTGGTCAACGGGCCGCAGCAGGTTTTTGTCGAACGGGCCGGTAAACTGCAACTGACGGATGTCACTTTCAAGGATGAGCGTCACCTTCTGCGTATCATTGACAAGATCGTGTCCGCCGTTGGACGTCGCGTCGACGAAAGCAACCCACATGTGGATGCCCGCCTTGCCGATGGCTCGCGTTTCAACGCAATGGTGCCGCCAATTGCGGTGGACGGATCGCTCGTTTCAATTCGTAAGTTTAAGAAAGACAAGCTTGGCATCGACGAGTTGGTCAATTTTGGCGCCTTCTCAGAGGAAATGGCAGTCTTTCTGCAGGCTGCTGTTGCCACGCGCCTCAATGTAATTGTCTCGGGTGGTACCGGTTCAGGTAAAACGACTACGCTAAATGCGCTCTCCTCATTCATCGACGATTCCGAGCGCATTCTGACGATCGAAGACACCGCCGAACTACAGCTTCAGCAAACCCATGTCGGTCGGATGGAAAGTCGCCCCGCTAACGTCGAAGGTAAGGGTGCCGTCAGCCAGCGTGACTGTCTGAAAAACGCACTGCGGATGCGTCCGGACCGCATCATCGTGGGTGAGACCCGCGGCGAAGAAGTTATCGATATGTTGCAGGCGATGAACACCGGCCACGATGGATCGATGACGACGATCCACGCCAACTCCGCCCGTGACGCGGTATCACGTCTCGAGAATATGATTGCCATGGCCGGAATCGAAATGCCGCTAAAAGCGGTGCGCAGTCAGATTGCCTCGGCTGTGAACCTGATTGTGCAGGCCAGCCGCCTACAAGACGGTTCGCGTCGCATGGTCTCGATCACCGAGATTACCGGCATGGAAGGCGAGGTTATCTCGATGCAAGAGGTTTTCCGCTACGAACGATTGGGCTTAACGCCAGAAGGCAAGATCATCGGTCGTTTCAACGCGACCGGCGTACGCTCACATTACTCGGATCGCTTCCGTCAGTGGGGCTATGACCTGCCAGCCTCGATCTATGAGCCTTGGAGCGACTGATCATGACCATCTCGATTGAACCTATCCTTTACGGCCTAATCTTCCTCGCAGTTCTGCTGCTGGTGGAAGGTATCTATCTGACGGTTTTCGGCAAATCTATCAGCCTGAATAACCGGATCAACCGCCGTCTGGATATGCTCGAAAAAGGTGCGGCGCGCGAAGAAGTGCTGGAGAAACTCCGAAAGGAGATGGGCCAACACGTCAAAGCGCAGGGCATCCCGTTCTATTCGCTTCTGGCCACAAAGGCACAAAAAGCCGCCATCGCTTTCACACCAGCGCAGTTGCTCCTGATCATGGTGCTATTGTCTGTGTTTGCCTTTGTAGGCTTGGGCGTCGCCACTGCGGCTTCCCTGCCAATTCGAGCCGGCCTCGCGGTTGTTATGGGGTTCGGTGGCGTCTACATTTGGGTTAACAATAAAGCGAAAAAGCGGACCGCGATGATCGAGGAACAATTGCCTGATGCTGTCGAACTTATGGTGCGCAGTCTGCGCGTTGGTCATCCGTTTTCATCCGCCATCCAGATCGTCGCCAAGGAAATCCCTGATCCGCTGGGTACCGAGATGGGCTTGATCGCGGATGAATCGTCATACGGCCGTGAAGTCGGCGAAGCGCTAGCAGCAATGGCTGAGCGACTGGACAACCAAGACATGCGGTTTTTGTCGGTCGCGGTCATTATTCAGCAAACTTCAGGTGGTAATCTGGCCGAGATTCTGGACGGGCTTGCCAAGGTGATCCGGTCGCGTTTCAAGCTGTTTCGTCGGGTTCGTGCAATCACTGCCGAGGCGAAATGGTCCGGTAACTTCCTGTCAGGCTTTCCCGTTTTGGCTTTGGTGATGATCAACCTGATCCAACCAAATTATTATGACGACGTACGCGAGACGCCGTACTTCATCCCGGCCTGCCTGATCGTTGCTGGCTTCCTAATCGCTAACGTCTTTGTCATGCGGATGTTGGTTAACATCAAAGTGTAGGGGTCTGGATATGGAACAGCTAAACACGCTTCTAACTGACCTATTGGGGCCGGCCGGTCCCCTTCTTGCCGTCGGAGCACTGGGGATTGTTCTGATTGTTGTGACGATTCCGTTCCTGCTAAGGCGGAATGTCGACCCGCTGGAAAAGTTGCGCAAGACGCGTGAAAACGGCACTCATTCTGGACAGAAAGTTGACCTTCGCGTTGCATCTGGCTCTGACAAGCTGGAAAAGTACTCGGCCTTTCTGGAACCGCAAGACGCCGAAGAGTATTCGGCCGTTCAACTGAAGCTTCTTCAGGCAGGTTACCCTGGTAAAAACGCCGTCCGTACATTCCACTTTGCCCAGTTTGCCTTGGGGATCGGCTTCCTGATCGTGGGCATCTTGTTGACCATCCTCAAAACTGCCAATGGCCAAGAAATGTCGACACAGGCGCGTATGCTTTGGATCTTAATTCCCGGCGTGTGCGGCTATATGCTTCCGAAGTACTGGGTCACCCGCCGAGTTGAAACACGCAAAGAGGAAATCACAAATGGGTTTCCAGACGCGTTGGACATGATGTTGACCTGCGTGGAAGCCGGCCAGTCGCTTGATCAATCGATCCTGCGCGTTGCCAAAGAAATCCGGGCCTCCTACCCTGCGCTGGCAGATGAGTTTTCAATTGTGTCGAACGAAATGAAGGCTGGTAAGGATCGTATCCAGGTGCTGCGCGATCTTGCGGAGCGGTCCGGCGTCCCGGATGTCGCGAGCTTCGTGACAGTGATGATCCAGTCTGCCACTTTCGGTACCTCAATTGCGGATGCTCTTCGTGTCTACGCAAGTGAAATGCGGGACAAACGCGTAATGAGGGCGGAAGAGAAGGCAAACACCTTGCCGACCAAGATGACACTTGCCACAATGATGCTGACCGTGCCGCCGCTTTTGATCATTCTGATTGGACCATCTGTGTACGGAATTTACGAGACCCTCAAGTCGGTCCGCTTCTGAAAAGCAACGGGCCGCGCGACGGAGAAACCACTTGAGCACGCGCAGCCCAATCCAACAAACACCAATAACCATCTTGAAATCTTGGGCGTGTCGCAGCGCCTCAAAAGGCGCCGCGACTGGACTGTTCGTCGTAGCATTGACAGCCTGTGCACCCGGAACCAGCCCCTTTGCAAAGGACAACGGCCCCTATGCACCGACCGCGTTGAAACGCGGTGAAGATTCCATAGACGGGCTGACGGTCGGCCACCGGCTAACTGCGGCCGGCGAACATGAGCTTGCACTGAAGGCATATCTGCGAGCGGCCGGTGAACAGGGTGTGACGGTTGACGTGCTCTCTGCTATTGGATCCGCCAACTTGCAGCTGGGGCGCCTGGGCCAAGCTGAGCGCATCTTGCGGCAAGCTACCAAAAAGGATGACACCTTCGCGCCCGCTTGGAACAATTTGGGCGTTGTCTTAATGGAAACGGGTCAAACCGGCGAGGCCGCACGGGTTTTCGAGATCGCTTTCGGGCTGGATCGTGGCCAATCTGCCCGCATTCGCGAGAATTTGCGCCTCGCGCTCGCCAAAATGGAAAACCCTGACTATGATCAGGGCCACAATGATACATTCGCACTGGTGCGACGAGGAACAGGGGATTACCTGCTTCTGTCGCAGATATAAGCGAAGACACGAGCAGTAAAAGGACGCAAAAATGCGCCAATCGATTTTGTTAACTCTCTGCCTTGGCAGTGCCCTCGCCCTTTCCGCTTGCAACAAGCCGAAGTCGGGCGAAGAAGACGTCGAACGGGCTCTCGGAGACCTGAATGTCATCGACGAAAGTAATCTCAACGACATCATGCTGACAGTTGGTGACCCGAACGAGGCCGTTGTTTATTTCAAGCGCGCGTCGGAAGCCCAGCCCAATCGGATCGACCTTAAACGAGGGCTGGCACAATCCCTGATCCGCGCCAAACGCCCGGCAGAAGCGGTGCCTGTCTGGAAATCCATCACCGCAAGCGCAGGGGCCACGAATGTCGATCGGGTCAATCTGGCCGACGCCCTTATCCGGGCAGGTGACTGGAAACAGGCCGAAGCTGTTCTGAACAAAGTCCCACCGACCCACGAAACCTACCGCCGCTATCGGTTAGAGGCGATGATCGCGGACAGCAACAAGCAATGGAAAAAGGCCGATAGTTTCTACGAGACTGCCGTCGGACTGACCACGAACCCGGGTTCTGTCATGAACAACTGGGGGTATTCCAAGCTGACCCGCGCCGACTACAAAGGCGCCGAGAAGCTCTTTTCGCAGGCGCTGTCTTACGACAACAAACTGTTTACCGCGAAAAACAACCTGGTCTTGGCGCGCGGTGCGCAACGTAAATACGACCTACCCGTTATCCAGATGACACAGATCGAGCGCGCGCAGCTTTTGCATACGCTGGCTCTTTCGGCGATCAAGCAGGGCGATGTGTCCATCGGAAAAGGCCTTTTGCGCGAAGCCATCGACACTCATCCCCAACATTTCGAGGCAGCAACACGCGCCTTGGAGGCGTTGGAAAACAACGTCTCGAACGGGTAAAGCAGGGATGAGCACGGCTATGTCAAGCTGGGCGGCCTTGGTGTTTCTGCCCTTCGTCGTACCAATTGCGCTGTGGGTCGTGTGGTCCGATCTGTCGCGGATGAAGATCCCGAACAAGTCCGTTGTGGCATTGACGGCGGTTTTCGCCGTCGTCGGGTTGTTCGCTCTTCCACTGGAAGATTATCTTTGGCGTTGGCTCCATCTGGTCGTCGTCTTGGTGATCGGGTTCGTCATGAACGTGATGCGGATGTTGGGGGCCGGAGATGCCAAATTTGCTGCCGCCATGGCCCCGTTTGTGGCGCTGTCTGATGCCACTTTGGTCATGATGATCCTTGCGGTCATGATTGTCGCGGGATTTATTTTGCACCGCTTGGCCAAGAATATCGACTGGCTGCGCGCCGCGACCCCAAACTGGGAAAGCTGGACGCGGCGTGACTATCCGATGGGGTTAAGCCTTGGCGCCACGCTGATCGTATATCTCGTGCTCGCGGCGCTAACCGGACCGTAATCTGACATTATTCCGACAAGAGGAAAACGCCGCAATCGTTTGAATTGCGGCGTTTTTATTGGAATTACTCGCTAGATACGGCGTTCTGACCGCCATCATCTATTACACGAGAAGATTCCACTTTTGTTGGATGCTCACCGGGCAAGCTATAAAGCGTATAATAGGGTGTTCGGCGAACTTCTTTCACCCGATCGCTCCATTCCTGGCCCGACACCTCGTCCAGAATTTTCTTACGCGTATCCGCAGAAAGTGGACAGTTGGGCACCAGAAGATAGTCCGCGTTTGCAATCCCACTCAGAGCCCCATAGTACCACGGCGCCCCACCTTTCAAAGGTGCAAGATCTGCATAGAGCCAGTAGCTCGACAAAAGGTCGGCGGTGAACAATGCCTTCCCTTTGGCGTCCGGCCAGCTCGCGATATCATTGGCCACGGCCTGAAACCACGCGACCATACCAAGTTCTAACGAGCAGTACTCAAGCGCCCGCCCCTTGAAGGTCACATCTGTATCATCGCGCTGACCCTCTTCGACCAAACTGGCAAACAGGCTGTCTGCACCGTCATAGGCGCGGCGCACATCAACCCGGCCTGCCCGCGGTCCGAACGTCTGTAAATCTTCGTTCAGACCACTGTTGGGCATGAGCGGCAGATATTTCCCGGTAGCGGTCGCATAGTGCCGGAATGGGCTGGCCGTCAGGTTTAGAAAACTCGGAAAGGAAAAGGCCAAAGCAGCAACCGCAGTATAGGTTAGCGCCCTTTGCAAATCCCACCCGAACCCGTTGAACACCGGGCCCTCGGGGCGCAGCGCCACCAAGAGCAGACCCAGAAGCCACAACCACTGCGGATCGTTGCCAAAGTTTTGATAAGTCACATAGAAAAAACCTGGCAGCAAAAGCAGCATGATCAACCCTTCGGTCATGCGCCCGGACTGTCTAAGGAACACAACAGACAAGATCGCCACCAACGACCCGCCCAGATAGGCCGGTGCACTGACCACATAAGAGAAGTTGTAACCCGGTTGGGGGCGCACATCTGATCCTGCGACATTCAGCAAGTCACGCAGATAGGCCAACCAGATGACCGGTGTGCCGACCCAAAGCGTAACCAAACCCGCTGCCACCAATCCCGAGATAACAGCCCATAAAAACACACGGCCCGCGCGGCGGGCCACAAGGCCAACTAAAACGGCCGGAAGGAAGGCCGCAAAGTAAGTCACCTTGATCATCGCCATGACGGCCATGGCAAGGCCGATTACCATACCGTCAATGCTTGGATTCGCTGAGTTTTTTGCGGGCAAAACTATCGTGGTGATAGCCAAGAAGGCCGCCGCCCAAGCCCAGCGATTATAATGCATCGAGATGGTCGTGCTGTCGTTGCCCTCGCCATACAGTAGCGCGACAGAGAAGATTATGATCGTTGCTGCAAACACATAGGACCAAATCCCGTCAAATCGCGTCCGTGCCACCCACCATGTTGGCAGGAAAAACACCGCTGCTACAAGCAGTTGGCCAGCCAAAATAGCATGCCCGACACCCATTCCAGCCTCAAGAAAAACCGAGATCGGCGCAAACGCCAAAACACCGATTGGCGTAACAAAATCAAGGTGCGGCCACTCACCCTCACCCATCCTGATCAGCATTTGCAGCAAGTGAAGCGTGTCGCCTTCGTGCTTGCTGATGAACAATCCGCCCTTCGTAAAGAACAGGATTGCATACAAAATCCATAGGCTGGCCATGAAGGCTGCCAAAAACTTGCCTTTATTTGTGCTCATACCTGCCCTCATTCTTTTGTAGCCAAAATAGCGTCAATACGGCGCCACGCAAAGCTTTGTAATCAGTTGGTCATTTTATTGACTCAGCTGTTTGAAACCGCAACAACAGATCGGGCATGACAATGAATGTACATAACGCGGACATGATCGCCCCTACCCCGGCAATGAACTTGTCTGAAACCGGGCTGACCATGGTGATGATGCGGGACATCCTGCTAAAAACCATGTTCCGTACCAATCTGGAGCAGATCAGCGATCTTGAGCGTGTGATTTGCTTGCCCGCCCGCGCGGTGCAGGAGCTGATCGATATGTGCCGCGATGGCGGTTTGGTCGAGGCGATGGGCACACTTCACGCAGGCTCGCAATCCTCGGAAATGGGGTATCGCCTGTCGGACACGGGCAAGGCGCGGGCGTTGGATGCGTTGTCGCAATCTGAATATTTCGGTGCAATGCCAGTCCCGATGGAGATGTACGCACAGCAGGTCAAACGCCAATCAATCCGCAACATCACCATGACGCGCGGCCAGCTAACAGGCGCGATGGGTCACCTGATCCTGCCGCCTGATCTTCTTGACCAGCTTGGGCCAGCCGTTGGTTCGGGCCGCTCGATCCTGATGTATGGCCCTCCGGGCAACGGAAAATCGTCGATCTCGAACGGGATTCGTGACGCTTTGGGCGACAATATCTATGTTCCCCACGCGATCGAATACTCGGGTCAGGTGATCACGGTCTATGACCCAATTGTTCACACCAAGGCCGAAACTGGCGATGAAAACTCAGGTGCGCTGCGCCGTGCTGTGAAAAAATATGACCGTCGCTATGTCTTGTGTGAACGCCCCACGGTGATCACCGGTGGTGAATTGACGCTGGGTATGCTCGATCTGGTCTATAACCCGACGGCGCGGACCTATACGGCGTCGTTGCAGCTTAAATCCTCTGGCGGTGTGTTCATCGTCGACGACCTTGGCCGTCAGGCCGATCCGCCCCAGGCGCTGATCAACCGTTGGATTGTTCCTTTGGAGGAAAACAAAGACATCTTGGCCCTGCAATCGGGTGAAAAGTTCGAGGTGCCGTTTGACACGCTGGTCATCTTCTCGACCAACTTCCACCCGAACAAGATCTTCGATAAGGCGGCGTTGCGCCGGATCTTCTATAAGATCAAGATTGATGGCCCGGATCAGGAAGGCTTCCTGAAAATCTTTGCGATGGTCGCGAAGAAAAAGGGGATGCCGCTTGATCAGGACGCGTTGGTGCATTTGCTGAAGAAGAAATACCCAACGATTGACAACATCTATGCGAACTATCAGCCAGTTTTCCTGATCGACCAGATGCTGTCGATCTGCGATTTTGAGGGCATTCCCCCGCAGATGACCCCAGAACTGATCGACCGTGCATGGGAAAATATGTTCGTGAAGGAAGAAGAAATCGTACACTAGCACGCGCCTTGCGACAGTCAATTTAGGGCGATCCGACACCAATCGGTTCGCCCTTTTTCTTATCCGATGCAGATAGGGCATGTTCACGCCGCGCCGCATTTCCTATCCTGCCCCCATGGCCACCTTGCCCCCCCTTTTTGAAAGCTGGTTTGACCAACGCGGCTGGACCCCGCACCCGCATCAACAGACGATGCTTGATCGGTCAAACGAGGCTGCCACCATGCTGATCGCGCCCACTGGAGGCGGCAAAACTTTGGCCGGGTTCCTGCCGAGCCTTGTCGAATTGGGAAACACACCCGTACCGGGTCTGCACACGCTCTATATCTCGCCACTCAAGGCTTTGGCGGCAGATATGCGGCGCAACCTGACCGCCCCGATTGAGGATATGGGGTTGGCCATCCGGGTCGAGGATCGTTCGGGCGACACCACCCAGACCCGCAAGAAAGCGCAACGCGCCGACCCTCCGCATATCCTGCTAACCACGCCAGAAAGCCTTGCGCTTTTGCTAAGCTACGAAGACGCCCCGCGCATGTTCGCGGGGTTAAAGCGTGTCGTCGTGGACGAACTGCATGCGCTGGCCGAAAGCAAGCGTGGCGATCAATTGATGCTGTGCCTGTCACGCCTCGCGGCGCTTTGCCCCGGTTTGAAACGTGTGGGACTGTCCGCGACCGTCGAAGACCCGCCCGCGCTTGCGAGCTTTCTGGCCCCACATCCGACGGATTGCCAGATCATCACCGCAGACCCCGGCCCTGATCCTGAAATCGGCATGCTGACGACCGAAACGCCGCCGCCTTGGTCAGGCGGGGGTGGACGTTATGCGATCCGCGAAGTTCTGGAAGAAGTTGCCAAACATAAGACCACTCTGATCTTCCACAACACTCGCGCACAGGCCGAAATCTTCTTCCACCATCTTTGGCTGGCCAATGACACGTCCCTGCCCATTGGCATCCACCATGGATCGCTGTCACTTGAGCAGCGCAAGAAGGTCGAGGCCGCAATGGTCGCGGGCAGTCTGCGCGCTGTAGTCTGCACTGGGTCGCTGGACCTTGGGCTGGATTGGGGCGATGTCGATCTGGTCATACAGGTCGGCGCACCCAAAAACGTGAAACGGTTGGTGCAGCGTATCGGGCGGGCCAACCACCGCTACAACGCGCCCTCGAAAGCATTAATCCTGCCCGCAAACCGCTGGGAGGTGATCGAATGCCACGCCGCGATCGAGGCCGTATTGGCCCACGATCTGGACGGCGATCCGCGCGGTCCCGGTCCACGCGACGTGCTTTGCCAACACATCCTGATCACCGCCTGCTCTGCCCCATTTGAGGCGGACACACTTTACACAGAAGTAACGAGCGCCGGGCCATATGCGGCCCTGACCCGCGCGGAATTTGACGATTGCCTCGATTTTGTCGCCACGGGGGGCTATGCCCTGCGCGCCTACGATCGGTGGCAGCGGCTAATGCAACGTGCTGACGGATTATGGCAGCTCCGCGATCCGCGTTTGACACAGCAAGTACGGATGAATGTGGGCACGATCATAGACAAGGACACGCTGAAGGTGCGGATGAAGGGGCGGTCCGGCGCATCTGGCGGCAAGCCACTGGGCGAGGTTGAGGAAAGCTTCGCCGCCTCGCTGGTGCCCGGCGACACGTTCCTGATGGGCGGCAAGATCGTCCGCTTTGAATCCTTGCGCGAGATGGAGGTGCAGGTCAGTCGCGACCGTGGCAGAAAGCCCAAACTTGCGGTGTTCTCCGGCACCAAGTTCTCGACTTCAACGCAACTATCAGAGCGTATCCTCGATCTGCTGCACCGATCCCCCCTGCCCGAACTTCCACGCCACACGCTGGACTGGATCGAACTTCAACGCGAGGTCAGCCAGCTTCCGCGCGCGGGTCGCATTCTGGTCGAAAGTTTCGATCACGAAGATCGCCCCCATACCTGCATCTACGGCTTCGCTGGCAAGAACGCCCAGCAGACACTGGGGCTGATGGTCACCCGGAGGATGGAGGAAATGGGGCTTGGCCCGTTGGGCTTCGTCGCCACTGATTATGCCACTTTGATCTGGTCGGTCTCACATCTGGACAACCCGGCACAGGCGCTGGATGCCTCTGGTCTGCGCGAAGGGCTGGACGGCTGGTTGGTCGAAAACGCGTTGATGAAACGCAGCTTCAAGGGCGCGGCCACCATCGCCGGTCTGATCACGCGCAATCTGCCGGGCAAACGGTCGTCCGGGCGGCAGGCGACGTTCTCGGCTGACATCCTTTATGACACGCTTCGTAAATACGATCCGGATCATCTGCTTTTATCCATCACTCGGGAAGAAGCAATGCGAGGGCTGATTGGGTTTGGGCGCATTGAAGAAATGCTCAAGCGAACCGGTGGGCAAATCGATCATGTACATCCCGGCCGCGTGACGCCCTTCGCTGCCCCGCTGTTCCTAGAGGTCGGAAAAGTACCCGTCGATGGTGCCGGACAAGAGGCGCTAGTGCGCGCCGAAGCGGATCGCCTGATGGCCGAGGCTGGTCTGGCCTAAAAACCATACCGGCCTTGGGCACAGGAAATGCTTGCAATATGCCCCGAAATCGAATTTGGAGAAGGGCATGAAGGGGTACGAGTTTATTTTCACGGGGGTGAAGCTGACCTTGCTGCCGTCTGGTGCACTTTGGTGGCCGGACGAACACCTTCTGTGCGTGTCCGACCTTCATCTTGGTAAATCAGAGCGTATAGCCCGAAAGGGTGGCGCGATCCTTCCGCCTTACGAAACCCGCGATACGTTGCTGCGACTGGAACGTGACATTGAGGCGACCGGAACGGACACGATTGTCTGTCTTGGTGACAGTTTTGACGACCTCGAAGCGTCCGGGAATTTGCCCGAGGATGAGGCCCTGTGGCTTACCCGCCTGATGGCAGGTCGTCGCTGGGTCTGGATCGAAGGCAATCATGATCCCGGCCCCATTGAATTTGCGGGCACGCATCTGGCCGAGCTGTTGCAGCCGCCACTTCACTTCCGCCACATCGCCCGCGTCGGGGCCGCTGGCGAAATTACTGGTCACTTTCATCCCAAGGCCCAGCTGCACATCAAGGGGCGGACCGTTAGCCGCCCCTGTATGCTGTTTGACGGAGATCGCGTGATCATGCCTTCTTATGGCACCTATACGGGCGGGCTTCGCTCTGACCATTCCGTCCTGTCCCGCCTAATGCGGCCCGAGGCGATTGCTGTCTTGCTGGGGTCGCCTCCGCAACCTATTCCGATGCCACGGTAAAACAGTGACGCGGCGTTCTACGTCAAGAACCCGCGGGATATGCTAGTGACTTTGGTGAAAGGATCGCCAATGTCAGACTTGTCCGCCGATACAATCCGCACGGTTCAACAAAGCTTCGCCGCTCAAAACATGATGACCCTGATCGGGGCTGAGATCACGAACCTGACCCACGGTTCTTGCGAGATCACCGCGCCGATACCAGACACGATGCGCCAGCAACATGGGTTTGGTCACGCTGCGTTAACCTTCGCAATTGGCGATACCGCCGCGGGATATGCCGCGCTATCGGCAATGCCCAAAGCCCACGAGGTTCTGACATCCGAGATTAAGATCAATCTGATGGCACCCGCCAAGGGGGATAAACTGATCGCCCAAGGGCGTGTCTTGCGCATTGGGCGGCGTTTGATCCCTGTCGAGGCAGAGGTATGGGCCGAAGACGGCACCAATCGCATTCTGATCGCCAAGTTGCTGGGCACTATGGTGCCAGTCAAAACTGCCGCAACGTGACGGTTGGCGAAACTGACCCAACAGGTCACACTTCCAAGGCCTAGACAGGAGACCCAAATGTCAGACCGCGTTCGCATCACCGAAGACAACCAAGTGGCCACCGTTACGCTGACCCGCGCCGAGAAACGCAACGCGCTGGACCTGGATATGATCCGCACAATTGTCGCGGCTGGTGAAGCCTTGGCTGCGCGCAAAGACATCCGCGCTGTAATACTGACTGGCGACGGGCCTGCGTTTTCTGCCGGGCTGGATCTGGCTGCCATGCCTGAGATTGCGCAATTCGCAATGCAGGGTGGCGTTTTTCTGGAACGCACGCATGGGATTTCGAACCTGTTTCAAGCAGCCTCGATGGTTTGGGCCGAGATGCCCCAACCGGTGATCGCGGCCGTGCACGGCTATGCCTTCGGTGGGGCCTTCCAGATCATGCTGGGTGCCGATATGCGTATCGCGGCGCCCGACACTCGGTTTTCCATTATGGAGGGTCGTTGGGGCATCATTCCCGACATGGGTGGCATGGTTTTGATGCGACGTCTGGCGCGAGGCGACGTGATCCGCAAGCTCACCTACTCCGCCGAACAATTCGAGGGACCAGAGGCGCTTGACTATGGCTTCATCACCGAACTTGCGGACGATCCGTTGGCGCGTGCACAGGCTTTGGCCGCTGACATCGCGGCAAAATCTCCTGACGCCATTCGCGCCGCTAAAGCGCTAATCCGGGACACCGAGCATTTGGGGTGGGAGGACACGCTGATCGCGGAAAGCCATGCGCAAGAGAAACTGATGGGCAAGCCCAATCAGATGGAGGCAGTGGTCGCCGGTATGCAGAAACGGGCACCAAAATTTACTGACTAAGTACCGCGCGACAAGCTTTAAGCCACCGCCAGAAGGGGCTTTTTGTTGTTCACATGACGGCGCACAAGGCTCTTCATAAGTTTCCCCTTTGGGGGGCAGAACCGCGCCATCTCAGGTATGTATTCTGGTGACGCCAATTCCGGAAACAGCGATATAATCTCGGCATACGCGTCGTCACCAACGCTTTTCAACGCTTCTTTTCCAGTGAACAGGCTTTCCGTCGGCGCGCCTTCGGAAAACACAATCTCGTGCTTGTCAAACAGCAAGTGCATGTAGGTTACCGGCGCGTCGATCGTGTCAAAATAGATACCCGGGATTTCAACAAGCTTGTGGGCCGGAATCAGTGTCTCGTCCCCTCCAAACATCCGGTTTGCAATAGGCGAGCGCACCAGAATACGATGTTGTGGAGAGACACAAAGATCGGCTTTCGGGAGGTTAGCTCCAAGCGCCCCTGCGGTAATGCGAATGGGTTTGAGTTTCGGTTTCATAATCATCTCACGAACGCTGAGCGTGCGCGACCCGATCCACCGGATTTTCTGAGCACCATTGTCCAGCGTTAGCACCTCGTCGCCCACACCAAGTGTCTCAATCTTCTCAGGGCCACGAGGTGTATCAATCAAAGTACCTGCCACAAAGCAAGGAACGATTGAACTGACGGGAATGGACGGGCCATTATTCGTGACTGCGACGACAGTCAGCGTCGTCCCTGTTGGCGGAATCTCACCGTTCAAGAATGCGATGAAGTACCCTTGTTCAGCGGTTGGCCACTGATAGGTGCCATTGCCATTGATATCCCAGTCCATGACGCCGACTTCGTAGGTGTCAGTCCCGTCTGTAACCTGAATGGTGTAGTCCCATATGACCACCTCGCCGTTGTAGGTTTGAGATGGGTCATTGGGCGTTTCATTGATGATATTATCGCCAGATACGACCGATGCGTCCCCGCCGTCCGAGATGGTGATCCTGCTGTAGGAACCAATCTGGAACGTCGACCCAATCGTGGCATAGGTCGCCGTGTTGTTCGACATCGTCGTATCGGTGCGAAACGCACCGTATATATTGATAGCCATATATTACCTGCAGCGCCCTTTTTCGGACGCCCTTCTCCCGCGACTTCAAGTTCGCGTTGTCTGCTCAATTTGCCCGCAGCTTTTTTGGGTGCCGCGTTTGCAGGTAAATGGTTAACAAATTATCTCGAAAGGTGATTCACTAAAATATATCACCCGTTTGCAGAGTGTTTTGAATGCAACAGTTTGTGGCTCGAAACGCAAAAAGGGCGGACAAAAGCCCGCCCAATTAACCATAGATTGAATAAAAGCTTAGGCAGTCAACCCTTCAGGTTCTGCAAGCCCGTTAGCGCGACAACACGCCGTCAATGTGTTTGCCAGCAGGCACGCGATGGTCATGGGACCAACACCTCCTGGGACGGGCGTAATTGCCCCCGCGACCGCTGACGCGCTTTCAAAGTGCACATCGCCCACAAGGCGCGTTTTCCCTTCGCCTTTCTCAGGCGCATCAATCCGGTTGATGCCCACGTCGATCACAGTGGCCCCTTCTTTGATCCAGTCACCCGGCACCATTTCGGGGCGACCTACAGCGGCTACAACGATGTCAGCACCGCGTACGACGTCAGGCAAGTCCTTCGTGCGGCTGTGCGCGATGGTCACGGTGCAGCTGTCGCCCAACAACAGCTGCGCCATTGGTTTGCCCACGATGTTCGAGCGGCCAACGACCACGGCATTCAGCCCCGATAGCGACCCGTGATGATCGCGCAGCATCATCAGACAACCCAGCGGGGTGCATGGCACCATGGATTTCTGACCCGTGCTAAGCAGACCAACGTTTGAGATATGGAACCCGTCCACATCCTTGGCCGGATCAATCGAATTGATCACAAGGTCTTCGTTCAAATGGCCCGGCAGCGGCAACTGCACAAGGATACCATGCACCGCAGGGTCTTTGTTCAGCTTGTCGACCAGCGCCAGCAAATCTGCTTCCGAGGTATCCACGTCCAGCTTGTGTTCATAGCTGTTCATGCCCACTTCGACCGTTTGCTTGCCTTTCGATCTTACGTAAACCTGGCTCGCAGGGTCTTCACCCACCAGCACCACAGCAAGTCCAGGCGTTATGCCATTTTCTTCTTTCAAACGCGTGACATGCGCGGCGACCTTCTCGCGCACGGTTGCGGCAAACGCTTTGCCGTCGATGATCTGAGCCGTCATTACCCTGTCTCCTTACCTATCGATCAAATGTCGGTCCGCGCATAAGCGTCCCGGTAATGGTTCATCTGCATCGCAGTGGCTTCCACCGCGTTTGACATCAGTGTTGCGACCGTCACAGGGCCGACCCCGCCGGGGACCGGTGTAATCCAGCCTGCCACTTCAGCGCAGCTTTCGAAATCTGCATCACCAACGGTCTTTCCATCGACCCGGTTGATGCCGATGTCAATGACAACACATCCGGGTTTCAGCATTTCGCCGGTCACCAAACCCGGCTTCCCGACCGCAACAAAAACTGCGTCTGCCGCGCGTGAGTGCATCGCGACGGAACGCGTCATGTGGTGACACACCGTGACCGTCGCCCCAAGCCCCATCAAAAGGAACGCGATGGGTTTCCCTACGATCTCAGAATGGCCAATCACGGTGACATTCAGGCCTTCGATATCCAAGGGCAGTGTTTTCAGGATCTCAACCGCAGCAACTGCCGTACACGGCCCTAGCGCCAGATCGTTGTAGACGATGTTACCGATCGACGCCGGGTGCATCCCCTCGACATCCTTCAACGGATGCACAAGCTTCTGTAGCGTCTTCACCGGGATATGGTCAGGGAGCGGTCGTTGAATGATGATCCCGTTCACACGCGGGTCAGCATTCAGGCCTTGGATAATTCCCGACAACTGCTCAAGCGATGTTTCTTCTGGGTAATCGCGCGCCTCAAACTCAACGCCCGCGCTTTCAGCGCTTTTCTGTTGGTTGCGCACATAAAGTGCGGCAGCGGATGTATCGCCAACGGACAGCGACACCAGCTTTGGCGACCAGCCTTGCTCGGTCAGTTCTGCCGCGCGTTTGGCGACGTCGTTCCTCATATCTGCGGCAATGGATTTGCCGTCGATCAGGGTGGCACTCATGGCCCCTCTCCTTCTTTACGGGAAGTTGGGTGAGGACTTCAAAACAAAGGGGCGGGAAAAACCCGCCCCTTTTTTGGTTAGATCAGAACAGACCTTCGACTTCGCCGTCCGCATTCAGCCCGATCGACAAAGCAGCAGGTTTGCGTGGAAGACCCGGCATGGTCATGATTGCGCCGCAGACCACAACGATGAAGCCAGCGCCAGCCGACAGGCGCACTTCGCGCACGGGCACCGAATGCCCTGTGGGTGCACCGCGCAGGTCCGGGTCGGTCGAGAACGAGTACTGCGTCTTCGCCATACAGACCGGCAGGTTGCCGTATCCAGCTTCTTCCCAATCGCGCAACTGATTGCGGATTTTGTTGTCCGCCAGAACCTCGTCCGCGCGATAGATGCGCTTGGCGATGGTTTCAATCTTTTCCATCAGTGGCATGTCGTCAGGATAGATCGGTGCGAAGTTGGCTTGATCTGCATCTGCGATCTCGGCCACGCGGGTCGCCAAGTCTGCTGACCCTTCCGAGCCCAGTTCCCAGTGGCGCGACAGGATCGCTTCCGACCCGTGGCTGTCCACATAGGTTTTCACAGCGTTCACTTCAGCATCTGTGTCAGTGACGAAGTGGTTAATGGCGACAACAACTGGCACACCGAAGGATTTCAAGTTCTCGATGTGGCGACCAAGGTTGGCGCAACCATTTTCGACCGCTTCCACATTCTCGGCACCCAGATCAGCCTTGGCAACGCCACCGTTCATCTTCATCGCACGCACAGTGGCGACCAGAACGACAACTGACGGGGCAAGACCAGCTTTGCGGCACTTGATGTTCATGAACTTCTCGGCACCCAGATCGGCACCGAAACCAGCCTCCGTGACCACATAGTCGGTCAGTTTCAGCGCGGTTGTGGTCGCGATTACTGAGTTACAGCCATGTGCGATGTTGGCAAACGGGCCGCCGTGAACAAAGGCCGGGTTGTTTTCCAACGTCTGTACAAGGTTTGGCTGCATCGCGTCTTTCAGCAATACGGTCATCGCTCCATCAGCGCCGATGTCGCGGCAATAAATCGGTTTGCGTGCACGGGTATAGGCCACGATGATGTCGCCCAGACGTTTCTGCAAATCTTCCAGATTGTTGGCCAGACACAGGATCGCCATAACTTCCGAGGCCACAGTGATGTCATAACCGGTCTGACGTGGGAAACCGTTCGATACACCACCCAGCGAGCACACGATGTCACGCAGCGCGCGGTCGTTCATGTCGACCACACGACGCCAAGCCACACGACGTTCGTCGATTTCCAGCTCGTTGCCCCAATAGATGTGATTGTCGATCATCGCTGACAAAAGCGAGTGCGCAGATGTGATCGCGTGGAAGTCACCTGTGAAGTGCAGGTTCATTTCTTCCATCGGAACGACCTGAGCGTAGCCGCCACCAGCAGCCCCACCCTTCATGCCGAAGTTCGGACCAAGCGACGCTTCGCGGATACACACCATAGCGTTCTTACCGATACGGTTCAGACCATCGCCCAGACCAACAGTCGTGGTTGTCTTACCTTCGCCAGCAGGCGTTGGGTTAATCGCGGTCACAAGGATCAGCTTGCCGTCTTTCTTGGACTGGACCGAGTTGATAAACTCTTGGCCGACCTTCGCTTTGTCGTGGCCATAAGGCAGTAGATGTTCGGTCGGAATGCCCAGCTTGTCACCGATCTCTTGAATCGGGCGTTTTTTTGCTTCGCGGGCAATTTCGATGTCGGATTTATAGCTCATAGCGGATCCTTCAGAAGTGAGCGCATTTTGACTGGCCACAACCCTGTTGCCTGTGGTCAGGAATGCTCAGACCTTATGGGTAGCTTGCCGTCACGACAGGGTGAAATCCGACATGTTTGCCGCGAAATTCGTCGGAATGACCGCTGCGTGTTTCCGATATGATCACTGCCCTTGCCGCGAGCCGATGGGTGTTTCCGGTCAGCGCCCGGGCTGCCATGCGCGCTGCCCCGGGATATGCAGGCGTAATGTCCCACCTAGTTTCAATGCGCCGGGACGCTCGACCCACGCTGTCACGCCGCGCTTGCCAACAGCCGCTGGTTTGAAGCCGATGCCGTGACCGGGACGGGCCTTTTCCACTTCGCGACTGACAAGGGTGCAGGGCTGGTTTTCCATATCAACGACCAACGTCGCCCCGTCGTCTGCCTGCAGCCGGGCCGAAGGTGGAAGGTGAGTGAAGTCCGGCAATCCCCGGACAATCATCGACGCCCCAAGCCATTCGGGGTTGATGTGATCCAATTCCAGTTCTGCGGCGACTTCCGCCAGTTCTTCTTCTGACAGGATTGACACCTGCCGCACATTCCCAATCTCGGTCCCCAAAGGATGCTGGCTTTGAACCCGCCCACAAGAAGCCCGCGTCCGCCCAGATCGCGCCTAGCCTTCGATACCGTCGTAGGACAGCTCAAGCTCTTCGCAAGCAACACTGGTCAAGGTCGCGTCCCGGTCAAGAGTTTTACCAAGCCAAGTTATTGTGGCGTAGTGATCAGTGGGGATAAGTGCGGGCATGATTGGGGTCCGTCTATGATTAGGATGTCGCGTCTGGCATGTTTCTTGATCGAACTGAGGTCCAGCTTAACCTCGCAACACTTTGCCCAGCCAAATCAAACGGGGCAATCCACTTTCTGCGCAAGTGCAATCCGCAAGAAAAATGCCCCGGAAGCTGAAACCTCCGGGGCATTATTTGGGTACAGGTTTGTTAAGCCGTCGGTTCCGGTTCCATCCCACCGTCACCCGAAGGCTTCGAGCGGGGTTTGGTTTTCGGTATCGCGGTAAGAGAAGGCGCGCCGTCATCGGGCTTGTCAGCTTCGTCGTCGCCCGCTTGTGGGGGATCACCATCCATAACGCGCTGGATTTCGGCACCGGTCAGGGTTTCGTATTCCAGAAGTCCCTGCGCCAGGTTCTCCCACTCTTGCTCACTGTCGGTCAGGATTTTGTGAGCCGTGTCATAGGCCTCCTGAATGAAGCGTTTCACCTCTTCTTCGATCAGCTCTTTGGTGTTGGCCGAAACCGAGAAACCTGCCGTGTTGCCCGAATATCCCTCGGCCGCTTCGGCATAGTCGATGTTGCCCACTTTGTCGGACATGCCCCAGCGCATCACCATGGCACGCGCCAGACCGGATGCCTGCTGGATATCACCAGCTGGACCGTTGGACACATTGTCCTCGCCATATTTGATAATCTCGGCCGCTTTGCCCGCCATCGTCATCGCGAGCTTTTCCTCGCATTCCGAACGGTGCCAGTTCAAGCGATCGATCTCCGGCAAGGACACGACCATACCCAACGCACCGCCGCGCGGAATGATCGTCGCCTTATAGACCGGATCACATTGCGGAAGCTTCAGGCCCACCACGGCGTGACCAGCCTCGTGATATGCTGTTTTCTCTTTCTGGTCGTCGGTCAGCACCATCGATCGGCGCTCGGCCCCCATCATGACCTTGTCTTTGGCATTCTCGAAATCTTCCATGGTCACGAAACGGCGTCCCACACGGGCGGCCATCAGCGCGGCCTCGTTCACAAGGTTTGCCAGATCAGCGCCTGAGAAGCCCGGCGTACCACGAGCGATGATGCGCATATCGGCATCGGGGCCCAATGGCACTTTGCGCGCATGGACGCCCAGGATCTTCTCGCGACCCTTGATGTCGGGGTTTGGCACGGTGACCTGACGGTCAAAGCGACCGGGACGCAGAAGCGCGGGGTCAAGAACATCACGACGGTTGGTTGCCGCCAGAATGATCACGCCTTCATTGGCTTCGAATCCGTCCATCTCGACCAAAAGCTGGTTGAGCGTTTGTTCGCGTTCATCATTGCCGCCGCCATAACCGGCACCACGATGACGACCCACGGCGTCGATCTCGTCGATGAAAACAATACAAGGCGCATTCTTCTTTGCCTGCTCGAACATGTCGCGCACACGGGAGGCACCGACACCGACGAACATCTCGACAAAATCTGAACCAGAGATGGTGAAGAAGGGCACGCCGGCTTCGCCTGCAATCGCACGCGCCAGCAGCGTCTTACCGGTGCCCGGAGGGCCAACCAGCAACGCACCTTTGGGAATTTGCCCGCCGAGGCGGCTGAATTTCTGCGGGTTGCGCAGGAATTCGACAATCTCTTCCAGCTCTTCCTTGGCTTCATCAATGCCAGCGACGTCGTCAAAGGTCACGCGACCCTCTCGCTCGGTCAGCATCTTGGCCTTGGATTTACCGAATCCCATGGCACCGCCGCCCCCGCGACCTTGCATCCGATTCATCATGAAGAACCAAAAGCCGATCAGCAGGATCACCGGCAAGAGCAGCGTCACAATGCTCATGAAACCCGACTGCTGTTGCGACTCGGCTTTCACATTGACGCCTTTTTCAATCATCAAGTTGGACACTTCGGCATCCCGAGGCACAATGGTTTGATACATCTTGCCGTCAGAGCCTTGATATATAACCTTTTCTCCATCGATGGTGGCGCTTTTCACATCATCGGATTCAACTGCATTCACAAAGTCAGAATAGCTGACTTGCGATGCTGATAGCCCGCCTTGTCCGCTCGAAAACAGATTGAACAAAGCCAGGATCAGCAAAAACAGCACAATCCAGAAGGCGAAATTTCTCGCGTTGCCCAAGAGTATCTCCTTAAAATGCCATGGCAGAGCGGCGTTGACCCGATGGGCCACGCGCTGTCACTCTAAAATAGGGATGATCGCAGTTAGTTCAATGCGATAAAAGCCTGTGCAGAAAATCTTCGACACACGGCTTGCGCAAGATCAGGTTTGGATCATCTAATCCGGCCAACGGAGCGGCGATCAGTTGACTGCCCTCCCACAGTGCCGGGGATGTCATAAGTGTGTTGCGACCAAACCCGGTCTCGCGCCAGTTTTTTAACTCTCGCACGCCTTCACCCAATGCCTTGACGACAAGCGACCCAGTCTCATCACCCGCCGGAACCGCAATAACCCAACGCCCGTCCCAGCATGCGCCGGGGGTCGTTGTCATACCGGAAACGGCGTTCAATTCGCGCCCGATCACGATGTCGTTGGCCGTGCCGGTGACCAGACAGCCCTGCAACGTGCGGGTCGTTCCGGCCAGCACGTATTGCTCCAGCGCACAAAGTGCTGCGTAACGTGGACGGTATGTAGAGGAGGACACATAGATGACGGCCTCCGCCAGCAAACGATGACGGGTTTCGCGGGGCAAGGAACAATAATGATCCTTGTTCAAATGCAGATCCCCGCCGTGCACCCGTGCACAGTCCTGCGCAGCTCGGCAAGCGGCATGCGACAGGGCCACGCGGGCGTCCTGCATACGCTGCGCCGTTTCGATCAACCGATCAGGGTCGAGGCCAAGGGCGGCAAGATCCTGCATCGCCTGGCGCACCCTAACACGTTCAAATTTTGGGTCATCATTGGACGGATCCTCGACCCACCGTTGGTTTTGATCCGCCAAATACTCCCGCAACGTCGCCCGGTCGATCGACAAGAGCGGTCGCAGCCATCTGACACCCTGCGCCGTCCAGTCATGGCGCATGGCGGCCAATCCATCGACGCCAGACCCACGGGCCAAACGCATCACGAAAGTCTCGGCCTGATCATCCGCAGTATGTCCCAATAGGACGGCATCAAGCAGGTGGTCCTGCGCCCACCCAGCTAATGCGGTATAGCGAGCGGCCCGCGCTGCACCTTGAAGATTGCCAGAAGGCAATTCCCCCAACGCAAGCGTTGTGTGAGCCACATCCAGCCCACCACACACATCAGCGACAAAGCGTGCCTCATCAGCCGCTTCGCTGCGTAGACCGTGATCGACGGTCGCGGCCCACAGGGTCGCGTTATTGTCGCGACACCAATCGTGGGCCAGCCTTAACAGCGCCATGCTGTCGCCGCCGCCGGACACCGCCACGCCCAAACGCAAACCGGGCCCGTTTGCACGAACCCGGTTCAACACGTCATGAAGAATAACCTGAGGCGTCATTGGCACCCAAGGCTTGCACGCGCGCCCTGCGCATCTGCCACGGCAGGGCTGCCGGGAAAGCGTTTGCCGACCTCGCCCAATGTGGCGCAGGCCTCGGACACCTGACCTAGCTGCCCAAGGGCGTTGCCAAGTCGGAACAGCGCATCCGGTGCACGATCCCCGTTGGGCGCGCCTGAAAACGCATTCAAATAGGAACGTGCGGCGGATTTGATATCACCCTGCCCGGTCAACGCTTCACCACGCTGAAAATGCGCCTCTGCGGTCAGCGGCCCACCGGGATAGGAATCGATGAATGTCTGATAAAGCGTCGCGGCTTGCGCAAACTCTCCTGCTTCAAGCGCTGCGCCAGCGGCTTCGAAATCCTGTTGCTCACCCACCGCAAGTTCGGTCGCGACCGGCGCTGCAGGTGCGGGGGCCACAGCAGGCGCTGCTGGAACCTCGCCACCGCCCAGCGTAGTGGTTTCACCCAGTTGCGAGATATCACCGCCCTCAAGTTCGACCAGACGGAACTCAAGATCACCAATGCGATTGGTGCCGTCCTTCACGATCGAATTGATCCGGAATTCCAGTTGCTCGGTCTTACCGGTAAGGCGCGACAGCTCGCCTTCGATTGCGGCTACACGTTCGGTCAGGCTGCCAGTCCCGGTCGAGACATTCGCCCCGCCGGTGGTCGACAACTCAGTGCGCAACTTCTGAACCTCTACATATAAGACAGTCAGTTCCTGCCGGATATCCGCCAGTGTCTGTGCTCGGTCCTGCGCAAAGACAGGGGCCGTCATCATAACGGACACACCAACAGCTATCGCAGTCAATCGGGGGAAACGCATCATCCGACCCTCCTTAGGTACCTGAGGCTCAGCTTGTCGCTGCGCCAGCCGCCAGCACCGTCACAGCACGACGGTTCTTGGAATAACAAAGCTCGTCCGAGCAAATCTCAAGCGGGCGTTCCTTGCCGTAGCTTACGGTCTGAAGGCGGTTTGGTGCGACACCGCGTTCGATCAGGAAGTTCTGCACAGCCGATGCACGGCGCGCGCCCAGTGCAAGGTTATATTCCCGTGTGCCCTGTTCATCTGCGTGACCTTCGATCACGGCGGTAAAGGCGGTGTTCTCAATCATCCAAGCCGCTTGTTTGGTCAGGATATCAATCCCTTCCGGGCTAAGCGATGATTGGTCGACGGCGAACAAAACACGGTCGCCAATCGTCTGTTGGAAATAGGCCGGAGAGCTGGGGTCAGACGCGCTGCCAGCGACATATCCAAGCCCCTGTCCATTTGCGCCATTGTCCGTGCCAAAGCGGTCTTTTGAACAAGCCGAAAGCGCCAAAGCGCCAACAACCAGCGTAGCCATTGCAATCCGTTTCATGATCGATCCTGTGTCCTTTGGGGCCCGCCCGTTGATCGGACAGGCATATTGTTGCTCGTTGCGGCGAGTTTAACAGCAAAACCCGCGTTTGGAAACGGATCGCTCAAGGCCCGTCTCGGGGTGTCATTCGCTGCGCAAAAACGCGCTTATTTCAACAAGGGTGACCATGCAGGGTCAGACGCCGCCCCTTCGGTCACAACCCGGCGCAAATTGCGGCCAGATATGTCGACTGAATAGAGCGCCGGAGCCCCATCCGCCCCTTGGCTTTCGCGCGTGAACATAATCACCCGACCGTTAGGCGCCCATGTCGGACCCTCGTCCAGAAACGATGCCGTCAGAAGACGTTCTTCCGAGCCATCTGTGCGCATAACGCCAATATGGAACCGGCCTGCATTTTGCTTGGTGAATGCGATCAAATCACCGCGAGGGGACCAGACCGGTGTGCCGTAACGGCCCTTGCCGAAACTGATGCGCTTGGCTTCGCCACCTGTCGCGGGCATGACATAAAGCTGTTGGTTGCCCGAGCGATCACTTTCAAACACGATCTGGCTGCCATCGGGCGAAAAGCTGGGCGCTGTTTCAATGGATGGGGCCGACGTCAGTCGGCGCGGGCTGCCTCCGTTAATGTCCATTGTGTAGATGTCAGTATTGCCGCCTGCGGACAGCGAATAGACGACCGTGCGGCCATCGGGCGAGAACCGCGGCGCGAATGTCATCGTGCCTTGCTGTTCAGATAGCGCGCGGCGTCCGACGGTGGCCACGTCCAGCACATAGACCTGCGGGAAACCGGTCTCGTAGCTGGTATAAAGCACCTTGTCGCCAGTGGGTGAGAAGCGCGGTGCAAGCACCAGCGCAGAACTGTCTGTCAGGTACTGAACATTCGCGCCATCGTAATCCATGATTGCCAACCGCTTACGCTTTGCGTTCTTCGGCCCGCTTTCCGAGACGAACACAACACGGCTGTCGAAATATCCGCTTTCGCCGGTGATCCGGCTATAAACGATGTCTGCCACCTTGTGCGCCACGCGACGCCAAGAATTGGTGGATCCTGCGAATTGCAGCCCCTCGCCCAGTTGCTGGCCCGAGAAGACGTCGAAGACGCGGAACTTGACGTTGATATTATCCCCGTTCACCGAAACGGCACCGGTGATCAGCGCCTGTGCATTGATCGCTTTCCAATCCGCATAAGCAATCGGGCTTGCGAAACTTGTGATATTGGAAACAAACGCGTCCGACGGGATTTCGCGAAACAGTCCTGTGCCAGTCAGGTCAGCCGCAACAACCCGCGCTATTGAACGGGCGTAGTCGGCCGCTGCGGCGTTCTCGGGTTGGAAATCGGGGGCTGCAAAGGGTAGCGGTTCAATCACACCATCGGTGATCTCGATCCGAAGCGGGCCTTGCGCATTGGCCGGCGTCGTCAGGCCAAACAGGCTGGCCACAAGGGCGATCAGGATGGCCAGAACAGGGACAATGCGTCCTGTCCGAGGCACTTGTTTGAGGTGTCTGCTCATGCGCTCAATTCCCTCTTCATTTGTTTCACTTTGTTACTACAAGTTTCTTTGCGGCCTGCGGGAGGGGAGAAATTCGAAAAACTCTCCTCTCCTTTCGCCGGTATCGCGCATGAGGCGTGAACTTCTGTCACCCCGGTTTGCGCGACGAATTTCGAGATATTGTCCTCAGACAGCCCGCTGCCGGGCATGATTGAAATCCTACCCGCTGCGTGATCGACCATTTTCTTGACCGTTTCGGCGCCATCAACAGCCTTTGCAGCGCCGCCCGATGTCAGCACCCGTTCAAACCCAAGCGAAATCGCATCGTCCAACGCATCAAACGGGTTGGGCGTGATGTCGATCACCCTGTGCAGAGTCTTGCCCAGATCACCCGCAGCGTCACACAAGGTCGCCAGCGCGGATTTATCCAGTGTCCCGTCTGGGGATTGCACCCCAAGCACAACGCCCGCAAGGCCCGCTGCTTTCACAGTGGCGATATCATCAAGCATCACCCGCATCTCAGCATCGGAAAAATTGAAGCCGCCACATCGCGGGCGGATCATGACATAGGACGGAATGGCCAGTTTTGCCGCAGCGACAATCAGTCCAGCGGACGGGGTCAATCCGCCTTCGGACAGCGCCGAGCATAGCTCGATCCGGTCAGCACCACCGTTTTGCGCGGCAATGGCGCCGTCAATCGTATCCACACAGACTTCAAGCTGAACCGAGGTCATTTGATCCTCATTTTTTCAGGGTTGAAGGTCATTTCGATCTCGCGCCACTGGCCGTATTTCTCGGCTGGCAAGTCGAAACCGTTCGTACCGCATCTGTGAATAGCGCTTCTCGCTGCCCGGAAAGCAATGTTGGCACCAGTTTCTGTTGGTCCATCCCACGACACCATTCTGATCCCTTCAGGTTTGCCTTCACGGCTCATCGACACCAATACCACAACGGTGGTCGACAACGCATCGGTCGAGCTGGACCCAAGGTTCCAGCAGCGGCTGACCGCCACCCGCAAACCGTCTTTTTCACCGCGTGTCAAAGGTGGGCCTTCGGGGATATCCTGGGCGGGCGTATCAGTTTCTCCGCCTGCTGTGTCATTCACTAAGGCCTCTGCAATCGCAGCCGCATTATCTTGTGGCTTGGGGGCTTCCGGCGGCGTCTCAGGCTCTGCAGTTTCTACAGGTGCTGGACGGCTGGGGCGCGATTTGGGACGGGCCGACGTGGCCGGGGCAGCTGACGGCTCTTCAACCGGTTCTTCGGCCTCGGTCACGATCTCGGTCGATGCCTCTGGTGGCGCAGCGGGTGTTTCTTCCTCGGGCACAGGCTCGGGCGTGGGTTCGGGGGTTGGCTCAGGGGCCTCAACAACCTCTGGCGCTTCTTCAACCGGTGTTTCTGGCGCGGGCGCGGGCTCTGGGGCTACGCGGGGCGCGGGCGCTGGCGGGGCCGTTTCGGGCTCGGGCACAAGTTCAGGTTCGGGCGTTGGTTCCGGCGCGGGTTCTGGTTCCGGGGCTGGCTCGGGCTCTGGCGTGGGTTCAGGCTCTGGTTCTGGCGCAGGGGCTGGTTCCGGCTCAGGTGTCGGTTCGGGCGCGGGCGGGTCTTCTTCCGCGGTCGCCGTCTCGCTTTGCGGACCGCTTAGGGCGGCAAATTCATCTTCCGAGATGATCGAGACGTCCGACACCTGCACAAGCTCTTCGTCGCGGTTCCAACTAAGGAGCCCGCCGAAGATCAACCACAGGATCAGGATCCCGTGGGCAGATGCCGAGATGTAAAGACCTCTGCGCATGCGCCCTGCCCTAGTTGTCCGCGCCGGTCAGGCTTGGACCACCGCCCTCGGTGACGAAACCAATCGACGTAAAGCCAGCTGCATTCAGCGCGCCCATAATCTGGGCAATCACATCCCATTCCACCTGACCATCAGCGCGCAAGAATACCTTGTCGTCTGTGCGCTCAGCCGCAATGGCACGAAGCTTGGTGATCAGCTCGTCACGCGAAATTTCGGTGGTTTGCAGAAAGACCTGCCCGGCTTCGGTGATGGTGATCGCCAGCGGTTCTTCCTCGGACGCGGCCAAAGACTTGGCAGCGGTCTTGGAAAGCTCAACAGGAACGCCAACGACGCTGAGCGGCGCTGCGACCATGAAGATGATCAGAAGCACCAGCATAACGTCTACGAAAGGCGTGACGTTGATCTCGGCCATAACACGACGATGTTTGCCACGACGGCGTCCGCGACGGGCGCGCCGGTCTGCACCGCCACCGCCCGATGATTGTACTGCAGCGCCCATATCAGCTGTCCAACTGGCGGCTAAGGATCGTGGCGAACTCGTCCGCGAAGGCTTCATAGCCCGCGAGGATATTGTCGCTGTCCACGCTTAGCTTGTTGTAAAACACTGCCGCCGGGATCGCGGCCAACAGGCCAAGACCGGTTGCCAAAAGCGCCTCGGCGATGCCGGGGGCAACAACTGCAAGGTTGGTATTTTGTTGCTGCGCAATCTCGATAAAGGCATTCATGATGCCCCAGACCGTGCCGAACAGCCCCACAAAGGGGGCAGTGGACGCTACGGTTGCCAAGAAGCTGAGGCCCTTGTTCAGGCCTTCGCCCTCTTTGGCGATGGCCACATCCATCGACCGGTCGATGCGGGACTGCGCATTGGCGATCAACCCACCGTCGGATCGGTGCGACCTGCGCCATTCCAGCATACCGGATGAGAAGACCTTCTCGGCGGACCCTTCGGGCGAACCTCCGATTTGGTCGAAAAGTTCATCCAGCGGCTCGCCTGACCAGAATTTGCGATCAAACTCAGCTGCATCCGAACGTGCACGGCGAAACGCCATGTGTTTGGTAATGATAATCGCCCACGACCAAACGGACGCCACGATGAGCAACAGCATCACCAGCTTGACCGTAAATGTTGCGCGAAGAAATAGGGCGAGGAAGGAGAAATCGATCTCCGCCGCCGCCTGAAGCGTTTCCGTTTCCATAGCTCTGCCTCTGTACCGCCGCCTCTTTGGGCCGCTTTTCTGCACGAAGATTACCGGAAAGCCACGGGGAATGCCAATAAAACCGCACCATCGGCGGATTGCGCCTGTTTGATCAGTGCACCAACCGGCGAATACTTGCCGGAAGACGGGCGGGTTGGCCCATATCTGACAGGCAAACAATGGTAACGGTCGCTTCAAACAAACGGTCTTCGCCCCGCTTCACGACTTGCTCCATCACCAGGCGTGCGCCGGTGATTTGTTGAACGGATGTTTCAACCTGTAACTCATCGTCAAATTGGGCCGATGACAGATAGTCCGCTTCCACACGCCTGACTGCGAAAACCAGCCCGTCTTCGCGCATCGCATTCTGATCAACACCAATTTCGCGCACCCAATCGGACCGGGCTCGCTCAATATACCGCAGATAGTTGGCGTAATAGACGATCCCCGCCATGTCGGTGTCTTCATAGTAAACGCGAATGGGAAAGCGGTGCATGTATGCCTCGTTTAGCTGCTCGCCCCGACCCTAACCGGAGAGAGGATAATCTGCCAAGCGTTCGTAGCGTGCCCCGTCGGGGTGAAGCTCGGAGCGATAAAGCGACATGGTCCCCAGCATCAACGGATCGAAACGCACTGAGCCATGCGTTGCAAGCACATGGCCGAGCGATTTCATATCGTCCTGCGTGGGTGCGCTTGGCAACCGGGCCAGCGTGATGTGGCCACGAAACCGGCGGTGAGGCAGCGTGATACCCGCCTTGCGCACAGCGCTCAGAACCTGTTTTTGTAGCGCATCGACACCGTCGACACGCAATCCCAACACGGATGGGGTTTTCCCGCCGAGAGGTTCCAAACTTGCAAACTGAGCGGAGACCGAGGCGAACCGCGTCGCCTCAAGCTCCTCGTGCACATCTTCCAACGCGCTGTTTGGTTGCTCGTCCAGAAACGCCAGCGTGATGTGCAGGTTTTCCTCAGGTTGCGGGCGGCTCAGCTTCAGGCGCGCGGCGAACCGTGCGAGATCGCTGGCGAATTCCTCGGGAAGCGGAAGGGCGATGAAACTGCGCATTCAGTGCTTGGTCTCGTCGATCACTGGCGCAACCGACATCCGCGCAAAAATCCTGAGCGCGTGGGAAGCGTCATTCGCCGCCGCTGGCAAAATCGGGTCGTAGGCGGCGGTGATCAGGCTCGCGATTTCTGGCCGCAAGATGGTTTGGCCATCGGGAAGCAAGGCCAGCGGGCTTTTCTCTGAAAACGCAGCCTCGCCCCACAGGAGCACAGCCTGAACAGCCTGTGTCAGCGCCAATGTCTCGGCGGGTTGATCGACCATCGCACCCTGCATGCAGACGAAGGTGAAGCAGGCTTGGATCGCATTGTCATCATCGAACCGGAAGGCGCGATATTGGGTGGCGTTGCTGGCTTTCAGGCGGGCAACCAAAGGGGTCAGGTCTGGGTTCATCTCGCCCAGTTTCGGCACTTCTAACAGGTCGTCCCAATCGCGAAAGAAGAAGACCATCAGATTGGCGCCCAGCTCAGGATCGGTCTCGGCCATCTTATGACCGGCAAGAACGACGACCGCTTCAATTGCGCCTTTCACGATCTCCAGCGTCGCATCCTCGACCCCGAACACAATCGGCACGATGGGGCGCCCCCAACGGGCGAAAGTGAACGAGCCGTCGGCGCGGGTGAAATGGGCTTCAACCTCATCTGGTGTCATAAGCGGGGCGGTCATGTCGCGTCTCCTGATCTGCGGGGTGGGTGTCTCGCAAATGCAGGTGTGTTTCAAGGGTCATTCCTCGAAAAGCTGGCCCTGACCGGCGCCGCGCGGCTTGGGATCCGGAGCATTCAAACCTAGATGTCGCCACGCAATCTGACCCAGCATCCGCCCACGCGGCGTGCGTTGGATCAGGCCTTGTTGCAGCAGAAACGGTTCAATCACTTCTTCCAGCGCATCGCGACTTTCGGAAAGCGCTGCGGCCAGCGTTTCAATCCCAACAGGGCCACCGCGATAGTGTTCAGCCATCAGCCCGAGGTATCGCCGGTCCGCGCCATCCAGCCCCAAATGGTCAACCCCAAGACGGGTCAGCGCGTTATCCGCAAGCTCTCGCGTGATGCGGCCATCCCCTTCGACCACCGCAAAATCCACCACACGGCGCAACAAACGTCCGGCGATCCGAGGGGTGCCACGGGCGCGTTTCGCAATCTCGCGTGCGCCATCTGTGTCGGCAGGTGCGCCGAGCTTAATGGCGTTCTTCGTGACAATCTCGTGCAGCTCATCGACCGAATAAAACTGGAGCCGCACGGGAATACCAAAGCGGTCGCGCAAAGGCGTTGTCAAAAGGCCAAGCCGGGTTGTCGCCCCGACCAGCGTAAAGGGTTGCAACTCGATCCGAACCGTGCGCGCTGCTGGGCCTTCGCCAATCACCAGATCAAGTTCGAAATCTTCAAGGGCGGGATACAGCACCTCTTCCACCACCGGGTTCAGGCGGTGGATTTCGTCGATAAACAGAACGTCGTTGGCTTCAAGGTTGGTCAGGATCGCAGCCAGATCACCCGCTTTGGCCAACACCGGCCCCGAAGTCATCCGAAAATTCACCCCAAGCTCGCGCGCCATGATTTGGGCCAGAGTGGTTTTGCCAAGCCCGGGCGGTCCGTGGAACAGCACGTGGTCCATCGCCTCGTTCCGCTTGCGCGCACTTTCGATAAAGATGCGCAGATTCGCGCGCGCCTCGGCCTGTCCAATGAAGTCGCCCAGCGTTTGCGGACGAAGCGCACGGTTGGCGTCGGCCTCGTCTTCCGGGCGCGGCGCAGGTCGCAAAGTTGGATCCGGGCTGTTCATGGGATCAGAGACGGTCATAAGCTATTACTAGCCCCCTACCCTTTGGGTGCAAGAAGTTTGAGCGCGGCGCGGATCAGGCCAGACGTGTCCAGCGATGGGTCGTCCCCCATGGCCTGCGCCACCGCAGATGCGGCCTCGCCGGGGGCATAACCAAGGTTCGAAAGCGCTGACAGCGCCTCGCTTTGGGCAGCGGCGTTGCCCGGAGGAGCAGTCGGCGCTGGTGCAGACGTGACCGGTTCAATCACCACATCTTCCGACACATCAACGCTTTGGCTGGGTGCCGTGGTTTGACCTGAGAGGGCCATCACCGAAGCAGCCTTGTCTTTCAATTCATTCACCACACGCTGCGCGGTTTTGGGACCAACACCTTTGGCCGCCTTGACCGAATTCCAATCGCCCAGTGCAATCGCGCGGCTGACCCCATCCGCACCCAATGCGCCAAGGATCGCCATTGAGGCTTTCGCGCCGATCCCCTGAACACTCATCAAAAGGCGATGCCATTCTTTTTCAACCAGCGTGGTGAAGCCGAAAAGTTGTAGATTATCCTCGCGCACCAAGAGGTCGGTATAAAGCGCGACCGCTTCGCCTGCGCCCGGCAAGCTCGCCATAGTTCTGTCCGAGACATAGACAAGATAGCCCACGCCCTTCACGTCGATCAGAACATGATCGTCAGCGCGATAATCGATACGTCCAGAGATTTTTCCAATCATCCCGCGGCTTTCTTTAATGCGGCCTCTAGCCGGCCGGCGTTTTGCGCATGAAACGCGTGACAGATCGCAATCGCAAGCGCGTCTGCCGCGTCCGCGCCAGCAATCACCACCCCGGGCAATTGCATCTTCACCATATGCTCGACTTGTTTCTTGTCGGCATGGCCCACACCAACCACGGCTTTCTTCACAGCGTTCGGCGCATACTCACCAATGGCCAGCCCTGCCTGCGCAGGCACCAAAAGCGCGATCCCCCGCGCTTGGCCGAGTTTCAGGGTCGCTACAGCATCTTTGTTGACGAAGGTTTGCTCAACGGCAGCAGTCTCGGGCATGTACTGGGACAACACATCGGACAGTTGTTCATGGAGCGATAAAAGCCGCGCGGCCAGCTCGCCGGTGCGAGAGTGACAAATCCCGTTGGCCACATGCGACATACGCGTGCCATCTGTGTCGATCACACCCCAACCAAGGTTACGAAGCCCCGGATCAATTCCAATGACGCGCATGTTGTGCCTGTCCGTCCCGCTCTGCCCACCTGCGCGTGATCACACGCGGCGGAACTTATTTCATCCGAATTAGCACGAAACAAGAACATACGCCAGAGCGTTTCTGCCTGGCGTCCAGCCTTGCGATCCCTTAGCCTCAAACATTCCTGATGTTTTTTTGACACACCGCCTGGCCGCTCAGCCCGTTAGAACATCCGAACTCACCACTTTCGTCCCGTTTTCGACACCAACTATTCTGAATACGACCCGTTGCAAAAATTGCATATGGGTCATGCATTTTTCGGACTTGTTGATGCCGATGTTCGCTTCTAGATGCGCAGAGTAGCAATACTGCTTGCCAAGGTTTTCTTACTTAAAAGGACATGAAAAATGGCTGCTTTCGAAACGACATATATCCCTGCTGACGGTGCGTCCTTCGGGGGCCGTCTGTCCAGCGTAATTCGCGGCGCAATCGCCTCGTACAATGCATGGAATGACGCGCGCTCGACCCGCCTTGCTCTGTCGAGACTGACAGACCGTGAGCTGAACGATATTGGGTTAAGCCGCGCCGACATCGAGACGCTGTAAAACACCACCACCACCACCAAAAAAAGCCCACGCCTTTCAGCGTGGGCTTCTAACGCCACCTTGATCCGTCAGGGTGGCGTTTTTCTTTGGGACGTCGAGGGCCTGGCGCATCAAGACCGAATTGTAAGCCAACTTGGTCAAGATACACCCAGCCCCAGAATGCCTTGGGCCCTATTCCAGCGACAAAGCCACGAAACGGGGATTGTCATCGCGACGCACCAAAAGCAGGACGGACTTGCGACCGCCATCTTTCGCTGCGGCCAGACGTTCCTCAAGCGCAGTGATCGTGTCGACGGGCTCCTGCCCAGCCTCGGAAATCACATCGCCAGCACGGACGCCTTTTTCAAACGCCTCTGATGCTTCGTCCACGGCCATAACCGCAAGCCCTTCGGTGCCGGGTTTCAGGCCCAGCTCTTCCCGGCGGGCGTCATCCAGCTCGCTAAGCGTCATGCCCAACACTTCGCCTTCAGGCGGCATGTCAGGAGCCGTCTCATCATCTTCGGATGTTGCCGGCGTTGCATTGGCATCTTCGCGACGACCAAGCGTGATCTTCAAGGTCTCGGTCTTGCCGTCCCGAAGGATGACAACACGTACGGCTTTTCCTACCGGAGCATTGCCCACGATACGCACCAATTCGCGCGTGTCAGTCACATCAGTTCCGTCGAAAGACAGAATGATGTCATTTGGCTCAATACCAGCATCTTTCGCGGGGCCATCAGGAACATCAGTGACCAGCGCGCCATTTGTGTTCTCAAGCCCCAGCGCTTCGGCAATATCATCGGTGATGTCTTGAATGCGCACACCCAACCAGCCGCGACGGGTCTCGCCGAATTCTTTGAGCTGGTCGACCACACGTTTGGTCACTGCCGAAGACATGGCAAACCCGATCCCGATCGAGCCTCCATTCGGGCTTAGGATCGCGGTATTCACGCCGATCACTTCGCCATCCATGTTGAACAGCGGTCCACCCGAGTTGCCCCGGTTAATGGCTGCATCGGTCTGGATGTAATCATCATAAGCACCCGACAATTCGCGATTGCGCTGCGAAACGATCCCGGCCGAAACCGAGAACCCCTGCCCAAGCGGATTGCCGACAGCCATGACCCAGTCGCCGACACGCATGATGTCACTGTCGCCGAACTGAACAAAGTGCAACGGTTTGTCGCTTTCCACTTTCAAAAGCGCAAGATCGGTGTTGGGGTCGGTGCCGATCACTTTGGCCGGCAGCTCTCCACCGCCGTTGAAAAACTCGATCAAGATCTCGTCCGCGCCTTCGATGACGTGGTTGTTGGTCACAATGAACCCGTCTTCCGAGATCACAAACCCTGACCCCAAAGCCTGACTGCGACGCTGACGGGGTTGGGGCGCTTCTTCATCTCCATCAGGCTCAGCCTGATCGCGATCCAGGAAGTCCCGGAAGAATTCTTCGAACGGGCTGCCTTCGGGCACCATGGGTTGGTTGCCGGAGCGCTGTGCCACGATCGTCGAGGTGGTGATATTCACCACGGCCGGGCTGACCTCTTCGGCCAAATCAGCGAAACTTTCAGGCGCACCGCGCGCCTCGGCCCGCATGCCGGTCGCCAGCACCACGGCCACCGCCATGATAAGCCCGGCGAAAGCACGCATGCCCCGCAATTGAATGTGTTCAGGAGTAATTGCCTGCACTCTCACACCTCTCTCCTTTCAAGAAACGTTTCGGGACCTGTGCCCGATTAAGGTTAGTTTCTAGATAGGAACGCAAAAGCGCAACGCAAAGTTCTTAAACAGTGATCACCGGCATGTGAACACTTGGCATGTGCGAAAACTGCCCAAACCGAACGGTTCAGCGCGCCGGTTCATGCAGCGCCCGAGCTTGCGAAAAGGACAGAAGCTGCCTGCTGTTTTCATCCCACAGATGAAGCCGCGCGCAGGCCAAACTTTCCCCTATTGTCAGTCTGTTAGCCTGTGCAAGCTCTGCATGGTCACGCAGCACTTCGGTCAAACGATAGAAGGGGATACGGCTGTACAAATGATGGACATGATGAATGCCGATATTGGCACTGAACCACTGAAGTACGGCAGGCATCACGTAATGCGAGCTGCCTTCCAGTGCGGCATCATGAAGCGCCCAGTTCTCTTCGGAGCTCCAGTGCGTGTCTTCAAACTGATGCTGGACATAGAACAGCCACATGCCGGCCGTCGCGGCCAACAAGGTGGTCGGCAAAAAGATCAGCAAAAGCGCCGAGAAGCCGCCAAAGTACCAGATTGTCATAAGAGCCGCGATAATCGCGATATTGGTCCCCATCGCGCTGATCCAGTAGCGCAGGCTGTTCATCAGGCCGAATGGCAACCGATTTTGCAGCAAAAACAGATAACCCGGTCCGAACCCGAACAAGACAACCGGATTACGGTAAAGCCGATATTTCAGGCGTTCATACCGGGACAGCGCGTTATATTCCGCAACTGTCAGGGTCAGAATGTCACCAATGCCCCGCTTTCCGAGATTGCCCGCTGAGCTGTGGTGAATCGAATGAGTGCGGCGCCAAACCGCATAAGGTGTCAACGTTAGCACGCCAATTACCCGACCGACCCAATCGCTCAGACTGCGATGTTTGAAAAACGCGCCGTGCCCGCAATCATGCTGAATGGTGAAAAGGCGCAAAAGGAACAGCGCATTCACCACCGAGATCGCAAGGGTCAGCCACAGACTGACTGACATAGACAACCACGCCAGAACCCAAAGCAAGATGAACGGCCCGGCACTGACACCAAGTTCGAAAAAGCTGCGCCACTGGTTTGGTTCGCGGTAAACGGCCAGCGTCTTAACCCAGTCTTTCGCGGATTTTTTGTTGTCGTTCGATAGCGGAAATTCTGGAGTATGCTTCATGTGCCTGCTTTTTGATGGTTCAGGCACGGATAAACGACCCGCTCAACATAGCAAGGAAAATATACGTCAGATGGTGATTTACCCGTTCAAGTATGTGGCGACACGGTGACGCAGCACACCGAACCTGTGTCCACACCTGCTTTTTTGCACTGAACGGCCGTCAGATTGAAAAAGAACACATCACTGCCCTTCCCCCACGGACGAATACTTCGCTCAAAAGCTTTACAGCCATTCAGTTGAACCTGAGCCGAGAAGGCATCAACACGTCCACCCAGATGCTTTGCCTTAACGATGACATAGCGCGGTAGGTCGTCTTGTTTTCGCAATATCGTTGCGTTGAATTCGATCATCTTTGTCGCACTTCGCAGCATGCCCCCAAACGGCTTGGAAGCTACATGCCTGACAGCCACAATAGCACGACGCCCAACGCCACGCCTACCAGACCAATTATCCGTCGCTGGTCACGCGACATGGCTGCCATCATGGCGACCAGATCATCCAAACGCGAAGGGGCCAGTGCGAACACCAGCCCCTCAATCACGAGCACAAGCCCGAGCCCTAGAAAAACAAGACTCACTGACCAGGCTCCTCCGGGCGTCCAGCGTCCGACTTCAGATAGTCAAAGAACTGACTGTCAGGCGAAATCACCAGGGACGAATTGCTCCCGGTCAGCGACTTCTCATAGGCCTCCAAGGACCGAAGGAAAGCAAAGAACTCTGGGTCACGGCCCAGCGCTTCGGCAAGGATTGCGTTACGGCGGGCATCGGCCTCACCACGAACGATCTGAGCGTTTTTGCGTGCCTCTGATGTGGTCTCAACGACTGTCCGATCAGCTGACGCACGCAGACGCTGCGCTGCCTCGTTACCGCGCGCAATCTCGTCAGCGGCCAAACGTTGCCGTTCAGCGCGCATCCGTTCGAACGTCGCTTCAAGGTTTTGCTTTGGCAAGTCCGCGCTTTTAATCCGCACGTCGACAACCTCAATTCCCAGGCCAGCGGACTGAGTACGGGCTTGGTCGCGGATTTGGTTCATCAAAACGATCCGGTCGGCTGACAGGACCACTCCTGAATTAACCTTACCAAGAACCTCACGCAGCTGGGAATTCAAGATACGCTCCAACCGTGCTTCCGCGGCGTCGATACCACCGGCACCAACCGAACGGCGGAACTGCTTTGCATCCACGATCTTCCAGCGTGCAAACGCGTCAACTTCAAGTCGACGCCCGTCTGCCGGGGTCACTTCCAGCTTGCTGGTGTCGAGCGGCAGGATACGATCGTCATACTTAACAATCTCATCAATAAGCGGCATCTTGAAATAGAGACCCGGATCTCTGATTTCCGCCTCAACCTCACCGAAGCGAAGACGCAGTGCCGTTTGGCGTTCATCCACGATGAAGAAAGATTGCATTGCAATCACCAGGGCCACGACAAGCGCGGCGATAAGCCATTGTGTCTTGCGCATTAGTTCGACCCTCCTGCAGGTGTTGCTGGTGGTTTCAGTTCATTCAGCGGAAGGTATGGAACCACACCTCGTTCGCCGCCAACTGTGCCGTCCAGAATGACTTTGTTGGTCGAGCCCATGACTTTTTCCAGCGTTTCAAGATAAAGACGTTTGCGTGTGATATCCTGCGCCTTTGAATACTCGTCATAAACAGCGATGAACCGCGCCGCTTCACCTTCGGCTTCGTTCACGACCTTTGCACGATAACCTTCGGCTTCTTCCTGCAACTGAGCCGCTTCACCACGCGCGGCTGCCACAACTTTGTTGGCATACGCGTCAGCTTGCTTCTGAAGCGTATCACGGGTCTGCTCTGCGGCCTGAACTTCGCGGAAGCTGTCAATCACTTCACGCGGAGGGTCGGCTCGGTCAAAGTTGACACGCACAATGTTAACACCAGCTTGATATCCGTTCAGAGTAGACTGAATTAGCTCTTGCAGGTCTTGTTGGATGATACCCCGGTCTGAGGTCAGGATCGGGCCCAAACGTGATCGCGCGATAATCTCGCGCATAGCCGATTCAGACACCGCACGGATGGTGTCTTCAGGCGCCGCCAGATTGTACACGAATTCTTCGATATTCGAGATGTTCCAAACCACCTGGAAGTCGATATCCACGATGTTTTCATCACCGGTCAGCATAAGACCGCTATCGCCTTCGCCGATGTTGATGACGTTTTCACGGGTCACCGCATAGATTTCTTTTGTCACGACGGGCCATGGTGCAAAGTTCAAACCCTCTTCACCGACGCCGTAACGCGCACCAAACAGCTGTTCCACAGACTGCTCAGACGTATCAACGCGATAGAAGCTAGCGAAAACCCAGACCGCTGCCGCAGCAAGAACAACCAGCAGGATGGAACCGCGCCCGAAAGAAGGACCGCCACCGCCCTGCCCGCCGCCACGGCGACCGTCACCACGGCCCCCCATCAGAACGCGCAGCTGCTCTTGCCCCTTCTTCATCAGGTCGTCAATTTCAGGCAATTGTGGGGCATCGTTGCCGCCTCGTTTGCCGCCGTCATCCGAGGGAGGGCGCCCGTCAGAGCCGCCGCGGTTTCCACCGCCGCCCCAAGGTCCGCCATTGTCGCTGGCCATGTGGTCGTTTTCCTTATCTGATCAAAACAAGTTTCGCTGTCATAACTGGCCTTTCACGGGCCGGATTTCAAGGCAAAGACCAGCCATGGCACCGCATTTTCGGCCGAACACTCTAAGTTCGGCCGTGCAGTGCGCCGATCGATCAGTCGCTGCGCACCGGTGTCTTCATCAACACGATCTCTTCGGACATGGTTGGATGGACCGCGACCGTGCGGTCGAAATCGGCCTTCGTCGCCCCCATTTTGACAGCGATTGCGGCAAGTTGGATCATCTCGCCTGCGCCATCGCCCACAATATGGACGCCGAGCACGGTGTCCGTCGCTTGGCTGACAACCAGTTTAAACAAAACGCGCTCATCAACATTGATGAAGCTTTTTTGCATTGGGCGAAACGCGGCGCTGTACACGTCGATCTTTTCACGTTCTCGGGCGGCCTCTTCGGACAGCCCAACTGTGCCGTATTCGGGCTGAGTGAACACGGCCGAGGCAACATTTTCGTGGTCGGGCTTGGTGGGGTTTGCGTTGAACACCGTCTCAACAAAGGCCATGCCTTCGCGAATGGCGACCGGTGTCAGGTTGATCCGGCTGGTGACATCGCCAACTGCATAGATCGAGGGAACGGTCGTCTGGCTGTAGTCATCGACCACGACAGCGCCAGAGCGTCCAAGCGTGACGCCAACATCCTCCAGCCCAAGCCCGTCAGTGTTTGGCACCCTACCTGTGGCAAAGAGCACCTGGTCAAAGACCTCCTCGCGGCCATCGGTACCTTTGACCCAGATCGCGCCATCACGGCGTTCCATTCGTTCAACTTCCAGCCCGACATGCAGGTCCACGCCGCGCGCACTGATATGTTCAGCCAAAAACCCACGCACTTCATCGTCGAACCCGCGCAGGATTTGAGCACCGCGGTACCACTGCGCAACATGTGATCCCAGTCCATTGAATATGCAGGCAAATTCACAGGCGATGTAACCCCCGCCTACAATCAGGATACGCTTCGGAAACTCCTCCAGATTGAAGACTTCATTCGACGTAATACCCAACTCCTGCGCGCCGGGGGTATCGGGCAAAAACGGCCGACCACCTGTGGCAACAAGAATATGCTTGGCGGTGAAGCTTTCGCCGGTTGACAGCTCTACCGTATGCGCATCCTTAATCACGGCACGAGCGTTGAAAATGTCTGCGCCAGAGTTGCCCAGATTGCGGGTATAGATCGCCTCAAGTCGTTCAAGCTCGGTGTGCAGCGCGGGACGGAATGTACCAGCCCAATCGAACGTGCCCTCTTCGTTGCCCTGCCACCCGTATGCACGAGCGTCCGCCGCAGCTGGTCCGTGCTGAGAGGCGAAAACCATAAGTTTCTTGGGAACACAGCCCCGGATCACACAGGTGCCACCCATGCGAAATTCCTCGGCCAGCCCGACCTTGGCACCACCTTCAGCAGCAACCCGACCGGCGCGCACGCCGCCTGATCCGCCACCGATTACAAAGAGGTCATAGTCAAATCCGCTCATATCCGTCTGCCTTCTATTCGCCGGGCGTGTTTGCCGCTGTATATCTTCACCCGGCGAAAGCTATGGGCTTCCAAAGGTGATTTCCAGTGCCCGGCCTGTCACATGGTTCACGATTTCGCGCGCCACGAGTTCAGTTTGGGACGGCGATCAAATGTCGGCGAAAATATTGTCGCTGTCGCCGAATTCGATCCGCTCTTCGTCATGGGTGCCTTCGTTGATGTCGATCACCTCGACCCGGCCATCGCCATGACCCACCACGACCGCGTCGCAAATATCGATGAACAGCCCGTTTTCGACCACACCGGGCACCTGGTTCAGAACCATCGACAATTTGCGTGGATCGCTGATGCGCTTCAGATGAAGGTCGATGATATGGTTGCCCTCGTCGGTCACAAACAACTCGCCGCCGTTCTCACGGAAAATAGCTTCGGTGCTTAAAACATCCATCGCGCCAAGCAACTCTACCACCAGTTCTTTGGTTGTGTGGCGCCCGAATGGGATCACTTCGATCGGCAGCGGGAAAGCACCCAACATGTCCACCGCTTTGGTTGGGTCCGCAATGACCACCATCCGGTCCGACGCTGTGGCGACAACTTTTTCCTGAAGATGCGCACCGCCGCCGCCTTTGATCAGACAAAGATCAGGGTCGTATTCATCGGTCCCGTCGATGGTAAGGTCCAGCCATTTGGCTTCATCCAGCGTTGTCACCTCGATCCCGACTTGCCTTGCAAGCTCGGCGGTCCGGCTGCTGGTGGGGACACCGGTGATTTTCAGCCCTTCAGTGCGAACACGTTCGCCTAAGCAACGCACCATCCAAGCGGCGGTCGATCCGGTGCCTAGCCCCACGCGCATCCCGTCTTCTACATACTGAACGGCGCGTTTGGCGGCGACGAATTTGGCGGTGTCGATGGGTGAGAGTTCTCCGGACATGGCTGCGATTCCCCTTGTGGCGCATGTTTAATGTCACGCGCGTTATAAGACGCGCGATCATGCGTGGCGAGGGGGGATGCGTTTGGCGTGAGGATTTTGGCGAATTTTCTGGCAAATGGGCCTTGAGTTTGCTTTTGATTAAGCATGTTCACGCTCCACTACGCCCCCGACAACGCTTCCCTGATTGTCCGACTTGTGTTGGAAGAAATGGGATTACCTTACACCACGGCTTTGGTGGACCGACGCGACAATGCACAGCGAAGCGAAGCCTATCTTAAGGTCAACCCGATGGGATTGATCCCAGCGTTGGAAACACCAGACGGGCCGATTTTTGAGACCGCTGCAATTCTGCTTTGGCTCAGTGAGCATACCGGCAAAATGGCACCCGCCCCTGCCGCTCCCGAAAGGGGCGTGTTTTTGTCTTGGCTTTTTGCTGCCTCCAACGGATTGCATGCGGATCTTAGACAAGTTTTCTACGCTGAGCGATATTCCGACGCCCCGGCGGATCACCGTCTGCGTGCGGCAGAGCGAATTGGGACAGCTCTGGACCGGTTCGAGGGTCTTGCTGGGCAGAACCATAACTGGTTTGCAGGCAAGCAGCCAAGCGTGCTCGACATCTATGTCACCGTGATGATGCGATGGTTGGCGCTTTATCCCAAAGGGCAAACTGACTGGTTTGATATACAACGCTGGCCTCTGCTGCATGGCCTCGCCTCTCGTTTGGAAGCGCGCGCAAGCACAGCCGTAGCCGTAACAGCCGAAGGTCTGGGCAAAACCCCATTGAGCGCCCCACGATATCCGCAGCCGCCTGAGGGGTCTGCACTGTAGGCGCGTCAGACGACCAGATATTACGTGAAGTTAGACGCGGGTACGCATCGTCTCGAGTACCAGCATCAATTCGTCCAGCGAGAACCGGCCATCGTTGTTTTCGTCCAATGACAACAGGGATTTCAAACGTTCCAGCTCGCTATCTGGCACCTCTTTCATTGCATGGATTTGCCCATAGCGGCGCCGCTCCTCAGGCGAAACCACGTCATCCCTGTTCAAATCGGCTTTTCTAAATCCGATCAACAATCGACCTCGGGCGCTCGCGCGTTCGGTGGTGATCAATATACCCAGTTCTGCCCGTGTTATCGTCCCGTCGCCATCCAGATCCGCCAGATCAAAACGTCGCAGCTCGCGCGCGCGCACTTTGGCCCGGCGCAGGGCGATGAAGTTTTCGATCCCCACCTCATCAATTGAGGCGCCATCACCATACCCGACGATCAAAAGCGTAATCTCTTCCAGAAAACGATCGGGTTTATCAAGCAACTTCTGCAACGATGGGTCGGGCAGGCCTTCAAGCATATCCTGAAGAGGACCGCGCAGCATCGCTGCTCCGTCCTGAGCGCGAGCTGCCGTCGCAGACAATGCTATCAGCAGAATGACAAATAAAAGGCGCAAGTTTCCCTCCAGATTTCATCTGTCATTCTGCCTCAACATACTTAACAAGAACCTAAACAAGACCCATATCAGCCAAAGCAATCGGCAAGGTGGACATACCGCGCGGCATAAGTCACTTCTGGCGAGTAAGCGATCAGACTGGCGATAAGGCGAAAGAAATATGAGCAGATACTTCTATATCGCACTGGGTTGGTTTGCCGTAGCGCTCGGATTGATCGGGGTGGTCCTGCCCGTGCTACCCACCACCCCGTTCCTGCTGGTCGCCGCCTTTGCGTTTGGCAAGGGCAGCCCGAAGGCGCGGGCTTGGCTTATTGATCATGCCCATTTCGGCCCCGCAATTCAGGATTGGGAGGCGCGTGGCGCCATTTCGCGGCGGGCCAAAACGCTCGCCGTGTCGATGATGTCACTGGTGTTCATCGTCTCTTTGATCATGGCGGCTCCCGGTTGGGTGCTATTGATGCAGGCCACATTAATGGGCGCAGGCGCTGCTTTTGTGTTGACCCGGCCAGACTGAGCAAAAAAGTGTCGTTTTCGCGCCGACATCGGTGCCACGAATGCGTCATCAGGTTTGAACCGTAGTGAAGTGAGGTCATTATGTTCCTGTCCGTCTTCGATATGTTCAAAGTTGGGGTTGGCCCCAGTTCGTCTCATACAATGGGCCCGATGGTGGCCGGTGGCCGTTTCTTGGACCACTTGCGTGCGCAACCGTTCAAGGTGGCGGGGTTGAAGGCTTCGCTGCACGGGTCATTAGCCTTTACGGGCGTGGGTCACGCCACGGACCGCGCGACCATACTGGGATTGGCTGGATTTCTTCCCGATAGCTATGACCATGCAAAGGCCGAGGCTGTGTTGGCCGAGATCGAACGCAGCGGAACCGTAAGCCCCGATGGGTTGGGCACGCTGGCGTTCACACCAAAGACCGACCTGATTTTTGACTACGAAACACCCCTGCCTGGCCACGCCAACGGGATGCAGCTGATGGCCACAGACGCACAAGGCGACGTCGTTGTCCGCGAGACGTACTATTCCATCGGAGGCGGTTTTGTCGTGACCGAGGCCGAGCAATCCAGCGAAGCCGCGATGGATGCCCATGACGCCAAGACCCACCCCTATCCGTTCGAGACGGCCGTGCAGATGCTCGACATGGCCAAATCCTCGGGCAAAACAATCGCAGAGATGAAGCGTGCCAATGAGTTGGTCCACATGGGGCCAAACACACTTGCGGAACGCCTTGATCGTATCTGGGAGGTCATGAACGACTGCATTGATCGTGGATTAGAACGCGATGGTATTCTTCCCGGTGGTTTGCTGGTCCGCCGGAGAGCAAAAGCGATCCACGACAGTTTGGTGGCCGAACAAGGGCTGAACCTACAGGCCCCACATACGATCAATGACTGGATGAGCGTCTACGCCATGGCGGTGAACGAAGAAAACGCCGCCGGAGGACAAGTCGTCACCAGCCCAACCAACGGAGCGGCAGGTGTCTTGCCGGCCGTGGTCCGCTATTGGCTCAATCATGTTCCGGGCGCGACACCGTCCCGTATCCATGAATTTTTGCTGACCGCAGCCGCCGTTGGCGGGATTGTGAAGCACAACGCCTCGATCTCGGGGGCGGAAGCTGGCTGCCAAGCCGAGGTCGGATCGGCAAGCGCCATGGCCGCAGCTGGTCTTTGTGCGGTTATGGGAGGATCCCCCATGCAAGTCGAGAACGCGGCCGAAATCGCCCTTGAGCATCACCTCGGCCTAACCTGCGATCCAGTGCGCGGGTTGGTTCAGGTGCCGTGCATCGAACGCAATGGATTGGGGGCGATCAAGGCTGTTTCAGCCGCGTCGCTCGCGCTGCGCGGCGACGGCACCCACCTTGTGCCGCTGGACGCGTGCATCAAGACCATGTTCGAAACTGGTCAGGATATGATGGAGAAATACAAAGAAACATCTCTGGGCGGGCTCGCTGTGAATGTCCCGAATTGCTAAGCCCCTTTCGGTGACAAAGCCGCAATAGCATCCGCCAGATGCTCGCGTGGTAAGATGACCAAAAGTCCCGTGCCGTCGGCCTCGACCGTCACTTGCGGCGCGGACGTCTCATTCGATGTTCCGCTACGCCCCCAAGGCGCCATCTCCAGATTGTTGGCTGGCCAGACCAGCCCGGTCGCGCGCACCACCACCTGCGCCATCGGAAACAGGGAAAACCGCGTTCCGATTGGTAATTCCATCGATAGCTTTCCCGGCAAGAGGAAACAAATATCGACCTCACCCACCAAGATGACACGTTTTTCCGGCAACCGGACCAGCGTGTTGTAACACGCAAGCTCGTGATCCAGCCGTTTGCCCATGAACCCAACGCCCAGCACCAATGGCGCGTCGATCAGGTCGAGCGTTTTGTGGAAATCAGTCCGATTCTGATCAGGCGTTTCGACAAATCGCTCGCCCCCTATGGCTTCACGAGCTGCATCCGACACCGAATCCATGTCCCCCGCCACAGCGACCGGCACATGCCCAAACGCGAGCGCCTGATCGGCCCCACTGTCGGCTGCCACAAGCTCTGGGGCATGTTTCAAGCACAACTCGAGTGTGTCCGGATTCACATAACCGCCACCCAACAACGTCACATTGTGGGAAAATTGGCGAAAAAATCTCATTATGGACACAATTGTCTCCCAATCTGATCCTAACAAATTACGTATCTGGAAAAAATACCGTGATTTTTCGCGGTTTTGTTTAAAATCCCGAGACGATGTACAGTCTGTATACCTGTGCAGTTTCGGAGGAGAAAGCGAGTTATCTATGGTGAGCAACAGCAAAATTCTCACTGTATCCTATGGCACTTTTTCGTGCACGCTTGAGGGATTCGATGAACCATTTGGGACGATGAAGTCGATTGCGGAGTATTTCCGCGATCTGGCGGCGGATGACCGCTATTTCGGCGCCGAACCCCCCACCCCGGATGCAGAAGTCTTACACCGTATCGCTGAGCGGGAAGTTCAGAAACGCGTTGAGGCACGTATTGAGGACGACAATATCGTTCTGCGCCAAGAAAACACTGTTCAACCCGCGATCACCAATACTGGGGCAACCGTCGTGGCAGGTGCTGCATTGTTGCAAGGTGACGCCGACGATGATGCAGAAGATGCGGCGCCCGAAGACGTGGCCGAAGAAGACGTGGCCGAAAAGGAAGTTGACGAGGTTGCTGCCGAGCCAGAGACCCCTTCCACAGACGCCTCTGCTGAAATCACCCCGGTCGTAGAAGAAGTTGCGCGCGCTGATGAACACGCAGACACTGAACATCAGTCAGATGACGAAGGCGACATCGAAGAAAGCGCAGAAAACAAACTAGATCGTATTCGTGCGGTCGTCGACGCCGACGAAACGGAGACATTGAGCACGGGGGACGCAAACGCCGAGTCTTTTTTCGAGGCCGACAATAGCATTGCAGCCTTGGTCGCGGCACAAAGCGACGATGATGAAGAACCCCGTGACGACGTGGCCGATCATGAAGACGACGGCGAGATCAGCAACAGCGAAGCTGACGACGAGATGCTTCCAGATGCAGACGTCGCCGACGACGAAGGCGCTTCACACGATGACCTTGTCGCAGAAGCCGACATCTCGGATGACGCAGATGATCAAGAAGAGATCGCCGAACTGGACGACGAAGATGCAGACGACGCGTCGACCTCTGACGAACCCCTGCTTCTGGCCCCTGAAGATAGCATCGCCACAGAAACCGACGAAGGTGTTGACGCGATCTTGTCGCAGTTGAACGCGCAGAACAGCGATGAAGCTGATCAAGACGATAGCTATGACGACGAAAGCGCTTCAGAAGCAGAGCTGGAAGACAGTGTCACCAACGTTTTGGAAGATGCATTCGAGGACGACGCAGACCCAGAGCCGCTTCGCCCCGTTGGCCGCGTGGTTCGCGTCAAGCGTTTGCGCCGCAAGGACGGCAAAGAAGAGCTAGCCGTCGCGGGCTCGGATGCTGATATCCTCGACGGTGAGGCAACCGAAGCAACCGACTCTGACGAGAACGATCAGGGCACAGAGAAACTGCTGTCGATGATCGATCACGAGGTCAAAACCGAAGCGCGTCGCGAACGTCGCGAGCAGGTTTTTGATCATGGTGCAGCAGACCAAAGCGAAGAAACTCTGGAACGCATTCTTGCCGAGACCAACGACAAGATGGACAGCCAGGAAGTATCGCGTCGCCGCACCTCGATCGAGCACTTGAAAGCCGCCGTTCTGGCGAAACGTGCAGATGAAAATGCCGGCGAGGTTGACGGCGAAGACCACGATCAGGACGCCTATCGCGACGATCTAGCCCGCGCTGTTCGCCCAAAGCGCCCGGAGCCGGTCAAGAACGAAGGCGAATCCCTTCGGATGGCCCCACTGGTGCTGGTGTCAGAGCAACGTGTGGATGCCGCGGACGAAGACGCGACTGACGAAGCCTCTGACGGACCAAAACCAACCAAAGCCGAGCGCATCGTGCGACCTCGTCGCGTCTCTCGCAAGCCGGGCAGCAAGGCCGAGACTGTCGCTAGCTCATCGAGCGATGGCACGGCCAGCGCTTCGGCCGCCCTGTCTGTATCTGCCGACCCGGCACTTGATGGGTTTGCAGCCTATGTCAACGGCGCGGATGCGTCTGACATGACCGGACTGATGGAATCGGCCGCAAACTACACCGCGAAGGTTCAAGGCATGCCGCAATTCAGCCGCCCGCATGTGATGCGACTGGTTGTTGGGCTGAATGTGAATGGCGGCATCACTCGCGAAGAGGCGTTGCGCGCCTTTGGTCGCCTGCTGCGTGAGGGTCGGATTCGCAAAACTGCGCCGGGCCGCTTCGAACTTGCAGACACGGACGAAAAAGAGGGTGATCGCCAAACGGCCTGATCTCTACGACACTAAGAAACGAAAAAGGGGCCGCTGGCCCCTTTTTTGTCGCCAGTCGTTTGGCGTTTATTTTTCGTCGTCTTTCAATGCGTATTTTCCAGCCGGATCATGCGGATAGCTCGCTGGATCTGCATCGGGGTCCGGTTTACCAACGCCGAGAAACACCTTTCTCAACGGTATCATCCACAGAAATCCTAGCGCCACGTAGATCAGTAATTCCACCAGGATGGGCGGCCGCTCAAACAAGCTGACAACGAAGACCGCTGTGACGATGTAAAGCGGTAGGCCCACCAAAAGAACCAGCAATGCCAACCGCTTACGTGCTTTGTATCCAAGAGCCATCGGACCGGCCTTAATCGGCGAACGGGTCAGTTACCAAAATGGTATCGTCCCGCTCTGGGCTGGTAGACAAAAGGGCAACTGGGCAGTCGATCAACTCTTCCACGCGTTTCACATATTTGATCGCGTTGGCAGGCAGGTCATTCCAGCTGCGTGCGCCCTCGGTTGATTCTGACCAACCCGGCATCTCTTCATAGATCGGTTTGCAGCGCGCTTGCTGATCAGCAGCTGTGGGCAGGTAATCCATCCGCGCACCATCCAATTCGTAGCCGACACAGATTTTCAGCGTCTCAAACCCATCCAAAACGTCCAGTTTGGTGAGCGAGATACCGGTCACGCCTGATGTCGCGCAAGTTTGGCGGACAAGGGCTGCGTCAAACCAGCCACAACGACGCTTGCGCCCGGTGGTGGTGCCAAATTCATGGCCGCGCTCACCCAGCCGCTGGCCGTCATCATCATCAAGCTCGGTTGGAAACGGCCCCTCGCCTACGCGTGTGGTATAGGCTTTCACGATACCCAACACATAGTCGATCGAGCCCGGGCCAATGCCCACACCAGTTGCAGCTTGACCGGCGATGACGTTGGACGATGTCACAAACGGATATGTGCCGAAGTCGATGTCCAAAAGTGCGCCCTGCGCGCCTTCAAACAAAATCCGCTTGCCGGCTTTGCGCTTTTCGTTCAGCACTTTCCAAACCGGGGCCGCAAATTTCAGGATTTCCGGAGCAACCTCTTTCAAAAGCGCAACCAACGCGTCGCGATCAATCGGTTCAATTCCCAGACCCTTGCGTAACGGATCGTGGTGCTGAAGCGCGCGATCAACGCGGGCTTCCAATGTCGCTTCATCGGCCAAATCAGCCACGCGGATCGCCCTGCGACCCACTTTGTCTTCATAGCAAGGGCCGATACCGCGCCCAGTCGTACCGATCTTCGTCCCTTTCGAGGCCGCCTCTTCCCGCGCGCGATCCAATTCACCGTGGAACGGCAGGATCAGCGGAGTATTTTCAGCAATCATCAGCGTCTCGGGATTGATGTCGACCCCTTGCGCAGTGATCGTCTCGATCTCTTTCAATAGGTTCCACGGGTCCAGCACGACGCCATTGCCAATGACGCTAAGCTTCCCGCCGCGCACGACACCTGACGGCAATGCGTGTAACTTGTAGACCGCGCCGTCGATCACAAGAGTATGCCCCGCATTATGCCCCCCTTGGAAGCGCGCGATCACATCGGCACGTTCGCTGAGCCAGTCAACGATCTTGCCTTTCCCCTCATCACCCCATTGGGCGCCTACGACGACTACATTGGCCATGATCTTTTTTCCTGTCTCAAAGAAAACCCGGCCCGGTATAGCCGGGCTTTCGCCAAGGGGGAACCGGAAATCGAAGCTTATCCAACTGCGGCCGCCAAATCGCGCGCCGTCAATAACAAAGTATTTCTATCAGGATTGACTTCCTGACTATTTTTGTCGACTTTGTAGGTAAGATTAGAATCAAGCTGAACGCCAAATCATGATCGTATGCTCTTGCCAGTCCATTTCGGATAAAGACATCCACGCCGCCATCGACTGGATGCGTGCGTCTGATGCGCAAGCCATTATCACGCCCGGAAAAATCTATCACGCCCTGGGGAAGTCGCCAGAATGTGGAGGCTGCATAAAGCTTTTCGTGCAGAAGATGCGTCAGAATGATAATCTTGAAGTGCCGGTCGAACTGCGCGGCCTGCGACCCAGACATCATGCATCAAGGAGAACGCGTCATGAAAGGCGACAAGAAAGTCATTGAATATCTCAACAAAGCCTTACGGGTCGAGTTGACGGCGGTCAGCCAGTTTTGGCTTCACTATCGCCTCCAGAAAGACTGGGGCTTTGGTAAGCTTGCCGCCAAGATGCGCGAAGAAAGCATCGAGGAAATGGAACATGCCGATAAACTTATCGACCGTATCCTGTTTCTCGAAGGTCACCCGAATCTTCAAACGCTCGACCCACTACGTATCGGGGAGAACGTGCGCGAAACACTAACATGCGATCTGGAGGCCGAGGAAGAAGCCGTGAAGCTTTATAACGAGGCGCGCAAGTATTGCTCGGATGTCGGCGACTACGCCTCAATGCATTTGTTTGAGGAGCTTATTCTTGACGAACAGGGCCATATCGACTTTCTGGAGACGCAAATCGGGTTGCATGACAAGATCGGCGCAGAAAACTATGGTGCATTGAACGCAGAAAGTGCGGATGCGGCTGACGACTAGCCCAGATCCAGAAATACCACTGGTATATTCGGCCGCAGTTTTTCTGCGGCCGTTTTTACGACGTACTGTTGGTCGCAGCCCCCCTTGCGCCCCATGATCCTTTCGCCTACATAACCCCGGATCGTCGCAACCCCACAGATGGACCCGACATATGGAAAACGTCATCCTCGTCATACACCTGATTCTGGCCCTGAGCCTGATCGGGATCGTGCTTTTGCAGCGCTCCGAGGGCGGCGGCCTTGGCATCGGTGGTGGCGGCGGTGGCGGCGGTGGCGTTATGTCGTCACGCGGCGCAGCCACAGCCTTGGGCAAGTTGACCTGGATCTTTGCGATTGCCTTCCTGACCACGTCGATCACGCTAACGATTATTGCGGCGAAGAATTCTTCAGACGCCTCGGTCGTTGACGCTTTGGGGCTTGAGACACCGGCGGCAGACGGCGCTGCTACACCAACTGTCCCGGATGTGACGGACCTGCTTCCGCCCACCAACGAAGGCGACAGCCTGACCCCGCCACGCGCGGACTAATATCCACAATATCTTGAGTGAGGGCGGAAATTCCGCCCCACAATGTTGCGATCAGGTTGCGCGGGGAACCGGATTACATTATATCTTTAATCCCGTGGAAAGCGGATTCGCTGGGGCCTTTTTTGTGGCCGAAAGCGCGTTCGGAAGCCAAAAATCATGGCGCTATTGCGCCAACTTCACGGGGGCAGCCTGACGCATGGCACGTTACATTTTCATCACCGGTGGTGTTGTATCTTCTTTGGGCAAGGGGCTTACATCAGCGGCGCTTGGCGCGTTGTTACAGGCACGCGGCTATACGGTCCGGTTGCGAAAACTGGACCCGTATTTGAACGTTGACCCCGGCACGATGAGCCCATTTGAACACGGCGAGGTTTTCGTAACTGACGACGGGGCCGAAACCGACCTAGACCTTGGCCACTATGAACGCTTCACAGGGGTTGCGGCGCGCAACTCCGACTCGGTTAGTTCTGGACGGATCTACACCACGGTGTTGGAAAAAGAGCGTCGCGGTGACTATCTTGGCAAGACCATCCAAGTGATCCCCCATGTCACCAATGAAATCAAAGACTTCATTGAAATCGGCGATGACGAGGTCGACTTTATGCTGTGCGAGATCGGCGGCACGGTCGGCGACATCGAGGCCCTGCCCTTTTTCGAAGCAATCCGCCAATTCAGCCAAGAGCGCCCGCGCGGTCAGTGTATCTTCATGCACCTGACGCTGCTTCCCTTCCTTGCAGCCTCGGGTGAATTGAAAACCAAGCCGACCCAACACTCGGTAAAAGAACTGCGCTCAATCGGCATTGCGCCTGACGTGCTGGTTTGTCGGTCTGAACATCCAATCCCTGACAAAGAGCGCGCGAAGATCGGGCTCTTTTGTAACGTCCGCCAGGATGCGGTCATCCCGGCCTATGATCTGAAGTCAATCTACGAGGCACCAATGGCCTATCACAATGTGGGTCTGGATCAGGCCGTTCTGGACGCATTCCAGATTGCGCCCGCTCCGAAACCCGATTTGGCCCGCTGGGAAGATGTCGAAGACCGCATTCACAACGCCGAAGGCGAAGTTCGCGTGGCCGTTGTTGGCAAATACACGCAACTTGAAGATGCCTATAAGTCCATCAAAGAGGCTTTGACCCATGGTGGTATGGCCAATCGGGTGGGTGTGAAGGTCGAATGGGTCGATGCTGAACTGTTTGACCAAGACGATCCTGCCCCACATCTAAGCGGCTATCACGCGATCCTTGTACCGGGTGGTTTTGGCGAACGCGGAACCGAAGGTAAAATCAAAGCAGCGCAGTTCGCGCGCGAACGTAAGATACCTTACCTTGGCATTTGTCTGGGCATGCAGATGGCCGTGGTTGAAGCCGCCCGCAACGTGGCCGGTATCACAGATGCAGGATCGGAAGAGTTTGATCACGAGTCTGGTGAAACACGTTTCACGCCAGTGGTTTACCACCTGAAGGAGTGGGTGCAGGGCAACTATAAGGTAAAGCGCAAAGTTTCGGACGATAAAGGCGGCACGATGCGTCTGGGTGCATACACCGCGGCCCTGACTGAAGGATCAAAGGTGGCCGAGGTTTACGGCAGCACCTCGATCGAGGAGCGCCACCGCCACCGGTATGAAGTCGACATGAAATTCCGCGATCAGCTGGAAGGTTGTGGGCTGGAGTTCTCGGGCGTGTCACCCGATGGACGGCTGCCCGAAATTGTTGAGTGGAAGGACCACCCTTGGTTCATCGGCGTACAGTTCCATCCTGAACTGAAGTCAAAACCATTCGATCCCGCTCCTCTATTTGCCGACTTCGTGCGCGCCGCGAAAGAGGTTGAGCGCCTGGTATGATCCGCGCCTGCCTTGTCCGACTGGGCGCGGCAGGGTTGATCTGTGTCGCCTCCCCTCTGCTTGGGGCCGAGGTTGAACCTGTCAGCTACGACCTGCTCGCCACGTCTCTGGCTGGGCATGTCGATTTCGAAACCTACGAGACATTGCCGGAGCCCGGGACAATGGCCGTTGGCGTACAGATGTTTCCCGGCCTGTCTATAGGTTCGCAGCTTGCTGGCCAAAGACAAACGGCCCTAACTGGCGCGGACAGTCTGACCGGAGTGCCAAGTGCGCCGTTGCGAGCAGCGCTTGGCGACAAGCCCGCGGCTTTTGCCGTCGCGTACCACGCTGGTTTCGGGTCGAACGCCGCTTTTCCGCTTGGCCCTGTAGGGTTCGCACAACGATCAGGGCGGGGCGAAGGCGCACTGGCTCTCGTGTTCAAACATGACATTGCGGACATCGGGTTGAAACTACACGCTGACTATCTTGATCCGTTGGGGACACGTCCTGTTCCCGGACCGGTGACGCTAACTTTCTTTGACAATGCTGCAAACGAGATTGCCAGCTATACCTTCACGCCCACACACGGCATTTTTCCCCTTGGTCTGCATGTGTTACGCCCCTTCCGCGCGATGACGATCACCCATGATGATCCCGGTGGCATCACCGTCGACGATCTGCGCTATCCATTGGGTGATCTCAACTCTTAACGCACCGCGCAGACGCGCGCATTTGAACAACTGGCATCGCCCGAGGGGTGGTAATTTCCAAACGATCACATAGGTTATCGAAATGATCCGTTCTTTTCTGAATAAACTCACCCAACCCGACCCCAGCCCATTGAATGATGGTGACGCTCGCCTGGCGATCACCGCGTTACTTGTTCGTCTGGCCCGATCTGACAACGCTTATGGCACGGTCGAGATTGATGAAATCACGCGCGTCATCTCAAGCCGATATGCGCTGTCCGCCACCGAAACTGCCGATTTACTGGCGCAAGCCGAACAGATCGAGGCTTCGGCCCCCGATACCGTGCGCTTTACCAATGCTGTCAAAGATGCCGTGCCACTGGACGACCGCATGGCGATTGTAGAGGCCGCGTGGACCATCGTTCTGGCCGATGGCGTGCGTACCGCGGAAGAGGACGCCTTGATGCGGATGATCCCCCATTTCCTTGGCTTTACCGATCGTGAAAGCAACGAGGCGCGATTAAGGGCGGCAAAGCAGATCGGCCACAAGGCCTGAGGTTGCGCGTCGCGCACCTCAATCCACCCAAGTGATATCCCAATGGCCGCGATAGAGCAGACATGCCGCGGACGACAGTGTTGAGATTGCGCAATTGGTGATGCCCGCGCGCATGCAATCCGCCCGCCAAACCGCCTTTCTGCCGCGATTAACGTAACTTCCCCGCCTTTTCGCCGTTGCAATTCAGGTTAAATTGCGCCCTACTCCGTTGTCACATCCCTTGTTCACTGCCAGGTTTATACGTGCCACTCGACAACGCCGCTCAACACTCCGCCGACACAACACCTGTGATCGAGATCCGTGACTTGCACAAAAGCTACGGCGCGCTGGAGGTTCTTAAGGGCGTCGATCTGATCGCACCGCGGGGGCATGTCGTGTCTTTGATCGGGTCCTCGGGATCTGGCAAATCCACACTACTGCGCTGCGCCAATCTGCTTGAAGACAGTCAGCAAGGCGACGTCCTGTTTGAAGGCGAGCCGATCAAATGGCGGGGCCACGCAATGGATCGCCACCCGGCAGACCGCGCACAGGTCACGCGCATCCGCACCAACCTGTCCATGGTCTTTCAGCAGTTCAACCTCTGGTCCCATATGACCATTCTGCAAAACGTGATGGAAGCCCCGGTGACCGTCATGGGCCGCGACAAGGCCGAAGTGGAAGAAAAAGCGCGCGCCTATCTGGCCAAGGTAGGGATCGGGGACAAATGCGATGTCTGGCCAGCGCAACTGTCGGGCGGTCAACAGCAACGCGCAGCGATCGCGCGGGCACTTTGCATGGAGCCCAAGGCACTGTTGTTTGACGAACCAACATCTGCACTGGACCCAGAACTGGAACAGGAAGTGGTCAAGGTGATTAAAGATCTTGCCCGCGAGGGACGGACCATGGTGATCGTGACCCATGATATGCGATTGGCCGCAGATGTATCCGACCACGTTATTTTTCTTCATCAGGGACTGATTGAGGAAGAAGGCGCCCCAGATGCTCTTTTCGGATCGCCGAAAAGCGAACGGCTCAAACAGTTTCTGTCAGCCACTCAACCCGACTGACAAAATAACCAAGAAGATCAAACTTAAAGGGAGTTAACTGATGAAAAAGCTGATCCTCACAACTGCGGCACTCGCGCTGACAGCAGGATTTGCCATGGCGGACGGTCACACCGTGCGTCTTGGAACCGAGGGCGCATACGCGCCTTGGAACTTTGTCAACGATGCCGGCGAAATTGATGGCTTCGAGCGTGAACTGGGCGACGAGCTGTGCACCCGTGCAGAGCTGAAATGCGAATGGGTGAAGAACGAATGGGACACCATCATCCCCAACCTCGTATCCAGCAACTATGACGCCATCATCGCGGGCATGTCGATCACCGACGAGCGCGATGAGGTGATTGACTTCACTCAACCTTACACGCCGCCCGATCCCTCGGCTTATCTGGCCCTGTCTGCGGATGTCGACCCCGCATCGGCCGTTGTGGCTGCGCAGGCTACGACCATTCAAGCGGCTTTTGTTGCTGAGAACGGTTGGACGTTGATCGAGTTTGCAACACCAGAAGAAACCGTAGCTGCGGTGAAAAATGGTGAAGCTGACGCGGTTCTGGCCGACAAAAGCTTCCTTGACACCATGGCTGGTCAGGACGGCCTGGTGATGCTTGAGCGGATGGAACCAATCGGCGGTGGCGTCGGTATGGGCATTCGTGAAAGCGACAGTGAACTGCGCGAGAAGTTCGACAAAGCCATCCAGTCGATGAAGGACGATGGCTCGTTGAACAAGCTGATTGCCAAGTGGGAAGTTTCTTCACAGTGGTAAGCTAATCCTGGGGCCCGCGGAACACCGCGGGCCTTTTCCATTTTCGCTTTTGCGAACCCATCCTGAAAATCTGCGATGTTTTCCTACTGCACCGATCCTTCGACGCTTGAAGGCCTGACTTGGCTGAGTTGCTACCTGACCACAGGCAAGCACCTTGCGTTCTTTGCGTCCTTCGCGACCGTTTTGGTGCTGTTGGCAATCACCGCACCGATCGCGCTGGCGTTTGGTTTTGCTGGCGCAACGGCCTCTCGGTCGCGCATTCTGCCGATCCAGTGGATTGGCAAAGGCTATACCGCGATCGTGCGGGGCGTGCCGGACATTGTGTTCTTCATGTTCTTCGTCATCGCATTGGATCAGGCGTTTGAGTATCTGCGCCACAAGGCAAAATGCCCCGACTGGTCCGAGCCGATACGGCAGGGCAATGATTTTGTCGTCTGTGCGCAGGCCAAACTGCCCCTGTCCACAAGTCCGCAATGGGTGCACGAAACCTATGGCTTTGCTTTGGCGGTTTTGACTTTTTCCATCGTCTTTGGCGCTTTTGCAGCCAATGTTCTGTTCGGCGCGATGAAGGCCGTACCCCGCGCACAGCTTGAAACAGCTGAAGCCTATGGCATGTCGACGCGCCAGACGTTCTGGCGCATCCTCGTGCCGCAAATGTGGGTTTATGCCCTGCCCGGCCTATCGAATCTTTGGATGATCTTGATTAAAGCCACCCCGCTTTTGTTCCTGCTGGGCGTCGAAGATATCGTTTATTGGGCGCGTGAGCTCGGCGCGATGAAAAACCCCAAGTTCTCGGACTATCCGCACCCCAATTGGCATGCGTTCTATTTCTTCGGGCTTTTGGTGTTCTATCTGATGCTGACTTCCGTCAGCGAGCGCGTGTTCAAACGCATAACCGCGCGGCTGTCACATGGACAAGCAACAGCTGCAGGTGAAGCGCAAAGAAAGGCTGCAAAATGAGTTGCGTGCAGACCATCCAAGATTATGCGCTGCGCTCGATCGGCTTTGGCGAACGGCTGTTGCCGCGCGGAGATTACACGTTGTGCGAACAGTTCACGCTGATCGGCTCGGGGATGATTTGGAATATCTACTACGGATTCGTTGCGCTTTTGTTGGGGTTCTTTGCGGCCACGGGTCTTGCTATGGCGCGCAACAGCCACGTCAAATGGCTGCGCAAACCGGCCGAGTTCTTCATCTATGTGTTTCGCGGCTCGCCCCTGTTCATTCAGTTTTTCTTTGCCTATGCGGTGTTTTTATCGCTGAAACAGCATTTTGCGTTCTTCCAGCCATTCACCTCGGCGTGGCTTGGCGCGACGCTGGTTCTGTTTCTGAACACCGCTGCTTATTCCGCCGAGATTTTCTATGGCGCCCTGCGTTCGATCCCCAAAGGTGACTTAGAAGCAGCCGATGCATATGGCATCACCGGGTGGAATCGCTTCAAGCGGATCACTTGGCCCACGATGCTGCGTCTGGCCTGGCCATCCTATACGAACGAGGCGATCTTCTTGTTCCATGGGACTGCACTTGTTTCTTTCTCAAGCTTTCCGGTGCGTGGTCAGAAAGGTGATGCGCTGTATTACGCAAGCTACTTTGCGGACAAGACCTTCAACCCGTTCATCCCTTTCCCCATTCTGGCGTTCTACTTCATCCTTCTGACGCTTGTTGTCATCACAATCTGGGGTGCTATCGGGCGGCGCCTGAACCGCCATCTTCCGCAAGCCGTTATCCGACGCCCGCGGTTCATGACGATGTTGATGCGCTAAACGCCCCACCCGTCAGCATGTGAAACCTTTTCGCGGGTTTCCCTCTTGCCCAAGCCAGATGGCTCAGCTAGGGTCGCCTCGTAATTTGATCAAATTTGGTGACTTATGAGGATCGGTATCCTTCAAACCGGCCATTCCCCGGACGAAGTGCGTGATGATCTGGGCGACTACGGCCAGATGTTCACGCAACTGTTGGACGGAAACGGCTATGATTTCACAACTTACAGCGTGGTCGATGGCCAGTTTCCAGACGGGCCTGACAGTGCAGATGCGTGGCTGATCACGGGTTCGAAACATGGAGCGTACGAGGATCACGACTGGATCCCGCCCTTGGAAGATCTCGTTCGCCAGATCCGGGATGCGGATATACCCCTTGTGGGCGTATGCTTTGGCCATCAGATCATCGCCCAAGCGCTTGGCGGACGGGTCGAGAAATTTGACGGTGGTTGGGCCATTGGCCGTCAGGTCTATGACATCGCCGGCGAAGAGATCGCTCTGAACGCTTGGCATCAGGATCAAGTGGTCGAGCTTCCACCCGGAGCAACAGTGTTTGCCTCCAACGATTTTTGCGAGAACGCAGGGCTGATGATCGGTGATAAGATCATGACCATCCAGCCGCACCCCGAGTTTACGGCCAAGATGATCGATGCTTTGATCAAATATCGCGGCCGAGGAAAAATAGCCGATGAGGTTCTGGCCGACGCCCAAGACGCGCTCGCCCAACCTATCGATACCCAGAGATTTGCGGACCAAATGGCCGACATCCTGAACAAAGGAAACACGTGATGGACAGCGCGAAAAATGACCGTAATGCGTGGATGAGCAATCTTCCCGAAGCCGCGAAAGAGTATCTGGACGGCAAACGTTTGGATGAGGTGGAATGCATCATCTCGGACCTACCCGGCATTGCCCGTGGCAAAGCTGTTCCAGCGGGCAAATTTGCCCGACAGGATTACTTCCACCTGCCCGACAGTGTCTTTTATCAGACCATCACCGGTGACTGGGGCGAAGCCGCAGGCGACGAAGGCTTCATCGAACGTGACATGACGCTGGTGCCCGACATGACGACAGCGACCGCTGCGCCTTGGACCGGTGACTGGACCTTGCAAGTGATCCACGATGCGTTTGATCGCAACAACGAACCCGTCCCGTTCAGCCCGCGCAATGTGTTGAAACGTGTGGTTGACCTGTACCGTGCCAAAGGCTGGGAACCTGTGGTTGCCCCCGAGATGGAGTTCTATCTGGTCGCCCGAAACATCGATCCGGCCGAGAAGATCAAACCGATGATGGGTCGCTCTGGTCGCCCTGCAGCGGCGCGTCAGGCTTACTCCATGACTGCCGTGGATGAATTCGGTCCTGTGATCGACGACATCTATGACTTCGCTGAAGCCCAAGGGTTTGAAATCGATGGCATCACGCAAGAGGGCGGCGCGGGCCAGTTAGAGATCAACTTGATCCACGGTGACCCGATCAAGCTGGCGGATGAGGTATTCTATTTCAAACGTCTGATCCGCGAGGCCGCGCTTCGTCATGATTGCTTTGCCACATTCATGGCCAAGCCCATCGCAGAGGAACCCGGATCAGCCATGCACATCCACCATTCGGTACTGGATATCGAAACCGGGGAAAACATTTTCTCTGGGCCACAAGGGGGCGATACGGATGCGTTTTTCCACTTTATCGCGGGGATGCAAAACCACCTGCCCAGCGTGATTGCGGTCATGGCTCCTTATGTGAACAGCTACCGGCGGTACGTGAAAGACAACGCCGCGCCGATCAATCTGGAATGGGGGCGTGATAACCGGACCACGGGTATTCGCGTCCCCCTCTCTTCGCCCAAAGCGCGACGGGTAGAAAACCGGATCGGCGGGATGGACTGCAACCCCTATCTAGGCATCGCGGCCTCGCTTGCCGCAGGCTATCTTGGTTTGATCGAAGAAAAGCGCCCACGCACTCTATACAAGGGTGACGCCTATGAGGGCGAGGCAGACATCGCCCGCGATCTGAACTTTGCGCTCGATCTGTTTGACGAGGCGAAGGATATGCATGAGGTGCTCGGCCCAGAGTTCGCCCGCGTCTATTCTATCGTGAAACGCGCGGAGTATGACGAGTTTCTACAAGTCATCAGCCCGTGGGAGCGAGAACACCTTCTGCTGAACGTCTGACCAGACCACACAGCCAACCTGAAAATGACCGCTCGGATCACCTTCCGAGCGGTTTTTTCTTTTCATGTGAGGGCGTCAACTTTACATTTCTCGAAAGATGGTTTCGTAAAATCCGAAACTAGTGGTGATCGGTCCCATCGCGGACCCTGCAAAAAAAGCGAGAGCAAATATGTCCTTGGCCCCGAATGTCTATGATGCCGAACCCATCCCTGAAGGCGCGCGTGCTGAAATCGAACGGATGCTGCAATCGGGCGACCTGTTTCGCTACACCGCCCCCGAAGACGCCCCTGTCAGCTTGCTGGAGGCTGAGTTCGCGCAGATGATGGGTGCGAAATACGCGCTTGCGGTTGCCAGCTGCTCCGCAGCGCTGTTTCTGTCGCTCAAAGCGTTCGCCCTGCCGCGCGATGCCAAAGTGCTGATCCCCGCCTTTACCTTCGCTGCAGTGCCAAGTTCGGTCGTTCATGCCGATTGCCAGCCAGTGCTGGTCGAGGTCAAAGATAACTATCGCATCGACATGGAAGACTTCGAAGCCAAGCTGACGAGCGATATCAAAGCGGTGATCATCAGCCATATGCGGGGTCACACGTCTGATATGGATGCGATCATGGCACTTTGCGATCAGGCGGACGTGCCGGTGATCGAAGACGCGGCCCATTCCCTTGGAACGCTCTGGCATGGGCAAAAGATCGGTACAATTGGCAAGATCGGTTGTTTTTCATTCCAGTCCTACAAGATGCTGAACGCAGGTGAAGGGGGCATTCTGGTCACCGACGATGCCGATTTGGCGGCCCGAGCCGTGATTATGTCCGGCGCGTATGAACATAATTGGAAGAAACACAAAGTTCCCCACGGTGACAACACCAGCGCTTTGGACGAAGCATTCGCCCGCTGGCAAAACCAGCTACCGCTTTACAATACACGGCTGTCGAACTTATCGGCTGCTGTCATTCGGCCGCAATTGCTGGAACTTGAACGGCGCGTGACGGATGGGTTGAAAAACCACGATTATGTGGCCGCCAAACTGAACGAAAGCCCATGGATCGACGTGCCTCCCCCACTATCCGCCGAGACGCGAGCACCGGATTCGATCCAGTTTAATCTGGTGAGCATGAGTAACGACGACACTTTGGCATTTCAGGACGCCGCAAAACGGCGCGGCGTCTCTGTTCAGGTTTTTGGGATGAGCACCGATAACGCACGCGCCTTTTGGAACTGGCATTTCATAGGTGATCAAGGCCCCCTTCCCCAAACACGCGAGATGCTGATGCGGGCCTGCGATACGCGCCTGCCGGTGCGCCTGAAGCAACCGGAACTCGATTTCATCGCGGATGCGCTGATCGGCGCGGCACAGGACGTCAAGGCGCCAAGCGCCGACAGTGCGGCCTAAACTGCCGACCTATATTCCTAAAGCAGCGTCAGTTTGTCCTTTAGCCACGGATAGGATTGGGCGGCTGGCGCGACGACGAGCTCACCCAGAATGCGACGGGTCTGCCCGGCCATGTCGCGTGGCAAATCCCCCAAAATACCGTCGCGTGCGGTCAGATTGATCCGGCGTGACAAGGGGGCGAAGGGCAACGCGATCAGATCAGCCTCGGCCCTGAACCTTTGCGCGTAGAAAAACCCAAGCGGCGTGATAATTGTCCACCCTTCACCCGCCGCAACCATCGCCATGATTGCGTGATAGCTATCAAGCTCGAACCGGTTGTTCAGCCGAACCTCGTGCCGCGCCAAATGGTCCGAGATTACCCGGCCCATATGGTGGCGGGCCGTGTACTGGACCAGGGGCAATTCACGCAAAAGTTGGGCAGGATCTCCTGATCCAATCATGCCCTTTGGCACAGCCGCAACAAAGGGCTCTTCGAGCAGTGGATAGACCTCCATCCATGGGGCCGGTGCGCCAGTGTCGGCGGCCACGATCACATCAAGCGCACGCGCGTCCAATTGGTCGTGCAAACGATGCGACGCACCGGTTTCCAGCAAGAACCGGGTGTTTTCCATCTCGCGCGACAGCTCGGACAAAAGCCGCGGGGTTACGTCAGCGTCAAAATCCTCGATCATTCCAAGGCGCAGGCGCGACAGTTGAGTCATGGCCCCCAAAGCCAGCTCGGCGCGGGCTTGTTCGGCCTCGTTCAAGATGGCTTGCGCGCGTTTCAGGAACAGGGCGCCCGCAGGCGTCAGGGACATTGGGCGTGCTGAGCGGTCAAGCAGCGCGGTGCCCAGTGCCGTTTCAAGATTGGTCAATTGTTGGCTGACGGATGACGGGCTCGCCCCAAGCCTACGCGCGGCGATGGAAATCGACCGTTCGTCGGCGGCGGCCACGAAAACCTCGACCCCCCAAAGAGTGATGCGCCCAGCGGTTTCGACCATGTTGTGCTCCTTTGTCGGAAAGCTAGGGGCTTTGCGCGGTGCGGGCAACAGGGTTGGCGATCAACGTGTCCAAAGCCGATCACCTGATCGGGCGCGCGCGGTCTCGACCCAAAAGCCTGTGGGCGCAGGCCAAAGCGCCACAGCGCCCGTTTTCGAAAGTTGCGTGCGATCAAGAACTTGGCAGCTTTCTGGCGGCGAGACCCCGAGTTTTGACGACAGGACCACCAGATCCCCGTCCTCGCAGGCGGCGGTCACTTTGTCTTTTGCCCCTCGGCCGGTCAGATGCACCAGCGTCGCCCCCCGCAACGAGACATGTGTCATGCCAGAGCCTCCCTTCAGCCCCTCTCGCGCAAAGGCCGTTTTCTGGTCAACACCATCCCCATCATTCTCGAGCCACGAAAGGGCGGCAAACCCTTCCCCTTTCGGCTTTGACACATCTCGCCCTTGATCGGTCATCACGCCAACCAGCCCACCGGTCGCGCTTACAAGTATCGGCGGGCGCGCAGTTTGCGTCCACAAGAGCGCCGCAATCGCCAAGGGAACCACCCCGATCAGCCGTTCGCGAGGCCTGAGAAGCGTAATCAAAATCCCACCTATGGCCACAAGGGGAAGAACCAACGGCATCGGGGATGACACTTGGCTGGTCGCGCCCTCAAGCGACGATACGTAATGCGCCACTCCGATGATCCAATCGATGGGCGGCCCCATCAGCGTGATCGGCACCCATCCAAGCCCAATGGGGGACAGCAACGCCGCCAGCACGGCCAGCGGCATGATTAGCGCGCCCATAACCGGCACCGACACGACATTTGCCAACAGCCCGTAATGGCTGACCTGATTGAAATGGGCCGCCCCGAAAGGTGCCGTTGCGAGACCCGCAATAAGCGATGACAACACAACCGCGATCACCGGACGCGCCCAACCAGGCGCGCGGCGGGCGCCTTCGTTTCGCGCCCGATCCCGAAGCCAGCCAAACACTGCGACCAGCGCAGTGGTCGCGGCAAAGGACATTTGGAACCCCGGCTCAACAAGCGCCTCGGGATGCAACAGCAAGACAATGATGGCGGCCATGGCTACAGCGCGTAACGTCAGCGCGCGCCGATCAAACAGGATGGCAACAAACATCGTGGCCACCATGATGAACGCGCGTTCGGTGGCAATATTGCCGCCCGACAATGCCAGATAAAATGCACCGGCGAAAATCGCGGTGACGGCAGCAATTTTCTTGATCGGAAACCGCAGGACAAGCGCTGGCCACAAGCTGAGCACCAAGCGCATGGCTTGAAAAACAAAACCCGTTAGCAACCCCATATGCAGCCCTGATATGGCCAACAGGTGCGCGAGGTTCGAAGCCCTGAGCGCCTTCAAAGTTGACTTACTGATCGCCGAGCGGTCGCCGGTGGTTATCGCTGCGGCGAAGGCACCGGTTTCACCGGGCAATACGCCCTGAACCCACGCAGAAATGTTCTGCCGCATCCGGGAAATGACCAATCCCCAAGACCCGTGCGGTGGGGACAGCAAAAGCGCCGGCGTGCGGGTATATCCCACGGCACCAATGCCCCGAAACCACGCCATGCGCTGGAAATCGAAGCCACCGGGCTCGACCGGCCCGTTTGGACCGGAAAGATGTGCTGTCATCGCAACGTGCTGACCGATTTCCGGGGTTAGATAGTTTTGATCTCCGTGCAGTGACACGCGCACCATCGTCGGATGCCCGCGCGCCCGAACATCGTCCAGCCGCACGCGGTCCAGCGTCAATCGCACTGCATCCGATTGCGAACGGTCAATTTTGGTGACCCGTCCCTCCACCGGACCATAGTACCGAAATTCGAGCACTGGGGCTGCCACCCAGTGGGCGCGCGCGCCCGCAAGACCAAGCCCGAAGGCTACCAAACCGATGGCCAGTGCGATGGGGCCGATCCCCCACGGCAATCGCCAAACGGTTAAAGCACATAAGACGATAACAAGGGCCAGCCCGGCATAGAACGCAATCGACGGTTCAAAGCGTAATGAAAAGTATATGCCGATCCCCGTGCCCAGAAACAGCGGCGCCCAATTGAGCAGACGCCCCCGTTCCTCTTCGACCCGCATCAGGAACTTCTGGACCAGCACCCTTGTTCACCGCCTTCCTTTTGCGTAAAGCCTGTCGGGACAAATCTTTGCCGCGCGTCTCGTCCAGAAACGCAGGCCCAGTCCAGGGATTGATGCACGCCCCGCGCGCTTTAATACCTGAGTAACGTCCGCATGGTTTCCAAAAGGTTAACGCTTCATGACCACCGATCAGATCGTCACCCGTTTCGCCCCCTCGCCCACCGGCTATTTGCATATCGGTGGCGCGCGCACTGCGTTGTTCAACTGGCTGTTTGCCCGTGGTCGCGGTGGAAAGTTCCTGCTTCGGATCGAAGATACTGATCGCGCACGCTCCACCCCCGAAGCGACGGCGGCCATCCTGAAAGGGATGGAATGGCTTGGGCTGGACTATGACGGCGAGGTGATCAGCCAGTTCGAACGCGCAGATCGCCACGCTGAGGTTGCCCACGGCATGTTGGCCAGTGGTCATGCCTACAAGTGTTTTGCCACTCAGGACGAAATTCAGGCCTTCCGCGACGAAGCACGGGCCGAAGGGCGATCAACGCTTTATCAAAGCCCCTGGCGGGATGCCGATCCCTCGACCCAGCCTGACGCCCCCTATGTGGTCCGCCTGAAAGCCCCACGTGAAGGTGTGACGGTGATCAACGATGCGGTTCAGGGCGATGTCACGATCCGCAACGATCAGTTGGATGACATGATTTGTTTACGTTCGGATGGCACACCAACTTACATGCTGGCCGTCGTTGTTGATGATCACGATATGGGCGTGACCCATGCGATCCGGGGGGATGACCACCTGAACAATGCCGCGCGGCAAATGCTTGTTTATCAAGCGATGGGTTGGGATGTCCCCGTCTGGGCCCATATCCCCCTGATCCACGGCCCTGATGGCAAGAAGCTGTCTAAACGTCACGGCGCGTTGGGCGTCGAGGAATATGAGGCCATGGGTTACCCAGCCCAAGCCATGCGCAATTATCTGGCCCGTCTGGGGTGGAGCCATGGAGATGACGAGTTCTTCACCGACGCGCAGGCGTTGGAGTGGTTTGACCTGAAAGGGATCGGCAAAAGTCCAGCCCGGTTCGACTTTAAGAAGCTTGATAACCTGTCCGGACAACATCTGGCAGCGATGGACGACGAGGCGGTTCTGGCCGCGCTTGAGGGCTTTCTTGCTGCAACGGGTCAAATCCCTTTGCAGTCGCAGCAAAGTGATCTGATGTTGAAGGCAATGTATGTGCTGAAAACAGGTGCAAAGACATTGCCCCAGCTTCTTGAAAAGGCAACGTTTGCAACGACTTCGCGCCCAATCATTCCCGATGAGAAATCGGCAAAGGCACTGGACGATGTATCCCGTGGTATACTGAAGGAATTGACGCCGCAGCTGCAAAATGTTAGCTGGAACCGCGACACGCTTGAGGAGGTCCTGAACGGGCTTGCAGAAGCTCACGGGACCAAGTTCGGCAAACTTGCCGCACCAATTCGCGCAGCCCTTGCCGGGCGCGCAGCAACCCCAAGCGTATTCGATATGATGCTTGTCCTTGGACGTGACGAAACTGTTGCTCGTCTGGCGGACGCAAGCGCATAGACCACGCGAAACGCGCACCTGATCCATACGGGGTGGGTGCGCCAAGATACGAACACGAAGGGAAAACAAATATGACCGGACCGACTGGAACTGCAAAGCTCACCTTTGGCGACAAAGAGTTGGAGCTGCCAATGTATTCGCCCACAGCGGGCCCCGACGTGATCGATATCCGCAAGCTTTACGCGCAAGGTGACGTGTTCACCTACGACCCCGGCTTCACGTCGACAGCAAGCACTGATTCGACCATCACATTCATCGATGGTGACAAGGGCGAGCTTCTGTATCGTGGCTATCCGATCGACCAACTGGCCGAGCAATCGCATTACCTCGAAGTATGCTATCTGCTTCTCTACGGTGAATTGCCGACCGCAACAGAACTGACAGATTTCAAAAGCCGCGTGACCAATCACACTATGGTGCACGAGCAGATGATCAAATTCTTCTCGGGTTTCCGTCGTGATGCGCATCCTATGGCGATTATCACCGGCGTGGTTGGCGCGATGTCTGCGTTCTATCACGACTCGACCGACGTAAATGATCCTTGGCAACGCGAAGTGGCCGCAATCCGCATGATCGCCAAGCTGCCCACCATTGCTGCAATGGCTTACAAGTATTCTATTGGTCAGCCGTTCGTGTATCCGAAGAATGATTTGGGCTACGCGTCGAATTTCTTACGCATGTGCTTTGCCGTACCTGCCGAAGACTACGAAGTGAACCCGATCCTGTCGAAAGCCATGGACCGTATCTTCACGTTGCACGCCGATCATGAACAAAACGCCTCGACATCGACAGTGCGCCTTGCAGGTTCCTCTGGTGCCAACCCGTTCGCCTGTATCGCGGCTGGCATCGCCTGCCTTTGGGGGCCTGCTCACGGTGGGGCCAACCAAGCATGTCTTGAGATGCTGCGCGAGATCGGCACCGTCGACCGTATCCCTGAATACGTGGAGCGCGCGAAAGACAAAGAAGATCCGTTCCGCTTGATGGGCTTTGGTCACCGCGTTTACAAAAACTTCGACCCGCGTGCGAAGGTCATGAAAGAAAGCGCCGACGAAGTTCTTGGACTTCTGGGCATCGAGAACAACGAGACGCTGAAGGTCGCCAAGGAACTTGAACGCATCGCGCTTGAGGACCCCTATTTCGTTGAAAAGAAACTCTACCCGAACGTGGATTTCTACTCCGGTATTATCCTAGAGGCGATGGGCTTCCCAACCTCGATGTTCACCCCGATCTTTGCGCTATCGCGCACAGTGGGCTGGATTTCGCAGTGGAAAGAAATGCTGGGCGATCCGGGTCAAAAAATTGGCCGTCCTCGCCAGCTGTATCTCGGCGAAACCATGCGCGACTATGTGGACGTATCAAAGCGTTAAGTATGTCATATGCAGAGAGAGGGCCGCCCGTGATTGGGCGGCCTTTTCTATTTTTTGAAGTCGGATCAGCGTCGACACGTAACTCGGCCTTTTCCTTCTTGAAACATTGGCTAAGTCACATAGTTACAAACTTCCAATGTCCGCTTGAAAAGCGCTTCCAACTGGCTGGCGATCAAGTCGACCCGCAGTTATTTCTAATCAGAGAAGCACAGCTTGTTCCCATCCAAGTCACGGACATAGGCTGAAAACTTGGGCCCACGCTGATTTGGCGTGCCCTCGCAGGTACCCCCAAGCTCAACAGCCAAAGTATGCATTCTTTTGACGTCTTCATCTGTTCCTACACAAAATCCAACCATCGTTCCGTTGCCACGAGAGGCCGGTCTGGTATCAAACGGTATGGCTGTTGCAAAAGCGAAATCTTCGCCAACCCAATAGGTCATTCTGTCGGTAGGCGACATGCTTTCTAGGCCTGACTGCGCGAAGAGCGAGTCATAAAACGCCTTTGAAGCCTTCATATCGTTTGTCCCTACTACAAAATAGTTCATTTTCATTATTTCGTCTCCTGTGCGCCGCACCGTGGTCGGCAATGTTTGGTCTTCATGCAAGTCTCGTTCTATTGTGTAATAAGACATTTTATGTCCTATATGTTTTATGAGCCGGACAAACATACATGACAGGCTGAAACGAATGGAGCTGCTGGTTGTTCAGCTCAAGCAAGATGCTCACTGCACTGTCAAGGATCTGGCGTTACAGCATGGTGTCAGCACCCGCACGATTGCCCGGGATTTATCGCTGATGCGCGATCAAGGCATGCAAATAGACGCTGATCGCGGGCGCGGTGGTGGCGTGCGTCTGGATCGAAATTGGGGTGTGGGCAGACTTAATCTATCGTATTCTGAAGCGGTTGATCTGCTCATCAGCATTGCAGTTGCTGAGCAAATGAACTCACCCATGTTTCTGGCTAACTTGGGATCGGTGAGGCGGCAGTTAGTGGCCTCGTTCTCATCAAAAAAACGCAACAAAGTGAGCCGGTTAAAGTCCCGAATACTGATAGGTGTCACGGCCTCTACTTATGTTCAGGCAAGCGCCAGTGCTCCAATAAAACGAGTTGTGCAATCGGTGCATCAAGCGTTCATCGATCAGAAAGTGCTCGAGATACGGTATCAGAGAGAAGACGGAATTGTTTCAATGCGGCGGATCGAGCCACATTATCTCTTGCTGAAATATCCCATTTGGTACGTCGTCGCGTTTGATCACCTGAGAAAGAAACCAAGAACCTTTAGGTGTGATCGCATGATTGCCGCGTCAATCACCGAAGCGCGGTTCAACTTGCTGTCCAAGGAGAGATTTCAATCCTCATTGGATAGTGACGATCTTTCCATGTGATCGACTGATGAGCTTGCATCCCTATCGTTTCAGGCGGGCAAGTATCTTAGAACGGCCGACTACTGCTTGATCGACGATGGCCTCACCGACACATCACCGCCCTTCAAAGTCCGGGCTGCGCTTTTCAAGAAACGCCAGCACGCCTTCTTTGAAATCTCGCGAATTTCCGCATTCGCCTTGTAGCTTGGCCTCAAGTGCGAGTTGCTCGTCCAGGGTGTTGCTCATGGACGCGCGCAAGGCTTTTTTGATGTTCCGGTAGGACAAGGTCGGTCCTTTTGCGAGATGCTCGCCCCGCTTGCGCCAAGTGCTTTCAAACACGTCGTCAGCAACGCATTCCCAAATCAATCCGGTATCCGCGGCTTCGCGGGCAGTGGTCTTTTCGGCAAACAAGGACGCCCCCATGGCTTTCGCAAACCCCATCTGGCGCGGCATCCAATAGGTGCCACCGGCATCTGGGATCAGGCCAATACGCGAAAAGGCTTGCATAAAAAACGCGCTTTCGGCAGCGATCACCACATCAGCAGCAAGGGCTAAGTTCGCCCCTGCCCCCGCAGCAGCTCCGTTGACTGCGGCAATCGTGGGGATGGGGCTGTGATAGATCGCGTCCAGAAGTGGTTCGTACTCGTCCCGCAGGGTGCGCTCTAAGTCCACATGGGCCGCGTTTGCGCGATCTCCTAGATCCTGACCTGAACAAAAAGCACGACCGGCACCGGTGATCACCAAAGCCCGCGCCGACACGCTGGCTTCTTTGACCGCATGGGTCATCTCGGCCCGCATTTGGGTGTTCAGCGCATTCATCACATCCGCGCGGTTCAGCGTCAGCACCGCCAAACCCTCGGTGATATCCAGAGTGATTGTTTCGTAGTCCATGTCGCCCTCCCGCGTGTTTCGGTCAATTTAACCGACCGGTGAGTCAGGTAAAGGTGAACGCCCCGTCACTTGGCAAATTCTTTGGACTTTAGTCGTCCAGCAACTCCTGCAGCCGTGCCTTTTCGTCCGAAGACAGATCCGCGACAGTGTCTTTGGCTCGCGAACGCTTTCGCAGGTAAAGGCCGCCCGCGATCAGGGCAAAGGTAAACAGCGCGGGTCCCGCCCCCCAAAGGATCACATTCGCACCCGATGTGTTGGGCTTCATCAGGACATATTCACCATAGCGCTCCACGACGAAATCAATGATTTGGTCGTCGCTGTCGCCCTCGACCAGCCGCTCGCGGACCAACAGGCGAAGGTCGCGCGCGATGGCTGCATTGCTTTCGTCGATATTCTCGCCCCGGCAAACCACACAACGCAGTTCGGCCGAGATACCGCGCGCGCGCGCCTCAAGTGCGGGATCATCCAACACCTCGTCGGGGTTCACGGCAAGGGCGGGAGTGGTGGTGGCCAACACCGCACTCGCGACACACCCAAGAATGTATTGCTTCATTCCGCAGGCACCCCCCGGGCTGGCGTTTTTGCAGCGCCCGCTGCGATGCGGAACCGGCGGTCACTGAGGCTGAACAACCCACCCAGCGCCATGATGATAGAGCCCGCCCATATCCAGTTGGCAAAGGGTTTGATGAAGGTGCGAACCGCCCAACCGCCCGCGTCCTGCGGATCACCGATCACAACGTAGATGTCGGTCCAGAACCCATTGGAGATTGCAGCCTCGGTCGTGGGCATGGCTTGCACCGGATAGACACGTTTTTCAGGATGGAGTTCGGCGACAAGCTTGCCATCCTGCCGAACGCTCATCGTGGCCGTGGTGGAAATATAGTTGGGCCCGCGGACGCGCCCAACATCCTCAAGCGTGATCGCGTATCCCGAAACGTCGAAAGTCTCGCCGATCTGCGCCACACGAATGTCTTCGATATCCCAAGCCATCAACCCGGCGACCCCCATAATCGTGATCCCAAATCCGGTATGGGCCGTGAACTTTCCCCAGTCTGCACGTGGAAGGCGTGTCAAACGCGACAGGCGCGCTGCGACGGCACCTCTGCCTGTCCGCGTCATCAGGTCTATTATAGACCCGGCGATCAGCCACGTCCCAAGGAACATCCCAATCGGTCCAAGCGCCGAGCGTCCCGACTGCATCGCGTAGACCAGCGCCCCAATGGCGACGGCCAAAACAAACGCAGGCACCAGCTTTTTGGCCGTTTTACCCAGTTTTGCCCGTTTCCACGGCAGCATAGCCCCCACAGGCAGTATCAACGCCAGCACGATCATAAACGGTGTGAAAGCGGCTTCGAAAAACGGCGCACCGACCGAGATTTTGCGGCCGAAAATCTCGCCAATCAGCGGCCAGATGGTGCCCACGAAAACAACGAAGGATGACACTGCCAGCAAGATGTTATTGGCGACAAGCGCACTTTCTCGGCTGACAAAGCCGAAGACCCCACGCGCCTCCATCGAGCCCGCGCGGGCGGCAAAAAGTGTAAGCGCGCCACCGGTGAAGATCGCAAGGATCATCAAGATGAACACGCCACGTTCGGGGTCAGATGCGAAGGCGTGGACGGACGTTATCACGCCCGAGCGCACAATGAATGTACCGATGAGCGAGAAACCGAACGCCAAAATCGCCAGAAGGACTGTCCAGCTTTTGAGGCTTTCGCGTTTTTCAACCACGATGGCAGAATGCAAAAGCGCTGCTGCAAAGAGCCAAGGCATGAACGACGCGTTCTCGACCGGGTCCCAGAACCAGAACCCGCCCCAACCAAGCTCGTAGTACGCCCACCAGCTGCCAAGCCCGATCCCAATGGTCAGGAAAATCCACGCAGCAAGGGTCCATGGGCGCACCCAACGGCCCCACGCGGCGTCGATACGACCCTCGATCAAGGCTGCCACGGCGAAGGAAAACGCCATCGAAAGGCCGACATAGCCAAGGTACAGGAACGGCGGGTGAAAGGCCAAACCGGGGTCTTGCAAAAGTGGGTTCAGATCGCGCCCATCAAAGGGCGGCGCCGCAATCCGCAAAAACGGGTTAGACGTGAACAGAACGAAGGCCAGAAAAGCAACCGCGATGGAACTTTGCACAGCCAACACGCGTGCCTTCAGACGCTGGGGCAGATTCCCCCCAAACCACGCCGCCATCGCCCCAAACAGCGACACGATCAGGACCCACAATAGCATGGAGCCCTCGTGGTTCCCCCAAACACCCGACACCTTATAGAGCATTGGTTTGGCAGAATGCGAGTTCAGCGTGACAAGTCGAACCGAGAAATCTGACGTCACAAACGCATAGGTCAACGCCATAAAAGAAGCGAAAATAAGCAAGAACTGAAGGGTCGCGGCTGGGACCGCCAGATCCATCCAACTGCGCCAGCCCTTATGTGCCCCGATCAGTGGTACGATCATCTGCACGACCGCCACGCCCAGCGCCAGTATCAGCGCAAAATGTCCAAGCTCTGTAATCATAAGCGCGACCTTAAAGGGAGTCGCAGGCGGGGCCTAGCCCTCTGCGGCGTCAGGTCACGCCCAAATACCGCCACACTGCCAGATATATGAGCGTCGATAGCACGACCGCTCCTAACACCGGCCATAAAAAACTGGTGCCGTGCCACCCGAAGGACCGGTGAATCACACCGAAATGTAGAAGCGCGCCTGACAGATAAAGCGCCAAGGGTACGAAATGCGCTCCGCTTTGCGACATCATTGCAGGTTCGCCCGCCAATGCGAAGATCCACCACCAGCCAAGGACCAGACTTGCGCCGGACCAGCTATAGGCCATTCCCAAAGCCAATGGCGTTGCCCGTTGCACATAAAGCCACAGAAATGTCAGCGATATCATCAACCCCATCAGGGTGATCGCACCATATCCGATCTGATACATCGCATCGTAACCGGCCAGCAGATAGCCCAATTGTAATATCACCGCGAGGCACATCATCAACACAAATGCTTGTTTCATTTCTGCAAGACCTCTCGGACCGCAGCGTCTAATTCAGCTGCGGCATGTTCGTTTCGTTCAAGTGATTTGCGAAAGCGGCGGCCAATCAGCATCGACCAAAACCGCGCCCTGAGCTGCCGAAGGCACACCATCATCGTCCCCTTGCCCCGCCCGCAGGCAGACGCTCGCGAATGATTGTTGTGATCTCAACCAAGACAGAAGAGTTTTTGTCCAGCACCGCCCGTGTCGCCTGATCCTTCTGCAAATCGCGATACAGCAAATAGAAGACCAGCAGCACCCACGGGCCATGCTCGGCCACCAGTTTTAAAATCAGATCACTGGCCACGCCGCACCTCTTGCCAATCGGCGAGCGCCGCGTTGTCAGAGACGTCAACGCTTTTCGACGACTTTGGTAACGAAGCCGGCGCCGACACCGGAGGCCTAAAGACCGACACCGCTTGAAGCCGTTCTTCTGCGTTGACCCGAGCAACAGACGCAGCCAGCGCGCGTTGGAACTCTTGCCCTTTGATCTGGTGACGGGCCCCGAAATAGAAACTCACGATGACGCCCATCAGCCACCACATGGGTTCGGGCACCAAGGCCACGCTTTGCATACGCGCCGAAAACCAGCTTGGGCTAATCATCGCAGCAAAAAATAGGCCGAGTGTAGACAGCGCGAGCGCCGGGCGCGGCACGCGGTTCAGACCATCCATGAAGCGATTAAACATCCCGGTATGAGCCGTTGCAAACTCTGCGCGAAACGCATCTATTGCGGCCATCTGAACATCAGTATCCCGCGCAGATGCAGCCTCGGCATTTTCGCGAAACACCTCGACCGTTTGGCGAACCGCATTGCCGCCTGGCCCGAATAACACATTGAAAATGCTTCCAATCAACCCCATTTTGAAACCCTTTCGCGATGTGCCTGAGTGGTAAGGTGATAGCGTTTGGACAGGAATTCTTCGGCGCGTGTGATCCAACCACCTTTGCCCCCGTCCCGCCTGCGCGCATATTTGCGCGAGCGGGGACGGCCATCGGCAAGACGGTAGTAGTAGTTCCGTCGCTCGATTCCATAAGCATCAACCAGATGATCCGGCGCGTCGGCCATCGCGGACTGCGCGATCCCAAGGGTCTGTGGCCCCAATGCACCGTCCACCGACAGTTCGAACCCCATCTTGCGAAACAGTTTTTGCAACAAGCGCACCGCATTCGCACCCGCGTTGACGTACATATCAAACACGCTGGCTTGCAACGGCTGGGGCAGTTCGTCCAATCGTGGACGGTAATAATAGTGTTTCAGAAAAATGTCGCGGGCCTGATCACGGGTCAGTGTTTTGACATCCGCCGGCGTCACCCGCCCGTCGCGGTTCAGGTCCAGTCCAAGGCGGCGCATGGTGTGAATTGTCACACCATATTTGGTGGCGCATCCCGGATCGTCCGGGTCGTTCACGTAACCGCCCTCGCGGGCGATGATCTCGGTGGCGATGTCTTTAACGCTTTTCATTGGTGCCGTTACCCCGCATGTCAAACACGGGGTAAGGCTGGTTAAGAAGCGTTAAGAAAACTCAAATCAAGAGGACGGCTCGACGTAAACACCGCTTTCCTTAAGGCTATCGAGCACTTCTTTCGGCATGTATTCTTCGTCGTGTTTTGCAAGAATATCAGAAGCTTGAAACACGCCGTCCACATATTTTCCGGTTCCGATCATCCCCTGATTTTCACCAAACAGGTCGGGCAATACGCCAGTATAGGTCACAGGTACGACCGCTGCCCCATCGGTGACCGAAAAGCTGACCGTTTCACTTTGACCGCGTACCAGCGTACCATCGGCAACCAGCCCGCCCATGCGAAACACCTCATCTACGCTGGGTGGCTCTGCCAGCACTTCGGTCGGCGAGCGGTAGTAGTTGATCCCATCCTTCAACGCGTAGCCAATCAACCCCGTCGACAGGGCAAGCGCCACGAAGGCCAGAACAATGATCTGGATCCGTCGCGTCTTTTTCAGGCTTTTAAGACCGGCCATGACAGGCTCCTTCTTAGTGGCTTACGGGAATACTGGTGGTGACATCAGCCCCGTCGTTTCATCTTCGCCCAGCATCAAGTTCGCGTTTTGCATCGCTTGGCCCGACGATCCCTTGCACAGATTGTCCAACGCGGACACGATCAACGCACGCCTCGGCACACGATCACCCACAACACCCAGATGGCATTGGTTTGACCCCGTGACGTGCCCCATACCGGGCAGTTGTCCCAAGGGTAGCACGGTCACAAACGGCTCGTCTTGATATTGCTCAACAAGCTTAGCGTGTATCGCTCCGGCATCCCCATCCACATAACAATCGGCAAGTATGCCCCGATTCACGGGGACAAGATGGGGGGTGAACATGATCCGCACGTCCCGTCCTGCAAGGGCCGAGAACTCTTGATCGAACTCTCCCAAATGCCGGTGCTTGCCGCCATGCGCATAGCCCTGCACATCGGTCGAGCGCTCGGCAAACAGCATGTTTTCCTTCAGCGACCGCCCTGCCCCAGACACTCCGTTCTTGAGATCACAGATGATCCGGTCCAAGTCGATCAATCCGGCCGAGATCAACGGCCGCAGCGCATATTGCACCGTCGCCGCGTTACACCCAGTGCCCGCCACAAGCCGAGCGCCCTTGATTTGATCGCGATAAAACTCGGTCAGGCCATAGACTGCCGTTTTCTGCAACTCGACCGCGACATGAGGCGCGCCGTACCACTTTTCATATTCAGCCGGATCGCTCAGACGGAAATCTGCGCCAAGGTCCACGACTTTCACTGTCTCAGGCAGGTCACGCACCAGAGCCTGCGACAACCCGTGAGGCAGCGCGGCAAAGGCCAGATCCACAGTCGAGAAGTCGATCTCGTCCATCTTCACCAGTTTAGGCAGATCAAGGTGACGCAGATGCGGATAGACGTCCGACATCTCCATCCCCGCTTTACGATCAGCGGACAGGGCGACGATCTCCATCGTCGGATGTGTGGCGATCAGCCGGACAAGTTCAGCGCCGGTGTAACCAGACGCGCCTAGAATAGCGATTTTGTGGGTCATCATGACCTCCTGCGAGTTCGTCGAAAGATGTAGTGCTTTTGTGGGCGGCCCGCAATCAGGCCGCGTCGAAAGTGATCTTTCGTCGCAGGAACTGGGTGGCACGATTGGACACTTGGCCCGGATCGCCTGTGGTCAGGAACTTCGAGGTCTTCCCCTCGCCGTGCATCTCAGGATGACGGACAAGATAATCGGCCAGGCTTTCAGCAACCAAATTTGCCTGACTGTACACTTTCACGCCAGCCCCCAACGCTTCCTGAAACTCTGTTTCCATCAGTGGGTAATGGGTGCAACCCAGAATGGCGGCCTCGGGTTTTGGCATCTTGCGTTTCAACGCGTCTACATGACTGCGCACAAGTGCATCAGCCAAGATCAAGTCACCATCTTCGATGGCGTCAACAACACCGCCACAGGCCTGCGCTTCGACATCCACGCCAATGGCGCGGAAAGCCAGTTCGCGCTGGAACGCCCGGCTTGAAACCGTCGCCGGTGTCGCAAACAACGCAACATGCTTCACTTCAACCTCGCGCGGGGGAGAGTTGTCCCCCCAATCACGTTCCGTGAGCGCCTCGATCAAAGGGACAAAGACGCCCAGAACCCGCTTATCGCTGGGGATCCAGCTTTCCTGCATCCGCCGCAACGCAGCAGCCGAGGCGGTGTTGCAAGCCAAGATCACCAGATCACAACCTTGATCCCAAAGCGCCTCGACCGCGCGGGTCGTCAGTTGGTAAATATCTTCAGCATCACGCACACCATACGGCGCATGCGCACTGTCGGCGTAGTAGACGAAATCAACCTCCGGCAACCGCTTCGCCACGGCGTCCAGTACGGTCAAACCGCCAAGTCCTGAATCAAAAACGCCTACTGCCATCGCCTTACGCCTTGTGCCTTTCCTCAAACTCAAACCCATAGGCGGCCTTCGCCGCCGGGGTCTCGGACAAGGCATAGGTCCGATCGCGCAGGAAATCCATCATCGATTTGGCATCTTTGGCGTATTCCTGCCACTGGCTTGGCTTGATCGGGTCGCCGATTGTCAACTGAACGGGCTTGTCCGTTCGCCGCCCGAACTCGCGTATCAGAAGCGCCATGCGCAGCGTATAATGCAGATGGCTGGCGATCTGGAAGCTGCGCGAATTGTGGCCGTGAAAATAGACAGGCACCACGGTGGCTTTTGACTTGGAGATCATACGCGCCGTAAACCGCCTCCAGCCGGGATCCAATGGGAGGCCGAAAGGTTTTACCGCAGTAGACACCGTTCCGCCCGGAAACACGCCGATTGCCCCGCCCTGATCCAAATAGTGCAAAGCCGCATTTCGAGTTGCCAGGTTGGTTTTCAAGGCTTGGCGAGATTGTGCAAAATCCACAGGTAAAACCACCCGATTAAGGTCTTCGGCGTTACAAAATACCTCGTTGGCAAGAATTCGAAAGTCGCCCCTGATCTGCATCAGAATATGCCCCATGACCAGGCCGTCCAGAATCCCGTAAGGATGATTGGCCACAACGATTAGCGGACCAGTTTTGGGGATCAGGTCCAAGCTTCCGCCGACCACATCCAATGACACGCCATAGCGTTCGATCATCACCTGCCAGAAATCCCGACCCCGGGCGACCTCTCGATTATAGCCTTCCGCACGTTTGATCAGCCGCAACCGCCCGGTGGCATTCTCCATCACACGAATGAGCGCCCGCCCCGGCCGCGTTTCGGCACTGTGCGCATATGAGATGTCGCGAGCAATTTGTCGGCTCATCTGAACGGGTCCTTGCTTGAGCAACCTACTTAGACCCGCTTGTATCAGCCCCATACCGCATCGCCAAACAATCTGCCCACAGGTGTTACTCGGCGGCTACATTCGCAGATGCGTCCCCATCGAACTGTAACCAAAGGTCTGCGCGCTTTAGCATCGCCGCTTCGATATTGGCGGCCTTCACGGGTCCAAAGCCGCGAATGCTCTGAGGCAGTTCGGCAAGCTGCAGCGCGACGGCCTGATTGTGATCGGACAACCCAACACGTAACCGTTCCATATCCGCCTCAAACTCTGCAATCAGTGCGCGTTCCGATTTGCGTTCTTCGGTACGAGCAAACGGATCGAATGCCGTGCCGCGCAGGAATTTTGCGCGAGCTAGCCAAGGGGTTGCGATCTCAAACCATTTTCCAAAGCCACGCTTCTTCGGCCGACCATTCGCATCTATCCCGCCAAGCATCGGCGGGGCGAGGTGATAGGTGAGCTTCAGCTCTCCATCGAACTCGGCCTCGGCCTTTGCGCGTGTATCACACAACAGACGGGCAACCTCGTATTCGTCCTTATAGGCCAACAGCTTATGATAGCTTTTCGCCACCGGCTCCTTCAACGCCTCGGGCATTCGCTCGACCAGCGCACGATAGCGTTTGGCCAGAGAATTGCCCTGATATTCAACCAGATGATCCGTGCGAAAATCTATCATCTCAGCCAGTGTCTTGGGCTTTTCAACAACCTCTCCAACGACGAGTTTGTCGGCCTCTTCAGGATACAATACCGCCCAGCGCCCCAGTTCAAACGCGCGTTTGTTGCGCTCGGTTGCCTGCCCGTTCAGGTCGATGGCATGCATCAAAGCACCATATGTCAGGGGCACGATGCCCGCCTGCCAGCTTGCCCCCAACACCATCATGTTCGAGAAGATGCTATCACCCATCAAAACGCGGGCAAGTTCAGTTGCGTCGAACATTGAAAGCTTCTCACGCAAACGGGCTTGCAATGAAAGTTCAAGCCGATCGCCTGGAATGGTGAAATCGGTGTTCTGCGTAAACTCACCCGTCACGGTCTCGTGGCTATCAACCACCGCGCCCGTGCGGCCCGTCTTGGTCAGCCCCAGCGTCGTGGACGCCGCCGAAACGACAAGTTCGCACCCGATCAGGGCGTCACATTCACCGGTCGCGACACGTATGGCCGAGATGTCTTCGGGCCTGTTCGCCAACCGAACATGCACGGTGACCGCGCCACCCTTTTGGGCCAGCCCAGCCATCTCCATCATACCCACACCCTTGCCGTCGATATGCGCTGCCTGTGCCATGATGGCGCCGATGGTGACGACCCCGGTGCCTCCAACCCCGGTAACGACAGCATTAAACGTACCGTCGATGATGGGCAAAGTGGGATCCGGAAGGTCTGGAAGGTCAATCTCGGCGGTGGCAGCTTTCTTTAGTTTCGCCCCCTCGACCGTCACAAAGCTTGGGCAGAAGCCGTTGACGCAGCTAAAATCCTTATTGCAGCTCGATTGATCAATGGCACGTTTGCGACCCAGCTCGGTTTCGACCGGTACGATCGAGACGCAGTTGGATTGTACGCCACAATCCCCGCAGCCTTCGCAAATATCTGTGTTGATAAACACGCGCTTATCAGGATCCGGAAATAATCCGCGCTTGCGGCGGCGACGTTTTTCCGCAGCGCAAGTCTGAATGTAAAGAATGACCGATACACCTTTGATACTTTTACACTTCTCTTCGATCGATAAGAGCTCATCACGCGTATGATGCGACATGCCGCTTGGAAATGCCGACAGGTCAACGCCTTCTTTGTCATCATAGACCATGAAGGCATGTTCAACACCCATCGCCTTCACTTCCTGCGCGATGCGAACAGCATCCAAACCGCCTTCGTTGGTCTGCCCGCCCGTCATAGCAACGGCATCATTGTAAAGGATCTTGTAGGTGATATTGGTGCCAGCGGCCAACGCCGCCCGGATCGCCAAAATGCCCGAGTGATTATACGTCCCGTCGCCGAGGTTCTGGAAGACGTGCTCGGTCGTCGAAAACAGCGCCTCACCAATCCAGTTCGCCCCCTCGCCGCCCATGTGGGTCGAGCCAATGGTTGAGCGGTCCATCCACTGCACCATATAGTGACACCCGATCCCCGCAAACGCCCTGCTACCTTCCGGCAATTTGGTCGACGTGTTGTGCGGGCATCCTGAACAAAAGTAGGGCAACCGCGCCGCAATATCAGGCGCATTGTCCGCGCTCTTGGCGTCGGCCAACATCGTCAGACCCGCCTTCACGGATTCGGTGCCACGCCCTTCCTCGATCAAAATCCCACCGATTTTTTCAGCAATCATGATCGGGTCGAGCGCATAGCGTGTGGGGAACAGTTCCAACCGGCGCCCATTCTCCCAGGTATCCCCCTTGTGCCAGCCGTAAACCCGCCGCCCACGCCGATCATCAAAGATCGCTTCCTTAATCTGCACCTCGATCAATTTGCGCTTTTCTTCGACCACAATGATCAGGTCCAAACCCTCGGCCCATTCATGAAACGAAGTCATATCAAGCGGGAAGGTTTGACCAACCTTATAGGTCGAAATGCCCAACCGCTCTGCTTCGTCGGAGTCAATGCCCAGCAGGCTGAGCGCATGAACCAAATCAAGCCAGTTCTTCCCGGCAGCAACAAACCCGATCTTCGCCCCGGGCTTGCCCCACATCCGCTTGTCGATCCGGTTCGCGCGCGCATATGCCTCGGCGGCAAAGCGTTTGTGATCAATCATCCGTGCTTCCTGCACGATGCGATCATCAATCAGGCGGATATTCAGCCCGCCCTCGGGCAAATCAAATTTGGGTGAGACCAGTGACATGCGATCAGGGCGGCCATCCACAACGGACGTCGCCTCGACTGTGTCCTTCATCACCTTCAGGCCTGCCCAAACACCGGCAAAACGGCTCAACCCATAGCCGTAGACACCGTAGTCCAGAATTTCTTGCACGCCAGCCGGACTAAGAACCGGGATATATGCGTCGACCATTGCCCAGTCAGACTGGTGCAACACGGTCGAGCTTTCTCCGGTGTGATCATCCCCCATCGCCATCAGCACACCGCCTAATGGGCTGGTGCCTGCCATGTTGGCATGACGCATAACGTCTCCGGTACGATCTACGCCCGGACCTTTTCCGTACCACAAACCGAACACCCCATCATGGGTGCCTTCGCCGCGCAGCTCTGCTTGCTGACTGCCCCAAAGCGCGGTTGCCGCAAGATCTTCGTTCAAACCGGGATGGAATTTGATGTCATTGGGTGCCAGTACGCCTTTGGACCGTCCCATCCACAAATCTACCGCCCCTAAGGGAGAGCCCCGATAACCGGTGACATAGCCCGCAGTATCTAGCCCTGCACGTCGATCACGCTCTTTCTGGATCAGCATCAACCGCACCAAGGCTTGCGTGCCGTTCAGAAGCACATGGTCCTTCGTCAGATCAAATCGGTCATGCAGAGTGATATCTGGCTTGCCCATGACGCACCTCCCAATACGTTACAGTCTTAACTGGATTGATTGGAATTATAGGTCAAATATTATGACCTATCAATTCTTTTGACATCACAATCCGTGCTGGAAATCATCACGTTTCTGATGGTAACACTGTGCAAACTTAAAGCGCTAACAAATAACGGTTCTTTCGTGATGGATTGGGACAAGCTCAGAATATTTCACGCGGTGGCAGATGCGGGGTCGCTGACCCATGCGGGCGATGCGTTGCATCTGTCGCAATCTGCGGTGTCTCGTCAAATTCGCGCGCTTGAGGAAAGTTTGAACGCCACTCTGTTCCACCGCCACGCGCGTGGACTGATTCTAACCGAACAAGGTGAGCTTCTGTTTGACGCCTCGCGCGCGATCAATCAGCGCATCGAGGCCGCCGTTGCCCGTATTCGCGACAGCAAAGAAGAAGTGTTCGGAGAACTGCGCGTCACCACCACAACCGCTTTCGGCTCGCTTTGGTTGGCCCCGCGCCTACCGAAACTATACGAGAAATATCCCGACCTAAAAATCGATCTGATGCTGGAAGAGCATGTACTAGACCTGCCGATGCGCGAAGCCGACATTGCGATCCGTATGAAAGAACCCAGCCAGGCGGACCTGATCCGCAAACGGCTGATGGATGTCCATATGCGCCTATACGCGACACCGACATACCTTGAAGAACACGGTGCGCCCGAAACGCTTGCCGATCTGTCTGATCATCGTCTGATTTGCCAAAACACTTCGTCTGCGCAGGTCCGGGCTGGTGCAACGCTGGTCCAAGAGCTCTTAACCAACGATGTGAAATCATTGCTTACCGTGAACAACTATTTCGGCGTGCTCCAAGCGGTCTTGCACAATTTGGGAATTGGCGTTCTGCCCGACTATGTCACGCAGGACATGCCAGAACTTCAGCGTGTGTTGCCCGAAGTTGAAAGCAACGAGATCCCGGTATTTCTCGCGTATCCCGAGGAACTGCGAGCATCAAAACGTATCGAGGCGTTCCGAGATTTCGTCATTGAAGAGCTGATCGAACACAGAAAAAATCGAAAGTCATAGCTCCGCCTACATTGCGCAGTTGGTTTTATCCAATAAATTTGATGTTTCTTTGCAACACAGCCCGATCGACAAAACCCGGTACGGTATACAATGGTCGACCGAACGAACTCCTTAACCCGTTCAAAACCCACGCAATCTTGGAGATTGGCTCTACCTAATAGCGATTACGTCCCATTTTTCGCGCCGAGCCATGCGTTTTCCGCATAGCCGCAATGCAGCAATTTCCCTTGATCCAACAGCAATGCACCCCTAATTTCAATTCAAAGCCGATGGTCGAGCATTCGCTCTAGTCGGTTTTTACCTCCCTGTTGGACTTGGCCGGGCTCTGCCCGGCCTTTTTTTTGCTTTCACGCCATTCTTCGTGGAAAACAAGGCGTCTTTGCCCTTTCCCAATGCCCCCCCTTCGCCTACAAGGCCGGGCATAGCCAGCCTAAGGGGGAAATGGGTATGCAAGAGCCAAAGATCACCGAGGACCTGATTGCCGCACACGGCCTAAAGCCGGACGAGTACGAATTGCTCCTCGAAATCATTGGACGCGAGCCTTCATTCACCGAGCTGGGCATTTTTTCAGCGATGTGGAACGAACACTGTTCCTATAAATCCTCTAAGAAATGGCTGCGCACCCTTCCGACAGACGGTCCCCAAGTGATCTGCGGCCCTGGCGAAAACGCTGGCATCGTCGATATTGGTGACGGACAGGCCGTGGTCTTCAAGATGGAAAGCCACAACCACCCATCGTATATCGAACCCTATCAGGGTGCGGCGACCGGTGTGGGCGGCATCCTTCGCGATGTCTTCACCATGGGCGCGCGCCCCATCGCGGCGATGAATTCGCTGTCATTTGGCGAGATTGATCACCCAAAAACCAAACAGTTGGTGAACGGGGTCGTTGAAGGCATCGGCGGTTACGGCAACTGTTTCGGCGTGCCCAATGTGGGCGGCGAAGTTCGCTTCCACCCCGCATATAACGGCAACTGCCTGGTGAATGCCTTCGCGGCGGGCTTGGCAGACACAGACAAGATTTTCTATTCTGCAGCCTCCGGTGTTGGCATGCCTGTCGTCTATCTCGGCGCAAAAACCGGTCGTGATGGGGTTGGTGGCGCGACGATGGCCTCAGCAGAGTTTGACGACACGATCGAAGACAAGCGCCCAACCGTTCAAGTTGGCGACCCGTTCACCGAAAAACGCCTGATGGAAGCCACGTTGGAGCTGATGCAGACCGGTGCCGTGATCTCGATCCAGGACATGGGGGCAGCGGGGCTGACCTGCTCAGCCGTGGAAATGGGCGACAAGGGTGGTCTTGGGGTAAAACTGAACCTCGAAGACGTTCCTCAGCGCGAAGACGACATGACAGCATATGAAATGATGCTGTCAGAAAGCCAGGAGCGTATGCTTATGGTATTGAAGCCCGAGAAAGAGGCCGAAGCCCGGGCAGTGTTCGAAAAGTGGGACTTGGACTTTGCAATTGTGGGCGAAACGCTCGCCGAAGATCGCTTTTTAATCATACACAACGGCGAGGTGAAGGCTGACTTGCCACTGTCGCCGCTCTCGGGTCGCGCGCCAGAATATGACCGACCATGGGTCGAGACCCCCGCCGTAGAGCCGCTTTCCGATGTGCCCGACATTGACCCAATTGACGGGCTAAAAGCGCTGATCAGCACCCCAAACCACGCCGCCAAACAATGGGTCTATGAACAATATGACCACATGGTTATGGCCGACACAGTCCGCGCACCGGGTTTGGGCGCAGGTATTGTACGCGTTCATGGCACCGACAAAGCGATTGCGTTCACGTCCGATGTGTCCCCTCGTTATGTCAAAGCCAATCCGTTCGAAGGCGGTAAACAAGCCGTTGCCGAGGCCTATCGCAACTTGACCGCCGTTGGCGCAAAACCCCTTGCCACGACCGACAACCTGAACTTCGGTAACCCCGAAAAACCCGAGATCATGGGGCAGTTCGTGGGCGCGATCAAAGGCATCGGAGAGGCCGTGGCCGCTTTGGACGTCCCAATCGTGTCTGGCAACGTATCGCTTTACAACGAAACAGACGGGCAAGGTATTTTGCCCACTCCGACCATTGGCGCCGTCGGCCTTCTGGAAAGCCTCGACGACATGATTGGTGGCATTGCACGCGACGGCCACGTGGCCATGGTTATCGGTGAAACTCATGGGCACCTTGGACAGTCCGCCCTGCTTGCCGAGGTCTTCAACCGCGAAGACGGAGACGCGCCGCATGTGGATCTTGCGGCAGAGAAGGCCCACGGCGACTTCATCCGCGCCAATCGCGAATTGATAAAGGCGTGTTCGGACTTGTCTGATGGCGGGCTGGCCCTTGCAGCCTTTGAAATGGCCGAAGCAGGTGGCGTTGGTGTCGTTCTGGACGCGTCGGACACCCCAACGCTCTTTGGAGAAGATCAGGCGCGATATCTGGTGGCGTGTAACTTCGACCAGGCTGAAGCGTTGATGATCGAAGCGGGACGCGCGGGCGTTCCCATCGCGTCAGTTGGACGTTTCACGGGTGATACGGTCAAGATGAGCCGATCCGAGGCTCCGTTGGTCGAGCTTGCCGAGATTTTCCGCACCGGCTTTGATCAGGCACATCGCTAAGCCATGACGCCCGCATCCGACCCACAGGACGTGTCCGCGCTGGTGTCTGACTGCGCATCTTGCGCAGGTCTGTGTTGCGTGGCCCCAGGGTTTGATGCAGGCGACGATTTCGCCTTCGACAAACGTGCGCTTGCCCCCTGCCGACACCTTGGCAATGACAATCTGTGCCGCATCCACGAAACCCTTGAAGATCAAGGCTTTCCGGGCTGCGCGCGGTTCGATTGTAAAGGCGCTGGCCCCTATGTGATGACCCACATCTTCCCACGCAAACGCTGGCGTAAGGATCGCGAAACGCTTGAGGCCATTGCTGAGGCCTACCGCCGGATGCGTGCCATCTGTGACATGATCGAGCTTTTTCGCGTGGCCGAGAAACTGCCCCTTTCCGTCCCGCAAGAGGAGGCACGCACAGCCATGCTGGACCGCCTTCTTCCCGCAACCGCGTGGAGCGCCGATGCACTCGCGGACGCCGAAGAGGCCGGCCTGTTAAACGACGCCCGCGCGGTGCTGACCAATTTTCGAGATGCCGCAACACGCCGCTAACCCTTGCAGCCCCCTGCCCCCGATCTTAGATTGGGGTGAAACACCAACGAGGTTCTAAACATGGCCATGGAAGCATCCGCAATCGAAGACCTGATCCGCGCAGGTTTTCCCGACGCCCAGATCACCATCACCGATCTGGCAGGCGACGGAAACCATTGGGCGGCCGAGGTCGTGGACGAAAGCTTTCGCGACATGAACCGAGTGCAACAGCAACGCGCTGTAAACGCGACCGTGCGTGCGCAGATCGACTCGGGAGAATTGCACGCGCTAGCGCTGACAACGAAGGTGCCGGAGTAATGTCCTTCTGGATGTGGTGGCTTTTATTTTCGGTGATTGTCGTGGCGGCCTCCATCTTCAAAATGTGGATAAAAGTGAAGTACCCAGCCGCAAAGCAAAACAAAGGCTACAACCAGAAAAGAAACGCGCCTGTAATGAATGAAAGTAGCATTCAAGGCAACAATACCTTGATTGGTATCGGAACGACAGACTGTTCAGGTGGCTCTTCGGATTGAGTGCCGAAATCGCAAAGGAATGAAGAAATGACCGACGCTAAAACCCGTATCGACGAAACCGTCAAAGCCAATGACGTGGTGCTTTATATGAAGGGCACGAAAGAGATGCCGCAGTGTGGGTTTTCATCCCGCGTGGCTGGTGTGCTGAACTTCATGGGCGTTGATTTCGCAGATGTAAATGTGCTTGCAGACGAAGAAATTCGTTCCGGCATCAAAGACTATTCCGACTGGCCAACCATCCCTCAGCTTTACGTCAAAGGTGAGTTTGTGGGCGGCTGCGACATCATCACCGAGATGACGCTGTCGGGCGAGTTGGACACGCTCTTTGATGACAATAGTGTCGACTACAACAAGGAAGCCGCTGACAAAATTCGCGAAGCGAACGGTTGATCGCCCGGCTTGGGGGCGCTGCCCCCGATGCAAATCAAGGATTTGCATCACCCCCGGGATATTTTTGACAAGAAAAAGCGCCCGTCACGATCAAGTGTCGGGCGCTTTTTGTTTTGAGGCAGTTAGCCGGCTTTTGCTTTGTCTTCGACTTCAGCAGCCATGGCTTCCGCGCGGGCGGCGATCTCGGCCAGGGTGTCCGTCACCGCGTCGGGGATCACTGGCACTTCGACCTTTTGCGGGGCGGCGTTTTGCAGCGCATAAATCTGCGCCTCGAGATCGGCGACGCGCTGATCGGACAGTTTGACCTTATCCTCCATCCCCGCGGTTTTGTCCGCCAACATCAACCCGGCCATAAGGAGCATCCGGCTTTCCGTAAGATTGCTCATCTGGCTCACAAGGACGGATGCTTCGTTGTCCAGCATCTTCGCCGCCGTGGTCAGAAAGTGTTCTTCGCCTTCTTGGCAGGCTACTTCAAACGTCCGTTTGCCGATTGTAATGGCGACTTCAGGCATCGGTCCCCTCCTTTTCAGTGGGCGTGGAAGAGGCAGCCTTAGGCGCGCCTGGGTCATTTTCGGCAATCAATTGCCCGAGCTCTCCCAGAACCGCATCCAACTCGGCACGATCGGCGGCCTGCGCAACACGCAAACCTTCGAGCTCGGCCTGCAAGGAGCTGTTAACAAGATCAGGATCGGCGACACCATCGCTGACCGCCTGCCGCAAAGCATCGTTGTTTGCGCGCAGGTCCGCGTTCGCTTGTCGAAGCTTCATGATGATCGCCTCGTCTGCCGATAATTGCGTGGCCGCACGTTCGATGTCACCACGCATTTTGCCTAGCCCATCTGAATGAGATTGCTGCAATGCGGCCATACGCTCATCCAGCTGGCTATTGGCTGTTTTCTCGTCTTCCAGCTCGGTTTTCAACCGCGCCAGTTCTTCTTCCGCTCCGTCCGACTGAGGGGCCAGCGCCGAAAGGCCTGTGCTGATCCGCTCAAGCGCGGTGGTGATGCGGGTTTCCAGTTCGGAAATATCACTCATGTTCTGCCCTGAACCATTCTACTCGCCCAAATTTGTCACATGCCTGTCGTGCTGACAACACAAGGCATTCGGGCGAATCGGCCCCGTGTGTCCATATGTTGATCTTAGCCGACCCCAGATAGAAATGCGCCCCTCGTTCTTTTCCAAGCACTTGGCAGGTGACATGCACGCGCGCTTGACCCGTGGCGCACGGCTGTTATCAGGGGTCCAACTGCAACTTTTCCAAAGGATGTTGACCGTTGGACATCGCCACGCTTCGTAAGACCCACCCCGATCACTGGAAAAAAGCCGCTGCAATCCGATCGCTGACGCTGGACGCCGTTGCCGCTGCAAACTCGGGCCACTCGGGCATGCCAATGGGCATGGCCGATGTGGCGACAGTGCTTTATGAAAATCACCTGAAATTTGATGCGGCAGCGCCGCGCTGGGAAGACCGCGACCGGTTCATCCTGTCGGCTGGCCACGGATCAATGTTGATCTATTCTCTATTGCATTTGACTGGCTATGCGGATGTGACGCTCGACCAGATCAAAGATTTTCGCCAATGGGGTGCCATCACCGCAGGCCATCCCGAGTTCGGGCATGTGTCTGGCGTCGAGACGACAACCGGCCCACTGGGTCAAGGTATCGCGAATGCCGTCGGTTTCGCCATGGCCGAAGAGATCCAGCGCGCAAGGTTCGGCAAAAAGATCGTCGATCACTATACCTATGTGATCGCGGGTGACGGCTGTCTTATGGAAGGTATCAGCCAAGAGGCCATCGGCCTTGCTGGACGTCACCAGTTGGCCAGGTTGGTCGTGCTGTGGGACAACAATGATATCACCATCGACGGCAAGGTCTCGCTGTCAGATCGCACAGATCAGGTGATGCGTTTCAAAGCCTCTGGTTGGCATGTGCAAGAGATCGATGGACATGATCCTGAGCAGATCGATGCCGCAATCACCAAAGCCAAATCCACCGGCAAACCGTCGATGATCGCCTGCAAAACCCATATCGCTTTGGGCCATGCAGCGCAGGATACGTCGAAAGGTCACGGCGCATTGACGGATGCCGAGCAGCTAAAGGCCGCAAAAAAGGTCTACGGCGCACCGGCCGGCGCTTTCGAAGTTCCAGCAGACGTAAAAAAAGCCTGGAAGGCCATTGGGGCCAAAGGCGCAGAGGCACGCGCCGATTGGGAGGCACGTTTCGCTTCGATCAGCGAGCGCAAGCAAGCCGAATTCAAACGCGCCTACGCACTGGACGTTCCAAAGAAACTTGGGGGAGCGGTGCGTCAACTCAAACGCAAGATCGCGGAAGAGCAGCCCACCGTGGCGACACGCAAGTCATCGGAAATGGCGCTTGAGGTGATCAACCCCGTATTGCCAGAAACCATCGGCGGTTCCGCTGACCTGACAGGTTCGAACAACACAAAGACCGGCGATCTTGGGGTATTTGATACCGACAACCGCAAGGGGCGCTATATCTACTGGGGCATCCGCGAACACGGTATGGCGGCTGCGATGAATGGGATGACCCTGCATGGTGGCATGCGCCCCTATGGCGGTACATTCTTCTGTTTCACCGACTATGCCCGCCCTGCTATGCGTTTGGCATCCTTGATGAAAATCCCAACCGTTTTCGTGATGACCCACGATTCTATCGGGGTTGGCGAAGACGGCCCGACCCACCAACCGGTGGAGCATCTGGCGATCTGTCGTGCGACGCCCAACAGCTATACTTTCCGCCCAGCGGATACTGTGGAAACGGCTGAAGCATGGGAACTGGCGCTGACTTCTAAGGATGTGCCGTCGACCATGGTATTAACCCGTCAGAACCTGCCGACCCTTCGCACGGATTACAAACAAAAGAACCTGACCGCACAGGGCGCTTATGTGTTGGCCGACGCCGAGGCAGGCAAGCGTCAGGTGATCCTGATTGCCACCGGTTCGGAAGTGTCGCTGGCAATGAACGCCCGTGCGGCGCTTGAGGCTGAAGGTATCGGAACCCGCGTGGTCTCGATGCCGTGTATGGAGATATTCGCTCAGCAAGACGAAGCCTACCGTCGCAAAGTGCTGCCTCCGGGCCCGGTGCGCGTCGGCGTCGAGGCCGCCGTTCGTGACAGTGGTTGGGATCGCTGGCTGCTGGGCGAACGCGGTCGCGAAGCCAAAGCGGCTTTCGTCGGGATGGAGGGCTTTGGCGCCTCAGCCCCCGCAGCGACGCTGTTTGAGAAGTTCGGCATCACAGCAGAAAACGTTGTCACACAGGCAAAGAACCTTTTGGGGTAGGCCTGTAACACCTCCGACAAGCACGCCCCGTCAGATCACTGGCGGGGCGTTTTTGTGCCGGCTGCATGATGACATGGGCCTAGGATCAACAGGGACAACATGAATGAGTGACAATCTACGCGGTGCTGTTTTCATGGTCTTGGCGATGGCCACCTTCGCGCTGGAGGACATGGCATTAAAGGCAGCCGCACAAGACATCCCAATCGGACAAGCCGTCACCATGCTTGGCATTGCAGGAACCTTGGTTTTTATAGCGATGGCCCGCTTGCAAGGTGACAGGGCCTTCCACCCCGCCCTGCTTGGAAAGGTGCTGATCATCCGGTCGGGCTTTGAGGTGTCGGGCCGCCTGTTTTATGCGCTCGCCATTGTTCTAACACCGCTTTCAAGCGCGTCTGCGATCTTGCAGGCCACGCCCCTTGTCGTGGCTCTGGGTGCTGTTTTCGTGTTTGGCGAGACGGTCGGATGGCGGCGCTGGATGGCCATTCTTGTCGGGTTGGGTGGCGTTTTGATGATTTTGCGCCCCGGTTTCGATGATTTTGATCCGCTTTCGATTTTGGCTGTGCTGGGCATGATCGGCTTTGCCGGGCGCGATTTGGCGACACGCGCAAGCCCGGTGACCATGTCCTCTGCGCAATTGGGTGTTGCTGGCTTTATCGTGCTCACGTTTTCGGGGCTGGTCTTGCTTCTCGTTTCGGGCGAGGTCGCGGCCCCCACCCTCCGCAGTCTCTTGCTGGTTGGGCTGGCAACGCTGGTCGGCGTGATCGCCTACAACGCGTTGACCATCTCTATGCGGGTCGGAGAACTATCTGTCGTAGCCCCATTCCGATACTCGCGCCTACTGTTCGCACTGATCCTTGGCGTCGCCGTATTCGGCGAACGGCCAGATTTCTGGACACTGTTGGGAAGCGCCATCATTGTCGCCAGCGGATTGTTCCTGCTGGCAAGAGGCCGGCCCGCTAAGCCTTCCCTTTAAACACCGCCTGCCAGACCGGCCCGATCACGCGGGTCGCGACCGGAATGATCAGAATGCCAAGCACAAGGCCGATGATGCCGTCCAGTGTGGCTGTTACCGCCCATTCGACAAAACCCGCCATACTGGGAACGGCGTGCGCCGCCTCGACCGCAATATGGTGAATGAATTCATAGGGTTGGTGCACGCCCATTTCATGAAGACCGTGAATGATGATCGAACCGCCGACCCAGATCATCGCGGCTGTACCGATAATCAGCAGAAGTTTCATAAAGCTGGGCATCGCATTGACGATCCAACGGCCCAAGGCTCGCGTTGCCGCCAATCTACCTTTGCCCGCCAATAGCAGCCCAAAATCGTCCATCTTCACGATAAGCGCCACTGACCCATAGACAGCCACGGTGATGCCGATGGCAACAACGGCCAAGGTCGCGGCTTCCATCCAAATGTTGCTTTCGGGGATTGCCGCAAGCGAAATGGTCATGATCTCGGCTGAGAGGATGAAGTCGGTTTTGATCGCACCGGCGATCTTCTCTTCCTCCAGTTGTGCCGGGTCGCCTTCTTCATGTTCGGCGTGGTCCCACTTATGTTCATGCGGGAACAGGACATGCCAAACCTTCTCGGCCCCTTCAAAGCACAGATAAGCGCCGCCTAGCATCAAAAGCGGGGGGATTAGCCATGGTGCAAACGAGGATAAGAGCAAAGCGATGGGCAAAAGGATGATCAACTTATTTTTGATCGATCCCCAGGCGATACGGCCGATGATCGGCAGTTCGCGCTTGGCTTCAAACCCCTGAACGTATTTCGGCGTTACAGCGGCATCGTCAATCACCGCACCAGCTGCTTTCGCACCCGCTTTTGCCGCCTGCGCTGCCACGTCATCAATCGACGCAGCCGCTATTTTCGCAATACCCGCCACATCATCCAGAAGCGCGATCAAACCACTCATGACACCTGCCTTTTGCTTGCCTCGCCGGAGAGCTTAATCACTTTCGCAGCCGGGGTGAAGCGTTTGGCCGTGAAACATTTTACATGCAAGCCACCAAGATCGTTTGCGCTAACGTCCCTAACCAGCGCCATGTTTTCGCTAACAAGCTGGTGTCAAACGCATTTTCCGGGTTGGGCGAAGGCGTCTGGAACGGTATATCAGCCCAAAGTCTTGTGGCCAGCGCGCCAGAATCTGAGGGGAAGACACAATGACTGTCACTGTTGGCATCAACGGGTTTGGCCGAATTGGCCGCTGCACTCTGGCACAAATCGCTGCATCGGGGCGCAATGACATCAATGTGGTCAAGGTCAACGCGACCGGGCCTTTGGAAACAGCCGCGCATCTTCTGAAATACGACAGCATTCACGGCCGCTTCCCAAATGAAATCGCTGTCGGCGACAACACATTGGATGTCGGTCGTGGCCCGATGCAAATGATGTCGACCTACGATATGGGCGAACTGGACTGGACCGGCTGCGACGTTGTTTTGGAATGCACCGGCAACTTCAACGATGGCGAAAAGGCCAAACGCCATATTGAACAAGGCGCACGCAAAGTTCTGATCTCGGCCCCAGCAAAGAACGTGCAAAAAACCATCGTCTTGGGCGTGAATGACAAAGAACTTGAAGCGCATCACAACATGGTCTCAAACGGATCGTGCACCACCAACGGTCTGGCCCCGCTGGCCAAGGTTCTGCACGAGGCGCTGGGGATCGAACGCGGCATCATGACGACGATCCACTCCTATACCGGCGACCAGCCGACGCTGGACCGCCGCCACAGCGACCTCTACCGCGCCCGCGCGGCAGCGATGGCGATCATCCCAACCTCGACCGGCGCTGCTAAAGCGTTGGGAGAGGTGCTGCCAGAACTGGCTGGCCGCTTGGACGGAACCGCGATGCGCGTGCCGACCCCAAATGTGTCGGCCATTGACCTGACATTCGAAGTGGGACGCGACACCAGCGTAGAGGAAGTGAACCAAATCGTACGTGAAGCGTCGGAAGGCGCAATGTCGCGCGTGTTGGGATATGATCCGGAGCCCAAGGTTTCGGTGGACTTCAACCACACCGAACAAAGCTCGATCTTTGCGCCAGACCAAACCAAAGTCGTCGGAGGCCGCACCGTTCGGGTCATGGGTTGGTATGACAACGAATGGGGCTTTTCGACCCGCATGGCAGATGTTGCCGTGAAAATGGGATCGTTCTGAGCCATCCCTCTTTCAGATTTATTAACCCCTGCCCTGTTAACGTGGCGGGGGTTTTCTTTTGCCCTTGCCCCGCCCCCGCAGCCATTGCAACATTGCCCGCACCGATGCAGGAGCAAAGATGACCAACCAGATCGCGCTATATCTTGGGCTTCTGATTGTCGGCCTGATTGGTACAGACCTGATTTTTTTTGATGGTGCCGCACTGTTGTTTCTGTCCAAGAAATTCCTCGCCTTTACCGAATGGATCGCCTTCTGGCGCTAGGCCAGCCTGCACCGTTTCACCGCCCTGTGATCCGATCCGCTCTTGACCTTTTCGGTGAAATGTTGATGTTAGCGCTCACACAGGCAAGCTGGCACGGCTGAGCGATTTGGCGTGCGCCCCTTATGCAAGGAAGACGATTATGACTGTCAAAGTGGCTATCAACGGGTTTGGGCGTATCGGGCGACTGGTGCTGCGCGCCCTGCATGAAGCGGGCCGGAAGGATATCGAGGTGGTTGCGATCAACGATCTTGGTTCGGTCGAGATGAACGCGCACCTATTGCAGTTCGACAGCGTACATGGTCGTTTCCCCAATAAAGTCACCTTTGGCGATGACTGGATTGATGCGGGTACTGGCAAAATGGCCGTGACCGCCATTCGCAATCCCGATGACCTTCCATGGAAGAATGTCGACATTGTTCTGGAGTGCACCGGCATTTTCACCGGCGACAAGGCGCTCGTACATCTTGGCAACGGTTCGAAACGTGTTCTCGTATCGGCACCGTCGTCGGGGGCTGACAAGACCATCGTTTACGGTGTGAACCATAACACGCTGACAGCGGACGACGTGCATGTCTCGAATGCATCCTGCACCACCAATTGCTTGGCTCCCGTTGCCAAAGCACTGAACGACGCCATCGGGATCAACAAGGGGTTCATGACCACAATCCACTCCTACACCGGCGATCAACCAACGCTGGATACGCTACACAAGGACTTTTATCGCGCCCGCGCCGCCGCGATGAGCATGATCCCAACCACCACTGGGGCCGCCCGCGCGGTCGGCTTGGTCATGCCCGAGTTGGCAGGTAAGTTGGACGGTGTTGCCATTCGGGTGCCAACCCCGAACGTATCCTGTGTGGACCTGACATTTGAAGCCGCCCGCGACACCACGATAGACGAAGTGAACGCGGCCGCAATTGCCGCCGCAAACGGCCCGCTGAAAGGGGTCCTCGATATTGTGGACCGCCCGTTGGTATCCAGCGACTTTAACCACGACCCGCATTCATCAAACTTCGCCGTCGATCAGACCAAAGTTCTGGATGGCAATATGGTGCGCGTGCTGAGCTGGTATGACAACGAGTGGGGTTTCTCTAACCGGATGCTCGACACCGCGGTTGAAATGGCCAAGCACCTATAAGCCAAAATTACGTCTTGCAGAAAGCCGGGGATCAACCCCGGCTTTTTTGTTTCTAACGACCCCGCAGGCCGTCACCAAGGAAGCTTCGCTGTGTCCTTCGTGGTGACTGAGATCAGTAAGCCGGTGGGATTGACCGAAGGCCGCCGCCTTCAACTGGCGGCACGGGATGGAAAATCAACCAGCCTTTGCATTATCCCTGAAGGAATGGGATGCAATGCGACCGAGACTCGCTGGCACTGCGCGCCCATTTTCGCCCCATCCAATTCACCACGACAGTCTTGGAAACTTATCAAGAATAAAAAGGGAGCCTTAGGTACTTGGCAGGTTCAATGGGACTGGGCGGCACGCCATATCACTGTGCTTCCCCCGGTGGGTCGACAATCCGCCTTGGAAATGGCGCCATTACCATAACCCTTGCAGCAGTTCACCCAATCTTCGCCAAAAGCCGATGCTTCACCTCTGGCGTCACGAATTTCGAGACGTCGCCCCCCAGCTTGGCAATCTCCTTCACCAGTTTCGACGCGATCGCTTGGTACTTAGCCTCTGCCATCAGAAAAACCGTTTCGACGCTATCGTCCATCGCGCGATTCATGCCAACCATTTGATATTCATATTCAAAATCCGTCACAGCCCGAAGGCCGCGGATTATGATTTGGGCTCCAACATCTTTGGCACAGTCGATAAGAAGGTTCTCAAACGGATGTGCGACGATCTCGGTGCCCGTCTCACGGCTCAGTTGCGCGCATTCGGCTTCGACCATCGCGACCCGCTCTTCCAACGAGAACATGGGCCCTTTCCCAGTGTTGATCGCGACCCCGATCACCAGTCGATCCACCAAAGCGCAGCCGCGCCGAATGATATCGGTGTGCCCCAAAGTGACGGGGTCAAAAGTACCGGGATATAGTCCGACGCGCATTATCAGGCCTCCTTACGATGGGCGCACGCAACAATAATAGGCACGTCATTGCAAGTTTTTTCCGCACCGCAGCGTATTCCTACTGAATGCGCCTCAGTACCCCATAATCATGTTTTTCAGTGCATCGGCCTGCTGCGACAACTCGTCCAGACGCGCCTTAACCACATCACCGATCGAGACCAAACCGACCATTTCTTCGCCCTCAAGCACAGGCATGTGGCGAAAGCGGCCCTCTGTCATCGTTTGCAAAACCTGAATTGCACGGTCACCAGGCGCGCAGGTGATCAATTCGGATGTCATCAGGTCGTCCACGGGCTGATCCAAACATCCTGTACCTACTTTTCCCAACGCTGACACGATGTCGCGCTCCGACAAGATACCGGCCGGGCGAACACCGTCTTCGGATACAATCACAGCACCGATTTTCTTTTCAGAGAGAAGGTTCGCAGCATCCGCAACTTTGCTGCCGGGCTTCACCGTCGCAACACCCGCCAGTGATTTATCTTTAAGGATCTGGTGAATGAGCATGTGGCCCTCCTGTTAAGTAAAAAGCTAGTATTTTTCTGTCTTTAGCGTCGCCCCAAGCGCAACAATATGTCAAGGGCTGTTTGCATTTGCAGAAAAGGAAATCTCTGTCAGGCCAACCCCTCTAGCCGCGCCACTTCTTCCCGTATCCCTCGTGCCAGCTCCTCGGCCACACGGGCGAACCGTTCAACGCGCGCATCCCCTTCATGCCGGATCAGATAGAAAGATCGTGTAATCGATAACTCATCCATCAAAACGCGTCGTAAATTTGGCGCAAAGGGCAAGATAAAGTCATGGGTCACTCCGACCCCGCCGCCCTGTCGCACCATGCCCAGCTGGACCGACACCAAATTCGAGGCAAGCGCGACACGCTCCACACCCAAATCCGTTAAGAAATCAAGCTCTGGATAGAAAATCATGTCCTGAATGTATCCCACCACCGGATGCGCCGGCAGGTCGTCGAGCGACCGCAATGGCGGCGCGCCTGCCAGGTAATCTTCAGACGCCGCCAGATGTAGATGATAGTCACTGACTTTTTGAACCGTAATCCGACCGGTCTGTGGCGGCGATACCGTGATCGCCATATCTGCCTCGCGCTTCGACAGGTTGATCACACGCGGCAAGGCGACGATCTGCAACTCAAGCTCTGGGTGCTCCTTTTGAATAGCCGCGCAAACCTGTGGCAAAATGAAACTGGCGCACCCATCGGTGGCCCCAATGCGCACCTGACCCGACAACCGCCCCGTGTGACCCTCAAGGTCATCCACCCCGGACAGGACGGCTCGCTCTGCCCGCTCGGCATAGGCCAGCAAACGCGATCCGCCCTCCGTCAAAGCATATCCCTGCGGTGATTTGGTAAATAGCGGCACCCCTAAATCGCCCTCAAGCTTTGCGACCCGGCGACCAACTGTAGCTGCATCACGCTTCAACACCTTGCCCGCGCGAGACAAGCTCTCTCCCCGGGCCACAGCCAAAAAAACCCTCAGATCATCCCAGTCCACGTCTCAATGCCCTTTTTCTTGTCACAAATATCCCGGGGACGGTGCAAATCCCCGATTTGCGCCGGGGGCAGAGCCCCAACCCACGTCCTTTTGCATATTTGCAAAACCTTTTTGGAAAACTTCCCCTTTTCACAGCATATTTGCAAGCCTAACCTCTGCGCGAAACCCTGGGAGATCTACCATGAAAAATATCGGTCATTTCATCAATGGCGCAGAAGTTGCAGGCACCACCGGCCGCACCTCTGACGTCTTTAACCCCGCAACCGGCGAAGTGCAGGCCCATCTGGCCGTGGCCTCCGCTGCCGAAGTGGATGAGGTTATCGCCAAAGCCTCTGCGGCGCAGGTTGCCTGGGGTGCCACCAACCCGCAGAAACGCGCCCGCGTTATGATGCAGATGGTCGCGTTGATGAACCGCGACATGGATAAGCTGGCCGAGGCCCTGTCCCGCGAGCACGGCAAAACCATCCCAGACGCCAAAGGCGATCTTCAGCGCGGCCTAGAGGTGGTGGAATATTGCATCGGCGCCCCGCAAATGCTGAAAGGCGAATACACCGATGATGCCGGTCCCGGCATTGACATGTACTCCATGCGCCAGCCGCTGGGCGTCGTCGGATCGATCATGCCGTTCAACTTCCCCGCTATGATGCCTTTATGGCACGTGGCCCCTGCACTGGCCTGTGGCAACGCGGTTGTATTGAAGCCGTCAGAACGCGATCCATCGGTCCCCATGATGCTGGCTGAACTTTTCGTCGAGGCAGGCCTGCCCGCCGGGTGTTTCCAAGTCGTCAACGGCGATAAAGAAGCCGTGGATGCGATCCTCGACAACGAAACAATCATGGGTGTGTCCTTTGTGGGCTCGACCCCAATTGCCCAGTACATCTACTCACGCGCGACCGCCAACGGCAAGCGTGCGCAGTGTTTCGGCGGGGCCAAAAACCACATGATCATCATGCCGGACGCCGACATTGATCAAGCGGCAGATGCGCTGATCGGGGCTGGCTTTGGCGCGGCTGGCGAACGCTGCATGGCTATTTCGGTGGCGGTCCCTGTGGGCGAAGAAACTGCGGATCGACTGATCGATGCCTTGGTTCCGCGTGTGGAAAAACTGCGCGTTGCCCCCTACACCGATGGCGACGATGTAGACTACGGCCCTGTCGTAACCGCCGAAGCAAAACAACGTATCCTTGGCCTGATCAACTCTGGCGTCGAGCAAGGTGCCAAGCTGGTCGTCGACAATCGCGACTTCAGCTTGCAGGGATACGAGAATGGTTTCTTTGTTGGCCCGCATCTTTTTGACAATGTGACCACCGACATGGACATCTACACGCAAGAGATCTTCGGCCCGGTGCTGTCAGTTGTGCGCGCCAAGACCTATGAAGAGGCCATCGGCATGGCCATGGATCACGAGTATGGCAACGGCACCGCGATCTATACCCGAGATGGCGATACAGCCCGTGACTTTGCACACCGCATCAACATTGGGATGGTTGGCATCAACGTTCCGATCCCTGTGCCGCTCGCCTATCACACCTTTGGTGGTTGGAAAAAATCGATGTTCGGTGACTTGAACCAGCACGGCCCCGACAGCTTCAAGTTCTATTCGCGCACCAAGACCGTGACCTCGCGCTGGCCGTCAGGCATCAAGGAAGGTGGCGAGTTTAACTTCAAAGCGATGGACTAATTCACCGTCGCTTGACCGCGACAGAGTTTGATATTGAATGCCCCGGCTCGTCCGGGGCATTTTTTATGCCAGCGTTTGGCCGCCCGTAAGCCGTTCAACGAAGGTATCGATATCATCCCCTTCCAGCCCGAGAAACGACAGTGCATCTGCCGAATTCCGAAACACGTCCATGTCGCTTGGGAAGTTCTCCTGCGCGAGTTGTTCGAAGGCGCGGACCATCACAAAAGTTTCAGGCCGATCAGCCAAAAAAGCGATCCGCCTTGCCGCGGGATAGGTTTCATAAAGCTTCTTTTGCATATTCACGTATTCGGCCGATCCAGACGATAGGTCGTCAACTGTCCGCAGTCGACGCAAATCGACAAACACCAACCGGCCTTCCCGCGACCCGATTTCAATGATCCATTCAGCGATCTTGGCGGACAGCAAAGCAAACTCGATATGTCCGGTGCAGCAGACAAACAGAAAATTCAGATCGCTATAATACGTGGCCTTAATCACCCAATTTCCCCCGGCGTGGCCTTATCCCCTATTGAACGCCATCAAGTGACCTAAGGTCAACATGCAATTTTAGATTGATCCTGGATGTCAACGCCGCCTCGCTAAACGCGAGTGCTCTGCGGAACTTGTTGAATTGCACCTTTGATGCAAAGCTGGATGTAGTCTGACCCCGCAAAAGGATGCGCCATGGCTTTGCAAGAACCGCCGTTTTCAATTGGCATCGAGGAAGAATACCTTCTCGTCGACGCAGTGAACCTGACATTGGCTCAGGCACCCGACCAATTGATGCAGGACTGCATGGCCGAGCTGGATGGCCAGGTGAGCCCTGAATTTTTGCAGTGTCAGATTGAGGTCGGAACCCGGGTTTGCCAAAATATCAGTGAAGCCCGGGAGGACTTAAAGCGACTGCGGTCCACGGTTTCCAAACACGCCGCCAACTATGGTCTGGCTCCCATTGCCGCCTCGTGCCACCCATTTGCAGATTGGAAAGAGCAGCATCACGTCGACAAGGACCGCTATAACGATCTGCAACGTGATCTGGCGGGTGTCGTGCGCCGTATGCTGATTTGCGGCATGCACGTACATGTGGGCATCCCCGACCCAGACACACGGATCGATCTGGTCAACCAGCTCAGTTATTTCCTGCCGCACCTACTGGCTCTCTCTGCAAGCTCTCCGTTCTGGCAAGGTGATGATACCGGGCTCGCGTCGTACCGCTTGACTGTGTTTGATAACCTGCCCCGGACGGGTCTGCCGCCTCATCTATCTGGCTGGTCCGAATTCGAGCGCTCAGTACAAGCGCTGGTCGATATAGGCGTGATCGAGGACAGTTCGAAGATCTGGTGGGACCTGCGTCCATCTTCCCATTTCCCAACCATCGAATCCCGCATTTGCGACGTTCAGCCGCGGTTGGAGCACACACTTAGCCTCGCCGCGCTCACTCAATGCCTCACCCGGATGTTGTGGCGGCTCAAGGCCAAAAACCAGCGCTGGCGCGTCTACGATAATTTCCTCGTTGGGGAAAACCGATGGCGTGCACAACGGTATGGCATAAACGAAGGACTGGTCGATTTCGGGATCGGTGCAATTACCGACTTCCACGCCTTGCTAGAAGAGATGCTCAGCTTGATCGAACAAGATGCTGACCAACTGGGGTGCCTGCAAGAAGTCTCCGCTGCCAAAGACATTCTAACGATGGGCGTCTCAGCCGATCGACAACGTGGCGTCTTCCAAGAAAGCCAAAAGGCCGGAAAATCAAAGGACGACGCCCTTCGCGACGTGGTCCGCCATCTTGTGGAAGAGTACCATGCTGACCTTTAAGGGCACGCCCCGATCCCACCCTCAGAAATGGTATTGCGGCGAAACTCTACTCGCCCTTGAAAAACTCCTGTAAGGATTGCGCCATAACGTGGCCGCAACATCGCACACGGGAGACTTAACTTCATGGATTTCGCGCTTTCCGAAGAGCAAACGCTCATCTTTGACATGGCGAAGAGCTTTGGCGACGAACACATCGCACCCTACGGTGAGACTTGGGAAGCCGAAGGCAGTATCCCGAAGTCGCTGTGGCCAAAACTAGCGGAACTTGGATTTGGCGGCATTTACGTGTCCGAGGAATTTGGGGGATCGGGCCTATCGCGGCTAGACGCCACATTGGTCTTCGAAGCACTGGCAATGGCCGACCCCTCGGTCGGTTCGTTCCTGTCGATCCACAACATGTGCGGTGGCATGATAGACAAGTTTGGCTCGGCCGAAAGCAAGCAGAAATGGCTGCCAGACCTGTGTTCGATGAACAAGGTCTTCTCATACTGCCTGACCGAACCCGGATCAGGTTCGGACGCATCTGCACTTAAAACGCGAGCCACCAAGACAAACGAAGGATATGTGCTGAACGGCAACAAAGCGTTTATCTCGGGCGGGAACTATTCTGACGTCTATGTGACCATGTGCCGAACAGGCGAAGACGGCCCCAAAGGTATTTCGACCGTGGTTGTCGAAAGTGGGACGCCGGGTCTGAGTTTTGGCGCCAATGAACGCAAGATGGGTTGGAAATCTCAGCCGACAAGCCAAGTGCAGTTTGATGATTGCAAGGTGCCGCTCGAAAACCTGCTGGGCGAAGAAGGCAAAGGCTTCAGCTATGCAATGGCCGGCCTGGACGGCGGGCGACTGAACATTTCGGCCGGCGCATTGGGTGGCGCGCAGCGCGCGCTTGACCTGACACTGCAATACATGGGCGAACGCAAGGCCTTCGGCAAAACCATCGACCAGTTTCAGGCCCTGCAATTCCGTCTGGCTGAGTATGAGACCCGCCTGCAAGCCGCCCGCACCTTCCTTCGACAAGCGGCATGGAAGCTTGACAACGGCGCCCATGACGCTTCGAAATTCTGTGCAATGGCCAAACTCATGGTGACTGACGCAGCCTTTGATGTGGCCAATGGCTGCCTACAACTGCATGGCGGGTATGGCTATTTGTCAGATTACGGTATCGAAAAAATCGTGCGCGACCTGCGCGTTCACCAAATCCTCGAAGGCACAAACGAAATCATGCGCCTGATTATTGCCCGCCAATTGCTAGCAGAACGCGACCGCGCCTGATGTCCGACATTTTCATAAGAAAAGAAGGGAAAGCTGGGCGCATAACCTTGACCCGGCCGCATGCCTTGAACGCCCTATCATACAAGATGTGCCTCGCCGTCGACGCCGCGCTGATCGAATGGGCCAGCGACGACGATGTCCAACTGATCTTGATCGACGCCGAGGGAGAAAAAGCATTCTCGGCAGGCGGCGACATCGCTGAGCTGTACGAGGCTGGGACCAGGGGCAACTACATCTACGGCGAAGATTTCTGGCGCGATGAATATCGGATGAACGCCCGCCTTCATACCTATCTTAAGGACACCGGCAAACCCGTTGTCAGTTTTCTGCAAGGGTTCACCATGGGGGGCGGAATGGGGCTTGGATGCCACGGATCGCACCGCATCGTCGGAGAGAGCAGCCGCATCGCGATGCCCGAATGCGCCATCGGACTTGTGCCCGACGTCGGCAGTTCGTTGATACTGGCCAACGCGCCGGGTCACTTAGGGGAATTCGTCGGTTTGACCGGTTACCGGATGGGGTCCGCCGATGCGATCTATGTTGGATTTGCTGATACATTTATCAGCGAAACCAAATGGGATGGTCTGAAGAAAGCGTTGGTCGATACTGGCGACATCGACACACTTGATACGCTCGCGCAGGATCGCATTGCAGAGCAACTCGTGACCCTTGAGGCCGAGATCGACAGGATATTTTCCCACGAAACGCTTTTGGAAATCGCAGGCGAGCTTGGCAAAGCCTGCGCGCCGTTTTTTGAGACACCAGCCCGCACTTTCGCAAAAAACTCTCCACTTGCCATGGCTTGCGCCCTTCGCATCATACGCGACATCCGCAAGCGGCCGACAATTCACGAGGCGCTGGAAATGGAATACCGCTACACGTCGCGCGCGATGGAAAAAAGCGATTTTCTCGAAGGTATCCGCGCCGCCGTCATCGACAAGGATCGATCGCCAAGCTGGCGTTATGGGCTGCATGATATCCCGCAAGAAAAAATCGACGCGATGCTTGCGCCGAAGAATGATCAGACACTCACATTCGAAGGAGACATGCCATGAAAATCGGATTTATCGGATTGGGCAATATGGGTGGCCCGATGGCTGCGAACCTCGTTAAAGCCGGGCATGAGGTCACGGGGTTCGACATGGCCGAGGTCCAGATCGACGGCGTTGAAATGGCCGCCTCAAGCGCCGAGGCCGCGTCAGGGCAGGATGTGGTCATCACCATGTTACCCAACGGCCAGATCCTGCGCGCCGTCGCTGGTGAAATCGTGCCCGCCATGGCAACGGGCGCAGCTTTTGTCGACTGCTCGACGGTCGACGTTGAAAGTGCACGAGATGTGGCCAGTCTTGCGACCGATGCTGGCCTTCTGGCGGTCGACGCCCCCGTTTCTGGCGGTGTCGGCGGTGCATCAGCCGGCACGCTGACCTTCATGGCCGGCGGTTCGCCCGAGGCCTTCGCCAAAGCTGACCCACTGTTCGACATTATGGGCCAGAAAGCGGTTCATTGCGGCGATAGTGGTGCGGGACAAGCTGCCAAAATCTGCAACAACATGATCCTTGGCGTCACCATGATCGGTACCTGCGAGGCGTTCGCGCTGGCCGACAAGCTTGGCCTTGATCGTCAGAAAATGTTCGACGTTGTGTCTACCTCGTCCGGCTACAGCTGGACGATGAATGCCTACTGTCCGGCACCCGGCGTGGGACCCCAATCCCCTGCAGACAACGACTACCAGCCCGGCTTTGCGGCAGAACTTATGTTGAAAGACCTCCGCCTGTCACAACAAGCAGCCGAAGCTGCGGACGCGGATACGCCCTTGGGCCAAGAAGCAACAACCCTATATGAAAAATTCGTCGAGGCCGAAGATGGGCTGGGCAAGGATTTCTCGGCCATGCTGCCGCGGTTCGAAAAGCGCGGTCGCGGCTGACATAAGAAGGGGCTCTGCCCCTACGACTTGCCCCTCGGGGCAAGTCTACCCCGGGATATTTCTGGAAAGAAAATGAGGTGGGGCCATATTCTTTCCGCAAATATCCCCGCCGGAGGCATTAAATCTGTGCTCCGCGTAGCATTTTCAGCAATTCGCAACTTTTCACAGCTAAACCCGTCATTGTAGCGAGTGAAACGGTAAACGCCGGGCCCTCTTGGACCCGGCGCTGTTTTGAAAGGGTGGGCCGCGCAATGCAGCCCGCCCTTCTATTTTGTGATGATCTCTGGTCCCAAGATACTGGTTGGCAGCCAAGTGGACAGCCATGGGACATAGGTGATCAGGATCAAGAATACGAACAGTACTGCAAGGAACGGGGCGGCGGCTTTCACGACCCGCATCATTGGCATGCCGGCAACGCCCGACGTCACGAAAAGGTTCAGGCCGACCGGTGGTGTGATCATACCAATCTCCATGTTCACCACCATGATGATGCCCAAATGGATGGGATCGATTCCCAGTTCGATCGCAATTGGGAAGACCAACGGCGCAACAATGACAATCAAGCCCGAGGGTTCCATAAACTGTCCGCCGATCAGCAAGATCACGTTGACGACAATCAGGAACATGATTTTGCCAAACCCGGCCGACAACATTGCGCCCGCGATCTGCTGTGGAATTTGTTCGTCGGTCAGGACGTGTTTCAAGATCAGGGCGTTTGCGATGATAAACATCAGCGTAATCGTCAAACGACCTGCTTCGAACAGAGTTGCACGGGTATCCTTATGAAAGAACGCCGTTATCAGCGCTTGAGGTTTTTGCAGAAGCGTCTTCTTGCCGTCACCCTGATCCGCCAATGGTCCCATATCGCGATAAACAAAGCACGCCACAATGAATGCATAAACCGAAGCAACAGCCGCCGCTTCTGTTGGGGTAAAGAACCCGCCTGTCACGCCCGGAATACCATAGATACCCAGCATGATAATCACGATCAACAACAAGCCCCAGATCGCGTCTGCGAAACTTGATAAGATCTCTCTCCAGCCTGCGAAATCGCCTTTCGGCATGTTCTTGATCGTTGCCATCACGTAGATCGCAATCATCAGAAATACGCCGGCTAGAATGCCCGGAATGACACCCGCTAGGAACATCCGTCCGACCGAAACTTCAACCGCCGAGGCATAAACCACCATAACGATGGAGGGGGGGATCAAGATGCCAAGTGTACCGGCGTTACAGATCACACCCGCAGCAAAATCCTTGGTGTATCCCACCTGACGCATGGCCGCGATGACGATTGTCCCGATGGCTACAACCGTGGCTGGAGATGACCCGGATAGGGCAGCAAACAGCATGCATGCGAAAACGCCTGCAATCGCCAGCCCGCCCCGAAAATGCCCCACGCAAGCGATTGAGAAGCGGATGATCCGCTGGGCCACGCCCCCCGTCGACATGAAGCTTGAGGCAAGGATGAAAAAGGGGATGGCAAGGAGCGTGTAGTGCGCGGCCTCGGCCTGATAGAAGCTCTGCGCCACCGATGCGAGCGATGTGTCCGAGAACACCAAAAGAAAGATGATCGAGCTCATGCCCAGCGCCACCGCAATCGGTACGCCGATCATCAGAAACCCGATGACCATTGCGAATAGAAAGACGACATCCATGGCTTAACCCTCTGCTTTCTGGTCTTGCAGTTGTTCGATCTCGTCTTCCACTTCGTGACTGACGATCAGCGCGTCTTGCTTTCCGCGCCAGATGCGCAAAGTTGCCTGCACGAAACGAAACAATAGAAGCGCAGTGCCAATCGGCAAGATCGCATAGGGGATCACGCGGGGCAGCTTGTCATAGGTCTCGCCCTGATTGATCCAGCCTTCCATGAAGCGCAGGAAGTCCGGCATCGGAACCTGGTCGGTGATATACCATGCCTGATCTCGGGTTTTCTCGAACCCTGTTGGGAACCAGCGTCCCGAGGTCCGGTCAAGCGCCGCATATGGCGCCCAGTAGTCCCACGCGCCCTTGAGCAACAAGAAAGCATAGATGATACAAATAGCCCCCGCCGTCAGGGCAACAGCCCTGCGAAGCCGCGGCGACATCATATTGGTCAGAACGTCGACGCCCAGATGAGCGGTGACTTTCACGCCGTAGCTCACCCCGAACAAAACCAGCCAGGCAAACAGGATCAACGTGACCTCTTGCCCCCAGATCAGGGATGAATTGAACAGTTTACGCAAGACCACGTTGGCGAACGTGACCATCACCATCAGGCCAAGGATGGTGGCAATTGCCGTTTCCTCGAAGCCCATAGATTTATGTGTAGAAGAGCTCATGGCTATCCCCTCCCCATGAGAATGGGCCGCGCGAGCGCAAGGCCGGTGTTGGAGGCGTCGTTCAGGGCCCGCACATAACGGGCCCTGATCAGTGATGCTTAGTGCATCCCGTTGATTTTCTGGGCTTCTGCGATGTTCTCGGCACCCACGTCACCTTCGAACTGAGTCCAGACCGGCTTCATCGCCTCGACCCAAGCTGCGCGTTGCTCATCCGTCAATTGGCGAACGACTGCGCCGGTGTCGACGATGGACTGCTTTGCCGCTTCGTTCACCGCGAAGGCTTCGCCGTTGCGGGCGTCAGTCACTTCATCAATGATCTGTGAAAGCTGGTCACGAACATCTGCGGGCAGGCCTTCCCACCAATCCACATTGGTCACCAAAAGATAGTCGATGATGCCGTGGTTGGTCTCGGTCGTGCCATCCTGCACTTCGAAGAACTTCTTACCATAGATGTTGGACCAGGTATTTTCTTGCCCGTCCACAACTCCGGTTTGCAGCGCTCCATAGACCTCGGAGAATGCCATCGGCTGCGGGCTTGCGCCGATTGCTTCCATCTGGGCCACCAGAACATCAGACGTCTGGACCCGGAATTTTAAACCAGCTGCATCAGTCGGCAACTCAAGCGGTTTGTTGGCCGAGAACTGCTTCAGGCCGTTATGCCAGAAAGCCAGTCCAAGAAGACCGCGACGGGTCATCGATTCTTTCATCGCCTGACCAGTTTCGGATTGCTGGAACGCGTCCACGGCATCCATGTTTTTGAACATGAAAGGCAGATCGAAAATGCGGAACTGCTTGGTGAACGCTTCAAATTTTGACAAGGATGGAGCGGCCAGTTGCACGTCGCCTTGCAGCATCGCTTCCAGCACTTGGTTGTCATTGTAAAGCGTCGAGTTCGGGTAGACTTCCATACAAGCCTTGCCGTTCATCTCTTCATTCACGCGCTTTTCCAACAGCGACGCCGCGATGCCTTTTGGGTGCTTATCAGCGTTGGTTACGTGGCTGAACTTGATAACGATCTCGCCGTCGTCGCAAGCAGCTGTGGCCGTCGTTACAGATGCCGCGATCGCGATCGCAGATGCGGCCATGGTCAGGAATTTCATTGTTTGTCCTCCCAGACAGATATCCTCTGGCACCCGTGTTGGACGCCTGCCGATATTGGGTCACGGATTTGACATCGCGCCAAGAAAAACGGTCTCTAGAAACTAAGGGACGTATAATATATTTTTAATTCAACAACTAACGAGACGATCTTCGCGCAGAAGAGAGATCCAAGGAATGGAGCCTGAGCGGTTCTTCGCACAGGCCACCCAGTCAATCGTGCGGATTTCCACACAGTTATGACCGATACTGCTCCGGTCGAATCCCGTGCCGTGTCAGCTTGTCATAAAAGGTTTTGCGGGGCAGTTTTAGGTCGCGCGCCGCCGCACTTGCGCCGCCTTGATTGCGCCTCAGCGCCTCGATCAAGAGAGAGCGTTCCATCTGTGCAAGCTGGTCACTCAGACCCGGGCGTGTTTCCGATCGCGTATCTTGAGCGTCCTCAAACCCAAGCCCCATCGCAAACCGCATCGCAGCGTTCATCAGGGAACGCGCGTTGCCAGGCCATTCCTGTGCCATCAGGTGCCCGATCACGTCTTGGTCGAGCGGGGGTGGAGTCAGCGCGGCCTGTTCGCTCGCGATTGAAACATAGTGACGGAACAAAACAGGGATGTCCTCCTTACGCTCCCGCAGGGCCGGGATACGGATGCGAAGAACATCCAGCTTGTAATAGAGGTCGGGGTTAAACCGACCGGCATCAACTTCGGCGTCCAGTTCCCTGTAGGTACCTGCTAAAAGCCGAGTGCTACCTGCTTGATCTAGAAGGTGGAGAAGCGTGAATTGGGCGGGGCCTTCCAATGCGGCAACCTCGTCCAGAAACAACGTACCATGCTCAGCGCGGCGAAACGCATCTTCAAGTCCGGCAGCTGTCATTCCAGCCGCGGGCAACTTGACAAAAGGGCGTGTCGCGTCGCCCGACAAAAGGTGAATGACTTCAGCCACCTTCGACGTACCCGATCCTGCCTCACCGCATATCAAGACCTCAGCATGTGCTTTGGCCGCCGCCCTGACCCGGGTGCGCAAATCCTCGGCCAGCTTGCTTTCACCGAACAACAATCGCGCGGCCGCATCTCCATTCTCTGCCTGTGCTTTCAACGCGCGGTTCTCTAACACCAAAGCGCGTGTGCGCAACGCCCGTCCCACCGCCGTCAATAATGCGGCTGGGTCACACGGTTTTTCCAGAAAATCGAACGCGCCTTCGCTGATCCCCCGCACAGCCATGGGAATATCACCCTCGCCAGTCAGAAGGATGACCGGAAGCTCGGAATCCACCGCTTGAGCCTGCGCCAAAAGCGCAAAACCATCCCGACCGGGCATACGGATATCGGAAAGGATTACGCCGTCGAAACCTGCCTGAATCCGATCCTTCGCTTCGACATAGCTACCGGCAGAGATCACGTTCAGCCCGCCCAACTCCAACGTTTGCCCCAGCGCCTCGCGCACCATCATATCGTCATCAACCAAAAGAACGGTGTTGGTCATGCAGGCTCCTGCCAATACGGAAGTTCAACGGTGAATATGGCACCGGTTTCGCTGTTACGTCCGCGAATATCACCGCCGAAACTTTGCACCAAACCGTATGAAATCGAAAGACCAAGCCCCATGCCGTCATCGCCGACCTGCTTGGTTGTGTAGAAAGGTTCAAAGATGTGGTCCGGGTCTTTGATCCCCGGGCCGGTATCACATACGGTGACGGACAGCGCATGTTCCGCAATTACGCGTATTTGGATAATCTTGTCATTCTGCCCTGCCATCGCATCGGCGGCGTTGTTGATCAGGTTGACAAAGACCTGAGACAGACGGACTTCGCCACCCCTCGCATAGATTGGTGTATTCGGAGGCTGCCAGTCCAATGCCACCCCGTCCGCGCGCAACCTTGCGCCTGATAGCTCGACCGCGGTGTCGATAACCTGCGCCAGGTCAACCTTCCCCATAGGCTCACTTTCATTGCGCGCAAAAGCCCGCAGGTTCTTGATGATACGTCCCATTCGTTGCGACAGCTCCGAGATGCGCCCAAGATTTTGCTGCGCCTTATCGGTGCTGCCGCGTTCCAAAAATTGGGTGCCGTTCTCAGCAAAGCTACGGATTGCCATCAGTGGCTGGTTCAGTTCGTGACTGATCCCAGCCGACATCTGGCCCAGCGCCGAAAGTTTGCCTGCCTGGACCAAGTCATCCTGCGCCTTCTTAAGGGCCGCCTCCGCTTCGCGCCTCTCACGGTTTTCGCGCAGTAGATCCGTGTTGGCGGTCGATAGGGCCTGCGTGCGCTCGGCCACGCGTGCTTCAAGCCGTGCATTCGCCGCAGCCTCGATCCTGAGCCGTTCATTCAAGGCCCGTCGACGCTCCCCGACTGCCAATAGCAACGCCCCAATCCCCAGACAAATCGCCGCAGCGATACCAGCAAGCAAGGCTGCGCTGCGTTCGGCAGGCCCAGTATCAAGAAGGATTTCTCCTGTCAGACCAACCACTGGCAAATTGCGAGTCATGTGGATCGCGCGATCAGGAAAGTAAGGGCCCGCGTCCAGCTCCCAAACCTCGTGACCTGTCCACCGGCTGGGTGCTGTTGTCAAATACTGGTCTTCCGGATGCGCTGCATTGACCAGGTCCAACCGATTTGTCGCAAACACCCGTGCCCTATTCTGCGTAAAAAACAAGGCCGCAGCAGTGGAGGGCCAGTTCTCCTCGAAATCCAGCAAATTTGTGCGCGCAACAACCGTGCCCAGCGCGCTTCCGTCCGGGGCATGCATGGGCGCCGCAAACGAAAACACGCGTCGTGTCGCGCCATTCTGGGCCGTCTGGAACCGCGCTTCGGCGCCCAAAGCCCCGTTCAATGCACGCGAAATCAACGGAGCCGAGGGATCAAGCTGAGCCGCCCCCTCACCTGACGCCGCAAGAACCTTCCCGTCTACTCCGACCAACGAAAGATGATGCGCCCCGGTCATATCCGCCATGGATTGCAGCAATTGATCGGCAGCACCGTCAGCATCCTCTTCGCCACCCAAACGGGCACGCAACACGGGATGCTCTGCCAAGACCACAGCCAATTCACGGTATCGAAACAGGTGACGGGTCAACTGGTCCGATGCCAGTGCAAGCTCGGACGATGCCTGCTCTGCTAACGGAGCAAGGGCTGCGCGCCATGCCACGGCCCAAACGCCGGCGCTTACGGCAAGTGTGCCAAGTAAAAAGGGAAATACCCATTTGGTGCGCAAATAGCGAAACATGTGGCGAGAATAGAAAGCTGCGCTTGCAAAGACCAGCGAGTTTGGTGAACATGCCGCAATGCTACGCTTACAACAGTCTCCGACAGACCCCGACTTCATTCAGAATCCCTATGATTTTTACGACCGCGCACGTGCGGGCGGTGATCTGTTTTTTTGGGACGAATATGACATGCCAATGGCCGTCAGTTTCGGGGCCGTGAACGCATTGTTGCGCGACCGCCGGTTTGGCCGCGAGCCTGTCACCCCGATTGAGTTCCCCGATCACCTGGCACCTTTCTACGCGGTCGAAGCCCATTCCATGCTGGAGCTTGAGGCCCCACGACACACTCGCCTGCGAAAGCTCGTGCTGCGCGCATTCACATCGCGCAGGATCGCTGGGCTTGGACCCGAGATCGAGGTCTTAACGCATCAATTGATCGACGCCTTCCCAAAAGGTGAGTTTGACCTGCTACCGACCTTCGCGACCCGTATTCCAGTGATTATTATCTGCCGCCTTCTGGGCGTGCCCGAAGACATGGCTGATGACCTGCTGAAGTGGTCAAACGCGATGGTATCGATGTATCAAGCGCGTCGCACCCGGCAGATCGAGGATGACGCAGTTGCCGCGACAGAAGCCTTTGTGGCTTTCATGCGTGACTATATTGATCAACGGCGTGGCGATCCCCGTGACGACCTGATCACCGAGTTGATCACCGCTGAGGAAGAAGGCGAACGTCTATCCACCGATGAACTGATCTCCACCTGCATTCTGCTTTTGAACGCCGGCCACGAGGCGACCGTGCACGCACTGGCCATCGCCGTGAAGACCATCTTGCAACAGAAAACGCCCGCTGAATTCCTGACGACAGACACTATTGGTGGCACAGCAGAAGAGGTCGTGCGCTTTGACCCGCCGCTTCATATGTTCACGCGACATGTCTATGAGGATACAGTATTTTACGGCAACGAGTTGAAGCGAGGCGACGAGATTGGCCTGCTGCTGGGCGCGGCCAATCGGGATCCGGATGTGTGGGATGATCCCGCCACGTTTGATCCAGCGCGACCGATCAAACCCAACACGTCCTTTGGCGCAGGCGCGCATTTTTGCATCGGTGCGCCGCTGGCCCGGTTGGAAATGGCCCATTCACTGCCAATCCTGTTTGAGCGCTGCCCGAACCTAAGGCTCACCGCACCGCCCAAGTTTGGCAATGTCTACCACTTCCATGGGCTCGAAAAGCTCATGGTGCAAACCTGAGGTTTAGATCGGCAGCTCGGTCGAGAACTTGATCTCTTCCATCGACAAAAGCGCGGTCACGTTGAAGATTTTCACTTCCGAGATGAGGGCCTGATAGAACTCGTCATAGGCACGGGCGTTTTTCACACGCACCTTCAGGATATAGTCAATTTCGCCAGCCAATCGGTGGGCTTCCATGACTTCGGGGCGAGATTTCAAAGCGCTTAGGAAGTCTCCTTGCCAGGTGGCATCATGTTCGGCAGTGCGCACCAGAACGAAAAAACAGGCCTCGAACCCAAGGCTGTCGGCGTCCATCACCATGGTGTTTTGCCCGATCACGCCGCCCTCGCGCATCTTGCGAATCCGGTTCCACACCGGTGTCTTCGATGATCCGACTTTCTTGGCAATAACGTCCAAAGACTGCCCCGCATCACGTTGAAGCTCGCGCAAGATTTTCCGGTCGATCTCGTCCAGACGAACAGACATTTCGATATTTCCCTTCTTGTGGTCCGAGCGTTCCAACTGACGCCCAAACCGAAACAACGTTCCTTATTTACCCGCTCATATCGCGAATTGGTGGGAAAATGTCCTATATAGAGCAGGAACGCAACAAGAAAGGACAGGCCATGCCCCGCCCCTTTACCCCAAAAGTCGTCACGGCAAACGATCTGATCGAAGGTGACGTAATTTATCTGGCCCGCGACGGGTCTTGGGCGCGCGAAATGTGTATGGCCTGGCTGATCGAAGATGAAGCGGAAGCGGGCTCTCAGCTTGCATTGGCCCTAACCCAGCCGGACATCGCCGTTGGCCCTTATCTGGCCGATGCGCAAGCAGGTCCAACCGGTCCCGTCCCCACCCATTTCCGCGAAGCGTTCCGGGCAAAAGGCCCATCGAACCGCTTCCACGGCAAACAGACAGAGCAATCGGCACCGGAGGCCGTCGCCAATGTATGACTACAATCATTTTGACGAAAGCTTCGTACGCAATCGCGTAGGCGAGTTTCGTACCCAGGTGGCGCGCCGTGTGTCCGGCGCTCTGACCGAGGATGAGTTCAAACCCCTGCGCCTTATGAACGGCGTTTACCTGCAGCTACACGCTTACATGCTACGTGTGGCGATCCCCTATGGCTCGCTCAACCCGCACCAAATGCGCCAACTCGCGATGATCGCCGAGCGTTGGGACAAGGGCTATGGCCATTGGACCACGCGTCAGAACATCCAATTCAACTGGCCACGTTTGGCGGACATTCCTGACATGCTGGACGCGCTGGCTGATGTTGGCATGCACGCGATCCAGACCTCGGGCAACACGATCCGCAATGTGACAGCGGACCATTTCGCCGGTGCCGCAGCGGACGAGGTTGAAGACCCCCGCCCGACAGCCGAGCTTTTGCGCCAATGGTCCACCGACCACCCGGAATTCCAGTTCCTGCCGCGCAAGTTCAAGCTGGCCGTGACCGGGTCGAAAGCAGACCGTGCTGTCACCAAAGCGCATGACATCGGCATTCGCATCGTGAAAAACGATGCCGGAGAGATTGGTTATCAGATCCTTGTCGGTGGTGGCCTTGGCCGCACGCCGGTTGTTGGTCAGGTCTTGAAAGACTTCCTGCCGCGCGAAGACTTGCTGCCTTATGTCGAGGCTGTCGTCAGCGTCTACAACACGCTGGGTCGCCGCGATAACAAGTATAAGGCGCGCATCAAGATCACCACAATGGAGAACGGCATCGATAAGATCGACGAGCTGGTCGAAGCTCGCTTTGCCCAGCTGCGCCCGCTTTTCTCGGGTGTGGACCAGCAGCATCTGGCGTCGATTACCGCAGATTTCACCGCGCCCACATTTAAATCCGCTTCGCTTGAAGGCTACCACGCCGCACGCGATGCAGACCCGATCTTCCGGTCGTGGAGCGACACGAATGTCGATGATCACCGCGCCGATGGCTACGGGATCGTCACAATCTCGATGAAAGCCCACGGGGCGACACCGGGGGATGCGGATGGCAACCAAATGCGTGTCATAGCTGACCTTGCCGAACAGTTCGGACACAGCGATATTCGCATCAGCCACGAGCAAAACGTGATTTTACCCCATGTGCACCGCGCGGACCTGCCTGCAGTCTTCGCGACCTTGCGCGCGCATGGACTGGCCACGGCAAACGCTGGTCTGATCTCGGACATCATCGCCTGCCCCGGCATGGATTACTGCGCGCTGGCGACGGCGCGGTCGATCCCGGTTGCACAGGAAATCGCAGAACGCTTTGACGAGCTAAAAATCGAACATGATGTCGGCCACCTGCAAATCAAAATCTCGGGCTGCATCAACGCGTGTGGTCACCACCATCTGGGCCATATCGGCATCCTTGGTTTGGACCGCGCGGGTGTCGAGAACTACCAGATCACTCTTGGTGGCGACGCTGGTCCCGACACGGTGATCGGCAAACGCGCTGGCCCGGGCTTTGCCTATGATCAGATCGTACCAGCCGTCGAACGGGTTGTTCTGGCCTATCTTGAGCTGCGCGAAGACGAGAGCGAGACATTCATCGACGCCTTCCGCCGTCTTGGCGAAGCGCCGTTCAAAGCCGCCCTCTATCCCGAGGAGGACAAGACCAATGCCGCTTGAAGCCCCCATATCTTCACCCGCCAGTCGGGCCGAGGCACTGAATGGGCGTTACAAGCACCATTCGGCCACCTCGGTTATTGAACGCGCCTTGTCTGATAGCACCATCGGAGCACTGGCTCTGGTCTCGAGCTTTGGCGCAGAAAGCGTCGTGTTGCTTCACATGGTATCGCGCATCGACCGTACCGTTCCGGTGATCTTTCTGGACACGCAGATGCTGTTTCAGGAAACGCTGGACTATCAGGTGGAGGTCTCGGGAAGGCTGGGCCTGACGGATGTGCGGGTCATTCAGCCAGACGCAAACGAGCTGTTCAAACGTGACCCGGACAACATCCTGCATTTGGCGGATACAGATGCCTGCTGCGAGCTGCGCAAAGTTGAGCCTTTGGAAAACGCGCTTGAGGGCTTTGATGGCTGGATCACCGGGCGCAAGCGCTTTCAGGGCGGCAAGCGCGTGGACCTGCAATTCTTCGAGGCCGAAAACGAACGCCTGAAGGTGAATCCGTTGGCGCATTGGGCGTCCGAGGATGTTCGCGAATATATGATCAACAACCGCCTGCCCCGTCACCCGCTTGTGGGCCGTGGCTTCCCCTCGATTGGCTGTGCGCCGTGCACCTCGTCGGTCAAACCGGGGGAAGACCCGCGCGCCGGGCGCTGGCGCGGGGCAGAGAAAACAGAATGCGGCATCCACTTTGTCGATGGGAAAATGGTTCGGATAGGAGCTGAGGCATGAGCGTGATTGTAACCGATAACGGTTTTGGCCGTGACGATTGGAACGACGGCTTCGCCACAGTAGAGGAGCGCGCAGCCAATGATACGCGCGGTCTGCACTTGGCATCTGATACCGATCCGGCAGCGCTCGCCGATCTAATGGCCGGCGTTCCTGCCATCCGCATTGACTTCCCGTCCTTCGCGGATGGGCGTGGCTTCACCCTTGGACGCCAACTGCGCCTTCTGGGTTACGAAGGCCGCCTTCGCGCCCATGGTCATGTCATCTCGGATCAATACGCGATGGCGCGTCGGTCCGGCTTTGATGAAGTCGAGATCAGTGAAGAGCAGTCGATCCGCCAGCCCGAAGCCGATTGGTTGTCGCGCGCAGACTGGAAGGCCTATGACTATAGGTCGCGGATGACCGGCTAGACCGCCTCTCGGAACCCTCTTATATACCCAGACAGAAAGGGCGGGGCTTTGGGCCCCGCTGACGCTTATGAATGAAGTGACGCCCATTATGGATGCTGAAGCCAAAGTAAAACCGGTCCCCACCCTGCCCGATGCGCAGACGGTGACCGACGTTGAACACTACACCGACCGCCTGTTCAGGTTCCGCTGCACGCGGCCGCAAACCCTGCGTTTCCGTTCGGGTGAGTTTGTGATGATCGGCCTGATGGGCGATCCGCATCCCGAGACCGGCAAGCAGAAACCCCTTCTGCGCGCCTACTCCATCGCGTCCCCCAGCTGGGACGAAGAATTGGAGTTTTATTCGATCAAAGTGCCTGACGGCCCGCTGACCTCGAAGCTGCAACACATCAAAGTAGGTGACCAGATAATCCTGCGCCCCAAACCGGTCGGCACCTTGGTGCATGATGCACTGATCCCCGGCAAGCGGATGTGGTTCTTTGCCACCGGTACCGGCTTTGCACCTTTTGCGTCGCTTCTGCGCGAACCGCAAACCTACGAGGACTACGATGAGATCATCATCACCCACACCTGCCGCGAAGTGGGCGAGCTGACCTATGGCGCGAACCTGATCGAAGCTCTGAAGGACGATGAACTTTTGAACGAGGTCATCGGCGACGGCTTTTGGAAGAAGATTAAGTACTACCCGACCACCACCCGCGAAGAGAGCCCCAAGATGGGCCGGATCACTGACCTGATCCGCTCAGGCGAGGTATTCGCCGACTTGGACATCGAGCCGCTCAGCCCAGAAACGGATCGCGCCATGATCTGCGGCAATCTTCCGTTCAACCTCGAGCTCAAGGAGCTTTTGGAAGAGGCAGGGTTGGAAGAAGGCGCAAACTCGAAACCAGCGCAATACGTGGTCGAGAAGGCGTTCTTGGACTAGCTTCAACGCAGCCTTTCGTCTTTCTCAAGCCAAATCTCTGCTCTAAAGGGCGCGTCCGTATGCTGGCGCGCCCTTTAAATTTGCGATCTTCGGGCACCTCGCCTTCGTGGTGATTCTGGTAACGCCCCACTCTTCCGGTTCGGCTATTTTCGCCAAACTGACATCAATACAACCCGGCCCTGCAAATTGTTTACGATCTACAAAACACCAGCGGTTGGGCTATCTGCTTTTTTCGAGGCAGATTTCACACCAGAGCACGCCAAATAGTCAACGATTGTTGGTGTTTCTGGCAAGAACGTACATTCTTTTAAATTGTGATTTAAATTTTATATACAATTTAGGGTTGTTTTTGCCCTAAGTGTAACCAAAATTTAACTATGAGCCGTAACCAAGCAATAGACACGCTTCTAAGCGAATTAAACCCTGTGGCCACCGCCGGGTATTTCATTGGTCTTCATGTCCGCTTTGCGGCCCCATTGATGACCTTTCAGACCTATCCTGCCTCATGGATCAAACACTACACGCGCAACGCGCTCGCGCTGCGCGATCCCATGATCGCGTGGGGCATCTCTCGCACTGGTGCGACCCGGTGGAGCGACATTGATCTGCCTGACCCTTTCAACATTTTACATGACGCCGCACAGCATGGGTTGACGTATGGCGTTTGCGTCTCGTGCGGCGAGATTGCTTCGCGCACGGTTGCCGGTCTCGCCCGACCAGATCGTGAATTTACCGACGAAGAAATCGCCATGATCAGCGGCATCATCCTGCGCCTTCATCATGTTTCGCAGCCGCCTGATACGCTGACAGACGCTGAGATACAGGCGCTACAAGTGCTCGCCTCGGGCGAACGGTACGCGAACGGTGCGGCCGTTTTGGGCATATCGCAAAGCGCGCTGAAAGCGCGGCTGACGGCCGCACGCACAAAATTATCCGCCCGCACCTCGGCTGAAGCCATCCAGAAAGCCAAAGACTACCGACTTATTTAGCCCCGGCCAGCGCTACGGCCTGCGCCTTTTTCAACCAAACCGGAGGATGTTATGCAGACCACCACACTTTCTTTCGCAAATATACACAATCATGGCGAGCTTTTTGCCAATCTTCTTCGCGCTAGACGGCAAAGCTTTATCGTTCAAAACCGCTGGGACCTGCCCGAAGCCTTGGGCATGGAATACGATCAGTATGACACGCCGGCCAGCCGTTGGGTTGCCGTTCACAAATTTGGAGAGGTCATGGCCGGCGTGCGCCTGACCCCAACCACCGCGCGTTGTGGCATATACTCCTATATGATCCGCGATGCCCAGCTTGGGCTTCTGGATTCAATCCCCTCGGACTTGATGTATGACGAAGCGCCTGTGGCCGAAAACGTCTGGGAATCGAGCCGAATATTTGTCTCTCACAACACACCACAGCGCATCCGCAATGCCGTGATGGGCATATTGGTTAACGAGATGACAAAATCAGCCCGTGAACTGGGCGCCACCAAAGTTCTGGGCCTAATCCCAGCCGTATGGCCGCGCTTTGCCACGCGATTGAAACTGGATATCGAGCCGTCTGGTCGTGTGTTGCCAATGGAAGGTGCAGACAGTCAGGCCGTCACGATTAACCTGACCAACAAGCTCCACTGACCCTGTCAGGTATTTGAAACCCATGGACCGCTCCTTCCCCATCATGGGCAGGTAGCAGCCCATCGCAGAACCGTGATTTGGGGGCGCTCACATGCGCCCTCTATTCTTGTTCACAGGGACCTTTTTCCCGTGGATCTGCCGGCAAGCGCCCTACTTCTGGTGTGGAAACTGCGCTTGGATTGATCCGAAAACAATTTGTTTGCGTATTAGAAACACAGAAACCAAGAGAGGATCGTTCACATGATGAAGAAATTAATCTCAGTGTCGGCGGCCACAATGCTGACAACCTCGGCGGCCCTTGCGGGTGGCATGCAAGAGCCCGTTGAAGCTCCCACTCTTGCCTACGCACCCGCGCCAGCGGCAACACCTGATTGGACAGGAGCGTATGTCGGTGCACAGGTCGGCTATGCTGATGTTGGCACTTCGATTGCAGGTGTAAACGGCAGCGGCGCGATCGGTGGCATCGTGGCTGGTTATGATTTTGACATGGGCAGTTGGGTTGCCGGTGTTGGCTTGGATTACGATTGGGCGAATGTTGACGTTGGTGGCGCGGCCATCCTGCAAAACGTGCTGCGCGTCAAAGCGCGGGGTGGTTACAAAACCGGTGACGGCCTTATCTACGCAACGGCGGGTTATGCCAATGCCTATACGGATACGCTGGACAACAGTGATGGCTACTTCATTGGCGCGGGCTACGAACACCGCGTAACAAGCTCTTTCAACCTTGGCGCAGAAGTTCTGTACCACGAGTTCTCGGACTTTAACGGCAGTGGCATCGACGTCGACGCAACGACAGTTCAGTTGCGCGGCACCTTCCGGTTCTAAGGCTTTCTGACTGCTTGCAAAAACAAACGGCGCGCCGATCAGGCGCGCTGTTTTCTTGTCTCAAGCGTTGACGCTTAGCTCATCAATCCATCCACTCGAACGGACGGGTGAAGTTGCCAAGGCAATGTGCGACTTCTTCATGATCCACGTCGCCGGTCGAACGTAGGCGCGCGACCAAGCCGCGTTTCTTATCGTCGATCACTTCAACGACCTGGGCGGGATGACCAGCCTCGGTCAGCGCCTTGTTGTAAATTCGAGTGATCGCTGATTTGCGCAGATCGGGCTTGAATACTTTCCCCACCGCGGTTTTGGGCAGCTCGTCCAGAATTTCCACATGCTTTGGCATCGCGGCCTTTTCGTGGATATTTTCCTTGGCATATGCCATCAGTTCATCGGTCGTGACTTCGGCCCCGCCCACAAGCTCGACATATGCGCAGGGCAGTTCACCCGCGTAGCTGTCCGGCTGACCGATGGCCCCAACAAAGGCAACGGCTTCGTGCCCGGCCAGAACCTCCTCGATCTCGGCAGGGTCAATGTTGTGACCCCCGCGGATGATAAGATCTTTGGCGCGTCCCGTGATCCACAGATAGCCGTCTTCGTCCAGGCGGCCCAAATCCCCAGTACGCAAGTATTTCTCATCAGCATAAAGATCTGCATTCTTTGCCGCCTCGGTATACGTATTGCCCGCAAAGACACCGGGGTTGTGCAGGCAGATCTCGCCGACCTCATCGACGCCGTGCTCTTTCTGAACCGCACCGCTTTCATCGCAGGTCAGGACCCTGATATCCGTGTAGGGGAAGGGCACGCCAACTGATCCAACCTTCTTGGCCCCCGTGGGCGGGTTGCATGACACCAGACATGTCGCCTCGGTCAAGCCATAGCCTTCGACGATGTTCACGCCTGTCGCCTCAACAAACCGGTTGTAAAGTTCAATCGGTAGAGGGGCGGACCCAGAGAACGCCGTTTTCAGACTTGAAATATCCGCATCAACCGGGCGCTGCATCATCGCAGAAATCGCCGTAGGTACGGTGATCATGAAGCTGACCTTGTAGCGTTCGATCAGTTTCCAGAAATTGTCGAAAACGCCGTCACCGCGATAGCCCGCGGGCGTCGGATGAACAAAGTGGCTGCCCGCCGACAGGACCGACATCCAAATCACATGCACCGCAAAGACGTGGAACAACGGCAACGGGCAGATGATCACGTCGTTTTCGTCAAACAACAGGCTTGAGCCAAGCCAGCCATTATAAACCATGCCAGAGTATTTGTGCTGCGCCACTTTGGGGGTGCCGGTTGTGCCGCCCGTGTGGAAATAGGCCGCGATCCGGTCCTCGGCGCTGTCTTGGAAATCCAGCGAGGTATTGTGGCGTGACATTTCTTTCACAAAATCCAAGATCCGCGCGTTGTGGTCCACTGGATTCTTGGGACGCAGAAGCGGCACCAGCCAGCTTTTCGGCGGGCTAAGATAGCGGTTCAGATCAATCTCTAACACCGTTTCCACATTCGGCGCTTTGGCCACGGATTTCGCCGCCAACTGTGCGACCTCGGATTTCGGGAAGGACTTGAGCGTCACCAGAACTTTGGCATTCGTCTCGCGCAGGATGCCCGACACTTGATCCGAATCCAAAAGTGGGTTGATCGGGTTTACGATCCCTGCGATTGCCCCACCCATCAGTGTATAGATCGTCTCGTTACAATTGGGCAGAAGGAATGCGACAACGTCGTTTTCACCTATGCCCAGCGACCGGAACAGGTTGGCGGCCTGACAGCAACGCTCTAGCATCTCGCGCCATGTCACCGTTTCCTTGGCATCCGTCGGTCCAGATGTCAGTTGGTAACTCGCGGCGGGTCGGTCGGGAAATTTCTTCGCAGTCCCTTCCAGCATTTGATAAAGCGTGACGGGTTTTTCACGTTCGTCCCAGCTCATCTCGGCCTCGACCGCATTGCGGTCCTTCATCGAGGCAAAATCATACATTCGGCTTCCTCCCTACGCCCGTATGTTCGGGCTGTCATTTGATCATAAGAATGAGGCCAAACGTCCCACCCCGCAAGTGTGACGTGACGTGGCGAATTTAGGTGACGCTAGGAGAGGTCGTGCCGGGAGGCCGCGAATAGGGACGAAAGTCTATTCCGGACCCGCCGTAAACTGCAGCCGCGCCAAGCGCGCGTAGAGCCCATCCTGCGCGACAAGCTCATCATGGGTGCCCTGCGCGACAATGTGGCCTTCGTCGAAGACAACAATCCTGTCGGCTTTTTTCACGGTGGCCAATCGGTGGGCCACGATCAACGTGGTCCGGCCTTGCGCCAGTTCGTCGACAGCATGTTGTACCAATCGTTCGCTCTCGGCATCAAGGGCCGACGTCGCCTCGTCCAAAAGCAAGATCGGTGCGTCGCGTAGAATTGCGCGGGCAATGGCGATCCGCTGCTTCTGCCCACCTGATAACATCACGCCGCGCTCGCCCACAAATGTGTCATACCCTTCCGGTAGTTTCGTCAAAAACTCATGCGCGGCGGCGGCGCGTGCAGCCACTTCGACTTCGGCGTCTGTTGCTTCGGGCCGTCCGAAACGGATGTTGTCGCGTGCCGACGCAGCAAATATCACCGCATCTTGCGGCACCATAGCGACATGCGCGCGGAAGTCGTCACGGCGCATGTCGCGCAGATCAATCCCATCCAGTTTTACCGCACCGGATTCAGGGTCATAAAACCGTTGGATCAACTGGATGATCGTCGTCTTGCCTGCCCCTGATGGACCTACAAGAGCAACCGTTTCGCCGGGCGCGACCGTTAACGTGACATCCCGCAACGCCGCTTGGGTCGGGCGCGCGGGGTAGTGGAAGACCACATCTTCAAACGCGATGGCACCTTTGGGACGTTCAGTGAGTGTTACCGGTTTGGCAGGATCTTTGACCGTGTCCTCGGCGTTTAACAGCTCGACCAATCGTTCGGTCGCACCTGCGGCGCGTTGCAGTTCGCTCCAGATTTCTGACAAGGCCCCGACCGCGCCGGCGACCATCACTGAATAGATCACGAACTGGACCAGCGCCCCAATCGTCAGCGTATCGGATGTCACATTGCGCATACCGATCCAAAGAACACCGACCACACCAGAGAAGATCAGTGCAATGACGATCACGGTCATGATCGCCCGTGTCAGAATTCGTTGCTTGGCAGATAGAAAGCTTTCTTCGGTCAGATCGGAAAACACACCACGACTTCGATCTTCGTGGGTAAAGGCTTGAACGGTCTGCACCGACAGCAACGCCTCAGACGCATTCCCCGAGCTTTTGGCGATCCATTCCTGGTTCTCACGCCCCAACACCCGCAAACGGCGCCCTAATACGATGATTGGAACGATGACAAGCGGCACAATCAACAACACCAGCCCCGTCAACTTGGCCGAGGTGTAGAGCATCAGTATCAGCCCGCCAAAAAAGATGAACACATTGCGCAGCGCCACCGAGACAGACGACCCGATGACCGACAAGATCAACGTCGTGTCCGTGGTGATCCGGCTTAGGACTTCACCGGTCATGATGTTTTCAAAGAAAGCGGGGCTCATGCCGACCACACGGGCAAAGACAGCTTTGCGGATGTCTGCAACGATCCGTTCGCCAAGTCGGGTCACCAAATAGTAACGAAGCCCAGTGCCCAGCGCGAGCAGACTGGCGACCACAAGGGCTGCCAGAAAGTACTTGTCCAGCAACTGGGCTGTACCTGCGCCGAAACCATCAATCACGCGCCGTACGGCCAGCGGCAAGACCAACGAAATCCCTGCGGTAAAGGTCAGCGCAGCGAAGGCAGCAAACAACCAGATGCGATATGGGCGCACGAAGGGCCAGAGCCCGGAAAGGGCGGTTATCTGCTTTGATTTCTCGCGCTCGTCCATCTCGACGCTTGTGGCGCCTGCTTCTCGTGCCATGGGGTCCCCTCTCTTTCTCGCAGAGATAGCGGGGTGGGCGCAGGCACACAAGCGTATCTGATTGGATCCCTCTGCCTGAGCCCTTTGGTCGCAGTCGCCGCGCCACCTGGCGGTCGCTCTATTCCGGCCCCACACTTCCCCCGCCCTGCCGAGTGATGTATCTTGGGGAAATGGAAGCATTTGTTCAGGAATTGGTACCATGAGTCTTTCACGACACCTCCTTGGATTGATGGGGCTTGGCCTTCTGGTCGGCCTTAGCGCCTGTGCCACCCCACAACAGCGCTGCGTTGCCAGCGCGTCTGCTGACGCGCGTGGGCTGTTGGCTGAAATCCGGGAAAAGGAAGCGACCATCGAGCGGGGGTATGCGCTTTTCAAGCAGACCAAACCATATCGCACGTCCCAAATCTGCTATACCAAAGAAAAGAAAGCCTATCTGTGTTGGCAAACCCGTTTTCGCGAGGTCGAAACACCTGTCACCGTCGATATTCCTAATCAGAAAGCCCAGTTGGCCAGCATGAAAGCCCGGTTCGGCCCCTTGCAGCGTAAGGCCGTTGCCGGGATCAAAGCGTGCCGCAAAGCCTATCCTGAATGACACGTATCGCGATTGTGCTGGGAGCAGCGGTGCGTCCGGACGGTACAGCATCGCCCGCCCTGCGACGCCGGTCCGAAACCGCAGCGAAACTATTCTTGGAAAGTCATGTTGACCGAATAATCGCCTCAGGCGGCGTTCCTCGGGCGGGGAAGAGCGAAGCCGAACTCATCGCTGAGATATGCGTCCAAGCTGGTGTTCCGTCCTCAGCCGTCATTGAAGAAAACAAGTCGGGCACCACATTTGAAAACATCAAGAACTGCATCGACATGCTTCCCCAAGATGCTCAAGTCACACTTGTGACCGATCGTTATCATAGTTTTCGCGCTCGAATGGTCGCGCGGGAATTTGGACTATTTACCAACAGTGTATCGCCTGAAATCGGATCTCAGTCCGTCTATCGCATCATTCAAGCGTATGTACATGAAGCGGCAGCATTGGTGCATCATCTGCTCCAGCGTATAAAACGGATCAATTCGCGACGGTCACGGTAACCGACGTGCCGCTGTTGCCTTTGCCAAAAATCCGCACAAAAACAACGGCTCCACCCTGCAACAGCCGTTTGGCCGCAGCGGGATCAATGGTGCCGTTCATCACCATGCGTTCCATGATCTTCCGGTTCCCAATCGAGCCGAAGAACGGGTCAAATTCATCACCTGGTTGGCTGATCCCAAACCGGTGAAAATTCGCACGATCCTGCCGAAGAACCTGCCACGGCTGGGTCAGGCGCGCACCCTTTGAATTCACCAAATCGGGCTGGCCGATATAGGCGGTATAAGCTCCGATAAGGTCTTGTGCGCTTGCCGGTGACGCGAACAGCGAAAGGGCTGTGGTTACAGCCACCCCCCTTAACATGCTTCGCAGATGATCGTATTTGCGCGCCATCGCGTGCCTCCAATCGCTGCCACCAGTTTGTGTGGAGGACGTCTGAACGTCAATGCAGGCGATCCTTACCTGCTCCGTAGCTCGGCCTTCGCGTCGACGCCTTGCCTTCCCACCGGGTCAGTTAAACGTCTCAAACACGTCATACATGACCGGTTCGAAGCTCTTGCACATAAGCGCGATCTTCCGATTACGTTCGCGCATTTCGGCTGTACGCAGCATCGCCTGAAAATCTTCTCGGCGCTTCCATTGCGAATAATTGGCAATACGGGTCTGCGCGTCATTCACATGCAGGCCCGCCCCGACAAATCCGGGTTGCTTTGAGATGAAGCTGTCATAAGCGTCCTGAAGCGCGTCCAGAAGGTCCTGGCAGGTGCCCGGCGTCATTTCGAACGTGGTAATAACGGTTTGATAGTCGGGGGCTTTGCTGATTTTGGGCATGGCGTCCTCCTTGTCGTTATAACAAGCCTAGCGCCATTCGCCCGTCAGATGAACACGAGATTTGAGGGGAGGGCTGAAATGGCTCACCCATTCTATCAATCGAAGTCAAAAATCTCGGCCAAGATCGACTTGCGCTTGCGCTTTTTATAGCGACGCCCATGCCGATAATCGTCATCATCATCGTCGTCGCGATACTTACCCTTGCGCGATGGCTTACGATAACGGTCATCGTCATCGCGATCGTCATACTGCGCGCGGCGCAGTTCTTGCATCCGCACCGGCTCTGAAGCCGGAGGGGGTGGCGGCGCAATCGGATCCGGGTCGGGCAGCACAACTGCGGGTGTGGCTTTTTCAATGATCTTGTCCAACTCGCCGCGATCCAGCCAAACACCCCGACACTGGGGGCAATAGTCTATCTCGACCCCTTGGCGCTCGGTCATTCTTAGCTCGGTTCCGTCTATCGGGCATTTCATGTACTGGACACTCCGTCTTTTAATCCTATTGCACAGATGTAGGTACGAAAAAGCGGGCCACAAGGACCCGCTTTGCCACCTTCATGTTGATCTGCACCTACCGCGATACATGCACCGCACACGGCGCATGACGCACGACACGTGCGGCGGTCGATCCCAGAAAGAAATCCGTAATGCCCGGACGGTGTGAAGCCACAACGATACAATCCACACCATGCTGTTTAGCATAGTCGACAATGGCGTGACCTGCATGGCCCGACACAACCGCGGTGCCAACATTTGGCTCGTCGTGAAGCTCAGCAATCATCCGGCGTTCAAGCTCATTGATGTTCTCTTCCATCTGTCCTTCGGGCAGATACTGCGCAACATAGGCCGGAATATCTTCCATCACATGAAGGGCAGTGATCTTCGCGCCCTTCTCGGCGATGGCCTTGGCGATGCTCAGCGCCTCATCAACATTGCGCTCATGATCCAGCGCGATTGGTACAAGGACATTTTTATACATCTCATAGCTCCTTTAAGAGTGTTGTTCATTTGATCCTAGGATACCTGTCGCAAACGGCGTGAACCATGATGCAGGTCAAAGCCTGCTGACAGCTGGAAAGGCAGGCACAATCCTTGACAGCAACGGCCAACAGGTCTAAATCCCGCCACAACTCCGGGAGTCGTTAAGCTTCCGGTCCCATGGCTTATGCCGGGATCGCCCCCTGTCAGCGCGTCGCGCCCACAGGGGCGTCACTGGTTTGAGGTTTGGATTTGCGCAGCCCGCCCCTTATCTATGGGGCAAATGAAACGGCAAAGGAGCCGAAATATGTTCGAGAGCCTGTCAGATCGCCTATCCGGTGTCTTTGACCGCCTGACGAAACAGGGTGCGCTGTCCGAGGATGACGTGAAAACCGCGCTGCGCGAAGTGCGTGTGGCATTGCTTGAGGCTGACGTCTCGCTGCCCGTTGCGCGTGATTTCGTGAAGAAGGTCCAAGAACAAGCGACGGGTCAGTCCGTTACCAAATCCGTGACCCCCGGCCAGCAGGTTGTGAAAATCGTTCACGACGCATTGGTCGAGGTTTTGACCGGCGAAGGCGAACCCGGTGCGCTGAAGATCGACAGCCCCCCTGCCCCGATCTTGATGGTTGGTCTGCAAGGTGGTGGTAAAACCACGACGACCGCCAAGCTCGCCAAACGTCTGACCGAGAAAGACGGCAAGCGCGTGCTGATGGCATCGCTCGATATCTACCGCCCGGCCGCGATGGATCAGTTGGCTGTGCTGGGCACGCAAATCGGTGTGGACACCCTGCCGATCGTTCCCGGCCAGAAACCCGTCGACATCGCCAAACGCGCCAAGCAGCAGGCGACCATGGGCGGCTATGACGTCTTCATGCTCGATACCGCTGGCCGTCTACACATCGACGATGTCCTGATGGGCGAGGTCGAAGAAGTCTCGGCCGTCGTGAACCCACGCGAGACCCTGTTGGTGGTTGACGGCCTAACCGGTCAGGTCGCGGTCGAGGTTGCGCAGGAATTTGACGACAAAGTTGGCATCTCTGGCGTGGTCCTGACCCGTATGGATGGCGACGGTCGTGGTGGTGCCGCCCTGTCGATGCGCGCTGTCACCGGCAAGCCGATCAAATACGTTGGTCTTGGCGAAAAGATGGACGCGCTGGAAACGTTCGAGCCTGAGCGGATCGCAGGACGCATCCTAGGCATGGGCGACATCGTTGCTCTGGTCGAAAAAGCCCAAGAAACCATCGAGGCCGAACAGGCCGAGCGCATGATGAAGCGCTTCCAGAAGGGTCAGTTCAACATGAACGACCTGAAGATGCAGCTGGAACAGATGATCAAGATGGGCGGCATGCAAGGCGTCATGGGGATGATGCCGGGTATGGGCAAAATGGCCAAACAGGCCGAAGCCGCCGGCATGGACGACAAGGTCCTGAAACGTCAGATCGCGTTGATCCAGTCGATGACCAAACGCGAACGCGCCAACCCGCAGCTTTTGCAAGCCAGCCGTAAAAAACGGATCGCCAAAGGTGCCGGGCTGGAAGTGTCCGAGCTAAACAAGCTTCTGAAAATGCAGCGCCAGATGGGCGACATGATGAAGAAGATGGGCAAAATGGGCAAAGGCAAGATGCTGAAGCAAGCCATGGGCAGCATGTTCGGCAAAGGCGGCGGGATGCCCGACATGGGCGGCATGGATCCGTCGTCGATGGACCCCAAGGCACTGGAACAAGCGGCCAAAGCCATGGGTGGCAAACTGCCCGGCTTGGGTGGCGCTGGCCTGCCCCCCGGCCTGTCTGGTTTCGGGAAGAAAAAGTAACATGATCTCGCCCGTCACCATCCCCTGCCCCGGTGCCTCTATCGCCGAAGCTGCGCGCAAGGCTCTGCCTGTACTGCGCACGCAGCGGCTGGTGTTGCGCGCGCCGGTGCTGGCGGATTTCGAGGTGTTCCAGCGGTTGTTCTCGCTGCCATCGGCGAAATTCATGGGGCAAACACCGGGCGACGAAGATATCTGGGCGCAGTTCACCAACTATGTCGCGGGTTGGGTGCTGCGCGGGGACGGAATGTTCACGGTAAGCCACAACGATACCGTCATTGGTTTTGTCTTTGCTGGGGTTGAGCCGGGCGACCAAGCCATTGAACTTGGCTTTTTCATCGACCCTGAAGCGCAACGCCAAGGCTTCGCCTTCGAAGCCGCCAACGCCGCACTGGCACATCTGCGCAGCATCGGACCCGAGATGATCGTTAGCTATGTTGACCCTGCCAACACCGCCAGCCAAGCGCTGGTCGCCAAGCTTGGCGGTGAACAAACAGGCACGCTCGATGGATCGCTTGTCTTCACCTATGCGGTAGACAGCGATGGCAGCCCGGAGGCCTATGTATGATCGCACCGACATTAAACACACCGCGGCTAACACTACGTGCACACCGCATCGAGGACTTCGAAGATTATGCCGCTCTTTGGGGTAGCGATGATGCTCGCCTAATGGGTGGGCCATTGGGCCGTGACGCGGCTTGGGGTGCGTTTAGCTCCGACATCGCGGCTTGGGTTTTGTTTGGCTTTGGGGGCTGGGCCGTGCAGCGTAAAGACGATGGCGCTCATATCGGACAAGTCGGCTTGAACAAGCTTCCAAGCTTTGCGGAAACAGAATTGGGATGGTTGGCTTACCCTCAGCACCGAGGGAACGGTTACATTACCGAGGCAGCTCGCGCTGCGCTCGACTTCGCCTTTAATACGGCCGGGATGAAAACTCTTGTCAGCTATGTAGAAACCGAGAATACCGCCTCGATCCGCGTAGCAGAAGCGCTAGGCGCGATCCCAGACGAGGTCGCAGCTCGACCAGACCCGTCCGACATTGTCTACCGCCATGCCCCGGCTAAGGAGACGCTTTCATGAGCAACGACACCACGATCCGCGCCGCTGAGCTGTTGAAAGACCACCGCGAAAGCATTGATCGGCTGGACTCGATCCTAGTCTACACGCTCGGTGAGCGCTTCAAGCACACCAAAGCCGTAGGCAAGTTGAAAGCAGAACACGACCTACCGCCGTCGGACCCGGCGCGCGAGGCCAAACAGATCGAACGTCTAGAGGAGCTTGCGCGCCAAGCCGATCTGGACCCCGAATTCGCCAAGAAATTCCTGAACTTCGTCATTGATGAAGTCATCAGGCATCACAAGAAACACCAAGAATGATCGGGCGCAAGCCCCTCAAATAGCTAGTAAAAAGGAAAACTCTCATGGCTATGAAAATTCGTCTCGCCCGTGGCGGCTCGAAAAAACGTCCCTTCTATCGCGTTGTTGCTGCAGACACACGTATGCCGCGCGATGGCCGCTTCATCGAAAAGCTGGGCACGTATAACCCGCTTCTGCCGAAAGATTCGGAAGAGCGCGTGAAACTGGACATGGAACGCGTTCAGTATTGGCTGGACCAAGGTGCACAACCTTCAGACCGCGTAAGCCGCTTTTTGGAAGCCGCTGGTGTTCTGGAGAAAAAAGAGCGCGCCAACATGAAGAAAGCCGAGCCTGGCCAGAAAGCCAAGGAACGTGCTGAAGAGAAAGCTGAAAAAGCTGCTGCTGCGAAAGAAGCTGCTGAAGCTCCGGCTGAAGCACCTGCCGAAGAAGCCGCAGAAGAAGCAACCGCCGAAGAATAATCGGACCGGTTTGGATCTGACATGCACGCCTTTTCGGACGAGTTTCAGTCGGATCTTGAAGATCTGATGCGTTGGCGGCGCGATGTGCGTCGCTTTCGCCCAGATCCTGTGGACGAGGCACTCTTGCAAGAGTGCCTCGACGCGTTTCTGCTGGCCCCGTCGGTGGGGCTGTCAGAACCTTGGCGGGTTGTTCGTGTCGAAAGCGAGCAGGCCCGAGCCGCTTCTCTGGCGAATTTCAGCAAAGCAAACGACGATGCGTTGCGCGGTTATTCCGGCGATAAGGCCAAGCTTTATGCCGGGCTAAAGCTGTCGGGAATGCAGGACGCACCCATTCAGCTGGCAGTGTTCAGCGACGAGGCGACCGATAAAGGTCATCAGCTTGGTGCAGGAACGATGCCCGAGATGCGGCGCTATTCCGTCGTCTCGGCGATCATGTTGTTTTGGCTTGCCACCCGCGCACGCGGCTTGGGCCTTGGCTGGGTGTCCATTCTGGACCCTGCCAGGTTGAGCGCTGATCTTAACGTCCCCGCCAACTGGCAGCTTGTTGGGTATTTCTGCCTTGGATGGCCGGAAACAGTTGAAGACAGCCCGGAACTGGAACAATCTGGTTGGGAAACCCGCCGCGGTGCGCTTCCCGTCGAAACGCGCTGACTGAATGAAAGGCTGACCGTGCCATGGGATTGCTCCTTCATCCATTTCGGTTGATTTTGATCGTCGGCGCAGGTTTTCTTGCGGGGCTGATGTTTGAACGAAGCTCTATGAATGATCGCTGCACAGACCGGGGTGGGTCGGTGGATCGTGGTATTTGCACAGGTGTGAAATGAGTGATGACCGGATTTGTGTAGGCGCCATAGCAGGTGCCTTTGGCGTCAAAGGTGAACTTCGCGTCAAAAGCTTCTGCTCTGACCCCGAAGCCATCGGGGAGTACTCTCCGCTGTGGTCCGAGGATGGCAGCCGCACCTTCGAGCTGACCCTCATTCAACCCATCAAAAGCGGTTTCTCGGCAACAATCGATGGCGTCACCACGAAAGAAGACGGCGACGCGCTGAAAGGTGTTCGCCTGTTTGCGAATCGTGACGCGCTTCCCAGCCTGCCAGATGACGAATACTACCATGCCGACCTGATCGGGCTGGAGGTCTTGGATACAGGAGGGACGTCGTTGGGCCGCGTCTCAGCTGTGCACAATCATGGCGCAGGCGATGTGCTAGAGGTTCAGGGGCCCGGCCTGAAGAACGGGGCACTATTGCCGTTTACGCTTGAGGCTGTCCCAACAGTTGACCTGTCGTCCGGTCGCATCATTACCGACCCTCCCGAGGGTGTCTTTCCAGAATGACTCAAGTCATTGTTCATGCTGGGTTTCATAAGACCGGAACGACCAGCTTGCAGAATTTCCTTCACCAAAACCGCAAGGAACTTCGCCCCTATTTCGACTATTACGGCCAGAATGACTTTCTGAATGCTGGGGCAAAAGCGCGCTTTTACGCACAGCGCCCTTACCCACACCGGCTGCACCGATTTCGACGGTCATTTCGCCGGTTCCTTAGTCAAATCCCCGATCACAAGGTCATCATCCTGTCCCGAGAAAGCTTTTCCGGTGGAATGCCCGGACATCGCAAGCTTGGTGGCAGGTTAATCACGTCGTATCAAAGGCCCGCTTTGAGGTTGGCTCGGGTGATCATTTCAGAGTTGCATCGCCGGTTCGGCGCCAAGGCCAACATTACCTTCTTCTATACGACCCGCGACCGGCAAGCGTGGCTCAAGTCGGTTCATGGGCATTTGTTGCGTTCGATAAACCTGGCGGATGACTTCGAAACATTTTGCACGCGAATACCCGATCAGATCAGCCCGACGGATCAAGCGCAGAACATGCGCTTTGCCCTTTCACCGATCCCAGTTGTCACCGCGGCATTGGAAGATTATGCCGATCACCCTCATGGACCAGCAGCCGCCCTTCTGGACCTTGTGAACGTACCACAAAGCGTTCAGGCTCAACTTGCCCCCGCCCCAATTTCCAATCGCGGGCAAAGCAAAGCCCAGCGCGACGCCTTTCTGGAACTTAACCGAAGCGGCCTTTCAAAGCCCGAGCTCAAATCACACAAGGCTCAACTGCTAGCCGGGCTGCCCGCACAACGCTGACTTCCCAGACGAACCGAAACCCGCTAAGTGGGGCGCATGAATGACACGCCCGATCAAAAAGCCAGCTCTGACACATCCCCCGCAAAGTCCCGCGCAATGAAGTCGCATGGCAAGATTGCGGTTTCTGCGTCGATGAAACCACGCGAACTGATGACCGATACGCCGCGCTATGTCGGGACGTGGACGGCGAAGGTCATCACTTTGTTTCCAAGTGCCTTTCCCGGTGTGCTTGGCGAAAGCCTGACCGGTCGCGCCCTGAAAGACGGGTTATGGGCGCTAGAGCCAATTGATCTGCGGCCGTTTGGCGAAGGCAAGCACCGCAACGTGGATGACACGCCAGCAGGCGGTGGTGCGGGTATGGTTCTGCGCGCCGATGTTGTCTCGAAAGCGATCGACACGGCGCAATCTGGTGCGACATCGGATCGGGCAAAATGGCCCGTGGTCTATATGTCACCGCGCGGGAAGCCCCTGACACAGGCCATGGCACGGCGATTTGCCGCGTGCGATGGGATTACCGTATTATGCGGACGGTTCGAGGGCGTGGATGAACGCGTGCTCGACGAATACGATATCGAAGAGGTCAGCCTTGGTGATTTCATCCTGACCGGCGGTGAAATCGCGGCACAGGCTATGCTGGACGCCACCGTTCGCTTGCTTCCAGGCGTCCTTGGCAACGAGGCCTCAACCGAAGAAGAAAGCTTTTCGGCGGGTTTGCTGGAGCATCCTCAATATACCCGTCCCGCCATCTGGCGCGGACGCACAATTCCCGAGGTCCTGACGTCAGGCCACCACGGAAAAATCGCGGAATGGCGGCACGAAATGAGCGAGCAGATCACCCGCGAACGCCGCCCTGACCTATGGGAATCACTTCAGGAAAAACGGCGGAAGTAGGGCCATTTGCTGCATTTCTCGCCATGATTGAAATGCGGCTTTTTTGTGCCTTTGTTTCGAAAAGTTCAATTGTCTAAATCCAGACTCTCGAACTGTTTCCAAAAACCTTGATTTCTCACCACTTACATCCCTTTGGCATCGCTATTTATGGGGAACCCAGAAAGGTGAATTTGTGTCATTTTTACGGCGTGCGAGGGTTGATCAACAAATAGAACAAACACCCTTTACGTGAGAGTTCGCAGACAAAACCGCGACCATCTTGCTTAGTCTCTTTTTAGGAAACACGGCCTTCTATTGGAGGGCAGCAAGATAAAAACACGGGAAAGGTGAACGACATGGAACTTCTGATCACAGCAAAGCAAAACCGCATCAACGCACTGAATGCCCTTGAGCAAAAAAAGCGCGCAGCGTGCACCCTGCGCCCTTCGGTTAGCCTCAAGCGTCGCATTCCCATGTTCCGCACTGCGCGGAACGACTTTTCGACACCCCTCGTTCTAGCCTAACTGAGGCCACTCACGGTCGTCGAAGCCCCGGAAGCTGCGCCATTATTCTTGGCGCAGCTTCCTTTTTTTTCCGCAGATGCTCTATGATAGATGTCGCGCTGATACACCTTGCAGCACTGGGTGTTTCGATACCTCAAGAGGTCTTGCCAGCCCCCTCCAAACACCCTATACACCGCCCGTCTGGCACTCATCCGAGTCGCGCGGGCGTTTTTCTTTTGGGCGAGTGCGTTCTTCTGCACATGGGACCCCGACAGAAAGCACCAAAGAAACGACGGACGACCTCCTGCGGGCGCATATGCGGACCCGGTGAAGACAAGGAGCTCTTGGACGGCAACAAACTTTGCGGAAAAACCGCAAGCATAAAAGGAGCGTTTCAGATGGACCTGATCGCACAAATCGAGGCGGAACAAGTTGCCGCCCTGGGGAATGAAATCCCCGATTTCAAAGCCGGTGACACAATCCGTGTCGGCTTCAAAGTGACCGAGGGTTCGCGCACCCGTGTGCAGAACTACGAAGGCGTTTGCATCAGCCGCAAAAATGGCGAAGGCATTGCCGGCTCGTTCACCGTTCGCAAGATTTCCTTCGGTGAAGGCGTGGAACGTGTGTTCCCGCTGCATTCGACCAATATCGACAGCATCACAGTTGTGCGCCGTGGTCGCGTTCGTCGCGCGAAACTGTACTACCTGCGTTCGCGTCGTGGTAAGTCTGCTCGTATCGCCGAAGATACCACATACAAAGCCAAGAAAGCCTGAGGAGCGTCAGCATGAAAAAGGATATCCATCCCGACTACCACATGATCGACGTCAAAATGACCGACGGCACGATCGTTCAAATGAAGTCGACCTGGGGCGCCGAAGGCGACACCCTGGCGCTGGACATCGACCCAACCGCGCACCCGGCGTGGAACGGCGGCAGCTCGAAACTGCTGGACACCGGTGGCCGCGTGTCGAAGTTCAAATCGAAATACGAAGGCTTTGGTTTCTAATCACTGTCTCTTTCGAAAAGAAAACGCCGCTCCAATTTTGGGGCGGCGTTTTTGATTACAGCTGGGCCTACCCCCGATCGGCATCGGTAAAATCGATCAGATGATCATGTTTGATCTGCGACCACACCAGCGTTGATTTATACCGCGATACGGCCGCCTGATCCATCAAACGATATTCAGCCCAAGTCTCGAACTCTTCGGGCGAAGATGAATGCGCCATCAACATGTAATCGTATTCGCCCGACACCGAATAGCACTGGGATACATGGGGGTCATTTTCCATCGCCTTGCGAAAAGCCGCGTCCTTCTGGCGGTCCACGGAATGACACCAAACTTGTACCAGAAAGCTTAAACCGCGCAGCGACGGATCAACCAGTGATACATCCGCACGGATGATACCGGCCGTTCGAAGCGCCAACAAATGGCGACGTACCGATGATGGGGACAAGTTCACCCTTTCGCCAATCTGGGCGTGGGTGAACTGATTGTTTTGCTGCACGACGTTCAATATCGATCGATCCATCCTGCTCAGAACAAATTTGGCGGCTTTCGTCATACAGAACCTATATTCGGAGAAATACGCCATCAGCATGCACCAAATCGCCGCCAATCGCCAACATAAAGGTCTATATCCCTGTCGAACGAGCATCAACGGAGGTTTCCATGCGCGTATCACAATTTCTGTTTTCGACCGTTGTCGCCGGCTCTCTTCTGTCTCTGACCGCATGCGGAGGGATAGGCGCCGATGACTACGACGCCCTCACGATTACGGCTGAGGGCGAACAGCTGGTCGCCCAAGGCGTGATCGATGGTTCAAGCGTCAGCGTTGTTCGCAACGCAATCGCCCAGAACCCACAAGCCAAAACACTTATCTTACAAAACATTCCCGGTTCAGCCGATGACGTGGCCAATCTGAAGCTTGCCCGAATGGTTCGCGATGCAGGATTGCGAACAGTGGTCCCTTCCGACGGGATGGTCGCGTCCGGCGGCACTGATTTGTTTCTGGCTGGCACCAAACGCCGCGCCGCGCCCGGGGCCTGCGTTGGTGTTCATAGCTGGGCAACCGGAGGCATCACAGGTGTGCAACAGGCAACGGACTTCCCGCGCGACGATCCCGAACACCAAAAGTACCTAAGCTACTACGCAGAAATGGGCATCCCTGCGGCATTCTACTGGTACACGTTGGAGGCCGCACCAGCTGAGAGCATCCATTGGATGACCGCAGCTGAGGTCAATGAATATCGCCTGACCACCAGCCCTGCCCAGACGATGTCGGGCGCGCAGGTTTGTGATCAGAGGTAAGACTCAAAACAAGAGGGTTGGAGGGCCGGTGCCCTCCGGCCTTCCTTCGGCGACGGGAGACCACTTTCAGGTTGACTGGGAAAGGTGATACCGCCCTGTCATATTCGGCAACCATGCCTCCACAGCTGCGGTTGCGATCACATGTACCTGCCCCGCGCTCTCGGTATTCATCCCACCTTTCACCGCCCGCACCTCAGCGCGTCCGCGGGGAAGTTCGGCGCGAACGACGTCAAGGTCCACAAGATCCGGCGCAGCCACGCCGATTATGACGGATACCCGCATCTTGGTGTGATCGACGCCCAGCTCAGAAAACAAGGTGATGGAGGAATGGTGCAGCGCATCCTGAACAGCCCGGCACGCCGCTTTGGTATAGTCCTGCCCATACAGGTCGTTGCCCGTACCCATCTCAAGGATCATTCGTTTTTCAGACATCAGACGGGCTCCATATCAAAGCTGACGGCGATGGCCGCGTTGGCGATTACCGTACAGCCACCAGAAGGCTTTGGCACGTCCAACCCGCCGTGTTTCACCTGAACGGCAACCTGACCATAGGGGAAAATCTGCGCAAGCTGATCGGCATTGACACTGTCGGGCTGTTGCACCGCAACTTCGACATCCACGACCATGTTTTCTTTTTCGAACCCAAACAATTCGGCCATGTTGACCGAGTTGTGCCAAAGCGCATCGCGGATCGCGCGCGCGGCGGCTTCGGTATAGTCTTCGCGGCGCAAGGATGTGCCCATGCCAAATTCGACCAAAACGCGTGTTTTTGCCATTCGTTCACCTCTTTCCCTCACGGGATACCAAAATTTGGGCGTGATCATAGAGCCACCCTGCCGCAATTCAGTTGCGAATTGGCTCTGCCGCCCCTTTCCCCGGATCAGGAACACACATATAGTTGCGCCAACTAAAAAATGTTCAAGTAACCGGGGATACAGGCTTGGCACATATCATTGTCGTGGGGAACGAAAAGGGCGGAGCCGGAAAATCGACCGTATCCATGCATGTGGCGACGGCGCTCTCTCGGATGGGGCATAAGGTTGGGGTCCTTGATCTTGACCTGCGCCAAAAGACCTTCGGTCGTTTCGTCGAGAACCGCAAAGCCACCATGGCCCGTGCTGGTGTCGAATTGGCGACCCCTGAATATCATGATTTGCCCGAGGTTGATCCAGCCAGCTTGAAGCCGAGTGAAAACCCCTATGACCGCCGCCTATCCATGGCCGTAGCGGCACTGGAGGCAGACCGCGATTTCATCATCATCGACTGTCCCGGTTCACACACGCGCCTTAGCCAAGTTGCACATTCGCTGGCTGACACGCTGATCACACCATTGAATGACAGCTTCGTTGATTTCGACCTTTTGGCGCATATCGACGCCGAGACAAACAAAGTCACCGGCCCTTCGGTTTATTCCGAGATGGTTTGGAACGCCCGTCAGTTGCGTGCCAAGGCAGGCTTGAAACCCATTGATTGGATCGTCGTGCGCAACCGTCTGGGCGCGCAGATGATGCACAACAAGAAAAAGATGGGCGACGCGGTCGAAGATTTGTCCAAACGCATCGGCTTTCGTGTGGCTCCGGGCTTCAACGAGCGTGTTATCTTCCGCGAGCTGTTCCCACGCGGCCTGACTTTGCTTGATCTGCGCGACATTGGTGTGGTGGGGCAGATGAACATCTCGAATGTGGCCGCCCGTCAGGAATTGCGTGAGCTGATGAAGGCGCTGAACCTTCCCGGTGTCGAGGTTAAGATCTAACCACACCCGACGCGTTTTTCCCTCTTCCCGCCGGGACGCCCCCCGTCTAACCTCGCGCATATGTTGCGTTTTGTCCTGACCCGCGCTTTGTCACTTGGCCTCAGCCTTGTGGTCGCCTCTTTGGTGATCTTTGCAATGATCGAGGTGATCCCTGGTGACCCGGCCTCGTTCATGCTGGGCCTGAACGCGCAGCCCGAGACTGTGGCCGCCCTGCGCGATGAGCTTGGTCTGAACGGCTCGCTTCTTGCGCGCTATCTGGGCTGGGTCGGGGGCCTGTTAACCGGCGATTTCGGCATCTCCTATACTTACCGGGTTCCGGTGGCCGAACTGGTGTGGGAACGGCTTCAGGTTTCGCTTCCGTTGGCGATCTATGCGCTGATCTTGTCGACGCTTATTGCCATCCCGGTTGGGATGTATGCCGCAACCCGGCGGGGTGCCACCAGCGATTATGCCGTCATGGGTGTCACGCAGCTTGGCATCGCCGTTCCGAATTTCTGGTTTGCGATGCTGCTGGTGATGCTGTTTGCCGTGCAGTTGCGCTGGTTCTCGGCCGGCGGGTTTCCGGGCTGGGATGAGGGTGTCGGACCCGCGCTGAAGGCTTTGACCTTGCCCGCGATTGCGCTTGCCTTGCCGCAGGCCTCTATTCTGGCGCGCGTCATGCGGTCCTCATTGCTGGACGTGCTGCACCAAGACTATATGCGCACGGCTCGGGCCAAAGGATTGACCGTCGCACAGGCCACACGGCGTCACGCACTGCGCAACGCGCTGATCCCGGTCCTGACCATCATCGGCTTGCAATTCAGCTTCCTTCTGGCCGGTGCCATCATTATCGAGAACGTCTTTTTCCTGCCGGGGCTTGGTCGGTTGATCTTCCAAGCCATCACCCAGCGTGACCTCGTGGTCGTGGAAAGCGTCGTGATGTTATTGGTCTTCGCCGTCATCCTCGTGACCTTTCTGGTCGACATTGCTTATGCAGTCGCAGACCCAAGACTAAGACGACGCGCATGAGGAACCTTCCCGCCCAGCTTTGGATCGGTGCCCTGCTTAGCGCAATTTTGCTATCCGCCGCGCTGCTGTCTTTTCTGTGGACACCCTATGACGTCACCTCGTTAAACATTGCAGAACGGTTACGTGCGCCATCGGGTGACTACCTTCTGGGGACAGATCACTTTGGCCGCGACCTTCTGTCGATGTTGATGGAGGGTGGGCGGATCTCGATCGCTGTCGCGGTCTTGGCAGTCGGGATCGGAATGGGGGCTGGTGTGCCGCTGGGATTGCTGGCCGCCGCCAACCGGGGTGGTTGGCTGGACGAGGTCATCATGCGTGGCAACGATCTGATCTTTGCGTTCCCATCTCTGGTCATCGCCATCCTGATCACAGCCACATTCGGTCCGTCAGCCACAAACGCGATCATCGCAATTGGCATTTTCAATATCCCCGTTTTCGCCCGGGTGGCGCGCGGTGGGGCAATGACCATCTGGACGCGCGAGTTTATCATGGCCGCCCGCGTGGCGGGCAAAGGCAAGGCGCGGATCAGTGTTGAGCATATCCTGCCCAACATCGCCAACCTACTTATCGTGCAAGGCACGATCCAGTTCTCACTCGGCATTCTGGCCGAAGCAGGGCTAAGCTACGTAGGTCTTGGCGCGCAACCCCCAACCCCCAGTTGGGGGCGCATGTTGGCCGATGCACAAACCATGATCTACACCGACCCACGTCTGGCCATCGCGCCGGGGCTGGCAATTGTGGTCATGGTGCTAGGGCTGAACCTGATGGGGGACGGGCTGCGCGATCTGCTTGATCCAAGGATCAGAAGGGCACGCGAATGATACGGATTGAGAACCTTGCGCTTAGCATCCACGACACGCCCATTTTACAGGACGTGGACCTGTCCATCGCCCCCGGCCAAGTGGTCGGCCTGGTTGGCGAAAGCGGGTCGGGGAAATCTATGACGGCGCTGGCATTGATGGGCTTGGCGCCCACCGGGTCCGAAACGAAAGGCCAACTATGGCTAGACGACACCGATCTGGCCACACTCTCAGAAGAGGCGCTGTGTGACATACGCGGTCGCCGCATCTCGATGATCTTCCAGGAGCCGATGACGGCGCTGAACCCGGTCAAAACCATTGGCGATCAGGTGGCCGAAACCCTATTGATCCATGGCCAAGCAAGCAAAGAAGACGCCCAGCGCGTCGCGGCTGAGAAACTCACGCGCGTCGGCTTGCCGCAGGATCGGTTCCCTCTGGACCGCTATCCACACGAACTGTCCGGCGGGCAACGTCAACGGGTGTGCATTGCGATGGCCATCGCGCTCCATCCTGACCTGCTGATCGCGGACGAGCCAACCACCGCGCTTGATGTGACCACGCAGGCGCAAATTCTCGATCTGTTGAAAGAGCTTGTGGCTGAAGAAAATATGGGCCTGCTTTTGATCACCCACGACCTTGCCGTTGTGGCGGGTATGGCAGATCACGTGGCTGTCATGCGCAAGGGCGTGATTGTTGAACAGGGTGAAACCGAGGCGCTGTTTCGCACCATGTCACATCCCTATACACGCCAACTTCTAAAAGCATCCGACCACGTACCAGATGGGCAGTCGGCCCCAACAGAAACGCCTTTACTGGAAGTCCGGAACGCGATCAGAGATTACCCCCTGCCCCGCACCCAAATCTTTGGCCCAGCCCCTCTCTTTCGCGCTGTGGACAGTGTCAGCTTCACGCTTTCCAAGGGCGAAAGCCTTGGGCTTGTGGGGGAAAGTGGATGCGGAAAATCTACGCTATCGCGCGCTATATTGGGCTTAGAACCCTTGCAAGGTGGCGAGATCCTTCTGAATGGAACACCCATCGCGCCCGACATGCCAGCCGACCGGCGCGCCGGATTACAGGTGGTGTTTCAAGACCCTTATGGCAGCTTTAATCCACGCTGGACTGTCGAACGATTGGTGGCAGAACCTTTCCATCTGCTGGGCGCGCGACCAGACGATTGGCGCGGACGCGTCCGCACCGCACTTGCCGAAGTTGGACTGGGCGACGATGCGATGGAACGCTACCCACACGAATTCTCGGGCGGGCAACGCCAGCGGATCGCCATCGCGCGCGCTTTGATCCTGCGGCCCGAGTTGATCATCCTAGATGAGGCGGTCTCCGCGCTCGATGTCTCGATCCGCGCCGATATTCTGGACCTCCTTGCTGACTTACAATCCCGTCATGGACTGGCGTATCTGTTTATCAGCCATGATCTTGGCGTCGTGCGTTCGATCACCGACCGGGTTCTGGTGATGCGTGCAGGTAAAATCGTCGAGGAAGGCGCGACAGAAGACGTCTTTACAAGACCCACGCATGACTACACCCATACCCTGATCAACGCCGCGCCGGTCATCCCGCTTGCGTGGAAGGAGGCCTAAATGGACGAGCTTTGGTTTGACCCCACAGAAATCTTGATTGGCGGAGCTTGGCAGAGAACCCGCGCGACAATTGACGTGGAGGATCCCTCGACGGGAGACATATTCACACAAATCGCGCGCGGCCAAGAACACGAGATTGATACGGCAGTGGCCGCAGCACGCGCGAGCCTCGACAGCGACTGGGGTCGCATGACCGCGACTGAACGCGGCCGTATCTTGACCCGTATCGGCCAGTTGGTTGAAACCCGGATCGAAGAACTGGCGGCGCTTGAGGCGCGCGATGTTGGCAAGCCCCTTACCCAAGCGCGCAATGATGCGGTGGCGTTGGCACGGTATATGGAATTTTACGGCGGCGCTGCTGACAAGGTGATGGGTGAAACCATCCCCTATCTGGACGGCTACACCGTATACACGTTGCGCGAGCCTCACGGAGTCACTGCGCACATCGTGCCTTGGAACTATCCCATGCAGATCATCGGGCGCTCGGTCGGAGCCGCCCTTGCGATGGGCAACGCCTGCGTTTTGAAACCTGCTGAGGAAGCCTGCCTGACCGCGCTGGCCTTCGCGCGACTGGCCGAAGAAGCGGGTCTGCCCAAAGGAGCTCTGAATGTCGTGACGGGGCTGGGGGAAGAAGCAGGCGCCGCCCTGTCGGCTCACCCTGATGTGGACCATATCAGCTTCACGGGGTCAGTTCCCGTAGGCGGTTTGGTCCAAGCCGCAGCCGCTGGCAATGTCGTGCCCGTCACACTGGAGCTGGGTGGCAAGTCGCCCCAATTGGTCTTTGATGATGCCGATCTTGACGCCGCACTCCCGTTCCTTGTCGGGGCCTGCATCCAGAATGCGGGCCAAACATGCTCGGCCAGTTCTCGGGTGTTGGTTCAGCGCGGGGTCTATGATCAGGTGGTTTCACGCATGGGGGCTGCTTATGATGCGCTTCAGGTTGGAACAGCGCAAGCGGATCTGAATGTCGGGCCATTGATCTCAGCGCGTCAAAAGGAAATCGTCGAAGGGTATTTGGCAAAGGGCGCTGAGCTACGCATTGCCGGGCGCGGTCAGTATTCCGACATACCCGACGGTGGCCACTATGTTGCGCCTACGCTGTTTGCCGACGTCCCTCCCGACCATCCGCTGGCGCGCGACGAGATTTTCGGACCCGTGCAGGTCGTCATTCCATTCGACACAGAAGACGAGGCCATCAAAATCGCCAACGCCACCGATTTCGGTCTGGTCGCCAGCATCTGGACCGCGGATGGTGCCCGCCAGATGAGATTGGCCAAACGACTGCGCGCGGGACAGGTGTTCATCAACAACTACGGAGCGGGAGGTGGTGTGGAACTGCCCTTTGGTGGCGTGGGTAAGTCCGGCCATGGTCGTGAAAAGGGGTTCGAGGCGCTCTATGGTTTCTCGCAGCTCAAAACCGTCGCCGCGAAGCATGGATAGGATATGAGCGCACCTCTTAGACTGTCCAATCGGCAGGCGCGCCACCTGTGGCTTTGGACTAACCTGTTGTCTGGCACACCAACTGGACAGGTCGATCTTCAGGCTATGATCTGGCGGCTTGGGTTTGTGCAGATCGACACGATCCGAAACGTGACCCGTGCACATAACCACATCCTGTGGACCCGCAACCAGAACATCCGCGAAAGCGAAGTTTGGAAGCGTCTCGCGGGCCGCGAACTGTTCGAGCATTTCACCCATGATGCCAGCCTGATCGACATGCGCGTCTTGCCCTATTGGCGGCGGCAATTTGATCGGTTGGGGACCTATATGGCGAAAAGCGATTGGTTCCAATCTGGCCTTGCCAAACCACAGATCGACGAAATCAAAGCGCGCATTCAGGCCGAGGGTGCGCTGTCGACCCATGCTTTTGACACTAAGGTAGACAAACGCGAAATGTGGGCGCGACCTCCACACAAGAAAGCTCTGGATCAGATGTGGTATGCGGGCGAGCTTGCCACCTGTCACCGTGACAAGTTTGTGAAGTTCTACGATCTGGGCGAACGCGTGTTTCCCACCCACGACCCTGCCCCTGACCACGAGGCGGTAGACTGGCTGTGCAATTCTGCAATTGATCGGTTGTCTTTTGCAACAACCGGCGAGGTTGGCCGCTTCTGGGACGCGATGAGCGCGCGCGAGGCGAAGACATGGTGCGAGACCGCGCCGCTGATCCCCGTCGAAATTGAGACCACCGACCGTGGTGTCTACACCGCCCTCGCGGCGCCTGATATCGAGGCACGACTGGCTGCCCTGCCTGCCCCCACCTCTCGATTGCGTATCCTCAATCCGTTCGACCCGGCTATACGGGATCGCGCGCGTTTGGAGAAGCTTTTCGGATTTGACTATCGCAATGAGATGTTCGTACCCAAAGCAAAGCGTCGATGGGGGTACTATGTGTACCCGCTGCTCGAAAAAGACCGTTTCGTCGGGCGGATCGAGCTAAAGGCCGATCGCCCAAATGGCGTTCTGTCGGTCAGCGGGTTCTGGTCTGAGCCGGGTATCGTCTGGAGTGCGGCGCGACATGATCGGCTGGAAGCCGAGCTGTCGCGTTTTGCCCGGTTCGCAGGGCTTTCTAAAGTAGAGTGGAAAACCGAGAGGGGCTGACTTGAACAGCCATGATATTCAGCGCAAGCTCAACGCAATAAAGAAAGGTGACATATGCGACTTCGCGACAAGACGGCCATCGTGACCGGTGGGGCTTCAGGCTTTGGCGCGGGCATCGTGCGCAAATTTGCAGCCGAAGGCGCGCGAGTTATGGTCGCCGATTTGAATGATGATTTGGCCCGAGACGTGGCGCATGAGATCGGGGGTATCGCGCACCATGTAGATGTATCCTCGGCCGACAGCATGACACAGATGGCTTCCGCCGCGTATGATGCTTGGGGTCACGTTGATATTGTCGTCAACAATGCCGGCATAACTCACATGCCCAAACCGATGGAAGACGTAGACGAGGGCGAGTTTGATCGCGTGCTCGCTGTAAACGCGAAATCGGTTTATCTTAGCGCACGCGCATTTGTACCGGGCATGAAAAAGGCTGGGCGTGGCGCATTTCTGAATGTCGCTTCAACGGCGGGTCTTAGCCCACGCCCGAACCTTAACTGGTACAATGCGTCCAAAGGCTGGATGATCACCGCGACAAAGACCATGGCAATCGAGTTGGCCCCGTTTGGCATTCGCGTGAATGCCATCTGTCCCGTCGCGGGCGAGACACCGCTATTGTCCAGCTTTATGGGGGAAGACACGCCAGAAAAGCGCGCGCAGTTTTTGTCGACGATACCGATGGGGCGGTTTTCTACACCTGAGGATATGGGAAACGCCGCAGTATTTTTATGTTCTGAGGATGCGTCTCTGGTGACAGGCGTGGCGATGGAAATCGACGGTGGGCGGTGTATTTGACGCAAGCTGGGGGTTTTGCACCCCCAGACCCCTGCAGGATATTTATGACAAGAAAAAGAGGGCAAGATGAGGCCAGGGGCAAAGAACCTAATTACCGATGTGGCAGGATTGCGGGTAGGCAATGCCGAGGATCATCACGTGAAGACCGGAGCCACGGTTTTGATTGGGGAGGTGCCATTCACCGCAGCGGTACACGTTATGGGTGGGGCGCCAGGGACGCGTGAGACGGATCTGCTATCGCCAGATAAGTTGGTACAACAAGTTGATGCTCTGGTCTTGTCTGGTGGGTCCGCTTTTGGATTGGATTCGGCATCAGGTGTTGTGGACGAGCTGCGGGCAGAGGGGCGCGGATTTCTGGTCGGGGATCAGCGGGTTCCGATCGTACCCGGTGCGATCTTGTTTGATTTGCTCAACGGTGGTGACAAAGGGTGGGACGTGAACCCCTATAAGGCTTTGGGACGGCGCGCGTTGGCGGTCGCCAGTGACCAGTTCGAACTTGGCACAATCGGAGCCGGTACAGGCGCGACTGTTGACGGATTGAAGGGGGGGCTGGGATCGGCCTCTTTGGTGTTGGAGTGCGGAATAACTGTCGGTGCGCTTGTCGCTGTCAATGCGCTCGGGGCGGTCACGATGGGCGAAGGTCCAGAGTTCTGGGCCTCTCCTTGGGAAATGGATGGAGAATTTGGCGCGCGCGGATTTGGTACCCATGATCCGACGCTTGAGCCGCGTCCTGAAGCCGGGCTTGGTGAAAACACAACGATAGCGATTGTCGCAACGGACGCGGATTTGACACAAGCACAAGCAACGCGGTTGGCGACAGCAGCCCATGACGGGATGGCCCGTGCAATCCATCCAAGTCACACCCCTTTTGACGGTGATCTGGTGTTTGCGGCGGCAACCGGAGCGAAGCCCCTGCCCGATGACACTGGCTTCGACGCATTGCGGTTGGGGCACGCCGCGGCGACTTGTCTGGCGCGCGCCATCGCGCGTGGGGTCTATGAGGCGACCCCTGCGGAAAATGATACACTGCCAACGTGGAGCGCTAGATTTTCATAGGAGGGACCAATGTCTCGTATTCTTAAAACCACTATCATTGCCGCATTTCTGGCACCAACCATCGCATTTTCCGATGATATTTCGGACACACTGGAAAGTGCACTGGCCGCCTATAACGAAGGTGATATCCAGTATGCGCTGGAGGAATTGGAGTATGCCAAGCAGCTTCTTCAATCGATGAAAACCGCAGACCTTGCAAAATTCCTGCCGGAAGCGCCCGCCGGTTGGACACGCGAAGTTTCGACCGAGATGAATGCGGGGCTGGCCATGTTGGGCGGCGGAGCTGGAGCTGAAGCGACCTATTCCAACGCTGACGGCAATTTCACCATCACGATCATGGTGGATAACCCGATGATCGGCGCATTGTCCGGCATGCTCGCAAACGCGGGGGTCATGGGCATCAAATTAGAGCGGGTCGGGCGGATGAAGTATCTTAATCAGGATGGAGAACTGTCGGGCATGGTGGATGGGCGTATCCTGATCCAAGCCAAAGGTGCTTCGAGCGAAATCATGCTGCCTGTTCTAGAGACCATCGACCAACGGGAATTGCGTAAGTTCGGAAGCTGACACTTATCCAAGCAACGTCACAACCATATCGCTGTCCGGGTCTGCCAACGGGTCAATCACGTCGAAATGATGCCGGTCAGGGGCAATGACCAGTTCGGCTTCGGGCCAAGCAATGGCGAGGTCGCGCGCTTGCGACAGAAAGGCCGGCCGTTCGTCTGCCCCCACCCAGACCGTCGTTGGAATTGCCGCGCGATTGGTTGCAAATGCAGGGCTTTCAGACTGCGCCGTGTTCTCGGTTAGCCCCAGCGTGTCGTTCATCTTGGTGTGACGTAGCGGATGCAAATCCCCGAGCGGTGATATGGGCATGATGTGTTTGATACGCGCGCGGCAAGCCAGCGGTACGTCAAGACAGTTCATTCGGGCAACCAGATGACCTCCCGCAGAATGGCCAGCCAATACAATTGGGCCGCCGACTTCGGTTGCGACACGGTCAATTGCAGCCGCGACGGATTTGGTGATCTGTGGTATCTCGGCGTTCGGTGTCAGCGGGTACGAGGGCAACGCCACCGCATATCCGCGGCCTATCGCGCCAACTGCCAAATGCGACCAATCTTTGCGACCAAAGGCCATCCAGTAACCACCGTGGACAAAGACCAGCAGACCCTTGGGATCGCCCTCCGGCATGAACAAATCAAGCCGCATGGAAGGATCTTCGCCATATGACATGTCCAACCGAAGATTCTTGTGTGAATAGCGAAAGTCTTCGGCCAGTTTTTTCCATTTAGCTGGGTATTTCGAACCATTTGGGATGAAATCCGCATTGGCATAGGCTATGTCGAAATCCATATCAGTTGTCCTGTGTGATGACCGGGATGTGCCCGGCAGACACTTGAACCATGGGAGAGGAAAATGACCGCCAATGCAACCGCGCTGAAAAGCCTGTTGAAAGACCCTTCGCTGGTGGAAACCCGCGCCTATGTGAACGGCGAATGGATTGCCGCCGACGACGGGGCCACCTTCGATGTCAACAACCCCGCCCGTGGCGATGTGATCGCACAAGTGGCTGACCTGTCACGGGCCGAAGTTGCCCGTGCCATTGAGGCCGCTGATGTTGAAGGCCGCAAATGGGCCAAACGCACGGCCAAAGAGCGCGCCAACATCCTGCGTCGCTGGTTCGAACTGATGATGGAAAACCAAGGCGACCTGGCGATCATCCTGACGGCTGAGATGGGCAAGCCCCTGCCCGAGGCGATGGGCGAGATTGCTTATGGTGCCAGCTTCATCGAGTGGTTCGCCGAAGAAGCCAAACGCATCTATGGCGAAACCATCCCCGGCCACCAGCCCGACAAACGTCTGATGGTAATCAAACAGCCTATTGGCGTGGCAGCTTCGATCACCCCGTGGAACTTCCCCAACGCGATGATCACCCGCAAATGTGGGCCGGCGATTGCGGCCGGTTGCGGCTTCGTGGCGCGCCCTGCCGAACTGACGCCTCTGTCCGCCCTCGCGCTGGCCGTATTGGCCGACCGCGCAGGCATTCCGGCGGGAGTGTTTAACGTGGTGCCAAGCTCGCGTGCGTCCGACATCGGTAAGGAATTCTGCGAGAACCCGACCGTGCGCAAGCTGACCTTTACCGGCTCAACCGGTGTGGGTCGCATTTTGTTGCAACAGGCTGCCGAACAGGTGATGAAATGCTCGATGGAGCTGGGCGGCAACGCACCCTTCATCGTCTTTGATGACGCTGATCTGGACGAGGCCGTAATCGGTGCCATCGCCTGCAAATTCCGCAACAACGGCCAAACCTGCGTTTGCGCCAACCGCATCTATGTGCAGGATGGCGTCTATGACGCGTTTGCCGAGAAGCTGTCAAAAGCCGTAGCTGCCCTGCCCGTTGGCGACGGTCTGAACGAAGGCATCGCGCTTGGTCCGCTGATCTCGGACGCCGCTGTTGATAAGGTGCGCGAGCATATCGCTGACGCCACGTCAAAAGGTGGAGAGATCATCCTTGGCGGCAAGGAACACGAGATGGGCGGCCTGTTCTTTGAACCCACCATCGTGAAGAATGCCACCAAGGACATGGCGTTTGCCACGGACGAGACCTTCGGCCCACTTGCCCCCCTATTCCGCTTCAAAGACGAAGACGATGTGATCGCGCAGGCCAACGACACGATCTTCGGGCTGGCGTCATACTTCTATGCCAAAGACCTGAGCCGCGTTTACAAGGTCGCGGAAGAGCTGGAATACGGCATCGTCGGCGTGAACACCGGCATCATCTCAACCGAAACCGCTCCGTTTGGTGGGGTCAAGCAATCGGGTCTGGGGCGCGAAGGATCACATCACGGGATCGAGGACTATCTGGAGATGAAGTACATCTGCATGTCGGTTTAATTTACTGAACGACTACCGGCTGGCGCCGGTAGGATCGGCGATGTGATTTTCCAAGTACTGAAGTACGATGTCCTCTGTGATGGCACCGTTGGTGGTCGAGAAATACCCACGGCCCCAAAATCGCC